>NZHD01000056.1 GCA_002691205.1 Deltaproteobacteria bacterium
GAAGTCCGGGGGAGGACTTCCGGGGCCGATCGCCCGAACACTTAGCGGGGGAGCTGTAGCGACTCTCATGTCGGGGGCATGACGGGGAGGAGTCGCGGCTCGGACGATCAACTCGTACTAATCAATTCCATTTCAAAAACCACCGTTGAACCGGGCTCTACCATATCGCCCGCACCGAGGTCGCCGTAGGCCATGTCAGGAGGGATCACCACCTGCCACTTAGAACCCACTGGCATTCGAGTCAGTGCCTCTGTCCAGCCCGGGATCACTTTGTCAACTTGAATGGTGACGGGCTCGTTGCGATTGTAAGAACTGTCGATTTCGCGACCGTCCACCAGAGCTCCACGGTAGTGAATCGTGACCGTATCATCGCCTGAGGGCACATTTCCCTTTCCGGCTTGGATCACTTTATATTGCAAGCCACTTTCCAAGGTTTCCACCGCCGGGTCTTCAGAGAAGTTTTTCCTGAAGGCGTCACCCGCGATCCGATTGGACTCAATAACGCTCGCCAATTCAAGCTGAGCCTTTTCAGCACGTCGCTCGTCGAAACGAGTCAAAGACTGTTGAATTTCAGCATCGTCAAGAGCAAAATCATTTTTTCGCAACACATCGGAAACACCCGCTACAAAAGCCTCAGTATCCACCTCACCCAGGCCACTCATCGCCTGAGAGGCGACGACTACGCCCAAGCTATACGATTCCTTTTCGGCTTCTGAAGAAAACTTCTCGCCCGTAGCCGCTACGCTCTCACTCGACAGAATCAGAAAAACCAATCCCGTTGCCGCCGCTATGATTTTGATTGAAACGTTGCGCCTCATCTTCGGTCTCCTTGGTCTGGGAATCGCGATTTTGATAACTGCGTTTCCGATTTTAAAGGCCGCACATTCGGCCTCACTACAGGAGGAAACATACGGCGCGAAGCTGTCCTCAAGATGAACAAAACATTAAAGAAAGTTCATCTAGTGAGAAGAAAGGACAGCGAGCCTTTGGAGTTAATCCGCCACGAGAACGCCGAGACTGGATCCAATGCGCTTAACAGGCTTCAGAAGCAGCACGAGTTATGGCGCGCTACGCGTGCTCGCGAGGGGCCGTTTTAGACGGGATTGAAAACCGACTCACGAGATCAGGACAAAAGAACTTTCAATTGCTTGGACAAATCCCGCTTTCGATAGGGCTTCTGAATGAAACCATCGATCTCAGACGAGCGAACGCCGTCTAAATTCACCATCTGCTCGGGGTAGCCACTTGAAAGAAGAATAGGAAGATCTTTCTTCTCTTCCCTCAAATTCCACCAAGTCTCTTCGCCATCCATACCTGGCATATTCATATCGAGAATGACTAGATCGATCTCACTGGCATGTTGCTTAAATACGTCCACGGCTTCGTAGCCATCGCATGCTTCAAGAACTTCGAAGTCCAGGGCCGTCAACATTTTTGCGAGCATTTGGCGCACGCTCGCCTCATCATCCACTACGAGAGTGGTACGCCCTCTCCGTGGCTGGTAGTCCGGCCCATTTGCGACTCGGTCTGGAAGTATCTCGCCAGGAACTGAGGGGAGAAACACTGTGAATGATGTCCCCTCCCCCTTGGTCGACTCAACGCACAGGGAGGCCTCGTGGCTCTGTATGATCCCCAAGGTGGCTGCTAAGCCAAGTCCCCGGCCAGAAATTTTGGTCGTAAAAAAAGGATCAAATATTCGATTCATTGTCTCTTGATCCATGCCTTCGCCATCATCGAAAACGCGAAGAAAAATCGCATCTTTTGGTACTGTCCCGTAGTTCAGCAACGCACTTGCAAATCCAAGTGCTTCAGGACGTCCAATGCCGGTCTCTATCGAAATGCGTCCCCCCACTGATTGCGAAATCGCATCGGCCGCATTCGTCACTAAATTCATGGCAATCTGTCTCATCTGACCAATCCCACCCGAGAGAAGCGGGAGCTGATCCTGTAGCTGGTAATCAATCACTACGTTCTTTGGAATCGAAACCGAAAGTAGGTCTCCTACATCCTTAATCAGATCAGAAAGATTAATAAGTTCTTTGTCAAAACTTGCCTTGCCGGTGTAGGCCAACATCTGAGCGGTCAGCTCGGCTGCTCGCTCCGCAGATGCTTCAATATCAGTCAGATATTCAAGCGTCGGGGAATTGGGAGGCGCTGCTTCCCGTGCGAGCTCTGCATTCCCTAGCATCGCGACGAGAAGGTTATTGAAATCGTGAGCAATCCCGCCCGCAAGCACACCAAGCCCTTTTAGCTTCTGCGAATGAATCATCGCTTGCGCATCCTGGCGCTGCTGAGTCACATCCGCTGTTCGCCAAACGCGCCCTGTAAAGCTTCTCACATGTCGAATCGGAAATGTGCAAATTTCCATAATCCGTCCATCCGTCAACTGAACATCAGCCGTCAAGCGAAAGTCCACATCAAAGTCTTCGCCATCTCGATGCCATGCGGACGTAAATGCTTCACCCGAATGACCCCAAATTCTTGTCCCTATTTCTTGCATGAGTTTCTCTCGGTCCCATGTACTGACTTTCGCGATCGGAATATCCCAGAGACGAGAAAAGGCCTCATTGACATAGCGAATTCGACCCATGGAATCTTGCACGACAAGCCCCTCTCCCGTGGCTTGGTCAATAGCTTCAAGTAAACTCGCATGGTCTTCCATAGCGGCGGTCGCTTCATGTAAGTCTGTTCGATCACGCAAACGAATACAGAAACCAACAGCCCGGTTCCGATGCCAAAAAAACCGAGTCACATCAATCTGAATCCATTGATCACGACCCAAGTTATTAATCAGATGATGAGCACCGCCCACGAGGGCTCGCCCCTCTCCCAGGCAACTGGCTAATGCATCTTCTAAAGAAAAACTGGGGATTCTCTTTTCAAAAATCGCATTCACAGAGCTTCCTCGAACAAGCTCTGACTGATCCATGATGCGACATGCGCGGTCGTTAGCGTAAAGCAATCGCCCATCGGGCTTTACAAAAAGGATTGAGTCCGTGTCATCCGAGAGAATATCGGGCACCGAAAGGCGCTCCAGTGCAAATAGATCAAGGCGACTAATCGCATAGAGAAACAAGCTACAACTCACTGCCATTCCTAAAGCTGTAGGGTCATAAGCAAGAGGTATCGAGGTGGAAACAAACAAAAAGTTTGCGGCGAATGGAACAGCAATCGCCGCGGCAATCCAACGGCACTGAGAGCGAATTGCGCTGTCTTCCGCTTTAACTGAAAGTGTAATATGAATGACAAGGGTCGATGCAATGATGAGATAGTTTGAGCCCGCGGCAACGTACCAAAGAGGACCATATGTACTTCTTGAGCCCGGATTCGCATCCAGAAAAAGTCCATGCCATGGACTCGTCGCCATGGCGATCACAAAGCTCACGTTAAGAACGATCATGACGCGAGTCGAAATGAGGGGAAACCGCTTAAATCGAGACCAGACCTTAGGCTCATAGATTTCTGTATAGCGACGAGTGAAATCCCACCAAGCCGTAGCGATTGAGAACAGTCCGATATACAAGACCGTCATTCCAAACCAAAGGCCACGCGGCGAATCAGACCAAACTTCAGAAATCAAATCGCCGATCGCAAAGCATAGGGCCGAAGCGAACACCATAGGCAGACTCGGCCAGAGCGCACCCGGAGGTCGTCGATAGAAAACATGTGCTGTAAATGCAACAAGCAGAGCGATACTCAGCCCTGCTCCAAACTGCCAATCTGGCATGAACTCAATGCCTCCTCCCCAAATTGGGAGCTAGATTAATCGCCTTACAGTAAGCAAATTTTGTTCCCAAAAATAGTCACTATTTGACCTCCAGAACCAGCCCTTAGGACGGAAAGAGTGCCATCAGCAGCTGAGCCTGAAATTTTTTGGTGGATATGAAGCTGTTTTAAAAAAACCGAGTGGCGCATATCACACAGGGATAAACCATATTCAGCGTCACTGAATTATGAATTTCAGCTTCTTAGATCCACAGAAGTCAGAATAGCTCCCCGCACAATCACCCATATATTATGAAATTCCTAGTCGGCTGAACCAATCACTAGCCGATTTCGCCCAGTCCGTTTCGCTTCATACAGCGCTTTATCGGCTCGCTCGAGCAACGCTTTCGCGCTCAACGAGGGCGACCGCTCAGACTGAGAGATTAATCCTCCGCTGCAAGTCACAGAGACTTGTCCATCTTGGACGGGCAAACGAATACCGCTGACAGCGTCAAGCATGCGACTGACAACAACCTCGGCATCCTCAGGCTCGCCTCCTGGTACGACAACTACGAATTCGTCTCCACCGAAACGAAACAGACGGTCATACGGTCGACTCATCCGTACGAAAGCTCTGACCGCAGCACAAATAATTTCGTCACCCATCTGGTGACCATATCCATCATTGATCGTCTTAAAATAATCGAGGTCGAGAATGGCCAGACTAAACGGAAAACTTTCTTCTTGATGTTCCGCAACTCGTTCCGCCAAACATTCATCCAAGGCTATTCTGTTTCCGAGACCAGTCAGACCATCAAGTCGGGCTTGCTCACGGGCATGGTTTAATTTGTTCTTTGCACTCAATCGTGCACCGACGCGTGCAATCAATTCAGTGCGACAAATAGGCTTGCGGATGTAGTCCACTGCTCCCGCTTCAAAGGCTTCAACCAATTGATCCGGTTCATCACAACCCGTCAAGAAAATAACTGGAATGTCTCGCGTGGAAACGTCCGCCTGTAGCTTTCGACACAACGACAGGCCGTCCTCATCGGGCATGCGGATATCGAGCAATATTAGATCCGGTTTCTCTTGCGAGGCCAGAACGCCCCCTGCGCGAGCATTCAGAGCGCCCATCAAATAGCCGACGCGATCCGCAAGATGAAAGTCCACTAAATCGTGGATGTCTGGATCATCGTCGATCAAAAGGACCTTCTCAGTTTGGTCCCATATGGTCATAGCCTCTCCTCAACACAAGCCTCATTTTTCTATTCGTCCATTTCAGCGGTTGACTAGAGTCCCATCACACCAAGGTCCTAAATTGGATGAGAAAGATCCCCCCTGGGTGGACATTGTGAACGTCCGTATTGTCCACCAGCGGAGGCTAAACAGGCGAAAATAGGTAAACATCATCTTATTTAGGAAAGGGACGAGTTACGTAAGGTTCTGAGTTCATTGATTAATTCGTCCACTCTGGGATTCAGATCAACGGAGCCTTCACCATCACGCATGAGCGCTTGGCACGCCCCCGCCAACTCACTGACCCGAGGGTATCCATAGCTGCCTGCCGAGCCCTTGATCTGGTGAACCAACGTGAACAATTTGGCCTGATCCTCGGATTCCAATGCTCCTTGAAGTGCTTCAATCCGATCGTTCATTCCCGCTAAAAACTTTTTCAATAAGGGTTCAAAACGCCGGCATTCCTCATCTTTTTCAAAAACGTGAGCCTCCGATCGCTCTCGACCTTCGCGGGCGGGCAACCAATGCTCCACCTTTCTGATCAGTTGCGCTGGGACGAGAGGCTTCGTCACAAAGTCATTACACCCTACCGACAACGCGCGCTTTAAGTCTCGAGCGAGCGCGTAAGCCGTGACGGCCAGAATCGGCGAATCAAAACCGATCCTTCGCAACTCTTCAGTCGCTTCATAGCCATCCATAATAGGCATCTGGACGTCCATCAAGACGAGGTCATAGTCTTTGCCGTGAGCGGAGATTTTATCGACTGCTTCACGTCCATTCTCTGCGATATCTACCTGCGCACCCGCCTCTTCCAATAAGAATTTAATAATCCTCTGATTGTCACGCCCATCATCTACAACCAAAAGTCGTCGACCTTCAAATCGAACATCTTCCATTTCAAAGTGAGCATCCGCAAACGACAATTCAGTGAATCGATTTAGCTCTGCGGGATCAGCCAACTCTAGATTCTCAAGATTCCCCAGATCAAGAGTCAAGCAAAAGATACTCCCCTTTCCCTCGATGGATTGGACCGACAACTCACCGCCAAGTAAGCGTGACATCCTGATTGAAATATCGAGTCCAAGCCCGGTCCCTCCATGATTTTCATCGGAAACCTGAGTGAAGGGAGAAAAAACAGCCGCGAGCTTATCCTCAGGAATACCGATTCCCGTATCCTGCACAGATATCTCAAGTACTGCAGACTTCGCCGAGGGACGACGAACTCGCATCTTGATGGTGATGCCTCCTGTGTCAGTGAACTTGATTGCGTTACTGACAAGATTCACGAGGATCTGACGCATTCTTACTTCGTCGGTATTGATCTCTCTTGGTAATCGACCGACAAGCTCAAAGGAGAGACTGAGCATCTTCTCCTTTGCCTGAGGAAGCATCAACTGAACGACCTGACGTACGATCTGCACCGGTGATTGCGGGCGTTTGGAAACGCCCATCTTTCCGGCCTCAATTTTCGAAAGGTCCAGAATGTCATTCACCAGAGCCAATAGATGATTTGAGCCTCTCCTGAGACCTTTAATCCATGCTTCTTGATCTGCTTTCCCCTTTTGGGGTCGAGCCATCAGCTCAGCGTATCCAACAATCGCCGTCAAAGGTGTCCGAATTTCATGGCTCATGTTCGCAAGAAATTCGCCCTTCGCTCGACTTGCCTCCTCGGCGCGACGACGAGCTTGATCCAAATCCTCGGCCTGAGCTTTAAACATGGCGCTCTGCCGGCTGAGTCTTTGAGCTTGATCTTCATGCTGATGAAAGGATGAAAGGACCTCGGAAAAAAGCCCACCCAACGGAATAAAATAAGCCAGAACAGTCAGTATTCTCGCACTATTGAAGTAGGCGTCCAAAGTCTCTTTCGATACAGAAAGGTACATGTCTGCAGCGAGTTGGGGAATGACGGCGAGCAGCAGTGCCATGACCAAAACGTCATCCTGACGTCTGTAGAAAATTCTGAAAATCAATCCGCCAAACAAAAAGTGAAACAGAGTGGCGGCCCATTCAGCGTGCTCAAGCGACGCATTCTTAACCGTGGAGTCAGGAGAATATGTTCCGAAGCTAGTCTCGAAAGCGGAAAGGAAGAACACAGCCGGCACAAGAACTAAAAAGAGCCCCAGAAGAAAAAGACAACTCAAAAAAATTCGATCTCGACTAAAGGACCAGATAGCGAGACCCACGCCGGATGCGAGAATAAAACCACTCATCGCTCGGGCATAAATCCAGGATTGAGCTGCATTCGAATCCGCTAAGACCACAGAAACGCCAGAATCTGCAAACCAAACAAAGTTTGGAATCGCCTGCATGGTACTTGCGAATAGAAATGTCACGCCGAGAATCGGAAAAAGGGGTTCGTGGCCTACGCGATACCTCGCAATCGCAAGTATACAAAAAGTGAAGGCTGCGAAGCAGGTGCTCCACCCCAACATAGATTGAAGATTGGTCGCTAAGAGAGTGGCCTTAATCTGTGCCCCAAGTTCGTCCACGTGCCCTGCCCCTGATAACAGCAGGGTCGGAGAAGAGAGATCGAATCCGAGAGCAACCATTACGAAAGGCCCGGAACAAAGTACCGCCAAGATAAGCATCGCTGTCTTCACTGGAAGAGAAGGCTTCATCGTGACTTCTGAGTCTCTCATCTCAAGCGTCTCGCCGGCGGAATCGACCGGTGGCAAAAAACCTTCTTTTTGATCATTTGACTGCAAGGGCTCTCTGCTCCTGATTCATTCACCCAAGTGATGTATCGGCCTTACCCCCCCTCTGAGTTGAGTCCACTTCACAGATCGCCCCTAATGAACACTATGGGAGAAAATTCACCCACCGAGCCGATTTCAATTCTTAGAAAAGAGCTTCGGGCTTCTGTCTACAGACAGAGTTTTCCTCAGGCCCCTTCTGGCTCTCTCAATTACAACCCAGGCGGAATAATCGCGATGATTGGAAAGTAAGATTTGAACCGAAGCCACCCATTTACACCTTTTTGACACCACGGATTGAAAAGATATTGAAAAAATCTAGAAAACAGGCTTCCCCCCAGAAAGAAGATTCTGATTAACTCAACTTCCGTTCGATGTATCAATGGATAATGCTCGCCGTCATAGGCTAGTGTCGGTCGGTCAGTCGGCCTATAAGCAAGGATTCATATCTCATGACAAACAGTGCCGAGCCCATTCTCATCACGAAAGAGTGCCACGCGTGAGAGAAGAAAAAGGGCCTTCCCCAGAGCAAGAGTCGGCGCTCAAAAAGTACGACATTGCATCCGGAGCCGTCTGGAATATCGGTGCTTTCGGAGGTGGGCAATCCCTACGTCTTCTTTCCAATCTGATTCTAACTCGACTCCTCATGCCCGAGGCGTTTGGAATCATGGCCTTGGCCCAAATTATGATTTCCTCCATCGCAACTTTCAGCGATATGGGCATCAGAACAAGCATCGTTCAAAATGCGAAAGCCGAAAATCGAGAATTCCTTGATACAGCTTGGACCTTGATCTTCATCCGTAGCGTTGTTCTTTTCAGCCTCATGGTCGCTGCATCTTTTCCTTTTGCTGCTTATTACGAAACTCCTGAGATCCGGTATCTCGTGCCGATCATCTGTCTGAGCACTCTCATCGACGGAATTTCTACGACTAAACTTACGCTCTTCAGAAGACACGTAAAAGTAAAACAGTTGGCTACGATAGAATTCGTTGCACAGTTTGCTGGGCTCATCATCATGGTGCCCGTCGCTTGGCACTTCCGAACTGTATGGGCGCTCACTATTCCCATTCTCGTACGTTCCATATTACTCGCCATCATTAGCTATTGCCTTCCTGGAAGGAACAACCGATTCCGCTTCCATAAAAAGTCGGCCCTCGAAATTTATCACTTCGGAAGATGGATCTTTCTCAGCACCGCGCTGGGCTTTGGAGAAACTGCGGCTGACCGATTGGTATTTGGAAAACTCGTCAGCCTTTCGATGCTCGGGATCTACAACATCAGCGGTGTCATGGCGGGTCTAGGTGGAAAAATTGTCGGGCGTATCACTTCGTCTTTGATCTTTCCTATCATGAGCCGAGTCTACGAAGAAAAGGGAAATATCTCCAAAGAGTTCCTGCGGATACGAAAAACACCTGTTGTTTTCTCAGCATGGAGTTCCAGCGTGATGGTTTCGGCAGGTGCTTCACTCATGCACACCTTGTACGATGCGGAATATGAGGCCTCAGGGTGGATGCTCCAGATCTTGGCTACGGGAACTTGGTTCGGCACCATGAAAGGAATCAACCAAGTCGCCCTGATCGCGATTGGAGATACCCGTACAACCGCCTTCCTGAATGCAGTGAAACTCGCCGCCTTAGCTGCATTCATCCCCATCGGCTGGTATTCCGCCGGCTTTCCAGGAGCCATTGCCGCTCTCTCGGCGGCCGAAGCCATTCGCTATCTCTTCAGCGTTCGGGCTATCTCTCGAAATGGCATTCGGAGTTACCCCGAAGACCTCCGGTACACTGCCCAGGTCCTTGCCATTTCCGTCGGTGGCTATCTCCTCGCTCAATGGCTTACTCAGCTTACAGTCCATAGCTCGATTGTTTTCATCATCGTCTCAGTGGCGGTGACAATCGTTTGGGCCCCGCAGCTCATTCCTGTGTCGATCCAATTCTACAAAAGACATCGAGCCGAAAGCGCCAAAAATAGCAATGCCTAGCCTGCCCCTTCAAAACGACTCAAAGGTCATGGATGACGATAAAAAGGAGCTTTCTTCCTCCAAAGCTTGAAAGCTTGCCAATAGATTCCGGCAGAAATTTGCGCGGTCATCATGGGGTATCGAAGGCAAGAGAAGATCGCTGACTTGGAATTAAGAGGCGTTCGCTGAAGACCAAGTTCAGCTGCGAAAATTTTATCTCCTTGGGAATCTTTATTTTCGATGGACAAAGTCAATCGATCCGAAGGCCTCCCAATGGAGAAGAGATACTCCATATCCATGTCCATAAACGGCGAGACGTGAAACTCTTTAGCTTGCTCTTTCTGAAGCAAGCCTCTCACTGGCACAGCGTCTCGCAGATCGAGCACATAGGCATGCTGCTCGCCCCAAGGTGTATTGCTGACTTCGGCTACAAGCGCATCAAGGTGATCTTCAGTGGGGCTAAAGCAATAATAGACGCAAATCGGATTCATCATGTAGCCTGCAACGCGGAGCTGAGTCAGCATCCGAATGGGCCCCGTGGGCTCAAAGCCGGCTTTCTCTTTGACATGACTACGAACCGCTTGATCTAAAGGAACCTCGGATTGGCCTAAATGATCGCTACGCCTCAAACGCAGCGCAGCCGTCTTTCTCTCTGCAAAGAACCAAATCTTTTTCTCAAGTATCTCGATCTCCGACAGATCTAGATAATACATGGACAGAGGAAAGCTAAATCGATGTTCGGTGGGCATAAGCCGGTGATGTTCGACATGACCCGTATATATAAAACTATTCAACTCAAGGCCTTTCCCAGAATTCGGTCGGCCATGATCTTCGCGCTTCGTACTCCATCCTCGTGAAAACCCCATCCCCAGTAAGCACCGCAGTAATGAATCCGATCCGCGCCGTCAATCTCGCCATGCCGCTCTTGGGCTTTCACTGCGTCTGCATCAAAAATCGGATGATGGTATTCAAACTCGCCGAGTATAGACTCCGGGTCTATGTAAGGCCTTCCGTTAAGAGTGACGAAAAAAGAGTGTTCCGACTCAATCCCCTGAAGTCGATTCATGTGATAACTCACAAAGACATCCTCCTGGTCGACTTCAGCCGTCCGATAATTCCAAGAAGCCCATGCTCTTCGATTCTTGGGCATCACGCTGGCATCCGTATGTAGAAGAACATCATTTGATCGGTAAAGGATGTTCGACAAAACCTCTATCTCCGATTTAGTTGGGTTCGCGAGCATGGCCAGAGCCTGATCACTATGCACCGCCAACACGACTCGATCAAAGTCAAAAGAATCATGACCTTCAACCCGCACTTCGACTGCGTCAGAACGACGCGAAACTCTTTCCACACGACCACCGCAAAAAATTCGATCTGCATACGTCTGAGTGAGCGGCTCAAGATAAGCCCTTGAACCTCCTTGAAGAACCCTCCATTCCAGACGTCCAGAACTCGCTAATAAACCATGGTTCATAAAGAAGCGAATGAAGCTTTTCGCGGAGAACTTGAGAAACCTGCTTGGGCGCGCAGACCAGATGGCCGCTCCCATAGGGATGATATAGTGGCGCGTAAAGGTATCCGAATATCCCTTCTCAATGAGGAGGTCGCCTAATTCAACACTCGCATCTAAAGACTCGACTAAGCTCGGCGCCTCACGATTAAATCTCAATACATCAAGCAGCATCTTTAGAAACCGAGGCCGTGCGAGATTCCTCCTCTGAGCAAAAACGCCACCGAGTCCGATGCTTCCCCATTCTAAACCGGTCTGCTCACACGAGAGACTAAAGCTCATATCGCTCTTTTGTGTCTTTACGTGGAGTTCATCGAGAAGTTCACAGAAATGGGGATACGTAGTCTCATTATAAACAATAAAGCCCGTATCAATCGAAAAGGTTTGACCCTCTAGATCCACATCGACTGTATGTGTATGGCCACCGATTCGCTCATCAGCTTCGAATACCGTTACCTCATGATCTTCCGCCAAGATTTTCGCTGCAACTAACCCGGAAATCCCTGTCCCAATCACCGCAATCTTCATTTCAGTGAGTCCGAGCCACGACCCAAAAGCACATGGGAAATAAACCATTCATTGCCTGACCGATATCGAAAAAGCTCCGAGCAGGCCAAAAAGAACAAGCGCCACCTTTGCAACCATAGCTTTGCATCTGCATCTCCATAGGTAGAGGCCATGATTTCAAGAGCCTCTGGAGAGCGAGCATCAACTCTCTTTAGCCACTGCTCGCAAGTCCGATGGTAGTGAACCCCTGACACCCGCCACTTGCGCTCTACTCGCAGGTCTTCCTGAAGGTAAAGAATTAAATCTTCACTGGGCATCATTCCGCCACTAAAAAAATGACGTCCCATCCAATTTCCCGCCCCTTCAGTTTCATAAGGGTAGGGATTTTTAGCATGGCAAAAATAATGAAGGAAAAGTTTCCCAGTGGGTGCGAGCCAACCGTCAATACGTCCAAGTAATTTCTTCCAATTCCGCATATGCTCAAACATCTCGACGGACATCACCCTGTCAAACTGGTTTGACGAATCGAACTCATTCATGTCGGCCGTAATAATCTCAAGATTATCCAGACCCCGCTCTTTGGCTCGCGCAGCGATAAATTCTCTCTGAGAATTCGAATTAGAGACACCTGTAATTTCACAATCTGGATAACGGTCGGCTAAAAAGAGCGAAAGGGAACCCCAACCACAGCCAAGATCTAAGATGCGCATACCGGGACTCACCTCAGCGCGTTCACTCGTCAGGGCTAGCATGTCGAATTCAGCCTGGTCTAAACCGATCTCCGGGTGACTGAAGTATCCGCAGCTGTATTTCATGAATGGCCCCATGACCAGCTCAAAAAAACCGGCCGGCACCTCATAGTGCTGTTCGTTCGCGAGATCAGGAACCCAGGCAATGGGGCTATCGGCCATTTGTTCAAGCCATGTATTCACGGCTTCTTGATCAGCCTCGCAACCTCCATCCTTGAACTGTCCCAATCGCTCACGAAGCATCAGCTTGATACCTAAACGAATGACCGCGTCCGGCACCCATGCCTTCTCCGCCAAACTGATTCCAATCATGACTGACCTTGTCTCCCCGACTATCTCTCCTGGACCCAGAGAGACTCAAAACGATCGAATTCACTAAAAATCGAATCTGGGCTTCAGATTCACGTATTCGGCCCGGCAAACTCGTTTTCTGAATATTTCTAAAGATCTATGAAGATGACGGATGATCAATAAATCGCAACCTAAAAATAGACAGAGATGCAGCCTAAACCGCGAGACGACCTGACGAAATCGGCAGACACTCTAAGGATCATTTCCGGCTCTAACCGTTCTCCACTCCCAAGAAGCGCCCCCTCGATCTATGAACGAAGAGCTCCGTGAAACCAGAACAGAACCCAAAGAGTCCTTTTAGTCCTACCGAATCGAAATTCAATTGACTCCATGTGATGAGGATCACTCTTCATCGCTCTTTTATGAAGCAACTTAATAATGCCGTGAGTCGTCGTGCGAACCGGTCAAATTTTTCGTCACACCTCCCGGCATTTATCCAATTGGATTCGCTCGCGAGAACTTCATTTTTAAAAAACCCGTGAGAAGACGAGAGGACATTCCATCTACTTTTCTACATATACGATTTTACTACGAAACATGAGCATGATTATGTCGACACCTTCAAATGGCTCCGCTTATGTCAGCGAATGCACCGGACCTAATGATTAGCTTCCCCACACTCTCCGAAAAGGAAACCACATGAATAGAACACATGGTACGTCGTTAATCGGAACCGACAGGATTAACACTTCTCTAAAGAAAACTATTTTTTCTCTTCTTATCGCACTTTCGCTCATCGTTCCTTCGGTCAGTTTTTCCGATGATGAGACTGGCACTTTCAATCTGGCCATCAGTACAAATGCTGAACGAACTAACGCCATCAGTTTAAACGGGACAGGCACACCCGCTGTGGGCGAAGTCGCTGTATTCTTAGACACCACTCTAAGTCGTTATGAAGCTCATAAGGTTCGGTTCGTCACCTTCTACGTGAACGGTCACTACTTCAAACGGGAGTATGCCCCGCCTTATGATCTTGGAGGAACTGTTCGGCGGACCAAGGCAGCAAGACTTTTGGAAACCGATCGTGTATTCAACGAAGGTGAAAATACGATTCGAGCGGAAGTCACCCTGCGCTACGCGTCCAAAAGGACCATTGAAGGAACCCTCAACGTCCTTCCCACAGAGCCATCGGTGGTGGCCATCGCCGCGGGGAACGATGATTTCTCCATTCTCGTTGAAGCCGTTGTCGCTGCGGACCTCGTGGATGTGCTGAGTGGCCCAGGTCCATTCACAGTCTTTGCCCCAACCAACCAAGCCTTCGTGAATCTGCTCAGTGAACTGGGAATCAGCAAAGACGAACTCTTCGCGGATAAAGCCCTACTTACAAAGGTACTCACGTACCATGTGTTAGGAAACGCCCTCTTTTCACCCGCTGTCGTCAGTCAGCACGAACTTCTTACGCTTGAGGGAGAGTTCATCACCGTTGACCCGGACGGCCCTCGGGTTAATGACTCACAGCTGATCGGCCTAGATATCCCTGGCTCGAACGGAGTGATCCACGTCATTGACCGAGTACTCCTCCCACCCTCCATTACTGATCCGGAGCAGACCATTGCCGAGATCGCAGCCAGCAACCCCGACTTCTCAATCTTGGTTGAGGCGGTGGTGGAGACTGGTTTAGTGGGCATTCTCTCGGTGACTGGCACTGACCTCACGGTCTTCGCGCCCACCAATGATGCCTTCGTGGCTCTTCTGAGCGCCACTGGATTGACGAAAGACGAACTTTTCGCGGACAAGGAACTGCTGACCACGGTGCTTCTATATCACCTCGTCAACGAGGAACTGTTCGCCGGAGAGGTTCTCTCGGAAAGCGAAATCTTCCCGATGGAATCTGAGCCCATCAATGTCAACCCAGAAACCGTCCAACTGAATGGAGTTAATATCGTGGCGACAGATATTGACGCCTCCAATGGTGTGATTCACGTCATAGACGGAGTCTTAGTACCCCCTGCTGCCCTGCAGCTACTCGGGAACTAATTCGAATGGTCTCAGCGGGCAGGCGTCGATGTGTTACATCGGCGCCTGTTCTGCTTCTATCTCTCTCGTGCGATACGAAAGGCTTCTATCGCTCTTCGTCGACCTTCTTTCAAATCAACCATGGGCAACGGGTAGCCTGCCGCTTGAGCTTCAAGAGAAGAATATTGATGAGGTAAGTGAATGCTCTTCGCATCAAAGTTGGATAATTCGGGCATCTGAGAGCGGATAAAATCCCCACTCGAGTCAAATCGTTGACTTTGGCTGACCGGCTGAAACACTCGAAAGTATGGAGAAGCATCCGTGCCCGTGGAGGCACTCCACTGCCACCCCCCGTTATTACTCGCCAAGTCACCATCCACTAGATGACGCATAAAATGGGCCTCTCCAAGACGCCAATCGATCAATAAATGCTTGCACAAAAAACTCGCCGAAATCATTCGAAGCCGATTGTGCATCCACCCCGTGGAACTGAGTTGACGCATGGCTGCATCAACGATGGGGACACCCGTTTTTCCATCTTTCCATTTCTGAAGGCCCTCGGGATCTTCTCTCCACAAAACCCCCTCCGTCCAGGCTTGAAGAGGGCGATGACGTGAAACATCCGGGAAGGCAATGAGTACGTGCCTGTAAAACTCTCGCCAAATAAGTTCATTGATCCAGACTGAAAGACCCTCCTGCCCTCCTCGAATCACTCCCTGGTTCGCCTTCACGGCCCGAGCCAAACATTGGAGAGGCGAAAGAATTCCTAGAGTCAGGTACGGAGAAAGACCACTGGTCCCGTCTGTGTCTGGCCGGTCGCGATCCGTTGCGTAATCGACAACTCGACTTCCCAGAAATTTATCGAGGCGCCGTCGTGCCGACTTAGGCCCCACCGACCACGCCTGGGATCGACCTCCGTCCGAGAACCCTTTAATTCGTTCAGGGACAGGATCAGGATCTAACTTCATTCTGAACCGCACCGAGGGAGCTGGTTTTGGACGAGGGACACCTGTCTCGCCCATCACTTCGGAAAAACGCCGAGCAAAGGGTGTAAACACTTTGAAAGGTGTACCGGAACGCGTGGTCACGGCCTCCGGAGGCAGCAGAAGTTGATCTCCATAACTGGAAACTTTTCTTCCGTCTGCCTCGAAGCAGCTTCGGACAGAGATATCTCTCCTACGCTCGTTCCATTCATGCTCAACGTTGAAGTAGAGTGATTCGCACCCGTTTCGCCGGGCAAAGCCGAGAAGTCGGTTCGGAACCTCATCAAATCGGTCACAGCGCAGAATTTTAAGGGGAATGCCGAGTTCCGCGAGTTCACCGCTCAAAACCTCAAGCTGACGCAAAAGCAGGCTAACGCGAACAGGGGCCCAATCGTGCTCTCTCCACTGATCCGCACATATTATGAAGAGCGCCACGACAGCATCTGTGTGGGTTCTCGCTGCATCGACGAGTGCAGCGTTGTCCGAGATCCGAAGATCGGCACGAAACCAAACAAGTCCCGGCACTCATGCCCCTTTCAAGCTTTCAAGATGCGCCCATGTGGACCTAGATCTGGATATTCTCTTCTTCGCAGAGTCTTTGCAATAACTCTTCCATCAATGCACGCGCCATGCCCGTGCCTTTAGCGAGAAACTGATGCAGCGCAGCATCTGCGGAATTTTTGCTCTCGCATTCAGAACTGTACTCTTCGAAAGCAATGAGCCCTGCGACCAAAGACGAGAGTTGAGTATTGCACTCGCAGCCGACACCACTGGGCATCTCTCGTAGACGCGCCAGTTGTTCGTTGGTAAATAGTCGAGTCGGAGCCGCTTGAGACAGATCGTGCGGCCCCCGGTCGTCCAGAGAAGCCGCCGCTGATTTGAGCTGCGCCGACTTCCGAGAGGCGGGAAAAGCCCCAATCTGATCTCGGAATACAGCAAGCCGAAGGGGGAGACGGACGAGATGAGCACCGAAATCAATGACCGCCCTCAACTGGTTAAGGGGAGCGAAAGAGTATGAAACCCAAATCTCAACCTCTTGCCACCTCTCTCGACAGGCCGTCAAGGTTCCCCGAAAGTCCTCGCCCAGTGCCTCCATCTCAATCACCAAAATATCGAAATCGGCCCCCGGATGCGCCTCAATCAAGCTCGCAACAGAGCCTCGCTCAGCCACCACCTCAAGAGGAAGCAGGTCAGCTGGATTGGCTTCGATCTGTGCCGACAACTGACGGTCCACCAAGGCTAAGCGAGTAAGCTTCAACTCCGCCCCCTCGACGGGGAACGGAGTGACGTCAAACCGCTCCGAGAGACGTTGCCTCAACTGTTGTTCATCGAGGTTGGCCAACAAGCTAATCTGCTCTCCCTGGTCGGTGAGAGCCTTCATCAATTGCAGCCTTAAGATGTCATGCTGGGAATAAAGTCTCAGGCCAGACTCTGCCCTTCTCGGCTTTACCGCCCCATATCGACGCTCCCAAGCTCGAATCGAATGAGTCGAAAGCCCGGTCAATCGAGCGACAGCCCCCACGCGCCGTAAATCGTCCGTCTCTCCGGCTTCGCTGGCTTCATTTGCCTGATCTTCCGCCATGGATTTCCCCCAAGTATTTGATTTCACGCGTTTAAGTGGAGAGGAGTCTAGACCCAGACCACGCGCTGTCAAAGAAATGTCTAATTATTTAAGAATAAACTTCTACCTCTAATAGACATTTTTACGAATTTCGAGGGATTACTGCCTTCTAGCCATTGTCAATGTCTACATGTTGTATATATTTCTCTTATACATTTTATAGACAGGAGAGCGATCAAATGGCGGCTACCAAAGCAAAAGAAAAAGCATCGGTTGGAGAGTTCTCGGGGACAGGAAGATCAGGTCACTCAGACTCGAATGATCCTGCCCTTGAGATGTACTTAGCGAGAATACGGCACGTCCCTCTCCTTGACCGAAATCAAACCACAGAGTTGGCTGGGGAAATCTCTGAGGGCGAGGCGGCCTTCAGGCGAGCGATGAACCAAATTCCAGCGGTCGCCCTTGAACTCCTGAGTATCTGGCAC
>NZHD01000057.1 GCA_002691205.1 Deltaproteobacteria bacterium
AAAACTTAGGTGCGAAAGAATTTGCTGTGTCCACGCGACTCTCCAACGCAGCATAGATACGAGGCACCCAAACCGTACAAACCCAATGGCAGAACCTCCAAAACCTTGTCGAAAAAGTGAGCCCCCTGAAGGCTCACCGCCACGAGGCTGAGACTCGCGAAATCGTGCAGAACCGACGACTGGAGTTTTTAGGGTACGACCGGGTTCAACTCACCCATCGCCGAATCTTCTAAAAAATTCTACTTAAATGTCCTACTCTCACGAACTTTCAACTTCAGGACCAAACAGGAATCACACTGATAAGCCATGTCGAATAAGTACGATCCCGTCTCCGGCGATGTCGTCCCGGTTTTTCTCCGCTATGCGATCCCGTCGGTAATCGGGATGGTGGCCGTTACCTCTGCAGGCATCATCGACGGAATCTTCATCGGTAACTTCGTCGGCGCAAAAGCTCTGGCAGCGATCAACATCAGCATGCCGTTATTTGCAGTGTTTGCGTCCGTAGTCTTCATGTTAGCGGTCGGCGGTTCCGTGATGTGCGGTAAATTTATGGGCGCCGGCGATCAAGACAAGGCCTCGCTGATCTTCAGCAAGACCCTCTATGCGTCGGTACTGATGGCCGCCCTAATCACCCTCCCCTGCCTTCTCTTCCAAGAAGAGGCCGCCGCCCTGCTAGGTGCGAATGAAGAACTACGTCCCATGGTCATGGACTATATGCGGATCATTGTTGCGGCAGCGCCCCTCCTGATCCTCGGACTCACCCTCGACTACTTCGTGCGGATCGACGGAAGACCCGTGCTGGCATCAGTCGGCTTAGTCGCGCTCTCCGTGATCAATATCGTCCTCGACTGGCTGTTCATCGTGCGCCTTGATTGGGGAATAGAGGGGGCAGCCTGGGCGACTGCACTCGCGGACATCGCCGCCTTCTTCATTCTTGTGAGTCACTGGTTCAGCACACGCTGCAATCTGAAGCTAGTTTCATTTCTCGAGTGTCACCGTGACGGCTGGAGGGCTATTCTTAGTGCGGGGTACAATGGCTTCTCGGAGTTCGCCAACGAAATTTCGATCGGGCTAATCACCCTGCTCTTAAACTGGGTGATGATCACACGCCTAGGCGTCGCAGGTGTCGCCGCCTTCACGATCATTGGATATCTCCTCTACATCGGACTCGAGGTGTGTTACGGAATCAGTGAAGCTCTCCAACCGACGGTGAGCAAAAACCTGGGAGCTCGGAAGCCCGAACGAATCGCGCGCTTCGGACTGACCGCCGTCGCCTCTTCCTTCGGCGTAGGCTTGATCGTCAGCTCTATTTTTCTCTTCATGCCTGACACCATGATTTCGCTGTTCTTGAAAGAGAGCGAAGGCGAGACAATTGCGATTGCGAAGGCTTTCTTGGCGGTCTTCTGGCCAGCCTTTCTCTTCAATGGCATGAACATCGCATTGGCATCGTACTTCACAGCCCTGCACAAGCCACTCCCTTCGGCCGCCATCGCGCTCTCCCGAAGTCTGGTGCTGCCGGGCCTCGGGCTACTGCTCTTGCCCATCTGGTTCGGCGACCAAGGTGTGTACCTCGCCATTCCAGTTGCGGAGGCGCTCACGTTCGTGGGTGCGTTGGTGTTGGTTTCTAGGCTCCGCCTCGCCAGCATCGTCTAGCCCTCGAGCCTCGACGCGGCCCCTTGGAGATTTCAAAGAACGCCCATAAACGGACCTTGTTTCGAAACCCCACTTGAATGTCCTATCCTGAAGACATGCAACTCATCAATCCCGTGGATCACCTCATATTCGCATGTTCAGATCTGAAATCTGGAATCGAGCATGTCGCAGACCTTCTCGGTGTCATGCCGACTCGCGGAGGGCAGCACCCTGCATGGGGAACTCATAATGCCATTCTCTCGCTTGGAGCCTCTACGTATTTCGAAATCATCGCTCCTGACCCCGACGCCATTAAGGGCTTCCATAGGCCCCAGATCTTCACGGGACCCGAAGTCGGTTCGCTCACCACCTGGGCGGCGGCCCTCGATGACCTTCCTTCGAAATATGCTCGAGCTACGAAGGCCGGACACCGGTTCGGTGATGTTCTTAAAGGCTCCCGTTTGACCGAAAGCGGAGTTCGTCTGAACTGGTCCCTAACTAATCCGATGACTCGCCTTATGGATGGAGTGGTCCCTTTTCTGATTGACTGGGGAAGCTCTCCTCACCCCTCAGAGTCATCCACAAAGGGCTGCCTCCTGCGTGAGCTCACGCTGTCCCACCCCGATTCCGATTTGGTCGCGACGATTCTTTCGGATACAGGAATCGAGCTTAGAGATATATTGCAGATCCACACCTCGGATCATTCCGGCCTCACCGCAGTGATCGAAACTCCGCGTGGTGAGATCCAAATTCAAGGCTGAAGCAGAGCCTCTAAGCATTGGACACAGCACCCATCCCCGCTGGCTCTTACAGCGAATCCTCTTGGACAAGCTGCCACCGACTGCGAAAAAAGCGCCTAGACTTACCCAGCTTCAAAAAACAATTCAGCAGACAGGCTGCTTGGCTTTCTCAGACCCGGAAACGGAGAATCAAGCTCGCCGCCCGAAGCGAGCACGAATCAGAACGGAATGTAGAATTTGGAATATTCAAATCTCGCGATCATCGCTGCGTTCGCCTTCAGCTACTCACTGGTGGCCTCCCGTCTGGAGCAGTCTCGTTTCAATGGCGCTCTCGTATACGTCCTGGCCGGCTTCCTCTGTAGTAATGAGGTCATGGGTTGGATTGACATCCAGATCGGGGGGGAGAGTCTAAAGACCCTCGCCGAACTCACTCTGGCTCTGGTTCTTTTTACGGATTCGGCCAATACGAACCTCATCACGTTGCGGCGTATCGAGGCGGTCCCCATTCGACTCTTGTTGATCGGGCTCCCTCTTACAATTGCTTTCGGGTTCGGAATGGGTTCCCTCTTTTTCAGCGATCTCGGCTTCTTTGAAGTCGCTCTACTCGCCACCATGCTGGCGCCCACGGATGCGGCCTTGGGCAAAGCCGTGGTCACCAATCAAGCCGTTCCCGGTTCTATCCGAGAGAGCCTCAATGTGGAGAGCGGCCTCAATGACGGGATCTGTGTGCCGGTCCTGCTCTTCTTCTTGGCCTTGGCTGTAGGCGATACAGAATCAACTCATGCCGCTGAGTTGATGGCCACGCTTTCCGCTCAAGCCATCGGCATCGGTGGACTCATCGGCGTTCTTGGAGGCTTTCTGGGGAGCCGACTGGTCCGCCACTGCTCCGAGCGAAAATGGGTGACGGGCTCGTGGATGCAGATTCCCGTGATCGCCCTCGCCTTACTGTGTTTTGCCACCTCCCAATGGCTTGATGGAAGTGGCTTCATTGCGTGCTTTGTAGCGGGCCTCATTTTCGGTGGATCCAGAAAACACAAAAAGCAGGAGTTCCTCGACGCCGCAGAAGGAATCGGAGACTCCATGGCCCTCGTCACCTGGTTCGTCTTTGGCGTGGCCGCCGTAGGTTTAACATGGCCGCACCTAGACGGGCGTGTAATTGGTTACGCGCTGTGCAGTCTCACCGTCATCCGAATGATTCCTGTCTTTATCTCATCCATCGGACTCAATCTGCGCTGGGACACCAAGCTGTTTATAGGATGGTTTGGACCGAGGGGATTGGCGAGCATTGTCTTCGTCGTCCTGGTCCAAGATGAAATGCTTCCTGGCTCTACTATCTTAGTCACCACCGTCACATGGACCATTCTCCTGAGCGTTCTTCTTCATGGTTTGTCGGCCAATCCGCTTTCAAAAAGATACGGCGACCGAATTTTAAAAAATCACGGAGCCATTTGAAATATCAAGCTCATGGATGCGGAAACAAGACCCCCCGCTCCACAGCCGAGAGCTTTCCGCCTTTTTACAAAACGGGACTCACCCTGCTCTTTACGAATTAAAGCGGCCCACACGAATCGAATCCGGCTGAAGTCAAGCATCCCCCGCTGCGATTAACGAGAACTCTCCAAGCAGGGCGGCGGCGAGCACTTCACCACCGAGAGAGTCTCGTCATGTCGTGCACTATTTCCTCCTTCTCTACTCATCTTTGATTTAACTCGATCGCCATAGCCCAATAATATAATTGAGTTAAATATATATAGAGACGAAAAATCTGAAAACCAATCAACAAGGCTGCGAGCGGATCCCACGGACCCAATCGAGTCGGCCATAAAAATCCGTTCTACTGCAGAACTCGCTCTCATTCAAAAGCGCCTTCAATCAGACAGACGAAGAGAATGTTCATGGAGAACCCACAGTGACGAAACTCATATTTACCATCAGCCTCAGTTTATTCGTGTTCTCTGAAACAGGCATTGCCTCTCAAGTCACCGACAGACCTGAGACGCTGACGCTCACCAACTTTCAATTCGGCCCCCAGAACCGCTGGGCCTTCAGTCACATGCGAGAGGTCCTCCCCACGGCCAAGATCGAAAAAAATAACAAACAGGTACTCACGCTTCATCGCGGACCTGACTATGTCGATGACTTGACGATCTCTTTTGATGGCCAAGAACGATCCATCGATGAGATCGCAAAAAGCCAGTACATCGACGGATTGCTTGTCCTGAAAGGTGGTCAAATCGTTTTTGAAAAATACTTTGGCTACCTAGATGAGTCGAAGCCGCATCTCATGAACTCCGTCTCGAAATCAATAGTGAGCCTGGTCGCTGCCAAGCTCGCCGAGGAAAAACTAATCGACCTCGCTAAACCGGTCTCCTACTACGTTCCCGAACTCGCCAAAAGCGGATGGGGACAGGATTCACTTCAGGTGGTCCTGGATATGAGAGACGGTTCAGACTACACGGAACTCTACCCTGACTTCACGACAACATTTCGGCTCCAAGACTGCGCGATTGGATGGACCGAAGCCGACTACTGCCCAGAAAATGGGCCTCAGGGCCTACATGATTTCCTGTCCACCATTGGACGAGACGAAAGCAAGGCCGGAAAATTTAGCTACCGCTCGGGTTCCACAAATGTCATTGGGTGGGTGCTAGAAAGTGCCACCGGAAAACCTCTCGCCGAGTTGATTTCGACCTACGTCTGGCAGCCAATGGGCGCAGAGTTCGATGCCGATATCACCGTCGATATCGGAGGGTCCGCCCTCGCCGACCATGGAATGAGTTCCACTTTGCGCGATCTCGGCCGCGTAGGCCTTCTGGTGCTCAATGATGGGAGTGCCTTTGGAAACCAAGTGATCCCGGCAGAGTTCATCGCCGACCTACACGCGGAACCCGAAGCCGGAAACCAAATCGCAACCGAGGGAGTTGCCCTTGACTACACGCCCTATTACCGCTCGTTCTGGTGGGGCGACGGCAACACGGAGCGCGATCTAACAGGCCTAGGAATTCACGGACAGATCTTAAGAGTTGCCCCCGAGGCTGGAATCGTAGTCGTGATTCTCTCCACTTGGCCACGCGCCGACGGTGACGGCGAGAAGGAACTCTGGTTCCCAACCCTTGGACTGGTGGGCGGACTGGTTGAGCAGTTCCGGTAGAAATCTCGCTTCCTCAAGGGGGCGACGTGCCCCCATACTCGGCCAAGACGGCCAATCTAGATGAGGAGACTCGGAGGGGGACATGTGTCAGTATGTCACGTGACATGTGAGCTGACCGGGTGATTCTGCTCGGGCAAATCAATGAGCCCTGAGGGCTACTGGAAAAGAGAGCAAACAGAGCCATGAAAACTCTAAGTCTGATTCTATTTCTGGCGACTTCTCTAGCAGGGATCCAAGCCCAAGCCGCATCGGCGGTCCTGGGCCTGAAGAATGAGCAGATGCGAGAGTTAAAGCTCGACAGCATACCGCCGTGGCCTGCGGAGATGGTCCTCAAGGGAACGAATGAGCACGCACTAAAGGTACTGCATAAGGGCGAATTCGTAGTCACAGTTTATGCGGCGGAGCCCGCGCTGATCAATATCAACTACCCCTACCCCTATGACGAATTTGTGTGGGTGCTTGAGGGCGAAGTGACTCTGACCTCTCGCGATGGTGAGAAACAAACCTACAAGGTCGGCGAGACCTTCGTGGTACCCAAGGGCTGGCAGGGGACCTGGGACATGCCCTCCAAATTTCGAGAAATGATCATCGTCGAGACCCGTGCCTGGAAAGCCAATGAAGAATAATGCGAAGTAAAAGGGGCTCTTCCGCACAGGGTTGGCTTGTGACGGCATCATGAATCAGCAACCAGTCGGAAAACTCCCGTACGATTCGCGAAGGATAGACTTGAAATTCTAACCATAGTCAAAAGGGAAGAAGATGAAACATCTGATCGCAACCACTGCTTTGCTCGCCCTCTCTCAGCCGGCATTCGCCGATAGTCAGGTCGTGGGGAAGCCTGTTGAATTAAGCAAGGCCGATCTCGCTGGAAAAATTTTTGAACGCAGCGACATGAAAGAGACCACTCACGATGACGGCCACGTGACGCAGTCTGTGACGTCAATGTTATCCAGCGACCAAAAGTTTTCTTCGGGGACGTATAAATCCGGTCAGACTCGCCTAGAAATTAGCGAGCCCTACGGCGTGGACGAATTTATGTACTTTCTCGAAGGCAGCGTCACCCTCACGTCCAGCGACGGCACAGTACAGACCATTGAGGCGGGTGAAGGCATCACCGTTCCTAAGGAATGGACCGGAACCTGGGAAACAGAGGGCTACACCAAAATCTGGGTAATTTACTCCGGCGACCATGAGAGCCAGTAATCACCGGCAGTGGCGTGGGATACATGCATTTGATGGCCATAGCAGCCCAGCGGATCATGAAAATGTTTCGAAGAAGGCCAAGGAGACTACGATGAGTCTATCACGACCAGCAACTTCAACATTGATTCAATGGATCATAGCGCTGGCTGCAATGTTGTTCGTATCCGTCGCCTCCGCGCAAACATCTGATTATCGCGGACCTATGGAATTTCAAGAGTATTGTGCCGCCTGCCATGGATCGGCCACGCCGGGCGCGAGAATCCCCACTCGAGCGCAGTTAAAGGCCATGCCTGCTGCGAAAATCTATGAGTCCATGACGACTGGCAAGATGTCGGTGAATGCCAAGGGTCTGGATGATGATCAGAAGCGCAGGATTGCAGAGTGGTTGAGTGGCCGGCCTATAACGGACGTCGATCGATCTGCCGCAGCCATGAGTAATGCCTGTCCCGCAGGCGCAAAGCTGAGCAACCCCCTCATCGGCGCACACTGGAGCGGATGGAGTCCGGACCCAACCACCAGTGCCCGATTTCAATCCATTGACGAGGCCGGCCTGAGCCCAGCCGATGTGCCGAATCTGAAATTAAGGTGGGCCTTTGGGTTACCAGGCGCTGCGAGTTTACGAAGTCAACCTACGGTGGGTGGCGGATGGCTGTGGGTAGGCAGCGACAACAGTATGGTTTATGCGCTTGACGCCAAGACCGGTTGCGTGCACTGGTCATTCGAAGCAAAGCGCCCAGTGATCAGTTCGATTGCGATCGGGCCCATGGCGGAATCTGAAGGCCGCTACGTTGTCTACTTCGGAGACTTTGGTGCCAACGTCTACGCGCTCGATGCACAGACCGGGGAGCAGTTGTGGACGATGCGTGTGGAGGACCATCATGCCGCGGCGGTCAGTGGTTCTGTCGTCCTTGATCCAGAAGGTGAGCGTCTTATCGTGCCCATCGGAAGTTGGGAAGAGGTGATGAGCACGTCCGCCAGCTACGAATGCTGTACATCTCGCGGCGGCGTGGCGGTGCTCGATGCAAAGACTGGCCGGCAGATCTGGAAAACACCCACCTTGGCACTGGAGGCCAAACCCACGTGGAAGAATTCCAGCGGAGTGCAGCAATACGGTCCTTCAGGTGCCGGAGTATGGAGTTCGCCGACCATCGATCTAAAACGCAACGCAGTCTATGTCGGCACAGCCAATGCCTACACGCCGGTGCCCGATGGCGGCGCCAGTGACGCTGTCATCGCTTTCGACTTGAGCTCTGGAAAGCGACTCTGGTCGCAGCAACTTCTTGCGAACGACGCCGACATCTACACTTGCGGCAGTACCTTGGAGGAAGTAGAAAAGAACTGTCCAGGGACTGAGGTGGGCCCCAACGATGACATAGGCGCACCGCCCATCCTGTACACCCTGTCGAGCGGTAAACAAATACTGATCGCATCCCAGGAGAGCCGGCGCATCACGGTGCTTGACCCGGACAATAAGGGGGCGGTCATTTGGCAAGGTACTCCCTCGGATCGCTCCACAGCTTTCAGCGGAAACCTAGGCCCTGCCGACGACGGCGAATTTCTCTACGTGCCTCTGGCTTACGCAACCGAGCAAACCGCTGAAAGCATAGAGGGTATTTCGGGCGATGGAGGAATAGTGGCACTGGACCCCGAGACTGGTCGCCAGGTCTGGACGACAGTGATTCCCAAACCAAATGATTGCGCACAACCGGACTGGTCAATGTGTTCCTCGGCCAATCAAGCTGCCGTCACAGCGATTCCAGGTGTCGTTTTTACTGGCTCTACTGATGGAAAGATGCGGGCATACTCAACTCGCGATGGTGCCGTACTGTGGACTTACTCCACCCATCGCCCTTTTGAGACGATCAATGGCATAGAGGCCCATGGTGGCTCGATCGGTGGCCCTGGCCCTACTGTCGTGGGCGGGATGGTCTACTTTGGTTCCGGTTATTCAATCCTAGGCACGACGCCCGGTAACGTACTGCTTGCCTTCGAAGTCGAGCCGGAGACTAAATCGGCAGGGGGGAAATAAATCAATAAAAATCGAGGGACCCTGAGTCATGTTCTGCGCAAGGCGCTCATTCAAGCCCCGACATGATGAGTAGAGTATCGACACGATCTACATGATTTCATCCCCTCCATCGGACTCGACGAGAGAAAGGCCGAAAAGTTCAGGAAGCAGTCTAGACCAAAGGGTTCGGTCGAGGAGGCTAGGCTCAGGTTCGCCGCGCCCCAAGCCGAGCGAGCATAGCGTGCAGTCGTCCAAGGTAGGACACGGAAAGATTTTCGGCGCCACGAGGAGCCACCTCGGGCCATCGAACGAGTTCTTGGGGCGAGACACCCGCGTCATGTCGTGCACACAGCTCCTCAGGGTCAAAGTAGACCCCGACCCAGTTGATCGCGAAGTCGGGCCCATACAAAAAGTCGTTTAATTCTTCAGGGGTCGCAAAGTTGTCGACCTGCAGTTCTACGTGGTTTTGATTCGGATCAGCGTAGTACCATGAAGTCGTGCCACCGTAATTGATTGACTATTCCGGTAAGAGACCCATATCCTTCGACCTTTTGTAGGTATGCGTGAGGTCACCCAGGTTCTGGTACGTGAAGGCCACGTGATCTACGGCCGCAAAGAAGCGAGGCCGGCGGAGCAGTCCAGGCATATTCGTGATGGCGATACGGTGGTCACGCAATGGGTCCGGGGAAGTTCGGCCACGCGGAGTCCGTCTTGCAGGATCGCTCCGGGCACTGTTTCGCCGCTGGCCGTGGTAAATTCCGCTAACTTCATCTTTCTCCCCTCTCGATCATCTTCCTTACGGCGTTCCGTCGTCGCAACCAACCTTGCTGCCACAATAGGAAGCCTTCGAAGGCTTAACCCATCAACGAGGCCCGAACCTCATGCCAAGATCTGACTTAAGCGACCTTCTCGCCCGATCATCCTCGATGCCTCACAGGTGGGCGAAAGCTTAGAATCCGAATACAATAAAGCCTCCAGATAGGTAAAATAGAATTCCTAGAGCACGAAGGAGAATTAATAACATGAACGTTGAAAATGCCGTGATCCCCACCCCGAAGCAGATCAAGGAACTCACCGAGGACGGCCACGACCGCCCAATCTATATGGTCAATCTCCTCAAGTTTAAAGAAAAGGCCGAGTACGAAGACGGACGAGAGACGGAACTCACCGGCCAGGAAGCCTATGGGATTTATGGTTCGGAGGTCGTCGCTCATCTTGCGAAGGTGGGCGGAAAACCTGTGATCGGCGGCCGCGTCACCGGCCTCCGACTGGGTGTAGTTGAAGAGCTCTGGGATGTAGTCGCGATCGCAATGTATCCGACCCGCAAGGCGATGTTCACGATGCTGATGGACCCCGATTACAACAAGAGTACTGTCCACCGGACCGCTGGACTCGCGGGCCAGCTCAACATCGAGATTGTGCTCCCTGAGGGCTGAGGCGCACCCGTCCCAGCTCTCAAATAGCCCTTTAAAAAGAAAGTCAGAAAGACCGTCGCACCGGATATTCTCACGGGCTCAATCCCATGGGTTAACGCCGTCCGCGTACAACTCCGCCGGGGCGTTCACCCGTCGGTTCACCTCGTTCAAAGGTCACTTGACCAGACTTAATCGTATAAAGGTAGCCGTCTACGGGTTGGATCAGGCGTGGGCCGCCAGCCGGAAGATCGAAGATCATCTCGGGCACGTGCAGTTGGAGACTCTCCAAGTCAATGATATTCAGATCGGCAAACTTTCCCACTTGCAGGGCGCCACGGTCACCGAGCCCGTATACATTCGCTGTCGCCTGGGTCTGCTTGTGAACCACCAGTTCGAGAGGCAACCGAGACCCTCGGGTTCGACCGTTGACCCAGTGGGTCAATAAGTAGGTCGGAAAGGATGCGTCGCAGATCAGACCGCAGTGTGCGCCCCCATCAGAAAGGCCCACAGCGGAGGCCGGATGTTCAATCATTGTTTTAATCGCGTCGTGATTGAACTCGACATAGCTCCCCAGTGGCGAGAACAAAAATGCTTTTCCGTCCCTCTCCATCAACCAATCCAGAGCCACAGCCTCCGGCGAACGGCCCTCTCTTCTCGCGAATGCTCCGATGGAGCAATCTCGGGGAGGCTCATAATCGCAGTCTTCACCGAGGCGAAAAATCTGTTCCCAGTTGGTCACCAACATATGCGCAACCCCATGGTTACTCTGCGGCGCCTCAGCCAACAGTCGTTCACGGAAATTCGGATCGCGCAATGCCGCCATTTTTTCTTCCAGCGATGCTCGACGAAACGGGCGAAGACTCGGGTGCAACGCGAATGGATGGAGGGAGCTTTGTAACCCAAAAAGCATTCCCGTGGGCCGAGCCGGCACTTGGGGAACCACCTTTTTCCCCTCGGCTTGATATCCAGCCGCTTCATCCAGCGCACTACGGAATGCGTCAGGGCGACCGGGATCCTGCGCCATGCTGTACGTCACCGTCAGCCCAGGCATGTCCGCGATTTCGCGAACCCAAGCCTTTTCTTCGTCTTGGTGCATGATCCCATCTGAGATGATTTGAAACACAGCTTCACCTGCCTTGGACATGCCCTGGCCCACTGCGAGAAGTTCGTCGGGCAAGGCTGTCGTTCCTGGAATCAAGCCGTGACGAGATGAGTGTAAGATGGTCCGGCTCGTCGAGAAGCCGAGAGCCCCTTCGCGAATGGCTTGGCCCACGAGATCACTCATCTGCTGAAGCTGATCCGCATTCAGGTCGTCTTCGTGAGCCGCCTGACCGGATACGTACGCCCTCAAGGCCGCATGCGGGACCTGAGCACCCACGTCGAGGGTACGGGGCATGCTCTGAAGCGCATCGAGGTATTCACCAAAACTCTCCCATTGCCAATCGATGCCCTCATGCAACGCCGTGCCCGGAATATCTTCAACGGCCTCCATTAACTCAATCAGGAAATCACGCTCGCTGGGTCTGACCGGTGCGAATCCAACGCCGCAGTTCCCCATCACCACCGTGGTCGCGCCGTGGTGCGAAGACGGCGCCATTTCGGCATCCCAGCTGACCTGACCATCGTAGTGAGTGTGAATATCAACCCAACCCGGGGCCACAATGGCCCCGTCAGCATCGATCTCTCTTGTTCCTTGGCCCACGACTCCACCCACCTGCGTGATTAAACCGTCGTCCATCGCCAGATCGCCCGTAAAACGGTCAGCTCCTGTGCCGTCGACAATCGTGCCATTTCGAATAACGAGTTCATGACCCAAAGAAATTTCCTTCCATTACGAGCACTGAATGCGAATCCGCCGGTCAGTCACAAGTGGACGGCACGCCCGCTAAATCATTCAGCGGTCTCGGCCTACCCGGCTCCTGTCTTTTTACCCGCGAGGCTCTATCCAGCGCCAAGCTCTACGCCATGAACATAGCGTCTATACCCGAATATTGTGACCGAAGAAAAATTAAGCGCCGCTTCGACTAGGTCGACCATTCCTCAAGGTGTTCTTCGTCGACATCGCGCCCCTTGAAGCCATGAACTAAAAAGGCCCTGAGCGAGAGCAATCAAATATGAACTGACTTATTCAAGGGGTGCCTTCACTGGACCGGTTCAATCGCACCAATGCAACAGCCGAAATCAACAAAACTAGAAGAATCCACGCATAGGGGAATGAGAGGAAAGGTACGGCCTGAGTCGTGACTTCACACTCGCCTTGATGATCGACATTTAAACCTGCCGAATGGGCCACGCAGAAATTGGAATAGGTCACACCATCACAGGCGCATACGGGCTCGTAAATTTCAATACAAATCTCCGGAATATCTTCACAGGTGCCCACACCCGAACACGAAAGGGAGTCCCTAAGGCAGAACTGCGCTTGTGCACAATCTGAGTCGACCGTGCAGTCCCCTTCCGAGCCCAACGCGGCTGGTACGGGAAGAAAAAACGGCCACAGGGCAAAAACTAGGATTGAAGCTGCACCGATTTCCCGCAGCTTTTCCACACACTCTCCTCTAGATTCCTAAGACAAAGGCCTATTCAAATATCTGAACCGAACTTCTTGGAAAAACGCGAACCTCATCCTCGCCACCGAACGTCCAAGCCATTTTGTACTCGCGGCGGTTTTTTATAAGACATTATGTTAACGCTCATCCGAGAACCTTGCTCTGAGACGCTCCCCTAATCTTGTCTCCCTTTCCCTCGAAAGACTAATTTTGTAAAACTCCTGGGCGCCTGAGCGCTTTTCCCTCTGCACGTATAGAACCTTGACTACGAAACAGCCTTCTCGTCAGCATCGCAAAAAGGAATCGAAGTTGATTCAGCGAATTCGTCAATGCCCATTAAGCGAATCATCTAGCGACGGGCCTCAAATACTCGCGCCCGATTTAAAAAGGCCTCGCCCAAACACAGAAACTCTCGATTCCCGGAGTGGAGACTAACGCAGTCACCGCCATCTTCACCGGACTGTTAAAGCCGATACGCACTCTATAAGGATCTTGAAATGGCTCAAGAAAAACAACACAAACACTTTTTAGTGATCGCTGCAGCCTCGCGAGGGGCGCGCTTCTTCATCAAAAAAGCGCTGAGACAGGGACATGATGTCACTGCCCTATGCCGTGCCACCCATGATGAAGCGGCCCTTGAACGCATAAACCGTCTTTTAGAAGAAACCTCACTCGCCAAAGGGGGAGTGAAGGCCTCTCAGAAGCCTGGCGTACTCCGCACCAGTAGTAAAAGTATTTTAGAAGCCAAGACGTACAGCTCACTTCTTAAGAATGACCCCTCAATAAACCACATTTGTTGTTTCGTGGGGGCCACCACCTTTCGACAGATGATCGATCGCAATGAGCGGCTCTATACAAAAACAATCCTTGCTCTCGTTGAAGGGATGAGGCGTAGCCGATGGGTAGAATTTTTCTATCACGGTTCATCAGGAAGCGAGGGAATTCCGGGAGAAAATACAGCCCGGCTCCCTGAGAATTTTAGACCTCGGTGGATTCTTAATCTCGGTTTGAAATTGCCAGCAGCTCAGAACTGTTTTGAAAGTGAAAAGATTCTTGCAAAGGCCGGCGCTGAAGGCCTGCAATTTGTAATTTTTCGCCCGGCTTGGCTCACCACAGCGCCCGCGCAACGGTCCTATGGCTATTGTTTTGATACAACGGGAATGAATAAAGAAGAGCTGCCGTTACGAGCTGCAAGAAAAACCATCAGCCGAGAGGATGTAGCCGAAGAAATTCTCCGTGTCGCAAACCTTCCCCATGAGGAGCGGGCTCATTGGCACGGCCACGGCATCTATCTCGTGGACATGAAAACACCAAAAGACCTCCAAGATCCATGACTCGACGGGAACGAAGTCCTATTGTCTGGTTGACAGTCAAGACCCTAGGCATCTGATGAATATGCCCAGCCGGAGCAAATAGAAAGAAGTCGAACTATGTATACAGGCATCACGCAGGGAACCTTTGAGGTGACCCGTGCAGAGCACCTGCCCGATCTTTTACGTTACGAAGTGCAGCTCTCCAACGAGCTCGCCGAAGGCTTGGTGCCCGGTGCGAGTGTCTCGATTGATGGCGTATGCCAAACCGTGGTCACGATCAACGAAGCACATCAGGTCGCCTTTGAAGCGATCCGGGAAACACTCGACCTCACCACTCTAAGTGAGCTTAAGACGGGACAACAAGTCGCGGTAGAGAGAAGCGCACGCGTCGGTGATGAAGTCGGTGGGCACGATGTGGCCGGCCACGTCGTCGGTACGGGAGAGATTCTCAAGCTGGTTCAGGAAGGGCATGTCTGTGACCTGCTCGTGGGGGTGTCTCCTGAGTGGATCAAATACATTCAAACTAAGGGCTTCGTAGCCGTAGACGGGTCCAGTCTGACGGTGGGGGAAATTGAGGACACGGCGGCATTCTGGCTGCATCTCATTCCGGAGACCCTAAGGCTCACGAATTTGGGGTCGAAGGTCGAGGGCAGTCAAGTCAATATCGAACTGGATGCACGGACTGTCGCGATCGTAGATACCGTCGAGCGAGTGTTGAGCGAACGAGGTTAGGCTAGATCGCTGACTCGAAAAGAAATATAATTCCTGGGCATCGGTCAACGACACAAAAAAGCGAAATTATCATAAATTAATCAGCGACATGCTCAGTCAAAGTCACTCGGTATACCCTTTATCCCAGTCAGGGAGAATACGATGCCTAACTCGTACCCGGAACCGTCCCTTCCTTCTCGATTTTTTACAAAAGAAGAAATTGAGTCCTACTATCGAGATGGGGTCGTATGCGCTCGAGGCTTACTCGATACGGAGACTGTCCATCACCTTCGCGAAGCGCTTGAAGACACTCTTAAAAAGGTGTCTGTGCTTGGAAAAAATGCTCTCAATCGAGAGTCTAAGGGTTTTCATGGCGATATCTTCGTGTGGAAACTTCACGACGTCTTTCGCGATCTCGCCCTATTCTCATCTCTTCCCGCATTAGCGCATCAGATTCTTGAAACCGAAACCGTCAACTTCTTCTATGAACAGTTCTTCGTGAAGAGAGCGGGCTGCCCTGTTGATACTCCGTGGCATCAAGACATTCCCTTCTGGCCTGTCCGGGGATCGCAGATCGTCTCCTTCTGGATCACGCTTGACCCCGTCACCCGCGAATCGAGCGGCCTTGAGTTTGTCGCGGGATCACAAGACTGGGACCAACGCTACAAGGCCGTGACTCCGGGTCATGATGCCTACTTGATGGACACGGAGCTCCCCGTTTCGCCCAACTACGCAGAGCATCGAGACACACACAACGTCGTCGGCTGGGACATGGAGCCCGGCGACGTCATTGTCTTTGGTCCAGTGGTTTGCCACGGATCGGCTGCTAATGCCTCCAATATTCATGACCGACGGGCATTGGCCTTCCGATACTGTGGACCTGACGTTCAATATTCACCGCAACACGCCACCATGCCTTTGCTTTGGGATCACGGTCTTGAACCCGGCGACCCTCTAGGCGGTCCCCTGTTTCCCCAGGTCTGGCCCCACGTCATCGAGGAGGAAGTGGCGCGTCGCATGGATGGACCCGAACCTCCTAGCGAAAAACAAGTCGGTGCCTTCATCAAACATCTCGCAGACACCGGCTTTGGACCCACCGGTCAAAAATAAGACCCCTTAATCGCAGGCTCGCACTTAAAGCGCTCCACCAGCTAGATCAATAACGGCGCTCTTTCGGCCCGCGTCATAGATGAGCCAAAAGTCGGTCGAGCGAGGAGAAACACATGGAAGACAACCCCCGTTTTTTCGATCTTGTGGGTCAAGTGCGCGCCATGCGGCGCCTCAAGCCTGATCCCGTGCCTCACGATCTCCTCATGAAGGTCCTCGATGCCGGTGTACAAGCCCCTTCAGGCATGAATACTCAGCCCTGGTCTTTTTTGGTTCTCCAAGAAACCGAAGCCAAGCAATGGTTTGCAGATCGCTACAAAACCGCGATCGAGTCACGATTTGGTACAGGCAAGCCCAATAACGATGACGACTCTTCCACGGCCCGTCAATTTCGCGCGGTTCGTTATCAGATGAACCATATGCAGGATTTTCCGGTTCTGCTCATTGTCTGCGGATTACGAGATTGGCCTTTTCGGGTCCCCAAGGCCGAACGTGTGGGTTTAGCTCCGGCTAACTACGGCGCTATCTACCCCTGTGTACAAAACATTCTGCTGGCTTGCCGCGCGGTGGGACTCGGAGCAGCGCTCACTACTATGCATCAAGTCTTTGAAGAGGAGCTCATGGAACGATTTCAAATTCCATCCGAATATGGCGTGGTGGTTACGATGCCTATCGGATATCCCATGGGTCAGTTCGGTTCAGTGCGCCGCCGCCCCGCCGAGTCATCAACCCATTTTGATTTCTGGGGAAACCGCCCTCCAAAATCGTGAGCGCAGGAAAATCCGAGAAAATGAACGAAGCGAACGATCAAATCAACTCGCCGGTTCGATCCAGATCGGTGACGACCAAGCCCGCTCTTGAATAGTCGGCGGCACTCGTGGATCAGGCTCGACGCCCAGACGAATGGCATCGTAGCTCGACCAGCGGCAAGTCGGGTTTTGAATGGCTCTGACGTAGTAAAAGGCGTCTTCGCTCGCGTCGAAATCTTCATCCCTAAAAGTCGCCATCAGCTGAGCGGCTCCGCTCTCGCCCAATGTCTGGCATGTTGTGATATCAACAGAAGCGCCGTTGTCTGGACAGCGAAGCGTGTCGGGGTTGACCTCAAGCCCGTCTGCACAGACCACATCTCGAACCCGTTCATGAGTTTTCCCATTCTCATCAATCCACCCCTTGATAAGCTGGATCCGCTGAAGTGGCGCGCTCATCCAGTCAGCCCCGGCCCAGACAAAAAAAGTCGGGCTGCTGTCGCCCTCGCCCTCTGGCAGAAGCACACCTCCCATGGGAACTCCTCCCTGGGTGGCCAGAGCCACCGGGTCACGGGCGCCCAACATAGCTTCATCAAACCTCCAACCCGCAAAAAAGCGAAGGACTATACGAGGCCCTGAGGTCGCATATGCCTCACGACGCTGCATTCCTGCGAACAGGGCATCACGTGTGTTCTCTTCGGCCCACACGGCGGCCAGCCCCCCGGAGCCGTGATCCGTCAGAATCTGATTATGCGGCGCGGCATCGGGTCGTGTCCGAAGCCGCCGCAGCGCGGGCGAACTCGCCGCCCCAACTTTACCAACAAAGTCCCACTCCTCCGCGTCGCCAGGGTTCGCGTTGTGCCCATCGGTGGCCGCGATGAAGCCGAAGGCCATAGGGTTAAATCCAATCTCACGATTTAGTTCTAGCCCCACTTTTAACCCTTGTCGCGCAAAGGATGTTTGCAGAGCACATCCGTTCTCCTGTCCAGGATTACACGGCTCAAGAACCTGCTCAAAAGCGCACTCCTCGTCCGTGGCGCCCACGCCCAGAGCGCACTCTGAGGCTCCCTTCACCTGATACATCTCGGCGAGGGGCTCGCGACGCTTGCGCAGCTGCCAATCGTCTTCATCGTAGGTGTCGCCGTCCCAGGTGTAACGGCTGTAAAAAAGGCCCCAGCCCTTGTTCATGTTATGAGGAATCGTCAGGAAATCACAGTCGCCCGTGCAGACCTCCTCCAGCCCGCGCCACAACTCAAGAGCATTGTCGACGTCCCGGGATGAAATCGCATATTCCGGAAGTTCATCGCCGTTGAAGATAACATTCCGGTGATGCTTCCCTGCGCGCTCGAGTTGTGGAGAGTACTCATAGGCCGCAAATGTCGTAAAGACGCCAGGCTCATTGTGAAGATCAGCCAGCTCCATGTAACGTGCCCAATCCGAGCGACTGTCATGCCGGCAACGCTGCATGCCTTCATCGCCACTACAGATTGGAACATTCCCCAGCATCTGTCCGACACGGGGGCGGTTGCGATAGACGCCTGCGGGCTGATTAAGGTCGGGCTCCGTCTCCATTCGCGACTCGCGACCCGCAAGGAAGAGTGCCGTCGTAAAGCCCGGAGTCTCCATCACCCAGCAGTTCAATCGTTCGAAGAGACTCAAGTCCGGCTCGTCACAACGAGTCCGCAAGCCAAACCCCTCAGCATGATCCGTGATGGCTACAAAGTCGAGCGGTCGAGACAGCTGCATCAATTCCCCGCCCGGACTAAGCAATGACTCGCCCCGTGCGAATCGGTACGCATCCTCGGGCGTCGCCGTCGTTCCGAAGAGAACCGCGTCCATACTCTCAGTTGTGTGCACGTGAAGCTCACCCCAGTACACATTCTTCAGCGCATTGTAGGGTCGCGATTCAAGTTCGAGCGCCAAGGGAATATTGACCCGGCTGTCGTCCTGCTGCGCGTAGTCTTCGGGCGCGGTGACCGGCGAGATCTGCTGACCAAACCCGTATATGGGTAGAATGAACAACCAGCTCAAAACAAGGACCGTCAGGAGAAAGAGCGCAGCGAGCCCAATCAGAATTTTTTTCATCTTCGATCACCTCTTCTTATGCGATATCCCGTTAACGCACTCGATGCGAGCGCGTGCTAACTCGATCGAGAAGTAGCCCGATTACGATCAGAAAAAGTAGCGGCACAAGCCGAACTGTGGCAAACGAAATAAGCGGGGTGGCCGCCAGCGCGTGGCTGCGATCCAGAGCCGCCCACTTGTGGTCCACATCTTCCCCCCAACTTGTCTTCAAAATAAAATCCAGGAAATCCCGACGGCTGCGATAGCGCACCAGAGTGATACGGCTCCAGTCTTGGCGATCAAAATCACCGATGCCACCAAATGAAAAAACCGGATCAACCATCAAAAGCGGGTGAATCGCACGTACGAAAAGATGAGGGACGATCCTTCTCTGATACTCCAGCTCTGCCTCTTGGGCGCTCCCAATCACAGCACGGCCATCGGCGTAAAGAGGCTGTTCACGGTACACATTTAGATTCACCATCACGAATTCCTGACCGTCATCCTCCGCTATGAACTCACGCAGTTTCACCAAACGGTCACGTTTCGTTTTGTCTCGATTGTCCTCACTCACAGGTCTTGCCTGGGCGAGCGAAAGGTACCGCTCGGCCTCTTGGGATGAGATCGGCTCTCCCGATCCTCCATACCACACAAAGAAAACGCCATAGATCAGCGCTAATATGCCCCACCGCCAGAGTGATGCCTTCAATGTCAACTCCTTCGAAGCCCTACTTGTCTTTACGGACCCGATGAGCTGAAGAAGAGCGAAGGCGAGCAAACAACCACCTCTAACCCAATCAACCCATCCGGCGGAACACCGATCTACGGCCCCGCACTCTCGAAAACCGGCGGAACTCTCCGGTAGACTAGCTCCCCGCCCACCCAAGTGAAATCGACTCGCGTCTCGAGAAATTCACTGGGGGGAATTTCGAAGAGGTTCTTTGAAAGCAAAATAAGGTCAGCGTAGTGGCCCGCGCGGATTGTGCCGCGGTTTCCCTCCAGAAAGTTCGCGTAGGCCCCGTTAATCGTATAGGCACGAATGGCAGTCTCTAGGTCAACGCGCTCCTCGGGAATCCAGCCACCCGATGCTTCGCCCCCAAGCCCTTCTCTCGTGACAGCAGAATAGATGCCGATCAGAGGGTTCATCTCAGAAACATCCCAATCACTGGAAAAGACCAGTCGAGCTCCCTGCTCATGTAAGCTTTTCCAAGGAAAGGCATACCGGAGACGCTGGGGCCCCACCGCATCCACCCATTGGCCATTGCTTTCCGGAAGAACGTGTCTTGGCTGCATACACGCCGTTACTCCCAATTCAGCAAAACGCGGCTGATCCTCAGGCGCCACGAGCTCCACGTGGACAATCTGATGGCGACTATCTCTCCGTCCGTTGACCTGCTGAGCATGTTCCAAAGCATCCAGAGCGATGCGATTGCCCCGGTCTCCGATGGCATGAATGAAGAGTTGATGCCCCTCTGCATCGATCCGTGCTACCAGAGCCCGGAAGACTTCGGGAGTATAGAAGGTCTCCCCGCTCTCCTCGGGTTGATCCGAATAAGGCTCAAGCAGGGCCGCCGTATGCGCCTCGATCACGTCATCGATATACAGTTTGATAGCTGAAACTCGCAGCCGATCATCATTCAGCGCCTCGGCGGCAGCGGAGAACGCGGGAAGGTCGGAAGCCGCCGTGCCCACCGGGTGAAAGAGCGCAGTCTGAACACGCGCCTTGAGAGAGCCTGCGTCACGAGCCGCCACAAACGTATGGAGTTCATCGAGGCCGGTCTGGGGCGCAATGATCGTGGTGATCCCATAGCCCAGCGCCTGTAGCAAACTCGCCTCCAGGGAACGCTGAAGAAGCTGATCCCCCTCTGGAAATGTTTGCCCAAGGCGTTTCATCGCCAGATTAGCCTCCCCCAGCGAAACCACTGCCTGAATCACACCGGTGGGCGCTTCACTCTCAGGGTCCACAACGACCTCCGCTTGCGAGGACAGATCGCTTCCAGCTTCAAGTTCGATGGCCTCCATCGCCGCCGAATTGAGCCAGGCTGTATGCGCATCGTAAGAAATAAAAAAAGCTGGGCGGCCCTGAGTGAGACCCTTCAGATACTCAGCTCGAGGCAAACCGTCCCCCGGAAAAGCCGAATAGAGCCAACCCTGTCCCGAGATCCACGGAAGCTCGGGATGGGCGCTCGCAAAGTCCCGGATCGTCTCTTGAACCTCGGCGAGAGTCTCTGCCCCGGAGAGGTCCACCGAATCCGGTTCGTTGCCGTAGCGGATATGATTGTGGCTATCGATGAAACCTGGGAGTAACAAGCGACCCTGAGCATCAATCACCTCGGTCCCTGCATCCCGATAGCCAGCTGCATCCACTTCATCCCCCACCCAGATGATCTTGTCGCCAAGGAGGGCAACGGCTTCCGCCCACGGACGCCCATCATCGACTGTATAAACAAGGGCATTGTGGATCAAAACATCCGCGGCCGGATTCTTTTCCTGAGTGCATGACAGAATAGAAAGGACGAAAAAAACGGGAACAATCATTCTTCGCATGACTCGGACTCTCCTTCTGAGAGACTGATGATGCCGCTAAAAATTCAAATGCCACAGAGAGAATGATAAAACATACAGGCTTGAAAATTAAAGGCTCTCCGCTGAAACGCCCTTTGTTTCCGGAGAAAAAAAGAACCAGCGATTCAAGGCAGAATGTTGGTCTACAATTTTCAACCTTGTCCCTGAATAAAATCAATCAAACGGCGAGCCATTTCTTCTCCGAGACTCTCCTGAATAAAGTGCCCCGCCGGAAGACGACCATGAAGCTGACCTTGCGCGCCCGGAATGCTCTCGATCAGTGTATCCTGCAGGTGTTTATGACCGATGATCACATCGAACTCACCGAAGAGAGTCAGAAACGGTTTCTCGAAGGTGCAGATTTTTTCCCAAGCCGCCAAAGCTCTCTCTTCGTCCACCAGGGAAGCCATGGAGGGCAATGCCCGGATACCTGTTTTGTAGATTCGGTCTGGAAAAGGCGCATCGTACGCGGCCGCCTCATCAGCCGTCAGTGAGACCCCTGCATCGACAACAAGATTCTGACTGGGCATGAAGTCCGGCATGGTGAGTGCGTACTTCATCCATTGTTCAAAAAAAGCGGACATATCCTCGCCTATCAGAGGACCTGCGATTTCTAAAAAATCAGAGAAGGTTCTCGTTTCGGCTTCGTCATCCACCGGGTAGTCGTCTCTGTTCAACCCATGGGTGACGTTAAAAATAGGGTGAGGGATTCGCATGGGTACTGCATTGGCCGCCAAAACAGATTCGAAGTGATCGGGATGTTCAGCCACCTCCAGCAATCCGATTGCCCCGCCCCAATCCTGACAGAAGAGCGTGATCTTCTGGAGTCCAAGTTCTTCAATAAACTCATGGAGCCAGTCTGTGTGCTGTTCCGCTGTGTGTAGATGAATATTAAGAGGCTTATCGGACCGACCCATCCCAATCAAATCGGGGGCAATGGTGCGATAGCCCGCATCGACGAGAATGGGAATCATTTTTCGGTAGAGATAGCTCCAGTCGGGCTGTCCATGCAGAAGCAGAATCGGTCGGCCGTCCTGAGGTCCTTCGTCAATATAATGCTGTTGCCAACCATCGACCTGAACATAATTCGGCGCATAGGGAAAACCGGCGAGATTTTCAAAAAATGCATCGGGAGTCCTAACGAAATCTTCTCCATTTTTATTTTTTCGTAGGTGCGGCTCGCTCATTTTACCCTCTGCTGATTAATTCAAAATCCCTAAGAATCTCAAAATTTGACGCGTACGGCCTAGCCTTAAAAAACGGCCTCCTCTTTTAGGCAAAGCCACACAGGACGACGCCCTTTGGGAGCGCGACTCGTTCATCCTCTGCCACGCACCTGCTTTCGCCTCCGGTAAACAAGAAACAAAGAGATAATTTGAATTATCAATAACGCACTAAACCAAATCAAATTAATGGGGATGCCAAAAGGTCTTGGCTCCACCCCGCCTTCGCCCAGGAAGACGCCATCGTACAAAGGCATTGTGATTGCCGAAACCGAATAGCCCAATAGGATACAAAGGCTTATTAATCCGGGAAGCACCTCTTCTTTTCGGTACCAGAGATGATAAACGGCCAACCAAAAGAGAAAGAAATTGGTGGCCAGCATCCAGACAAGATGAGATCGTGCATGGGCGTCCCAGTGGGAATTGAATAGATGAGTGGGGCCAGCATCCATCAGAATAGGTAAGATCGCGCAACCAAGTAGAGCTACGGTTGTCAGAATTTTAGTCATATATTTTGACGGTATCTCATCTTGAATCGATTGCGAAGTGACTTTTCCGGTTCCAAGGTCAAGCGAAAGGGTACCGCGAATCGGCCCTCACTCATCAGTACTGACTCACCGATGCCGTCAAAAAAACCATGCGGTAATCGAAACGTACTTCAAACATCATTTCACGAGCGATCCCCCTCACTCGATACATCTACCCAAGGTGCAAGGCCGAGGCTCGTGCGCTAGCTTCGATCTGTGCGATTAGAAAGCTCGCCCACCAAAGCCGCCCTTCCGCGAGAGACGATCTCGCTCTTTGACGTCGACGTCACAGATGTGACGCTTGAGGATGCGGCCGCGATCATAGATCTTTACTGTCAGCAAGCCGGCTTTACTTCGAACGCCGTTTTCTTTGTGAACGCGCACACACTCAATTTAGCGAATCGGAGCCAACCCTTTAAATCCGTCCTAAGGGAGGCCCATACAGTTTTTGGCGACGGGACGGGTGTGCGCTTGGCCGCCCGATGGCTACGGGGAGTCCGCCTCAAGGCGAACGTAAATGGAACAGACCTTTTGCCCTTTTATCTAAGCCAATCGACTCATGGCTCGCGATCCTGCTTCCTGCTCGGAGCAGCCCCCGACGTGATTTCGTGCAGCGCAGAATCAGCTGCCGAGATGTTCCCTCATTGGAATTTCGCGGGGTATCAGCACGGTTTTTTTGGAGCCGACGAGGAAGACCAAATCATTAATCGAATTAATGCATTAAAACCGAACCTTCTCTTGGTAGGCATGGGCAACCCTCAACAAGAGCTTTGGATTCACCGTCACCTAAACCGCCTAAACGTTGGCTGCTGCATCGGCGTCGGCGCCTTGCTGGACTATTGGGCAGGAAAAGAGGTCCGATCTCCGGAATGGATGCAACGCACGGGACTAGAATGGCTCTACCGTATGTTTCTCCAAAAGGGAAAATTCCAAAGATACGCGTTGGGCGTACCCGAATTTATTGTGAACGTTCTTCGTGCACCGCGATAAGTGCATCTTCAGAGTCATGCGGCTCGTAGTGTAAAGATCGACCGAACCGGCTACCTATAGGGAGCCTTCTGACCGCAGCGGGAGCTTCAAAAAGCATGAGAAAGTTCAACTGGGGAATCCTTGGAACAGGTTTCGCGGCCCGAAAATTTCTTTTGGGTCTCCGCGCAAGTCCGGGTGCCCAAGTACTTGCCATAGGGTCTAGAACCAGAGAGCGAGCCGAACAGTTTGGAAAAGAATTAGGCGTTTCTCATATGTACGGCAACTACGAAGAGGCCGTCCAAGACTCAGAGGTCGATGCTTTCTACGTCGCCACACCTCCGGCCATGCACCGTGCAGATGCGGAACTCTGCTTGCGCGCCGGCAAGCCGGTTCTGGTTGAAAAGCCCTTTGCGGTCACGGCTGATGAGAGTCGAGCCCTTGTCGAAACGGCGAGATCATGCGGCGTTTTCTGCATGGAGGGAATGTGGACTCGGTTTCTGCCCGCCATACAGCGAGCAAAACAGATCGTGGACGAAGGCGCCCTGGGTTCCCCCTGCCTGATGGAGGGAAGCTTCAGCTCCAAGGTTGCATTCGATGCCAGCCATCACCTGTTTAACATGAGCCTCGGCGGCGGCGCTTTGCTCGACCGCGGAGTTTACCTTGTCTCTCTCGCCCACTACTTCCTAGGGGCACCGAAAGACGTTTCAAGTCAAACTCACCTACATGAGTCGGGCGTCGATGAACAGACCATCGCCTTGCTTCAATATGACCAAGGGGCGATGGCCAACCTCACCGCAAGCTTTCGCACGGAGGCTGAGAACGACTTCGTGCTCATGGGTACGGAGGCTCGGCTTAAACTTCACGGCCCCGTCTTCCGCCCTTCCCGTCTCAGCGTGGATGGAGTCAGCGCCCAGACGCTGACTTCGGCCTCAACCTCTTCTCAAAAAGAGGCTCTCCTCGAAGGTGGGGTTCTCCAAGGCCTGCAGCAACGTCTACCTGGTCTAAGACCCCTCGCCTCAAGAATTCTCCGTCGATCAAGACGCGAGTCTGTCTACTACAGCGGCAATGGGTACCATCATCAAGCCGAAGAGGTGGCACGCTGCATCGAGGCGGGCCAACTTGAGAGCAAAATCATGCCTCTCTCGGAATCTATTTCGATTCTAGAAACGATTGACCAAATTCGCGAAACTTGGCCTAGGGTAGACTCCCAGAAGTGAGTGCGGATTGAAAAATGCTTAACCCTCTACCCATGACACCAGAAACCGGAGCCAAATTGTGCGCATAGCCATCGTCGGTTGCGGATACGTCTTTGATCATTACATGGAATCTCTTCAATTCCATCCTGAACTTTCCATTATCGGCGTTTGTGAAATAGATCCTTTACGCGCCAAAACTGTGCGGGAAGTATTCGGCCTCTTCGTCTATGAGTCTGTAGAGAAAATGCTTGCCGACGAACGGGTACAAACGGTTGTCAACTTAACCGACCCGGACAACCACTTTGCCGTTAACAAAGCGGCCCTTCTTGCGGGCAAACATGTCTACTCAGAAAAACCGCTTTCGACTTCTTTTAGCGAAGCTCAAGAACTCTTCGAAATCGCTCAAGACAGTAAGCTCCTTCTTTCCTCAGCTCCGTGCAGCGTTCTGAGTGAGTCGGCTCAGACTCTGTGGAAGGCTGTGCTCGACGGAGGCGTAGGAAATGTTCGCCTCGTCTATGCAGAACTTGACGACAATCCGATCTACAAGATGCAACCGGAAGGCTGGACGAACGAGACGGGAGCGCCATGGCCCTATCTCAACGAGTATGAGGTGGGCTGCACTTTGGAACATGCTGGCTACTACCTCACCTGGCTCGCCGCAATGTTCGGTCCAGCAGAATCCCTCAGTGTTTTTTCGGACTGCGTCGTCCCGGACAAGACTCCGCTCCCCCTCGACCCACCTGATACCCCAGATTTTTCCGTAGCCTGTATTGTCTTTAAATCCGGAGTCGTGGCAAGGCTCACTTGCAGCATCGTTTCACCGTATGATCACCGCCTCCGCATCATCGGCGATGAAGGCGTTCTTCAAGTGGACGAGTGTTGGCACTACTCCACTCCCGTCTATCTTGAGCGCTTCTCACAAAAGTCTCTGAATGCTCGTAAGTCGAGAACCGTACGTGCCCAATCTCTTTTAAGGTCTCTTTTTGGAATCGGCGGATCAAAGCTTCCCCTTGTGGCTCCATCCGATCGTCAACTCCCGGGCCGATTACGAGAGGTTCTGAACCGAAAGCGATCTCCTCTCTCCGCCGCCCTCAAACTCATCAGCAAGCGAGAGCTCGTCTCCATGGATTTTTTTCGTGGCGTCGCCGAGATGGGCTCTGCGTTAACCGAGAATCGCGACTGCGTGCTCTCAGCCGAGTTCGTTCTTCACGTAAATGAGCTCACACTCGCGATTCAAAATGCGGGCCGCTCCGCCCAAACGTACATTCCGCAGACGACCTTCACGCCGATCTCGCCTCTGTCCTCCACGCTGAACTCAGAAAAAAACTACGCCCCGTCAGAACAGGGCCCAGAGAATAACTCGCTTCTCAACCGTCTGATCTCTCGCGCGCACAAGCACTAAAAAAGCGTCTTCCAGCACTAGACAGTCGCCGCTGAACGGCTGAGGAGGCTCACTTTAGGGTCGGCTGAACAGCGAAGGGGGCGCTGGTGCAAACCGCCTTGATTCAAACCCCCATTAGGCTCCCGAGCGCTGGGTCTGCTATCACCATCCAGTGAAATTTGGTCAAAAAAGCCTCGCCCACATTCGTTATCGTGACTTACTTGCGATGGCGGGCCCCTACATTCTCGCCAATACGGCCGTCCCCATGCTCGGCCTTGTGGACACGGCGGTGATTGGGCAGACCGGAAGCACAGCCGACCTTGGCGCCATCGCTGTGGGCGGAATTTTATTCAGTTTCATTTTCTGGAGCTTTGGCTTCCTCCGAATGGGAACAACGGGCTTTGTTGCCCTCGCGGACGGAAAACAAGATGAACCGGAAATCCGTGCGGCCGCAAGTCGCGCTGTTCTCATGGCCATTGGGATTAGCGCGCTGCTTCTGGTTCTTGCCCAAGAAATTCAAAACCTTGCCTTTGCGTTGCTCGGGGCGAGCGATGAAGTAGAGCAGATCGCAAAGGATTACTTTCGTATCCGGATGTGGGGTTCTCCCGCGAGCCTCTCTCTTTTCGCTCTACTTGGGGTACTGATTGGTCTCGGCCAAGCTCGAGCCGTGCTTATTATTCAGGTTTTTTTGAACGGCCTTAACATCACCCTCGACTTACTTTTAGCAGGTCATCTCGAAATGGGAGTCCGAGGAATCGCCTTCGGCACTGTGATTTCAGAGTGGACGACTCTGGTGGCAGGCTCTCTAATTGTGGTCTCGCGGCTTCGTCAGCGTCACGAAGATCACGAGCCCATCGTGCCCTGGGAACGAATTAAAAAGCTAAAGCCCATGTGGAGCAGCTTTCGGTCAAATCTTAACATCATGATTCGGACCTTATTTCTTGTTTTTGGCTTTGCGTGGTTCACAAATCAGGGCGCTCGCTACGGCGACACTGTTCTCGCTTCAAACCATATTTTGCTTCAATTCATTGCGTTCGCTGCATTTTTCTTGGATGGCTTTGCCAACGTGGTGGAGTCTCTCTCAGGCAAAGCTTTTGGAGCGGGTCGGGGCAACCTATTGAACGTCGTGGTCCGTAGAACCACTCTTCTGGCGAGCGGCACAGCTTTCGCCTTAGCCGTCGCGACGGTGGGGTTGGGGGCGCATGGGATCTCTTTTCTGACGGCCATCCCCGATGTTCAGCAGCAGGCCGCCCATTCGCTTCCTTTCGCCTCGGCATATATCTTTTTGTCGTTCGCTGCTTTTCAGCTGGACGGCATTTTTATCGGCACGTCTCGGACCCGGGCCATGCGAAACGCTTCGGCTTTATCCACAACGATCTTCGTTCTCACCACGATTCCATTATCGGTTCGGTTTGGGAACGACGGGCTTTGGTTGGCCTTCAACGTATATGTCGTCTGCAGAGCGCTCGCACTCGGCGTTCAATACCCTGCATTGCAAAAAGCTTCGACTCAGTGACCGCTTCGAAGCGACAGAACCCGAGCTAGAGCTGACTCAAGAACCAGATGGCGATACTGTTGAATAAGATGAGTAACCGAAGTCAATCACGGACCGCAGCGGCGCGTGCTCTTCACTCGACCCACAACATGGGAAACCGTAACTCTGCTCGGAGCTTGAGGCAGGACAAGAGTCAAGATCGTAAACGGTCGGGGCACTCATCGATACACCTGGGATCGCCGCTCCCCCAGTGGTCACCACCGAACGCGCACCACGGGCTCCAATTCGATCAGTCGGATACTGATTAACCAGAATAGAGCCCGCGACGGGATCCTCGTCGAAGCAGCATGTATAAAGAGGATCATCCTGCTCTATCATCTCTGACATAATGCCTACGGGAAACATTTGCGCGAGGTCCCAGTACGGATTAGTGGCGTTGGTGTCTCCAAGGAAAATGACTTGGGCGACATCTCCACACAGAGCGGAAAGTTGTCGGGTAAAGTTCTCAGTACCGAACGGGCCCGTATTTTCGATATTTGAAAGGCAATCTATGGGCAGATTCAAGTCGCAGCTTCTTTGGTCTTCAGCCGTCACCGGGTGAGGTAGATTTGCAGTCACCACGCAAAGCTCGTTAGCCGCTTGATCTTGAAAACGACCAATCGCGAACGCTCGAGACCCAATCGTGTGGCCATCGGGAATCGGAGTGGATTGAGGATCCCCCGCACAAGCACAGCAAGGCGTTGACTCTCCCCATACGCACGTGGCCGGTGGAGAACTGTCATCCGTAAGCGGGCAAGCATTTCCAGATTCGTCGATGGGAAACGAACCCGTCAAGGTCCACGTATCCACATCGTAAAGAAGGCCAATCACGTCAGCATATGCTTCGGATCCTGAATGGTCGCAAAAAGCACCCAGTGCCTGAAAGTTCTCCGGCAGGTCGATGCTCTGATTCTCGAGCTGTGAAATCGCAAAAAAATCGGGAGGGCCGTCTGCATCTGAACTCCGCAAAACCTGCTCAACCCAATCGACCGCATTCTCGCTCCCCGCGCCGCTGCAAGCATAATGCGGTTTGTAGTCATAGACCTCGACGTAGCGGGAGCCGCTCCCATCGCTTTCTTGGTCGCTAGAACACGCGAAGATAAGGCCCAAAGAAGCGACACTGATGAGAGCAATCACATAACTAAGTTTTTTCATAAGCAAAAGTATACTCAGAAGAGCCTACCTTACCTCCCTTATACGGCCGTCGACCGGCCTCAGGTGCATTTGGCTTCACCCTTAATCCAGAGAAGAATACACCAAAATCTATATCAGATGGTCTATTGTCTAACTAATTCGATATCCATCACCGCGGAGAAATCATTAATGCCGAAGGTACGCGCCGCAGTATGTCATGAATTTGGGAAGCCCTTAGTCCTAGAGGAAGTCCTCTTACGTGAGCCTGAGGCGGGTGAGCTTGAAGTCACCCTTAAGGCTTGTGCGGTTTGTCACTCTGACGTCTCCCACATGGCAGGCGATTGGGGCGGGCACCTTCCCGCGGTGTACGGGCATGAAGCGGCCGGCACCATTACGGGTATAGGTCCAGATGTTTCCCACTATAAGCTTGGAGATACCGTTGTTGTCACTTTGATTCGTGCATGCGGTCATTGTGTTTCTTGCAACACAGGAAAGCCCACATGCTGTGAGACAAAGTATGACGTTGTCGCCGGCCCCCTCAAAACAATCGACGGCAAGCCCATGCAGCAAGGGATGGCCACGGGGGCTTTCGCCGAAAAAGTAGTCGTAGATCAGAGCCAAATACAACTCGTCCCCGAAAACATTCCCATGACGTCTGCCTCGCTCCTGGCCTGCGGCGTCATCACGGGTATCGGCGCTGTCACCAACACGGCCAAAGTGAGCACTGGTTCTACAGTGGCTGTCATCGGTGCCGGTGGCGTGGGTCTTAACGCAATCCAAGGCTCAGCGATCGCTGGAGCATCTAAAATTATTGCCATCGACATTTCAGAAAAAAAACTGGAAGTCGCCAAAGAGTTTGGGGCGACGCACGGCGTTCTCGCGAGCGCCGAGAAACCCCATCGCATTGTGAAAAAAATGACGGGCGGTCGAGGCGTTGATTATGTTTTTGTCACGGTAGGGTCTATTCCCGCTTACGAAAGCGCTAGCCGGCTCTTAAGTGTCGGCGGGAGTGTCGTCATGGTGGGAATGCCTCCCTCTGGCGCAAAGGTTCCCGTCGAACCCGTGATTCTAGCCATGACGAGTCAGTCACTACTGGGGTCTTACATGGGAAATGCCGTTCTCAAAAAAGACATCCCATTCTTAATCGATTTGTACGAACAAGGCCGACTAAAACTCGATGAGTTAGTCACGAATCAATTCTCGCTTGGCCAAATCAACGAAGCCATCGATGACGTGAAGGCCGGCAATACGCGCCGGAACGTCATCGTCTTCGATTAAGTCTTTTTCTTACTTTTCAAACGCGAATCACTTCACATTCAGAACTGAGCTGCCTCAAACCACCGCTTCAAATGCCTTCAGCGATTGAAACCGCGACACATGCCAGTCCGCATCTCCGAAGAGACCATTAAGCACACGAAGTCGTTTAAAGAAAAGCCCTTCATCCTGTTCATCGGTCACTCCAATACCACCGAACAGCTGGATCGCATTTTTCTGAATAAACCACCCTCCGTCTGAGAGTTGAAGCTTCGCAGCTGAGATCTCGGCTTTTCGGATTTCAGAATCAGGATGGTCCGCTTGGATGGAAGCCAAAATCGAAGCCGAGTTGCAAAGCTCCATCTCAGCATACATGTCACTCGCGATATGCTGCAGCGCTTGAAAGGAGCCAATCGGCACGCCAAACTGCTCGCGTTCCTTCAAGTAAGCCACTGTTCGCTCAAAGAGCTCACGAACCTGACCGAGACCTTCAGCACATGCGGCGGCTGCGCCGCGATCAACCGCTTTTTCTATCGTTGCGAATGCGTCGCCCTCACGACCCAAAAGACGATCGGCCGAGACCTCTACATCCGTGAAGCGAAGTACCGCTGTTCGCTGGCCATCCATACCGGGGACGCGAATGCACTCTAATCCCTGAGCATCTCCATCCACCACAAAGAGGGATAAGCCCGACTCGTCTAGCTGATCGCCCCCTGTTCGAGCCGCCACAATGATTTGATCTGCAGCATGGCCGTTGAGAACCCAGACCTTCTCACCGCTAATCTTCCAACCATCGCCCACCTTCTCTGCGCGGGTCAGACAATCAGACAGATTGTATCGGCTCTGGGTCTCGCTGTAGGCAAAGGCAAGAGAGGTTTGACCTTCCATCATCGGGGTGAGGTATGCCTCGCATTGCTTCTCATCAGCTTGATCTGACAGAATGCCCCCGGCGAGAACCACCGAAGCGATGAAGGGCTCTGGCACGAGACCTCGACCCAGTTGTTCAAGAATAATGGCGAGATCAACAAAACTCCCGCCGAATCCGCCCTGAGCTTCGGGAATTGCAATCCCGAGCCACCCCTGCTCGGCCATTCTGGCCCACATTTCGGGCTCCCAGCCACGTTCGGTCTCTCGCAATTTACGAAAACGACTCACGGGGGTTTCTTGAGCGACAAATTTCGCCGTCTGGTCCATGATCATCTGTTGTTCTTCGGTGAGATCAAAGTTCATAATGTCTTCCTTGCTAGCGGCTAAAGATCACGCGCTCGGTAGTCGAAGAAGGTGCTTCGAAATAATATTCTTCTGGATCTCGTTTGATCCGCCATAGATTGTCGCCGCACGCAAATAGTTGAACTGGGATGCAATGGCTTGTTGATGACTGGGTAGCGCCTCTTCCGGAGAATCGAGCCATCCCATAGCGTTCTGCCCCAAGGCATCCATCGACAATTCGGTGACCTCTTGCTGCAACTCTGTACCGACAATCTTGAGGACCGAACTCTCTGCACCCGGCGCATGACCGACCTGCGCTGCAGCTAACGCACGCAGATTAAAGATTTCGATTGCTCGAAGTCGCATCTGCTTGCGCGCGATCCTTGCCCGGAAAGTTGGATCATCGAAAAGCGTGCTGTTTCCAACGGCTGTTCTTTGCGCATTCTTCTTGACCTGGGTCAGGCCGCGTTCAGACTCAGTGATTCCTCCAATTCCCGTGCGTTCGTGACCCAGCAACGCCTTAGCCATGGACCAGCCGCCGTTCTCCGGGCCCACTCGATTCGCCTTGGGAACGCGAGCGTCCTTGAACCAAGTTTCCGAAAAAGCCAAGGTTCCGCCCGTTGTGAGAAAAGGTTTTACGTCGATTCCATCGGTATTATGGATGTCGGCCAGCAGAAACGAAATTCCTTCTTGCTTCTTACCTTCGGCGCTGGTTCGACACAGCACGAAAATCCAGTCCGCGTATTGGGCATAGGTGGTCCAGGTCTTCTGTCCATTTAAAATGTAATCGTCCCCATCTGACTCAGCACGCAACTGAAGGTTGGCCAGATCGGAGCCTGCGTTTGGTTCAGAATAGCCTTGGCACCAAATTTCTTCGCCTGCAAGAATCGCCGGGAGAAAACGTTTCTTCTGCTCCTCGTTTCCGTACTGAATAATCAACGGACCCACCATGGAGAGGCCAAAGGGAGAAAGGGACGGCGCATTAGCCCGAACACACTCCTCTTGAAAGATTGCACGCTGTGAAACATCCCAGCCCGTGCCGCCCACTTCCTCAGGCCAGCCAGGCGCGGCCCAACCCTTGGCGTAAAGAATTTTGTGCCACTCCATGACTTCGGTGTGTTCGAAGTTCGCGCCATCTTCGGCATGTTTCTTCATGGTCGCGGGCATGGATTCAGCGATCCAACTGCGAACCTCATCGCGAAACTGGTCTTGCTCGGGGGTGTATGAAAGCTCCATTCTTAAATCCTCTCCGTTAGGCGCGTACTTATAAAGCAGCCCTAGAGCATATTGAGATTTTCACTTTCTGGCAAGCGAAACGGCTCAAGGTGCAATTATCGGGCGATCTCTCCCCGATCAGCCTCTTTTTAGGAGATAAAGGAAAAGCAATGAGCCGCGAGACTATTAAAAAGGGGAGTCACAGAATCAAGAATCATACCGAGACCGAAAAAATAAGGTTGGGCCCAAAGTCGCCCAGACGCAGGGATTTTGAAAGAGCCTGACCAGCGGCCGGGCGGCAAAAGCGGAAATCAGTGGTTAGACTCGTTCAAGTGAAGAACAGACGTGTTCATGTCGACATATTAATCAGTGGAGCGGGGCCTGTCGGCCTGACCTGTGCTCTCCTGTTACGAAATTTAGGAGTCTCGGTCGCAGTGCTCGAAGGACGGGAGGGAACTATCCGGGCCCCTCAAGCGCATGTCGTCTCCTCTAGATCGCTTGAGATCCTCACTGAAGCGGGTATCCCGGAGACGGTTTTACGCGAACAGGCATCTCCTTTTTCTGAAATCCCCGCAGTCCGCTGGGTCGATTCCCTTACGGGCCTCCAACACGGTTGCTTTGAATTCATTAATGCCGAACGGGCCGAACGAATCATCGCCGCCACTCCGACACCCATTGCGAACATTTCACAGAGTCGTTTGGAACCCTTGCTTCTCGCAGGAGCTCGAAAGGCAGGGGCCGAGGTCTTCTTCGGTCATCGATGGCAAGGCACCGAAGAACAGCCTGACGGGTCTCTGATCTCAGTCGCCGCCACCCAGGAGGGCGAGGTAGACTTCATAAGTTCATTCCTTCTTGCCTGCGATGGGGCCTCAAGCGACATCCGGCACCACCTGGGTATCGAGATGATAGGTCCCGAGTTGGTGCAGTCTTTCGTCGGAATTCATTTCAAAGCTGACCTAACACCTCTTCTAGCCCATCGGCCAGGATTGCTTTTTGAATTTGTAGGAGGCAGCGCTTCGGGCTTCTTTATCTGCCATCGTGCGGCTTCGGATTGGGTGTTTATGCATCCCTACGATTCGTCATCTCGAAGTCGACAGTGGTTCACCGAAGAGCGCGTGCGAGGACTATTGCGCGAAGCGATCGGCGCAGATGTACCCCTAGAAATTAGTTCCGTAGCCCCCTGGCGAATGTCGAGCCAAGTGGCTGATCGCTACCGTGAAAAATCGATCTTTTTACTAGGCGATGCGGCGCACCGTTTTCCACCTACCGGAGGCATCGGGATGAATACCGGTATCGGAGACGCTCATAACCTCTGCTGGAAGCTAGGCATGGTTCTGCGAGGCAAAGCCAATGCTGCGCTGCTGGATACCTATGAAGACGAACGCAAGCCGGTGGCCGTCACCAACGCACGCCAAAGTCTCAAGAACTACCACAAGATGGCGGCGATCGAAGAGGCCCTAACCCAAGGGGGCGACGTGCAAAAAGAGATCGACGCCCAGCCCGAACACTTCGACATGCTGGGCCTTGATCTCGGCTACCGCTACCGCAGCGCTGCGATTCGCGGGGATGACACACCCGACGCGATTGTTAAAAATGTTGTCACCGATGTGCCGCGCTCTTTAATTCCTGGCTACCGCTTGCCTCACGCCTGGCTGCCCCGAGAAGATGGACGGAGTTCAACATTGGGACTGGTGCGCTCTAATGAGTTCGTTCTTTTGACCGGCGCAGAGGGCGATGTCTGGAAAGATGTCCCCGTTCCATGGTGCGCCGAAGCGTCTCAAGAATTATTTGAGAGGTTAGGTGACCTAAGTCCTCGTGCCGCCATCCTCGTCCGTCCGGATGGACATATTGCGTGGGTCGCCCATGAGGTTCCAGAGGATCCTGCTGCCGTGATCCGTAATGTCATTCAAGAAATTTGTCATCCTCCCAGTGCCAACCGCACGCCCTGAACCCGGCTTTGGGCTCTATGGCACTGCGCAATAGCTCAAATGTCATCAATCGATGGACATCCCGTTGCCCACGGGAGGGCTCGCCCAAATCACCGAACTCGAATCTCGACGGACCTCACCTTTCATCACTTCGTAACTTTCCAGATAGCGAATCCAGGCCCCTTCGTACTCGCTAAAATTATGGATCGCCAAAAGAGGGATGAACAAGCACAGTCCGAAGAGAGCACCCTGAAGGGCCTTGCCGTTGAGATCGCCAATCCCTCTCGCCACCGTAAGAAAGAGAAGAGGCGCAAGGTGAAAGCTATAAAGGAAAAGCTCCGTTCCATAGATGAGATGTAATACGAGTTGGCCCCCTATTCCCAAGAACAAGAAAGTATCGAACGGGGTCTTATCAACTCTTCTCAGCCAAAGGATCGCACTCACGATCAGCAAAAAAGCCCAACCAAGAGCAAGAATGAACTCAAGAGGCCCATCTGCCCCGGGCACAGAGTGCTGTACTCCAAGCAAGCGACTGGTTTCAATCCCAACCGTATCTAAATCAGAATAATTGTACGGGTGAATAACCGGGATCACGACACTGGCTCCCAAGAGGACAACCAACTTCTGAAGAAAACTGCCCGCATAAGGATTTAATAACCAGGTCTGGTTATACGCTTCCACTTCGATCAACGCGACGTGATGTTTGATAAAAAGGCCTTGAGCAAACCAAAGAACGCACGTGAGAACCAGCGCGTAAACCGTAATACGGGCTGCTGTCTTAAATTTAAAGAAGCAAACATTTAGCAGCAGCCCGAACATCCCATTCGTAATTGTGGCACTCAGTGAAACTACATTCAGAGCGACCGCAAGCCAAATCGACATCCTCTTTTCTCGACTGAAATAAGCGGCAGACGCCGTGGTCGCGAGAATTGTCGCCGCACCTATGGGAAATCGGTCGACTATGCCAGCCCAAAAAATAAAAGTCGCCGAAGCCAAGAAAAGTGATTGAACCAACCATGAAAAAATTCCGCACCCTTGAAGAAAAAGGAGAGTGAGAGAAAACAAGGCAGAAGCCAGCCCGACTCCACTGGCAAGCACGAGACAAACCGAAAGCCGTTCAGGCACTCCCAAGAACCCAATCACTTTCACGGGCACTAAGCCGATCGCGGGCCAAAAGGGATGTCGATTCGTCTTCTGTAAGCCCGTCTCTGTATCCGTCATCGTTTTATGGACTAAAGGCGGATCCGACTCGAACCAGATATCAAGCGCAGGCTGCTGAGGCCAATCCACATGGGGGTACCAAACTTGATATTCAATGGTCTGCGTCAGGAAGAAGAACGAAAACGAGAAGGCAACCGCAAACGAAACCGCAACAAAGAAAACGGACACAAACCTGTTCTTATTTTCTCTCAAAACGTATACAACTTGTCTATTACCTACAAAAAATGCTCGGGGTCAGGCAGAAGGCATCCGGGGGCATCGGGTAAAATCAATAGAGTACCTCTGCCCTTTCAAAAAGAGAGTAATCCGTCTGTATGGAAGACGCAGATAATGCCGAATGAGCCGCAGAATGGCCTAGACGTGCAACGGCGCCGAAATCTTTGTAAAACAATGACAAATTCGTATCCTTCCCAAACCGAAAACAACATGCTTTAAATTTTAGAAGTTGACTTGAAGATGAAACAGACAGGAGTGAGATCATCGTGAAAAATTCTTCGCGAAACCGTAGATGGCCGGTGCGTCTCGCTCTGATCACGAGCCTAGCCATCGCCCTATGGCTGATTTCCTCTTTCTTTCTTTCGAGATCAGATGGTCCAGTATTCATCTTCGCAGGAGGCCCGCTTCAATCGGGAGAAAATGTTGAACTTTCAGCTATGAACTGGAACACGCTGGATGCCCAACATGAGCTGGAAATGGAACTGGTGGGAGAACAGAGCTCGCTCACGCTTTGGTTCAGTGTCCATGATGGTATCCCCTACGTCGCGTGTGACCTTGACTGCGTCGATGGCGTTCTAGCGAGGTGGCCTCAGAAAGTTCAAGACGACAATCGCGTGGTGGTCCGGATAAACGCCATGCGCTCCGATGGTCGCGTGGTTCACGTGCCTCACGGAACGGAGGAGTACAAAGCGGTGCGCGCCGGACGCAATCGTAAATATTCAGGAGGCGGTAGCGATCGAGCTGCGGCCGAGACCGCTGCCCACAGTGCCGTCGTGGGCGTAGGTGAGACCCTCACAGGACGTTCTCAACGAGAAGAACCCGGCGACCGAATCTATCGCATCGACCCGCGTTAATTACACAAAGCCCCTTTCGAAAAATAAAACACACAAGCTCATCTCGATCACTTTTAAAACAGCCCGGCTTCGACATGGAGATTCGACCTATGCGACTTCGCCAAATCGCCCTCGTCGCAAAGGACCTTACGCACACGGCTGCGATATGGACCGAACTACTTTCTGCTGAGATTTGCTTCCGAGATCCCGAGGTTGGTTTCTTTGGCCTTGAGAATGTCCTCATTCCTCTCGGTTCCGACTTTCTAGAGATTGTTTCTCCCGTACGCACAGACACAGCGGGACACAGACACCTGTCTCGACGAGGTCCCGGAGGGTATATGGTCTTATTCCAATGCGCGGATGGACTCGCCGCTAGAGAACAAGCCCTCGCTGCAGGGGCAGAGCCGATTTGGGAACATGATAAATCAGGAATCCATGCGACTCACTTTCATCCCCGGAGCCTACCCGGCGCCATCGTCTCAGTGGACTCCATGGAAGAGAACGACTCTAATTATCAAAGGCCCGACAGTCGATGGCATTGGGCCGGGCCGGATTGGAAAACTCACAAACGAGAAAATGGCATTCTCCGACTGAGCGGGGTCCAAATTGATTCTAAAAAACCTGAACACAGCCTTCAGCTATGGCAGAACGTGCTCAACCTCCCCTGCCCATCAAAACAGCGGAATGCTCTTTCGCTCGACCACGGGATCATTTCTTTTACAAAAAGCGAGAGCGATGATGCGCGCCTCGTCGCCTTTCAAATTGAACATTCTGATCCTAAAAGGGTTCTCGATCGGGCCCGTGGAATGGGGCTGACTTGTGATGGGATGTGCGTACAAGTCACAGGCGTCCAGCTTGAAATCGCTCAAGGGACTAGGTAGTAATCAAAAGTCAGTGCAAACCGAAGTCCCAGCCGTCTCCCGCTTTGTAGGACCGCAAAATTCTACGAGAAGCGCTGGATACATGAACTTCATCAGGACCATCATAAATTCGCGCAAAACGGGCCTGGCGATACATGGATTCAAGCGGCGTATCCTCGGTCACCCCTAGAGCCCCATGCACTTGAATCGCTCGATCGATCACGTTATGAAGCATGCTCGCACCCGCAACCTTGATCAATGCAATCTCAACTCGCGCTTCATTTCCTTGATCGATTTTTTGAGCTGCGTGAAGTGTCAGCATTCGCGACTGCTGAATCTCGGCTGCACTATCGAAAATGAACTTCTGAATTTGCTGATGCTCTCCAAGAGTCTTACCGAAAGCCACACGCTCGTTCGCCCTTTCACACATAAGATCAAAAGCGCGTTGAGCTTGTCCGAGCCATCGCATGCAATGAAAAATACGACCCGGCCCTAGTCTTTGCTGGGCAATCTTAAACCCACCTCCACGGGGCCCCAATAAGTTTTCAACAGGCACTCGAACATTTTTATAATCTACTTCACAGTGTCCTTGTCGCTCCCCCATAACCTTCACATCACGAATAATTTCATAACCAGGCGTATTGGTGGGCACCACGATCATGCTGAAGGCATCATGTACCGGAACGTCCTCTGTCTCTGTGCGCACCATCACTGTGGTATAAGCCGCACGATTTGCGCCGGTTGTAAACCACTTTCGCCCATTAATCACCCAATCGTTGCCATCGAGAACAGCACGCGTTTGAAGCTGCGTCGGATCAGAACTCGCCACGCCGGGCTCAGTCATCGCGAAACTCGGAAAAATTTCACCCTGAACCAGAGGGATGAGATATTTTTCACGCCAAGGCTCGGAGGCATGCAATTTCAACATAAGCGAATCTTGAAGAGAGTGAGTGCCCAGAGCCACCATCGCAGCCGGCGAACGACCGATCACTTCGTTCACAAAAACGTAATCTATGAAAGGAAGGCCTTGACCGCCGATTTCTTGAGGATGACCTAGAGCCCAGAGACCGGCTTCTTTGGCCTTCTCCATTAGAGACCGCATGGCCTCACGAGATTCTGAACCGGCTTCCTCCAACACATTTTCAATCGGGTAAATCTCGCTTTCAATGAACGTCTGTACCCGATACCTGATCTCACGAACATGGGACGGAATCTCAAAATCCATCAGCCCACCTCTATGTCTCACTCTCGATACAGCCGACCACCGACTCTAAAAGAATAGGCATCCGACGATACGGATTAAAAATACGAATCGTTTATTACCGATGGTATAATAGCACTGCGTATGCCATCATTTTAATATGCAGCAAAGTGAAAAATCAACCTCTTACTCTGATGGCCGATTACAGAGATCTGAGCGCAGCCGTCAAGCAATCGCACAGGCCCTGATTGAACTGGTTAGGGAGGGAGAACCCCGACCCACCGCGGAGCGCGTGGCCACTCGGGCCGGAGTGGGTATCCGCACCGTATTTAGACACTTTTCCGATATGGAAACACTATTCAAAGCTATGCACGAGAGTATCGAAGAGGAGGTCTACCCTCTTCTTGAGGATCCCACTGAAGGCTCGCTTGGGGAGAGGGTCGAGAAACTCATCACCCATCGGGGAGTTTTCTTTGAACATACTTTGCCTTTCAGACGGTCTGCAGATCTTCTGGCTGAAAAATCGAAATTCTTGCAGAGCCAGAAACTACGTATGACCAAGAGGCTTCGGGAGAATCTCCTTGAATGGATTCCTGAACTCGGCGAGCCACCTTCCGATCTCCTCGAGATTTGTGACACCCTTGCCTCGGCCGAGCATTGGGACCGCATGCGCCACTCTCAAAAACTCAGCCGAAGCCGCGCTTCTACACTTATTAAAAAAACTATTCTAAAAATGCTCAGCGAGAAAAGCTGACCCTTCCCATATTTTCCCTCGAACCGCTCTTCATGAGCGTCGTCCAAATCGCTAACAATCAAGGAAGCTCCCATGACCAAATTTGAGCATATCCATGTTGTCCCGATAGGCACCGCACTCGGCGCCGAAATTCAAGGAGTCGACCTTTCTGAGCCGCTTCAAAAAGAAACCGTGATTGAAATCCAAAAAGCGCACGCTGAGTTTGGCGTCATCTTCTTTCGAGACCAATCTCTCACCTCCCAAGAACACCTGCTCTTCGCACGCTCTTTAGGCACCATTGATATCAATCGATTCTTCGCACCCGTTGACGGGCATCATGAAATAGCGGAAGTGCGAAAAGAACCCACTCAAAAGTTCAATATAGGGGGAGGATGGCATACCGATCATTCCTATGATGACTCACCCGCCCTGGGGTCTATTTTACTTGCGAGAGAACTCCCCGAGCACGGCGGCGACACTCTTTTCGCAAGTATGTACGCAGCCTACGACGCGCTCTCCGACGGGCTCAAGGACACATTGAGCCATCTAAAAGCTGTCCATTCGAGCCGACATGTCTTTGGACCACAGGCGCGTCTTCCCAAAGACCTAAACAATCGATTACAAAATGCTAACGATGCAACTCAAGACGCCATCCATCCCGCTGTAATCACTCACCCAATCTCAGGGCGAAAAGCGCTCTATGTAAATCCGGGCTTCACTCTTCATTTTGAAGGGTGGTCAAAAGAAGAATCAGAGCCTCTCCTTTCCTTTCTCTACAAACATGCTTCAAGTCCTGAGTTCACATGTCGCTTTCACTGGAGAAAGAACTCCATCGCGTTCTGGGACAACCGCTGTACCTGGCATTACGCCCTAAATGATTACCATGGCGAACTACGCCTCATGCACCGAATCACACTTTCCGGGGGCCCCTTAGCGGCCTAAATAGCGAGTATCTCTATGTCTCAAAAAAACTTAGTCGTCGATGCAGCACAAAGCGTGACCGAAGCCATTCAATCTCGCCGCTGTGTTCGCGCGTTTTCGTCGGAACCAGTCAATCAGAAAACGATTCTCGATATCATCGCGACAGCGAGTCGTGCACCTTCTGGCGGAAACCTACAGCCCTGGCGGGTTTATGCTCTCGCCGGAGACGCCCGCAACGAACTTGTCGATTGTGTCGCCGAAAAAATGAAGGAAACGCCTTTCGGCGACGGTCCTGAGTATGAGATCTATCCTGCCGAATTAACAGAGCCCTACGTCTCTCGACGCGGCGAAGTCGCAAAAGAAATGTACGACCTCATTGGCATTGCTCGAGACGACGGCGAAGCCCGAATGAAACAAATGGGACGTAACTTTTCTTTTTTCGATGCCCCCGTTGGGTTGATCCTCACCATCGACAAGCAAATGGGTCCACCTCAATTCGTTGATCTTGGCCTATTCCTTGGCAATCTCATGCTTCTGGCAAGAGAGCAAGGACTCCACACCTGCCCTCAAGAAGCTTGGTCACTGTGGTCAAAAACGATTCGAGAAGTAGTAGGTATCCCGGAAAACGAACTCATCTTCTGCGGACTTGCCCTAGGCCACCCTGAACCGGAGGCCCGAATCAACACCCTCTCTACACCCCGAGCCCTAGTCGATGACTTCGCTGCATTCCGTGGCTTCTGATCCCATTCACTCTCGAACGCAATCGCTGACTCGAAACAACGAGTAAGGAGTCCAATGATCGACCTATATACCTCGCCAACGCCCAATGGTTGGAAAGCCTCTGTCACCCTTGAAGAGTTGCAGATCGCCTACGAAACCCACGCAATCGACCTCTCCAAAAACATTCAAAAGGAAGAATGGTTCCTGAAAATCAACCCAAACGGGCGAATCCCAGTCATCGTCGATCATGATGCGGACAATTTTTCTGTATTCGAAACAGGCGCCATTATGATCTACCTCGCCGAAAAAGCAGGGCGCCTCCTTCCAACTGATGCCAAGGGGCGCTCGCTCGTCATGCAATGGCTCATGTTCCAAATGAGCGGAATCGGCCCCATGATGGGTCAAGCCAATGTTTTTTTTCGCTACTTTCCTGAAAAAATTCAACCCGCGATTGATCGATATCAAAATGAAAGCCGTCGGCTATTCGAAGTGCTCGACAGAAGGCTTGGGGAAAGCGAATGGCTTGGCGACGACTATTCAATTGCCGACATCGCCAATTGGTGTTGGGTGAGAACCTACAAGTGGTCAGGTGTAGACATTGAGGGGTTGCCCCATCTAAGACGCTGGCTTGATGCAATGAAGGAGCGGCCTGCTTGTCAAAGAGGGGTCGAAGTTCCCTTCAAGGTAGAGAGCG
>NZHD01000058.1 GCA_002691205.1 Deltaproteobacteria bacterium
ACGAGAGCAGCGAGGAGTGGGAAGTAATTAAGCCACTCTCTGGCGACAACGACCCGTTCAGTATCCATGAGGAGCAGTGCTGCTAAAATGGCTAAAGCCTGAAGAGGCAGGGCTGCGATGGTATAAAAAGCGACGGAAGCGATTGTTCTCATCAGAGTCCGATTCTTTTGGTTTCCGATAAAATATGCGACTCCACTGAGGGCAGCAGCCAAGGCCCAGCCCGAATCTGCCGGGTGCAGGTTTAGAGAAAGTTCACGTGTGCCGCGTGCCATGAGCGTCATTCCTGTCTCTTGTAGACTGAGCTCGGGCAGGAAGTTGGCGGCCCCTTTCCCATAGAGGAGGACTAAATTCGGCCAGAATGTTGTCTCAAGGAAATGGGGCGTGGGGATGAGCCAGAAGGAAAGCAAAGCCTTTCTTAAGCTCGTGGCGCCGCTGATCCGGATTAATCCTATGGCCACGAGTGGAATCGCTAGGCGTCCCCAGCGAGTGAATCCTCCGCCGATACTGACGATCGCAATGAACACAGCGATCGTCAGGAAGATGTAGCCATCTTTCTGTCCTTTCGTTCTCGGGCTTTTCCAAACGGCGATTAGGAATAACGCAGGAAAGATCGCGGCATACCGGTCAACGGGAACCTGGATCAGGTGAAGGCCCCAGTCAAAGAGAATAGGTGAAAGTGCGAACATTCCAGCAATTGTCAGGAGGCACAGCAAGAAAAACCGAAGGGGTGACCTTTCTTTGTTCGCCTGTGTGCTGTTCGCTGACATGTAGAGCAGCCCTTTCGTCCTCAAATAACGCGCGATTTTCAAAGATTGTAACCTCTGTACCAATCATTTTGTTACCTTCGTCCACATAAGGCGTACTTATTACCTATGGATCGTTCAGCCAGCCTAGGATCGAACGTACTTCGGCCCCAAAAGCCGGGTGGAGAGCCGTCGGTGCACACGCCGGGTGGCTCCGCAGAGTCGGTTCTTGAGTCCGAGAAGGCTCTTCGTGAGACCCATGATTCAAATGCGAACGAGTCTCCGCCCGATCCGCCCAGTAAGTCAGGGGGCGGAGGTTTTTCGGAGAACAAACAAATTATACTTGTGGCCCTCGTACTCATCTTTGTTGGGATTTTTTCTTGGCAGTTGTACCTGCGACGAGCTCCTGAAATGGATGTTTCCCCGTTAGAGGCTCTTCCTATTAATTTGGGTCTTTGGAGCGGGGTGGATGTGCCCATGCGGGACGGGGTCACTGAGATGCTAGAGGCCGACTTCAATATTCAGAGAACCTATGTCCACCGGATTGATGGATTCGTTTGGTTTTATTTTGGATACTATGGGACAGAGAGAGGCGGTGAGCCGATTCACACACCGCCGTATTGCTATGAGAGTCAGGGCTGGCAGATCGTTGAGTCCTCGACGGTTCGTCTAGGAACAGAGTCTCTCTACGCCAATGAATTGATCGTGGAGCGAGAAGGCGAGCGTCGGTTAGTTCGGTTTTGGTATCAGTCTTACAGCGAGAGCGGAATGTTAGACAGCGTCGATCGAGTGATCGGCCGAGTCAAAGGTCTGCTTTTGAATGGACGTTCAGATGGCTCTCTTGTGCGCCTGAGTGTCCCTCTTCCTGACGATTCCGAACTTCCCTTTGCTCGGGCTCGGCTGTCCTCGTTCGCCCGGGAGATGAGCCCTGTTTTGAGAGAGCACTGGCCCGTAGAGGCTGTGCCGTTTAACTGATACGACCGGGCGCTTTTGAGTGAGGGCCTGCGTCGGTCATAAACGGGCTCTTTTAAGATTCGCGGAATTTTCTCGTCTGATTCGAACCGGTTCGATTTTTGAAAATTTTCGCCTCTATGTGGCCGATAGAGCCACATATAACCATCTCTGTGTAGCAGCTTAAACGTATTTAATTTCGTATCGGCTTGCTATTATGAGGTTTGGGGCGCGGGGCATCCGCTGGCACTCAGAGTAAGTTGTAAGCATCGAACGAGATCGAGCGCGATTGGAGTCAGAATCTGGATAATCTCAAGCATCTTAATTCTCAGAAGCTGTCGGTTTCATTTTCGGTTTCGAGCTTGCGCAAGCTGCTCGCAGTGCGTCCCTCTAAGGTATTTTGGAATGAGTAATCGCGTTTCATTCAGTTGTTACCTGATCGGAGCAGACTCCCTGCTAACCGAATGTGGAGCGGTGCTTCTAGATCGCGGTCACCGTATCCTTGGCGTCATTTCGGATGCGCCTCGAGTGCTGAAATGGGCACACGCGCAGGGTATTGAAGGCCTTTCGGCAAGTTCTGATTATGGATCCGTGTTGCAATCGGCCGAGTACGACTTCCTGTTCAGCATCACACACCTTCGGATGATTCCGGAGGGGCTGCTGACTACACCCCGGAGAGCAGCGATTAATTTTCATGACGGCCCGCTCCCCCACTATGCGGGATTAAATGCGCCCGCTTGGGCACTCATGGAAAGAGCCGAAACTTACGGAATTACCTGGCACCTGATGACCGAAGGGGCCGATTTAGGTGATATCTTGGAGCAGAGCCTCTTTCCAGTCTCCGAGAGTGAGACATCCCTTTCTCTAAATACGCAGTGTTTCGCAGTGGCGCTTGAAAGCTTTGAGACTCTCATCGAAAAGTTGGAAGTCGGTTCAGTTGAGGCGGTTCCCCAAAATCTGTCGGACCGGTCGTATTTTGGACGCCATGACCGTCCGCCGGTCTTAGGCTTGTTACGGTGGGATCGGAGCGCAAGAGATTTAGACGCCTTTATTCGAGCCCTTCATTTCGGTCCCTATAAAAATGACTTAGGTGTCGCTCGTATCAGAACGGAGCGCGGGATTGTTTCGGTTCTTCGTGCTGGGTTGGATTCTTCTAAAGAGAGCTTTGCACCAGGCTTGGTGGTCGAGGTGAGCGACACCGCGCTTGTTGTCGGAACAGGATCTACCCCTCTTCGCCTCCTCTCATTGACTTCAAGTACCGGTGAGCCTGTTTCGCCCATGGAGGCAGCTCGCCAGCTTCAAGTCGAGGTGGGGGACACTCTTCCTTTAGTCAGTTTGACAGAACAGGACTCGCTGGAGCGCCTTTCGAGTGAAGTGAGTCGGTCTGAATCATTTTGGTGTCGTCGCCTGCACGAATTTGAGCCCCTCGAACTTCCTTGGATGGGGCGCAAACGTTCGGCAGAAAATACGATTCGACGCGATGTGAATTTGGTTCCGCTGACCTCGGGGTTTGGACCTTCCGAATTGCTGACGATGATTTGCGCTTGGTTCGCTCGAGTAGGTGGAAGAACGAGGTTTTCGATACCCATACGAGGCTGGGGAGATCAGGGGAAAATAATTGCCGATGTGACCTCTCCTCATGCGCTTGCAGTCGTCGAGATTGATTTGGACGCTAGTTTTCATACCAATCTTCAGAACTTTGAGGGGCAGCTCAAGCGTTTATCCGAGAGGGCTCCATGGTTGCTCGACCTCGTTGCTCGAGATCCCTTTCTTTCGAGTCAGCCGCAGCTGAGAAAAGGGGAACTATCGAGTCTCGAGATCGCACTGGAGACCGATTTTGAGACTGCGTCACTAGGGACTGGAGTGGCCCTGGCTGTCTTGCTTGATGGTTCAGGAGAGCGTTGCCAGTTGCTTGCGGATGCAGCGTGCGTGACTGCCACTGATCTAGATGAGATGGCCGATCAAATTACGGCGATGATGCATTCAATCCGGGCCAATCCCTCTTCTCCTTTGGGGCTTGCCGATCTTTTGGGGCCTGAGCTTCGCGAAAAAGTTTTGGTCGATTGGAATCAAACAAAGTTTCCTTTCGATCAAAGTCTTTGTGTGCATGAACAGTTTGAGAGTCAGGTGAAAAAACACCCTGACCGTTGTGCCTTGAGCTTTGAATCTGAGTCCATCACATATAAAGAACTCGACTGTGCGGCAAACTCCTTGGCTCATCGACTCGTTAGCGGTGGTGTGATGCCGACTGATCTAGTCGGTATTTATGTTGAGAGGTCTGTTGATCTCGTGGTTTGTGTGCTTGCAACGCTGAAGGCCGGTGCGGCCTATGTTCCTCTAGATCCAGACTATCCTGAGGAACGAATTTCACTCATGATCGAAGACTCTGGATTGAAGACTATTTTGGCCACTGCAGGCCAGACGTACGCGCTTCCTCAAGTTTCTGGAGTCGAAGTGATTCGTGTCGATCGAGGCCGAAGCGAACGGACTCAAGGGCCGGATGTCAGCATTCGCGCAACGGATTTGAGCTATGTGATCTACACCTCAGGCTCCACCGGCCGACCCAAAGGTGTCATGGTGGAGCACCGAAACGTTATCAATTTTTTTGCGGGAATGGATAAGGTGATGGCGCCCAATTCGGAAGGTGTATGGCTTGCTGTGACCAGCCTGTCCTTTGACATCTCCGTACTCGAACTTGTCTGGACTTTGACCCGTGGCTTTAAGGTCGTGATCCATAGAGATCGAGAACGCCTCATGAGGGGGGACGAAGACCTCTCAGCAAGTAGCGCGAGACAAATCGACTTTGGTCTCTACTACTGGGGAAATGAGACCGCTTCAGGGCGTCAAAAATATAAGCTTCTCATGGACGGGGCTCGTTACGCTGATGAAAACGGTTTTAATGCAGTCTGGACGCCCGAACGCCATTTCCATTCCTTCGGTGGTCCCTACCCCAATCCGTCAGTCACAGGCTCTGCTGTGGCTGCCATTACACAGAATGTAGACATCCGTGCTGGCAGCTGTGTGATTCCTCTGCATCATCCGATCCGAGTCGCCGAGGAATGGGCTGTGGTTGATAACCTGTCGAATGGGAGAGTTGGGCTCGCTTTGGCATCCGGTTGGCAACCTAATGATTTTATTCTTTCTTCTCAGGGGCACGCGGAGAGCAAGGCGCTTCTCTTGGAGAATACGGAAAAGTTGCGTCGGCTTTGGCGTGGGGAATCTGTGACTTTCGTTGACCACGACGGGAAGGAAATCGAGGTCACCACGCAACCACGGCCGGTCCAGGCTGAACTTCCGATTTGGTTGACGACGGCGGGGAATCCCGAGACCTATCGCGAGGCAGCAAGGCGTGGAGCCAACGTGCTGACTCACCTTCTGGGACAGACTCTTGATGAGGTGGCCGAGAAAATCTCGATTTATCGCGAGACCTTGCGGGAAGAAGGGCATGATCCCGAGGACTTCAAAGTCACACTCATGCTTCATACATTTGTCGGGGAAGATATAGAGGCCGTGAAAGATATCGTCAGAGCGCCGATGAAAGATTATTTGGGTGGCTCTGTGAGTTTGGTTAAGAACTTTGCATGGGCTTTTCCGGCCTTTAAGCGACCTGAAGGGCTCGACCTCTCAGCCGACGATATTGATCTGTCATCTCTTTCTGAAGACGAACTCGATGCCATTCTAGACTTCGCATTTGAGCGTTACTTTGAGTCGAGCGGGCTTTTTGGCACCGTCGAAAAGTGCGTCGCAATGGTCGAGAACTGCAAATTAGCAGGGATCGATGAAGTAGCATGCCTTGTTGATTACGGCGTTCCAACAGAGGTGATGCTCGAGAGCTTGCCTCAGCTCAAATCAGTGATGGTTAAATCTCAGGAAAACAGTGCGCGGGCAGCGAATATGGAAAGTCAAGCCAAAGTTTACTCAATCGAATCACAAGTTCAGGCCCACGGCGTAACGCATCTTCAATGTACTCCTTCTATGGCTCGGATGATGCTTTCCGATCCCGGGGCAAGCGACGCTTTGAAAGAATTGAGTCATATGCTCGTGGGTGGGGAAGCTTTTCCTTCAGCCCTTGCATCGGAGCTTGCCGATAAAGTGAGCGGCCAATTGATAAATATGTATGGCCCTACAGAGACGACAATCTGGTCGAGTTCATATCGGGTGGACGCTCCAGGCGGAGGAGTTCCCATCGGTCGGCCGATCTTGAATACGCAGCTTTACGTTCTGGATCAGCGCCTGCAGCCCGTACCTCCCGAAGTGCCCGGAGAGTTGTATGTCGGCGGTGCGGGGGTGGTACGAGGTTACTTAGATCGGCCTGATCTTACGGCGGAACGCTTTGTAGACGATATTTTTTCTGAAGAGCCTGCGGCTCGTATGTATCGGACAGGTGATTTAGTGCGCTGGCGTCGAGATGGCGTTCTCGAGTTCATAGGGAGGACCGATCACCAGGTCAAGATTCGAGGTTATCGAATCGAGTTAGGCGAAATAGAGTCTCGTCTCGCTGATATTGAAGGGGTTAGGGAGTCTGTCGTTTTAGTGCGTGAAGATTTACCCGGCGACCAACGGATCGTCGCCTACTTGGTGACGGATAGCCGGATTGACTCAGCCGGCGTTCGGGCCGCTCTGGGTGAACATCTTCCCGCGCACATGATCCCCCAACACGTCATTTCATTGGAGTCGATGCCCTTGACTCCCAATGGTAAGACTGACCGAGGGGCCCTGCCCTCCCCCGACTCTTTAGCTGGGCCACCTGAATCGGTCTATGTGGCTCCCGAGGGCGAGCTTGAAGGGCGAATCGTTGAGGTGTGGCAGAAAGTTCTCGGTTTAGAGCGTGTGGGAACCCAGGATAACTTTTTCGACATCGGAGGCCATTCGCTTCTGGTCGTCAAGGCACATCGGGCGCTCAAGGAGGTCTGTGAGGAGTCTATCTCGATGACGGATTTATATAGATTCCCGACGATTCATTCTTTAGTTGAACACTTGGTTTCCGACAATTCGGGTTCTCGGATTGACGAGAGTCGAGATCGAGGCGCTCGTCGAAGAGATGCAATGCAGCAAAGGCGTCGACGTAATAGGGGCAAGTCGTCGTGAGCGATCATAAGAAGAGCAAAGACGTCGAAGAGGAAGAATTCCTTGGGAGTGAAGTGGCGATCGTGGGGATGGCTGCTCGGTTCCCCGATGCTCTGACCGTTGACGAATATTGGTCAAACATTGAGGCAGGTGTCGAATCTGTGCGTTCGTTCAGCGACGAGGAACTTCTTGACGCGGGGGAGTCCCCTGCTCGGCTCCGGCGCTCAAACTATGTCCGTTCCGGCGTCGTTATGCCCAATGTCGATTTATTCGACGCAGATTTTTTTGGCCTCAGTCCGAAAGAAGCTGGAATTATGGACCCTCAGCATCGCCAGTTCCTGGAATGCACTTGGGAGGCGATTGAGGATTCAGGGCATGCGCCGGATTCATTCGAAGGCTCGGTGGGTGTTTTTGCTGGCTGCGGCATGGCGAGCTATTTCGCTTTCAACGTATTGAGTAATCCAGATTTAGTTGACTCGGTTGGATTGTTTTTGTTGCGCCATACAGGGAACGATAAAGATTTTCTTGCGACCCGCGCATCCTATTGTTTTGATTTAAAAGGGCCGAGTGTCAACGTCCAAACAGCTTGTTCTACATCACTTGTCGCAACCCATCTTGCCTGCCAGAGTCTATTGAGTGGGGAGTCCGATCTTGCCCTCGCGGGTGGAGTGACCATTGAGATCCCGCAAAAGCGCGGGTATCTATTTGAAGAGGGAGAGATTCTTTCTCCAACCGGTCATTGCCACCCTTTTGATTATCGGGCGCAAGGTACTCTCTTTGGTTCGGGGGTGGGTGTTGTTGCTTTGCGCCGCCTTGAAGATGCCATCGCAGACGGCGACCATATCCACGCTGTCATTAAGGGCTCTGCGGTCAACAATGACGGCTCGGGCAAAGTGGGTTACCTCGCGCCCAGTGTTGATGGTCAAGCCGCATGCGTCGCGGAGGCCTTAGAAGTCGCAGGTGTGGATGCACGAACCATTGAGTACGTCGAGTGTCATGGAACCGGCACCTACATGGGTGATCCTATTGAACTAGCCGCACTGACTCAGGCTTTTCGACGGTCCACTGACGATAAGGGGTTCTGTCATATAGGCAGCGTGAAGTCCAATATAGGCCATCTTGATACAGCGGCCGGTGTTGCAGGTCTCATCAAAGCAGTGATGGCTATCCAGAAAGGGCAAATCCCAGGCGCTCTAAACTTTGAGGCGCCCAATCCTAATTTAGATCTTGAGGAGAGTCCGTTTCAGATTTGCGTGGAGGGTGTGGATTGGACGGAGTCCAGCAGTCACCCCCGGCGCGCGAGCGTTAATTCCTTGGGTGTAGGTGGGACGAATGCACACCTCGTCCTTGAGCAGGCGCCTCCGTCTGGAACTTCCACGGCATCCAGTCAGGACTTCTATTTATTGCCTCTTTTTGCGATGAGCAAGGGGGCTCTGAACGATGGCTGCGATCGGCTTGCAGATTATTTGAGGTTACATGCGGACGTGGATCTTGCTGATGTCTCTTGGACTTTAATCACAGGCCGTAAGCGGTTTCAACGAGGGCGAACTCTTGTTTGTAAGAATCATACTGAAGCCATCGAAATTCTAGAAACAAAGGATCCGGCACGACTTTATGAGCAAGTCCGTGTGGATAACGCTTCGTTAACTTTTATGTTTCCCGGTGGCGGTGCTCATTATCCGGGAATGGCGCGTGGTCTGTATGAAAGTGAATCTGTTTTTCGTGATGTGATAGATCGTGGCGTTGAACTTTTGTCAGCACATACCGGTGTCAATTTTCTTGACTTCTTTTTGTGCAACCCAGCGGAAAAAGAGGCAACGGAGGAGAGCTTTCTTCGGATGTCTCGTCAGTTGCCAGCGATCTTTCTTGTTGAATATGCCTTAGCCAAGCTGTGGCTTTCTCGAGGGGTAAAACCGACTGCGTTAATTGGTCACAGCGTGGGCGAAAATACGGCGGCTTGCGTAGCTGGTGTTTTGTCTTTTGAGGATGCTCTTTTGCTGGTTCTGTTGCGTGGTCAGTTGTTCGAAAAGGTTTCGGGTGGAGGTATGCTGGCGATTCCTTTGTCAGCCGATGCCGTGCTGGATCGCCTTCCCGAGGGCCTTGAGCTCGCGGCTGTCAACGCTCCTCAGCTGTCGGTGGTATCCGGACCCGAGAGAGAGATTGCGGCCTTCGAGGCCGCCCTCACTGAGGAAGAATTAGGTCCTCAGAGACTGGCCATCCCCGTTGCGGCACATTCGAATATGCTCGATCCGATCTTGGATGAGTTTCGTACGTTTTTAAGAGGGATCACGCTCTCTAAACCTGAGATCCCATTCATTTCTAACTTGACGGGAGGCTGGATTACACCCGAGGAAGCCGTGAGTCCGGAGTATTGGGTTGACCATTTAAGGGGTCGAGTCCGCTTCTCGGAGGGTATTTCAACCTTGTTTGAACAGCCTGGGCGAATCTTTTTAGAAGTAGGGCCTGGGCGAACATTGTCTTCTTTTGCTCGTCAAGATCTCAGCGCAGGGGTTGAGACAGCGATCATTCCCAGTTTGCGTCATTCAGAGGAAGTTGTTGACGATGTCGCTTTTCTTATGGGAATTGAGGGACGCCTTGTCACCGCTGGGATTGACCTCGACCTCGAGAGACGTTCACCGGGCGATGTGCGACGTAAGGTCAGGCTTCCCAGTTACGCGTTTCAGCATGAGTCATATTGGATACAGCCTGGAAACCCTCAGAAAGATAGGTCTGACCTCGACTTACAACGCATACAGGAAATGGAAGACTGGGGAGCAGAAGCCCTATGGATCCCCGAGTTGGTTCCGGCGAGCGGCGGCCCGCCAAACGAGCCGCGCATCTGGCTCATCTTTGAGGATGAGGCAGGGTTGGGTGCAAGGATCCGCTCTTTACTGGAGCAACGCGGCCATCGAGTAATTTCCGTTCGGCAAGGGGACGGTTTTTATACTGAAGACGAAACCCATTATGTGTTATCGCCCGAGCATGGCGAAGTGGGCTATGGAGCTCTTTTTAACGACCTTGAGCGGTTAAATATAAAGCCACAACGAATCCTCCACATGTGGCTGGTCACTGCTGATGAAAGTGCGCGTCCCGGTTCGAGCTTTTTTCACCGAAATATCGAGAATGGTTTTTACAGTTTATTTTTCATGGCACGTGTGCTCGGCGGCTCCTCCGACCATGATGTTGAGATTGATATTTTGGCGAACGGACTTTTTGAGGTGTATGAAGAGGGCTTGCCTTATCCTGAGAAGGCCACTGTCCTAGGGCCTGCAGGCGTGATTCCTCGGGAGTACCACGGTGTGAAGTGTCGAACGATTGACATTGAGTTACCTGACTTAACCAAGCTTCAGAATTTTCTGAATTTTGGACGACCTCAAAGAGCTCTCGATAGGTTGGCGGAGTCGTTGGTCGAAGAGGTGGTCTCAGCCGCAGACGCTGACCCCATCGCCTACCGCGGCGGTCAACGTCTCCGTCGTACTTTTGCCCCCCTCTCCCTCCCTGAGGCTCCTCCAGGAGAAGTCGCTATCAAGGAAGGGGGCGTATATGTGATTACCGGCGGTTTGGGGGGGCTGGGGCTGGTGATGGCAAGGTCAATCGCACAGACAGAAGGAGTTTGTCTTGTTCTGGTCAGCCGAAAGGGCCTCTCGCAGACGGATAGCTTCCGCCGCGGCGGAGCCATGGGGGCCAAAGAGGCTGCAGTCCATGAACTGATCAAGTTAGGGGCCCGGGTAACCGTGATGGCTGCGGACGTGACTGATTTAGAAGCCATGCGAGACGTTTTTTATGAGTCGAGCCGACTCTATGGCCAAGTCAATGGTGTGATTCATGCTGCAGGCGTTGTGGATGATGCTCTTATTCAGGCCAAGACGGAGATGTCCATCGATATGGTCTTCTCGGCCAAGGTTCACGGCACTCAAGTTTTGGATACCCTTCTCCGAGATCAGCCACTTGATTTCTTTGTTCTATTCTCGTCAACAAGCACGGCAATTTCACCTTTGGGTCAGGTTGACTATGTGGCGGCAAATGCATTTTTGAACGCGTTTGCGAAACACGATCGCAGAAAGGGTTTGCATTCAACCCAGGCCATTAATTGGGGACTTTGGAAAGATGTAGGAATGGCGGCGGAAAATCTTTGTTCGCCGGGAGTCTTCTTGAAAGAGGCTTTGCCTGTCATTCCGTATAATCATCCGCTGTTAAAGACCCGGACTCATTCTCCCTCTGGTGAACTTGCCCTTTCAGGAGAGATTTGCCCCGATCGAGATTGGCTCCTTGATGAGCACCGGACCAAAGAGGGACTAGCCGTGCTTCCTGGTACGGGCTACCTGGAACTTGCGCATGCGGTGATCTCAACCTCTGAGTACAAAGAGCAGTTTGAATTAAGAAATCTCATCTTCTTTAAACCTCTTTCCATTGAAGACGGGAAAAGTCGTGAAGTACGTGTCGAACTGTCTTCTGAAGAAACGGGCAAGCGTCTGCGGGTGCGAAGTCATGTCACCCTGCCAGATGGACGGACGGGTTGGGAGGATCATGCTGAGGGAGAAGTGATGCCCATGGGCGCTTCGCGCCCGCCGGTCGTGAATTTTGAGGAAATTGCGGGCCGATGCCAGGATGTTGAAGCCGCAAAACCCGGTGCGTCCTTGCAAACGGGCCAGGGCCAGTTCTTGACATTTGGGCCGAGGTTTCAGGTTCTTCGAAGACAAGCATATGGGGTCGATGAAGCCATTGCTGAACTGGAACTCGATTCCCAGTGGCGCGAGGACCTAGAGCATTTTCGGCTTCATCCTGGACTGCTTGACCTAGCGACTGGTTTCGCGATGAAGTTAATTGGCGGATACGGTAAGGGAGACGACCTGTGGGTTCCAGTTTCTTACGAATCAGTTCGAGTTTATCAAAACGTACCTACAAAAATCTATAGCTGGGTTCGTCGAAAGAGTGTTGACGAGATGAAGTCGGGGGTCGCAACATTTGATATTGGCCTGTTCGACGAGGGTGGAGTTTGTCTCATTGATATCAGCGGTTTCTCGATCCGAAGAATCCAAGAAAATGGCTTTGCCAACTTGGGCCCACCGACGGAAAGCGAATTGGAACTCGATGAGGTGGCTGCTTCAAGCGCCCAGAGCTCTCCCTCTGAGCTTGCCCTCAGTGAGAATTTGAGAAATGGCATTCACGAAAAAGATGGCGGCGAACTTTTTCGTCGTATTTTGAGAGTTCCAAAAGCCGAGGTGTACGCGAGTTCTCTTAGAATGAGCAGTCTGATCTCTCAGGCTGATCGACTCGCTGCCAGATCTAGTTTGGAAGGGAGCGGTTCAGCTCGTTTTTCGCGTCCCCATCTTGAGAATGAATACATCGCCCCGAGAGATGAAGTGGAAACCCAATTAGCCACGTTCTGGCAAGAACTGCTCGGCGTCGAGGGTGTAGGTGTCCGCGATGCTTTTTTTGATTTAGGGGGTCACTCGCTTATTGCTGTCCGACTCTTTGCAATGATTAAGAAGAAATGGGGCGTGGAGTATCCTATTTCCGTCCTATTTGATGCACCCACCATTGAAGCATGTGCGGAGTTAATTCGACCAGCGTTGAGCGGTGATGAAGAGGAAGCGGGAATAGGCAGCAGCCTTCATCGGCCTAAGTATACGTACTTGGTTCCCATGCACACGGGTCAATCGGGGCATCGGACCCCCTTCTTCCTCATAGCCGGCATGTTTGGAAACGTTTTGAACTTGAGACATTTGGCCCACTTGGTGGGCGCCGAACGCCCGTTTTATGGTTTGCAAGCCCGCGGTCTGTATGGTGATCACCGTCCTCACGAAACATTCGTTGAGATGGCTCAGGATTATCTGGCAGAAATTCGAACGGTTCAGGGACACGGGCCCTACTTTTTGGGAGGATTCTCGGGGGGTGGAATCGCCGCCTATGAAATTGCACGTCAGCTGTTGGAAATGGGTGAGGAGGTGAAAGCTCTTGTGTTTTTGGACACGCCCTTGCCCATGCGAGAAGTTCCTTCTCGTATTGATAAACTCAAAGTTCATCGTCAGAATTTTATGCGGCGAGGCCCAGCGTATCTCGCTGATTTCGTACGCAAGCGCCTAGCCTGGGAGCTGGGAAAGTTGAATCAGAAGTTTGGAAGCGATGTAGATGTGAGTCGGTCTCCGGCCGAGTTCCGTTCTAATGAAATCAGGGCTTCTTTTGAACGCGCCCTTCCCCAGTATGTTCTAGAAGCGTTGCCCATTGAGGTTCAGCTGTTTCGGCCGCGACAAAAAGTAGAATATGATCTTGGCAGGAATCGAGCGTTAAGTGCGGAGCTTGAATTTCTGCTCCCGGATAACGGCTGGACGGACTGGGTAGAGGACCTCGCAGTCTCGGAAGTTCCAGGTACGCATGACAGCATGGTTCTGGAACCCAATGTAAGAGTTTTAGCGAGTAAGCTTAGGGTTGTTCTTGATCAAGCCGAAGCAAAGGCCAATTCTGTAAAGGTGAGTTTGGGTTAAAAAGTCGATCTATGCGGAGTTTTAATGTTGCCCGAACCATGTGATCTGCAGACGTTTATGCCTTCCCTCTTTTCCAAGTCGGTCCTGAGCCGTTTTGCGCCCACCAGCTTCGGGGAAGATGAAAGCAGCCTTCATGCTTCCGAGCTTGAAGTCATTTTGCGAGCGGTCCCTAAGAGACGTCGCGAATTTACGGCCGGGCGTCGGCTTGCTCACGGATTACTTGCTGACTTGAGAAAAGACAGTATCCCGTTGGTCCCAGATGACGATCGGTGCCCCGTTTGGCCTTCGGGGGTTGTTGGAAGTATTTCGCATAGCTCAGCCCTGTGCGCAGTGGCCGTCAGTCTGTCGGAACGCTACCAGAGCGTAGGTCTTGATGTAGAAGATATTCACCCACTGGATGAGCCTCTCGTTGAGAGGATTTGTTTGCCCGAAGAGATCTCAGGTCTCGACTCAGAGCAGTCAGGCCATCGCGGAAAGCTGCTTTTCAGCATTAAAGAAGCGGTCTATAAGTGTCAGTTTCCGCTAAGTCGTGTCTTTTTAGGTTTTCACGATGTAAAGGTTGAAATCGAAGGAACTCATTTTTGTGCGACTGTTCTCAAAGAGAATGCCGCAGATATAACGGGGAAAGAAATTGAAGGTGCCTACGCACTTCATTTAGGACACGTCTTCAGTGCCGCGCGGATCTTTGCCTAATCGGCGGCGTCTCGCGTTTTTTCTGAAAGCCCTCTTCATGGGTTTCGGCTTTCCTATGTTTTCTTTTTTTGGCCGTAGTGGTCAGAGTAGTACGCTTGATAAGCGGCATCCTTGTGTGCCTCCCACCATTTTCGGTTTTCGATGTACCATGATACGGTCTCACTGATACCTTGCTCAATGTCAAGTTGCGGAGCCCAGCCGAGGTCGCGGATTTTATCCGTGGCCACCGCATACCGTTGATCATGCCCGGGGCGCAGTCCGCTTCGAGGCTCAATAAGCGAAGCAGAAGCCCCCGTTGCTGCAAGGATCATCTGCGTAATTTCAGCGTTGCTTCGTTCGGGGGACTGATTTGCGCCGACGTTGTAAATCTCACCGGACTGCCCCTTTTCCATGATGAGGTGAAGTGCTTCACAATGATCGCTGACACGTAGCCAATCGCGAATTTGAGTTCCTCCGTCGTAGAGTGGTAGAGGCTGCTCGTCTAGAGCGTTTGTGATGAAGAGGGGTATGACTTTTTCGGGGTATTGGTAGGGTCCATAATTGTTAGTACAACGCGAGATGCGAACATCGAGGTTATGCGTTCTGGAAAAAGACAGTGCCAGTTCGTCCGCGCCGGCCTTGGACGCGGAATAGGGACTCGATGGCTGAAGTATGGCGTTCTCCGCAGGAAATCCAGGTGCCTCTATGTCGCCGTAGACCTCGTCCGTTCCCACTTGCAGGAAGCGAATCTCGGGACGCAGTCGCCGGATGGCATCGAGAAGAACGAACACGCCGTACACATTTGTTTTTATGAACTCTCCGGCATCTTTACCCGTGGATCGGTCGACATGAGATTCTGCGGCGAAGTTGAAGACCGAATCCACCTGAGGAATGAGTCGATCGACCAGCTCAGGGTCTCTAATGTCTCCATGTACAAACTTATACCGAGGTGATTCAGCCCATTCGCCTACATTTTTAGGGTCGCCCGCATATGTGAGAAGATCGAGATTGATGACCGTGGTCGATGAGTCTCTTGAAAGCAAACCTTTGATGAAGTGAGAGCCTATGAACCCGCATCCCCCTGTGACGAGCACATTTGTTCCGTGCAATGAAAACTCCATTTTTCTTTAGAGGTGTAGTCCCCTGTCGTTCGATGCGTGGAAGCCATCCTTAATAGACGCGTTCTCTAGAAGAGAGTGTAGATAAAGGGAGCGGCTGCGGTGCCGCCGAGCATAACGAGCAAGCCCAGGCCAACGATTGAAATAATGATTGGAGCTAACCACCACTTTTTGTTGTCTCTAAGAAATGCGAAAAATTCTCCAACGAGGCCTGAACGCGCCTCTTCAGATTGAGCGATAAAGTCATCTTCGGGTTCAGACATGGCTGATTTTTCCTATTCTTAGAACTGCTTGAAGTAGTGTTCGCGAGGTCGGTCGGACCGGGGTTTTACCCAGTAAGATTCTGCCTCAGGATCAAAGCTGCGATTCATAATGTCTCTTCCTCTTAACCTCAGGAAAAGGCCTACGGGGGTGATGAGAAGATAGAAAAGGACACCCATAATTGCATATGAGACGACAAAGCCGATGGGCAAGGCAATAAGTGTGAGGCCTATATAGATCGGAAGGTTTGCGCGGGGGAAAGTGAAAGAAAACAAGGTGGTCAGCAAGCCGAGGCCCCAAAACGTGGTGGCTACCGGGATTCGCGCGTCTCCCAGTCCAAAAGAAAATACGAGCCACTCAAACCAAGCTAGCGCGCCCAGGACACCAAAGCCTCCGAGTGCGATCCAGCCAAATTGCCGGAGCGTGTCGTCCGAGGGCCGTAGGTCAATTTCGATCAGTTTGCTCATCTGAAATGGTTTCTAGTCCAACGCGAATTCGGCGAGGTAGGCTTCAATGTCGATTTCGCGAGCGTTGGGTTGTTCGTGCTTTAACAAGATTATATTTTCAAGTACGAGTACGTCCATATTCGTATTCATAAAGCATCGGTACGCATCTTCAGGTGTATTGACAATGGGCTCACCTCTGACGTTGAAGCTTGTGTTAATCACGACGCCGCAGCCCGTCTTCTCCTTAAAAGCAGAAATGATTTTATAGAAACGGGGGTGATGCTCCATATCAATCGTTTGGACTCGCGCCGAGTAATCCACGTGCGTGATGGCGGGAACTGAGGATCGACTCTGTTTAAGTTTTTCGAGCCCACGAACCGTTTCTACCTCTTCGATATTGAGCCTTTTTGAACCCTGCACGGGCGCCACGAGTAGCATGTAGGGACTGTTTTCGTCGGGCTTCATCTCAAAGAATTCGTCAACGTCTTCGCGCAGAACGGCCGGTGCGAAAGGCCGGAAAGACTCGCGAAATTTAATTTTGAGATTCATGGTTTCTTGCATTTTCTCGGAGCGTGCATCGCCCATGATAGAGCGGCTTCCTAACGCGCGG
>NZHD01000059.1 GCA_002691205.1 Deltaproteobacteria bacterium
CAAGTGATAAAGATTGTGACAATGGAAAAACCAGTGACCCGGGTTATCGGCGGTGAATTCAAAGTCGATACGCTGCCCTGGGCCAATTGCAACAGTATCTTTTAGCGGAGCATCTGGATCGTCCCACTCTCCGAGCCGACGCAAAAGCCGAAAGAAATGCCCGTGTAGATGCATCGGGTGATACATCATTGTCTTGTTATGCAACCTCATCCGCACTCGCTCGCCATACTTGACCCAAAGAGGTTCAGCCTTGCCTTGAGGCGAGAACATCTCGGGGTAGTACTCTCCGTTAATCGACCAGAGGTATTGCTTCATCACCCCGCCCAACTCAATATCGAGGGTCTTCACAGGGCCTTCGGGCAGTGTCGTCGGATACGGAGAGCGAAGGGTCCCATAGTCAGCGGCGCCAAGACTTCGAGGGCCGGGTTGGGGCCTAATTAAACTGGCCCTAGGCGCTGAATCGGGCGTATGGATCACACCCACGACTTGATTCTCTGTCCCCAGCGCTGCCGCATGAAGCGTAAATGAACCTGAGTCTTTAAGCGTCACCAAGAAGTCGTAGCGTTCGGCGGTCCCGATCACCAGATTGTCACCACGAATAGGCGACACCGGTTGGCCGTCCGCCGCAATCAGTTCCAATTCATGGCCTTCAAGCGAAACCCTAAAAAAACTAGCGGTCGACCCGTTGATCAAACGAAAACGTATGCGATCGCCTTTACGCGCCGACAACGTCCAAGGCCTTTTGTTCGATTGACCGTTCAGTAAATAACCTGGATAGTTCACATCGACATTGAAGGGCTTTTCGCCCGGAAACGGGTAGCCACCCTTTGGCGCCGGTCTGGCCGCCTCAGTCATAGGCGCCTCTCCCCTAAATTGCGGAATCATCTCAGCCGGCGATTGATTCAGCCAATCCGAGAGAAAGACCACAGCTTCCTGATCGTACTGATAAGGTTCATTTCGGGCTTCGATGATGAGGGGCCCGTGAAGGCCCGTCTGCTCCTGAAATTCATAGTGAGAGTGATACCAATAAGTCCCTGACTGCAGGAGGGGGTACTCGTAATACACCGACTGCCCCGGGTCGATAGGGTACTGAGTCAGCCCCGGCACGCCGTCCATATAATTCGGAACGATCATTCCGTGCCAGTGAACCGTAGTCGGTACGGACATTCGATTCTCGACTAAAACCTGGAACCGCTCACCTTCGCGAAAGCGGAGTTCTGGGCCCGGCAAATGTCCGTTGACCACCGTCGCATGGGTGTCCTCACCGAGTGGTTTTCTAGTCTCGTCAGTGATTGAGAGCACGGCAGCGGGTCGCGTCTGAGCAGGAGGAATACCCGACACGGCCCCAACACCCTGGCGCGAAGATTCCCCTAAGGTCTCTCCTGCCAGCGACAGGACCAAAGGCAGCGACACCCCTGCCGAAATCACTTCACGACGAGAAAAACGGGCCTCTTCAGATACCGGAGCTTCTCTCTTGGCAGGCTTTTTGATATTTCCCATCGTGCCCGAACCCCTTTTAAACGAACACAGACTTGTTTATGAAAACTTTTCCTTGGACACTATACACCACGTCTCGCAGCCTGGGAGTGCACCGCCAGGCTGTCTCGCTCGGCCGTACAGGGTCATCCCTCTTCAGTGGGGAAAAATGAACATCAAATTCTTCACTCCACTTAGGAAACTAAATTAACTTCCCCAAAGAAGACATTTACTTCAATAAAACACCCGTAGGACGGGACCTATCGTTTGACTCCTCAAGAAGACCGAGGCACTCTTTTCGGCCACACGCATTTATAGCCAAGCCCGTTTCGAAGGAGCCCAACACGGTGGTCCAGCCAGAGCCTGCATTCTGGGAAGACAAAATTGAACACCTTCCTTTCTTCCAAAATCTGCTGAGCCAGCGCGCCGCGATTCAGTCAGAGATCATGGCCTTTGTAAACTCGTCGGGTGCGCTCCACGCGTATCCAAAATATCAAGTCGACGACGAACACCAGCTCTATGAAAACGAATGGACCGCCGCCCCCCTGTCAGAGTTTAAGGGCGAATTCGTCAGCCAAGCGCCCGATTCGCCTCTCGCCAAATTCTTTGCCCAGATCACCAAAGAGGGGCGGCTCAAGTGCCCTCTCGTCACCTCAATGATTGCCAGCCTTGAAGAAGACGGATATCTAGCCAATGTATTCGTGAGCCGTCTCGTTCCTGGGTCAAAAATAAACCCCCATAAAGGTTGGACACCTAAATGGCTCCGAGTCCATCTCGGCATCAGCTGTGACCCCGGATGTCGAATCACGGTGGGCCAAGAAACACGTACCTGGAAGGAAGGCCGCCTGCTGGCCTTCAAAGACGGGGGGCCCTACCTCCACTCAGTCGTCCATACAGGAACTCGAGAGCGGATCGTTCTCTCTATGGATTTTAGGATTAGCTATCTGCAAGCTCTCCTTCAAACCCTTCCGCCACCGGGAGTCACCCCTCCAAGGGGTGGACCATCGGCTCCGGAATAGATTGCGGATCCAGCGATCAAAAAAAGACCGGTCACGCAAAGCCTTTTCAAAGTAGAGATCAAAGCACCTTCAAGCCTCACTCACCCAAATGAATAGGCAACCTCTTTATCCCGCTAATAAAGTTTGAGTGGAGTCGCTCCGGCGGCGCAGCCAGACTCAGCCCCGGGAATTTTTTCAAAAATCGCTCAAGGGTCACGCGCATTTCGAGCCGGGCCATATGACTCCCCATACAAAAATGAGTCCCTGTGCCGAAGGCCACGTGCGGATTAGGCGCTCGTGTAATATCGAAAGTCTCGGGATTCTCAAACACTCTTGGATCTCGATTAGCGGCGCCGTAGTACATGACCAGTTTGTCACCCGCTTGAATCTCTTGATCACCCACTCGAGTATCTTCCGTCGCAGTCCGCCGAAACTGCATCACTGGGGTGACCCAACGCAGCATTTCTTCGATTGCTTGTGGCAGTAAATCCGGTTCTGCCTGTAACTTGGCAAGCTGATCCGGGTGTTCGCAAAGCGCCTGAACCCCTCCTGATAAAGCATTCCTTGTGGTCTCATTCCCAGCGATGAGGAGTAGAAAAAAATTCATATTACGCGTAAGGCCATTGATCGGAGCCCCTGACAATCGGCCATTCGCGATACTCGAAAAAATATCCGCCGTGGGCCTACTCCTTCGCCCCCGCGCCAACCACCACGCGTAGAAGAAGATCTTCAAAACGGCAAAGCGGGCTCGATTCACACTGCTCACCTCTGGGTCGCTTGATCCTATCAATTGGTTGGTCCAATCGTAGAACCGTCCTGTGTGCTTATCCGGAACACCCAGAAAGTGAGTCAAAGCTCGCAGCGAAACGGGAGCGGAGACAGCCTCGACGAAATCACAAGTCGTGTTCCCTTCCAAACTGGCCATCGTCTCATCCACGATACGAATCAGATGCGCTTCAGTGTCCCGAACTGAACGGGGCTTGAAATGCGGATTCATCAGCTTACGCAATTCTGTGTGATTCGGTGGATCCATATTGATGAGTTGCTGCTGCATATTCTCTAGGTCTTTAGGGCGCAGGTCGCCGAGGATGCAAGTACCGAGCTCAGACGAAAAAATCTCTGATTTCTTCGAAACGAGATTTACATCGGCATACCTTGTTAACGCCCAATACCCTCGGCCTTGAGGGACACCGGGCACCTTGCACTCAGCCTGCCAGTACACTGGAGCTTCTTCACGCAGCATCTTAAAATAGGCATGCGGAACCTCAACTGAAAAAGTTTGGGGGTCTGACAGATCAACGTCACCCGGCCTCAAGGAATTTTCTGGACCGCGAGTTTCCTGCTCCACCTTGGCCTCCGGGCCTGCTGTCTCTCGTCCTTGCACGCAAGATCCCCCTTTCACTCAGAATAAACATCTTAACAAAGCTGTCATTATTGATTCAGCCGGTGGACGCACAGATCGATCCTCATCATCCACTCAGCTCGACAACTCTTTATAGGCTCGCTGAATCTCTTGAGTTTTCGCATGAGCGAGCTCCTGCAAGCCTTCTCCAAGGTGGGACACCTTATCGGGATGATACTCTTGCATACGTGCTCGATACGCGGACTGAATCTCACGCCGAGAAGCAGTTCGATCAATGCCAAGAACCTCATGGGGATCAAAACGAGGGGTCGAGTGCTTCGATGCTCCCTCAGAATAACTCGACTCACGCGATTCTGACGATTCCCTTTCCCTACCCGCCGTCTGCGAGAACTTTGAGGCGTGATTCTTGTACAACCACGTCAAGAAACCTATCACGGCCACGTCATCCACCCGCCCCGGAATCCCCAGAAAGTCCGGGATCAGATCGAAAGGGAGCAGCAGATAAACAAGGCTGGCAATCAGAACGCCCACCATCATTACTTTAGGAGAAATACCATCGAACATCTGGAAAGTCTAGCGCTCCTGACAGGTAAGACCCCTCCACCCCAAGCCGCCCAACACTACGCCGTTGCGCGATCTAGAACCGCAGGGCCTTCGGGGCTCGCACCCTGATCGAGAAAAGGACTCGCCAAATCACGGAGAAAAGAGTCCACAGAAGATTTATGTCGATCTGCCCTCTCATAAATTTAATCTCAGAACGATTCGACTGAGGTCAGCCCCTTGAATTCGCAACCGACTCGAATCTCACAGTGTTCTTGGTCTGTTTTATTTTCTCTTCAATCCTTTGGACACCCAAACAACATTTTTAAATCGGGCGCCACACGACTCACTCAAACATGAACGTAATTTAATCTCTACAGGCCAATAAACGAAACCATTCCGAAGCACTTTCACAGAGGTCCGCTGTAGAGTCTGGTTTCACCATGCCGAAACACAAAGGTCGACAAAGCGAATCCCTGACGGGGCAACATCAATAAATCAGCCCCAACCGAACTGTTCGCGAACCCACTACCGAAAACATTTGGATCATCTTGAACCGGTCACTCCCTGAGAGACCCATTTAAGTGAGCAGAAGCGCACGTACTGTGGAAACCCGTCAGCGAAGAACCATCGCTTCGTAAACCGACTCCACATGACACAACGCTCGCCAAAACCATTCAGTGTGACTTGTGTACGTCCTGTGACCTCACCGCCAACCCGATTATCTATGGAGTTAAACATGAACTGCAGACATTGGAAAAAATGGAGCCCCTTTTTCTTGATCATGACCCTTGCGCTTCAGGGGGCCGCTTGGGCCGGGTCAACCACTACCGTCAATATTACGAGCAGTGGGCAAACGCGAGAATTCATCTCTTATGTTCCCTCCTCTTACGATCCGGCCACGCCCACACCTCTGCTCTTTATGATGCACGGACTCCTAAGCTCAGCGGCCTCAGCCGCTGCGCCGAATGGCCCCTACCGCTGGCAGACCCTCGCCGACCAAGAAGGATTCATTGTACTTTTCCCCAATTCTTATCAAGATGACAGTTGGGATATGAATCAAGCCGACGCCAACTTCGTCCGCGACATGATTGACTGGTCGATTAAGAACTACAATATTCGAACCTCACACATCTTTACCACCGGACACTCCATGGGCGGGTTCTTCAGCTATTACATCGCGGTGCAACTCAGAAACGATCTGCATCCAGTTGCCGCCTTCGCCGAGCACTCTGGAGGCTTATTCTTCAACCTCTGGCCGACGCCGGTTCCTTTCGATTCAAGCGATCTAGCCGGCTTACTCATCCATTCTTCCGGAGACTCCGTGGTCCCCTACTCGGCGAGCGAGGCCCTACACAACCGACTTCTTGCAGCGGATCACACCTCTCAATTAATTACACTCCCCGCCAACCGTGATCACAATTGGGACCGCAGTCTAAACGAGACACAGTGGGATTTCTTTCTTGCGAATGCGCAACCTGATCGAACGCCAGAGGTCCCCCTCTTCAGCGGTGGTTTCCAACTCATGCTGGCCTGCACAATCCTCTGTTCCTCTTTTTGGTTTTTCTCAAGGAACCGATCCCATCAGCTTAAGCAGAGTTCTACGATATAAATCAACTCCACCACTTATCGACAAAAGTCGTTCAAGCGGCCTCTGAACAACCCGGACCACCCAGTCGCACACCGGCTCTTTCCAAAAGAGTCTTAAATGCCTGCTTGTCATTGCACTTCCTGTAGGCCTCGTCCGGATCGACGTGGCCATCAGACACCAACTGCATCAAGGAGTCTTCCATTTTCGACATTCCTAGCGTCTTGCCAGTCTGCATCAGAGAAAAGAGCTGAAACGTTTTGGCTTCTCGGATCAAATTAGACACGGCGCTGGTTCCGATGAGCACTTCGTGAGCCGCTATTCGACCGCCGCCTCTTTTTTTGCACAGTACCTGTGAGATGACTCCCTTCAGTGAAGAGGAAAGCATCTGCCTGATTTGCTCTTGGCGGTCGGTTGGGAACTGGTCGATGATCCGATCCACCGTTGACGGCGCCGTACTGGTATGCAGAGTCCCGAAAACCAAATGACCTGTCTCTGCTGTCTCCACTGCGATTTCAATGGTCTCCAAGTCACGCATTTCTCCGACCAAGACGATGTCCGGGTCCTCGCGAAGAGCGGCACGAAGCGCATCCTTGAAACCATCGGTATGTCGACCAATCTCTCTCTGATTCACGAGGCATTTCTTATTAGCATGAACGAACTCGATGGGATCCTCGATCGTAATCAAGTGATCCTTCCGTGTTTGGTTAATGTGATCAATCAATGCAGCGAGTGTTGTGGACTTCCCAGATCCAGTGGGCCCGGTCACCAAGACAAGGCCTTTACTTAGGTTTCCGAGTTCGAGAATTGCCGGCGGTAAACCCAGATCATCAGCAGAAGGAATACTAAAAGGAATCGTACGCATCACCGCCCCCACGCCTTTTCGATCCCTGAATACATTAACCCGAAATCGAGAGAGTCCTGGAATCTCATACGCAAAGTCAGTGTCATTTCGACGATCAAATTCCTCCGCATTCTGGTTTGGCGAAATCGAGCGAATCTGCTGCTCGAGGAACTCTGAATCTAAACGACCTTCACTTTCTAAAGCACACATCTCGCCGTCGAGCCGCCAGTAAGGCACCGCCCCGGATGAAAGATGAAGATCAGAACACCCCACCTCCATCATCTTGCGCATCATCCCATCCATCCATCCGACAGTCGATGAGGCCTGAGCAGAAACCGAGGCCGTCGCAGTCTTGATATCCTCAGAGACGGAGACTGACTCACTGGCTTCTGGAGCAACCCCGGCCTCCATAGATTCATTGACTGCACTCAACGATTCCGCTTCGACCCCACTTGAGTCATCCACCTCGCTGGCACGCGTCGCCTCCAAACTCCATCCCTCTTGATCCCGGCAGACCTGGATGTGATAGGCTTCATTTTTACTCCTGAAGGGAAACGACAAGGGTCCGCCGTCACTGATGACCGCACGACATGTTTCCGGAACGACCCCGGCCACCATCTTTTCAAGAAGAGCATGCGTGGTCACCTGGGAAGCGAAACGGTCTCCCGACGGAAACTTCAGGAGCACACGTCGATCGCTCGCTAACACAAAGCCCTGCGCTTCTAATCGCTCCGCATTTTGACAATAAATCCCAAAGTCTTGCATGAACCGCCCCCCCACCTCTCATGTTGTCATGATGTCTTGCTACTGCAAAAAATCGTATACACTCCGAATCCCTTATTACAAAATCAGGATCCCACGTGACCCTCAAAGCCGAATACACAAAGCATGGATTTATCCTGTCATCTGGTGTCTTCTCTGAAGAAGAAGTCGAGCGAGCACTTACCCTCTGCGCAGATTTGCCTCGCTCTCAACGCGCCAAACAAAACAACCGCAATCTTCAACGGATACAACCCCTCCAACGAGTGACAGAATTCAAGGATCCTCAATGGATCAACAACTTCTATCAAGCCCCCAGGCTAAAACAACTTCTTTCGAGCCTGTTCACAGACGTGATCACCCCTACCCCCGACATGTCTCGCGACTATCAAATCACAGGCCTTCTTATCGAACCTCTTGACCGAGACTGGTCCACAGGACTCCACCGCGACTACCGTGACCTTGTCCCCAATTTAGACGTAGACCTCTGGTGGCAGACCAATCAAGATTACAGGTGCTTTAATCAACTAAATATTCCGCTCTTTCCAGACCATTGCCTCTGGGTCATACCAGGATCACACTCGCGACCCGACTCCAGACTTGAGTCCCAACTCGTAGACAGACGCTCCGAGTTCCTTAATCCCCGCGATGTCCCCAACGCCTCTTCAGATGTCGAGCCCACGCAAGATGAACTCGAAAAAAAACTGATCGAACTTGGTGCCGTACAGATCAAAGCCAATCCGGGTGACGTCATCCTTTACCGCAGCAGCCTCCTTCACTGCGGCATCTATTCGAAGGAAACTCGAAGAATGACCCTCCATGATGGCGTCTACTCAAAGCAGTGGCACGAATACGTCTTAAAGACGTTTGCTCAGTAGATCTAAAAAAACTTTCACTCTCGAGTCGAAAAATTCGCTAACGACCTTATCCTCATCGGCGAAAACTCGGAGCTACTTGACCCACAGCCGAATTCAAAATAAATCCGGAATCCTTATAAGAACCGATTCCTCAGAATGGGTCTTACTTCAACGCGTCCATGCACAACATGCACAAGAAGACGAGACACACAGTCCGCGAAGCTCTACGCTGGACTCTCTCTGAAGGGCCCAAAAGCAGAAGCGGGGCCTCAGCGAAAACAACGACCGAATGAGGCGATGGGAGTTTACGAGGATTTAGCGCGGCGCCAAACCTGAGTCCGTCCAAACATCGAGATACCCAAAAATCCCCGTACTTTTAGGTTCGTCCCCTCTAATGAAATGGAACACTTGTAGATCTTGCCAGAGTCTGGATCGAGTACAAATCCGCTCCCCCAGCCGTCTCCTGTTTTCTTCATATCCCAAAGAATACGGAGTCCCACGATGGGCTTATCCTTCAACTCTCCCGAACAGGCTACGCACAGCGCATCCGGTTTAATCCCTTTCTTGGTAATCTTAATAATCTTACCAGACAGGGATTCGCCGTCTTGAAAGATCTGAACGATCGAAGTCGACGTTTGCCCATCATCGCCAGTGGTCTCCCAATACCCAATGGGTGTTTCCTCCTCCGCTTGAAGCGATGGAGCCCAGAGTGTAAAAACGAACAACATTACGATCAATCCCTTACTGATTTGCATAGATCGCTCTCCATAGACTCCCTGCCCGCTCAAATGCCTTATGAGCCGAATAAACGTAGGGAGACATCAACTAGTCGAGACTACCTCACCCGAGGCGGCACCGCGTCCCGTTGGTGTAAGCCGATGATTTGAGGCGCCCTTTACTGCACGCCCACTATTCATGGCCTTTTGCCCTGCCCGCCGCCCTTAGATCTCTCTTGATTAAAGATCCGGCTCACAGTCCTCTTTAGGAGAGATTTTTACAAAACGGGGAGCTATTATTTCGAGACATTGATCAACGAGTCACGGGCGATCCATATGCTCATCCTCGTTCCCGCACTCCCACCTATTCCCTATCCCCAGATCACAATGATGGACCAGATGCCTCGCTAGGAGAAAATGATATGAAGATGACAACCGAAGAAGCTTTCGTAAAAGTTCTACAGAGCCACGGAATAGAACAAGCTTTCGGGATCATCGGTTCTGCCTTCATGCCGATCTCAGACTTATTCCCTCAAGCGGGAATCACTTTCTGGGACGTAGCACACGAAACGAACGGCGGACTCATTTGTGATGGCTTCACAAGAGCAAGCGGAAAGATGGGAATGGCGATCGCCCAAAACGGTCCGGGCGTCACCGGATTCATTACCGCTATGAAAACGGCCTACTGGAACCACACCCCGATGCTCCTGGTCACACCTCAGGCCGCAAACAAGACGATTGGACAGGGAGGCTTTCAAGAAGTTGAACAGCTAGCCATGTTTCGCGACATCGTTTGCTACCAGGAGGAGGTCCGAGACCCTTCACGCGTGGCCGAAGTCCTCAACCGTGTGATTCTCAAAGCCTGGCGCGGATCCGCCCCCGCCCAAATCAACATTCCACGAGACTTTTGGACACAGGTCATCGACATCGAATTGCCACAGAAGGTTCACTTCGAGCGTTCGGCGGGGGGCCGGGAGGCCATCAAAGAGGCCGCTGCGCTTCTATCTTCAGCCAAATTCCCCGTCATCCTGAACGGGGCCGGAGTTATCTTGGCTGACGGGATTGATCAATCAAGAGCCCTCGCTGAAGCCTTGAGCGCCCCCGTTTGCTGCAACTATCAACACAATGACGCTTTTCCCGGAAGCCACCCGCTGGCCTGCGGCCCACTTGGATACAACGGCTCAAAGGCTGCAATGGAATTGATTGCGCGCGCTGATGTCGTATTGGCTCTAGGCACCCGACTCAATCCATTCTCGACTCTTCCGGGATACGGAATCGACTACTGGCCCAGGGAAGCCAAGGTCATCCAGGTCGACATTAACGCGGACAGAATTGGATTGACCAAGCCCGTCACTGTGGGCATCGAAGGATGCGCCAAACAAGTGGCACAACAAATCCTCGTACAACTCAGTTCCTCTGCCGGCGATCAGGGAAGGGTTGAAAGAGAAAAACTCATCGGAGAGACAAAATCGGCCTGGAAGGCCGAACTGGCCCTCATGGAGCACGAGGAAGATGACCCAGGCACCACATGGAACGAGAGAGCACGCGTGCGTGACGCCGAGAGGATGTCACCCCGCCACGCATGGCGAGCCATACAAGAAGCACTCCCGGAGGACGCCATTATTTCAAGTGACATCGGCAACAATTGTGCGATTGGGAACGCCTATCCGAGCTTTGAAGAAGGACGGAAATATTTGGCGCCAGGCCTCTTTGGTCCTTGCGGTTACGGGTTCCCTTCCATTATCGGAGCCAAGATTGGTTGTCCGGATGTTCCGGTTGTGGGCTTCGCAGGCGATGGTGCCTTCGGTATCTCTATGAGTGAAATGAGTTCAATCGGACGCGACAACTGGCCCGCGATCACGATGATTATCTTCCGTAATTATCAATGGGGCGCCGAAAAACGAAATACAACTCTATGGTACGACGATAACTTCATTGGCACAGAACTTGACCCGCAAGTCAGTTACGCAGGAATCGCCGACGCATGTGGCCTCAAGGGAGTCGCGGTGGAAACCTCCGCTCAACTCACCGAAGCCCTCAAGATTGCCTGTAAAGACCAAGACAACGGGGTCACAACATTCATTGAGGTCATCCTAAATCAAGAGTTGGGTGAGCCCTTCCGTCGCGACGCGATGAAGAGACCCACGCTCGTTGCCGGTATCGACCCCGCAGACATGTGCCCTCAGGACTGATCATGCGTCCCCCCAAGCCGGGGAAACACGCAGGAACCAGTAAAATAGACCCTAATTAAGTTGAGCGATTCAATGTCTTTCGCACTTTCCCGAAGGCGACAAGCCATGCCCGAACTTCTTTATCGGTTAGCCCGGCTCGATAAAAAGGTTGAATCAGTTCCGCGATTGCATTTTTGTTTCGAGTGGCTTTGATCCAATCCGTATCCGTCAGCAGATCTAGTAAGACGTCCTCCAAACGCTGCAGCATCTCCCTGGTGGCATACGCATCCTCGACACCCGACCGCTGGACTCCTTTTTCCACTGATCGAGTTCGCAGATCGATGGCTGAGAAAAGTTCGTGACCGTAAACACAGACGGCCTGAGCTAAATTGAGTGAGGACTGCGAACCCGAAGTCGGCACAGTGGATACCGCATGACACCGAAGCATCTCTGCGGGGTCTAAACCGCTAATCTCACCCCCAAAGAGCAGAGTGGGAGCCCCCCGCAAGATCGACTCCTCGGCGACTTCCCGTGGGCTTATGCTCCTTGTCCCTGGAGACGGGTGATTACTCGTTCCAACCACCCAACGAGAGGGGGCCAACGCCGCTTCCAAAGTCTTCACTTCAGCACCGTCAAGAATATCACTCGCCTGAACAGCCATTTGATAAGCGTCATTCCAGGAGCCAATGCGAGAATCGACAAGCGTCAGTTTTTGAAGTCCAAAATTTTTCATCGCCCGGGCCACTGAACCCAGATTACGAGCCCACTGCGGACGCAGGAGAACAACTTCAACTTCCTCTAAAAGCGAATCTTGACTTTGCTCCATGTCCTTCCACTCCGATTTGTCCGAAATGACGGACAGGCCTCCTCGTGAGCCTCCAGACAGACAGAGTCTCCCATCAACCGCTCAGGACAACCTCGGCTACGTCCCACAAAAAGTCTGCCGCACGACTTCGCTCGGCTCAGGCGGGTCTGCATAAGCCATATTCCGGGCCGATTCCACAAAGGGAGAGGACAAGACGGAGAGCATGGACTCCAAAGGTCCAAGGTCATCCTGCTCAACAAACCGATCAATGACTTGCTGCACCCGATGATTTCGGGGGATAAAAAGAGGGTTCACATTGAGCATCCTGTCTGACCGAACTTCGTCGGAGACTCCTTCCGCCCGCAAGACCTCCTGCCATCGACCCAGCCAGGACTCAATTCCGCTTGGATCCTTAAATAACCCTCGAAAACGATGGGACGAAACCGACCCTTCTCGGAGCACTGAAGACAAATACCTGAACGTCAAGGTGTAGTCACTGCTCGCCTCCCCCATGAGCTCAAGCAGATCAGACGATAAAGATCGGCTCTGATCGTTCGAAGATGAAAGCCCTAGTTTTTTAGACATCCCGGCGTCATAAAAGCTTCGAAAGTGACCCTCAAATTCGCCAAGAATAGACTGAGCCACCTCCACGGCCTCATCTTCGTTCTCACCGAGCAAAGGCAGCAAACTCTCCGCGAAACGAGTCAAATTCCACAAACCGATGTTCGGTTGCTGCTGAAACGCATAACGCCCAAACCGGTCAATCGAGCTAAACACCTTCGAAGGGTTGTATTCATCCAAAAATGCACAGGGTCCATAATCAATCGTCTCGCCCATCACTGACATATTGTCAGTATTCATGACGCCATGAATAAAACCAAGATGCATCCACCTTGCGATCAAATCCGCTTGGCTCTCCACAACAACCCCAAGCAACGACCGAAACGGATGAGGCGAGTCCATGAGACCGGGGTAACGAGACACGATGACATACTCCGCCAAGGCTTTCACAGAGTCCACCTGACCACGCGCCGAAAAATACTCAAAAGTTCCCACCCTCACAAAACCGGCGGCCACACGAGTAAGAATTGCTCCACGTTCGGGTCGATCTCGGTAAACGGCCTCCCCCGTAGTCACCGCGGCAAGAGCACGCGTCGTCGGCACCCCTAAGGAGAACATGGCCTCGCTCAAAATGTACTCACGTAACACAGGGCCAATGGCCGCTCGCCCGTCGCCTTGCCGTGAGTACGGCGTTGGACCTGCCCCCTTCAGCTGTATACTGGTCTCGTTCCCCTCGGAGTCCAGCACCGCACCGATCTGAATGGCTCGGCCGTCGCCTAATGCCGGAACCCAATTCCCAAATTGATGACCGGCATAAGCCATCGCAAAGGGTTCAAAGCCGTCGAACCTCTTATTGCCAGCCAGGACCGAAAGCCCGTCAGGCGACTTAAGCTCGTCCAGTGAAAGTCCGAGCTTCGCGGCAAGCGCTTCGTTCAATCGAATCATCTTGGGCTCGCTCACCGGAGTCGGAGCCACGCGAGAAAAAAAACTCTCGGGCAGGCTGAGATAGCTCATTGAGAAACGAGAAGGACTTTCCGAACTAGATAGGATCATAGGGATAAGATAGCCAATCCTCTAACCCTCGGAGCAGCCAATCTCAGAGGAAAGCCACAAGCAAAATTAAGGCGAAACACAATGGATAAATGACGCGCGCCAAAACATCGATTCTTCTGGCCAGCATTAAACGGTCTTCATCTTGCGCCAGCACGCCCGTCAGGACGGCTTCACCCAGCGCCCCAAAGACCAAGAACATGCAGCCCACAAGGAAGAAATCGGCACGAGTTAGATAAGAAATACGAGGTAATATATCGCTGAGGGCAAAGTTATATGCGATCAAGGTAAACACAGTACTGGTCGCAACTCCAATCTGCGTTCCAATCAAGGTCGGATCCAGCCAAAATACCGCGTAAGCCATAAACACAATCAAGCCTAGTGGAATAAACAACTTCCACGTAAAAAACAGGCTATTCCTTTTCGCCCTGTACTGAGCAGTCACGAGAGATAAAGAGGTCACACCGTCTGGTGCAATCCCCCGACTCTCTCGCACCCCCTCATCCACGACTTCCCAACCCGCCACGGTAAAGGGCTTCATCGGACCCGATCGGACCTCATCTTTCACAAGCACACGACCAGCATGCTCCATACTGCCGACCTCAAAGACCACTTCCTGCTGATCCACAGGGAAGTCCTCAAGATTCATGGGCACCGTTAATGTGCCTTGGTAGCGCTGTCGATAAGCGACGGCTCCGGCCGGGTCCACCTCAACGACATCATCCAACTTCTTAAGCAACTTTCGGCTATTCATGACAAATAGTCGAGGAGAATCCACAGCTGCTAGCGGAAAGGTTCGAAGCCCTACTGCCTCCGCATCCGCGAGATCGGGTTGTTGCCATCGAGCAATCACAACAAAGTCTACAACAACCGCCTGCTCAAGTTCTTTAACCTGCGAAATATCAATTACAAAAATTCCAACTTCGACGGGAGATGTCGAAGGCCTGTCTCCATCCGCTTGGGACAAGCCTGAAAACAGCACAAATGCGAAAACCCATAAAGTAAGCTCTCTTGGCATCAATTCAGACTAACCAAGAACGGCCCACCTCGCATGGTTCAAGATAGACCCTCAGACATCCATCCCAGCCCCCCACACCCTCGATCTACGAGACCTCGACCCGGCGCGCTCCTATTTTAAGTCCGTGGTATCCTGACCGCGAATCAAGGAGACCCACATGAGACCCCACCCTACCCCAGCTCCTATGCAGAAGAACCTCTTAGCGATCTGCTTGCTCTTTCTTCTCCCAGGTTGCGTGGCTTCTCCGCAAAAAATCTACGTCGAGAATCCAATCTCCGTCAATCAAATATCAATTGAAGGATACAACCGCTTACTACAGGACAACGTCAACGCGGGATTCGTTGACTATTCAGGCTTCTGCGATTCTTCAATCTTTACTCGGTATCTCAAGAGTCTGCGCAGCGCAAATCTCTCGAATGCAAGCCACGAAGAGCGGCTCAGCTTCTTAATCAACGCTTACAACGCCTCCGTCATTCATTCCATCCTTGAAGGAGAGAGTCCAACAACACTTCTTCGGCGGAATACTTTCTTCCGTCGAGATCAACACCCTATCGCTGGAGAAAACCTTACGCTCTGGTCACTTGAGCATGATAAAATTCGCGTGCTTGGTGATCCCCGCATTCATTTCGCGCTCGTATGCGCATCCGCATCCTGCCCTCGCCTCGCCTCCGAAGCCTTTAGACCCGCAACGGTTTCCCTTCAACTCGAGGATGCCGCACGCTCCTTCATTAACGATCCGCAACGAAATCAGTTTTACAAGGAGCAAAAAGTGGCGAAGGTTTCCGCCATCTTCGAATGGTACGAGGAAGACTTCACGTCGTACGCGAGCCCTCTCTCCTACTATCTAGCCGACTACGTGAACGATCCTCAAATCGAGGACGATCTAAGGAAAGGACTGTACGAAATTCAGTATCTGCCCTACGACTGGGGCCTGAACGGACGAACACCCAGTCCTGAGGGTGGCTGCGTCGAGCCGGATCTCTAGAAAGGCCAACACCACAACGAAGTCACAAAATAGTACGCACAGCCCTAGAGGCCTACGGCCACAAAAGGGTGCGAACGCTAGACGGCCAACGAGTAGGCTGCATTCCGTGACGACGAAAAAGGGCTAGAGCGATCCGCTCTACACCAAAGCCAAGACAAGCCGTGTGGGCATACTCCCCATCATTGGACAAAATCCCAAAGGTCTCCCCAAAATGACTCGTGTGGTAGTTAAACGAGGTCACGGCCGTCGGGTGTTCACGAGAGACAATGGGGACTTGCATCTCGAACTTAAGCTCCTGCTGTTTCTGGCTTGCAGACAACATGCGGCCGCCACGACCAAAAAAGGGATCAGAAGCCACCTCTACAACCACATCCAACCCCAGAGAACGAAGAACCGACTCGCCTCGTTCCATCCAGACGCCTCGCCACTCCTGGACAAGCTCAGGGGGCCCCATACGCACCATTTCTCTCTGACGAAACATCTGAAGTCGGGCTGGATCCTCAGAAGGCTCTCGACGAAAAACATACCCCGCATCGAGATCGACCAAGCGCCCTCCCTCTTTAAGCGTTCCCGAGGCGGTTGGGTAAAGCGGATAGCAGGCGGCCGGCGTGAGCGCGAGGTCTGTCGCCTCAAGGAAGCCACTCCAGTCTTCACCCTCTTTGATCGCACTCAGCAACTTTTTATGTTCGCCCTCGTCACCCGAGAAGCTGTGAACGACACCGCAGAGATGGGGCATAGTTTCCATGTAGCCCGCTCTCTCAAGAGTTGTTTTTTGAACGAGAGGAGGGAAAAATATCCGCTCTGCACCGTCAGACTCTGAGTACTGCCCCACCAGCAGACCGAACTGTCGCACTACATCCTCAAAGGCTCCGCCGCGTCCATAGAACCCAGCTACACCGGTCGGGATAAAAAGCCCATTCTCCACAAGTTCGTCGAAGAACGCGTTCCGCTCTTTTTTCAGATCGGACACAGACGGCTCCTAAACTGATTTATGGACCAGTAGCATCGATGCATTTGTCTCGTGAATCCGCTGATTGCTAATCATCAAGCTGCCGGAACATACATCTCTGAGTTGCCGGCCTAGACTAGCCTCACCGTCGTTCTTGTAGGCTCCTATCCCAACGATCCTCATAGCCTCCGTGACGATTTCGACCGCAATTTCAGAGGTGTTGATCTTTAAGTTATTCTCTCTCAATGCGAATCCAAGACTCTTAAGGTTGCTGTGATCCGAACTGGACGCGATGGACGTGTATTCATCTGTGAAGGTCTTGACCAAGGATCGCATGACCTGCAACTTGCCGGAGAGCTTTGAGAGTTCGTAGGCGACGGGTGGCACCTGTCCGGGCTGAGAGCGGGCCTTACGCCGCACCACTTTGCTTGCCTTGTCCACCGCCTCAGTGGCTGCTCCGAGCCAGCAGTGGGACCAGAGGCTGTGGGCCCAGGGGACCTGGGTAATCGCCGCGACCGTCGAAAAGGGAGCGTCTAAAATTTGCCAGGGGGCACCCGCTACCTTCAAGACGCCCCCGGGACTGCTCGTCCCCCGCATACCCAAAGTATCCCACGTACCCACTTGCTTCAGGTCGTAGGTCCCCTCAACCGCGAGAATGGTGGCTTGATCTCCTGAATTTGAATCCTCGCCTTTTCGAGCCTGAAAAAGAATATCCTGCGCCATTTGCCCGTAAGAGACCGCGGTGCACTGTTTCTCAATCGTAAAGCCCTTCTCATTGGGACTCACAAAGCAGACGCTCTGACGCATATCGCCGCTTGGACCCATCTCTGAGGTTCCCGAGGAAATCAATCGACACTCAGACGCCACGCTTCGGACGTAAGCGACCATCTCATCGCTCTCGAGCCCATGATTCACCAGACTCGCGACTTGTATGTGATGCATCGCCACAATCATTGAAGTCGAAGTGCACTTCCTTCCAAGAATCATGCACATCTGCCCCAGTTCACTCAAACTACAGCCGATTCCACCCAATTCAACTGGGATCGCTGCCCCCATCATCCCCGCCCGTTTAAGAGCATCGATGCTCTCAACCGGAAAGCGCCCTTGGATATCCACATCGGCCGCTGCCGGCCCAGTGATGGTCTTGGCGATTTCCTCTACGGCAGAAAGGAGTTCAGACGGTGTCATAGAGACATTGACCTCTTATTCGCCCTTGAACAATTCCTGGATGGCGTTACTGATCGAAGACACGGTCTGGAAGACTTCTCGGCGAAGCATCTCCTCAGGAAACTCAAGGTCGAAGCGTCCCTCAAGGGCCAACATGACATCCACACTCGCGTGAGAAGTCATCCCAACGTCGTACAGGTCATCATCATCACTAACCTCAAGTGGGCCGTCTCCAAGACGGCCATAGGCCTCTAGAATACCGCGAACGGTGACTACAATGTCTTCAACTTTCTCTTCTTTCACAGGAGCCATGTCTCTCCTCCACAAGGCAAATTTACAGTAGCCGACGGACTCTAAGGGGTCGAGCCGAGATTCGCGAAGCCAACCAGATCACGGCTTCCACGACCTCGCTCTCAAGTTAAAATATCTCTTTCAATGGCTCGCTCATCATTTGCTTATTTATTTCATAGACAGCACCACTTAGATGCCTATCAATCTCTAAAAGGACTCCTCTAATCGGAAGCCTGAGCAGTAAAATTGACCCTTAAATAAGGAACCCAAGCGATTCACCACAGTGCCTCAGCTCAGCTTGAGCTTCATCACTTCAGACTCTAACCGTCCTCAGCGCGTCCTTAGGCTTGCAAATCCCTAAGATCATCTCTACATTGGAGAATGCTTGGTCTCTCCCCCTTCGTGGAGCAACTGGAACCCTTGGCAACTGTGACCTCAAAGAAGTCCATCCGACGGGCGTCCAGCCCAGTCTCGATGGGGCAAAGGTCTCTGCTCGTCGCCCATGAGCGGTTCACTGAGTTTGACGCCCTCAACACGGGGCTTTCGATTGAGTTTGTGGGGCCACTCGATGTCGAGGCTCTAGAAAAGAGTATCGAGATCATTGCGGGCCGTCACGACGCCCTCTCCATGAATTTTGACTCCACGGACCCAGAGTTTAAGGCCTTCATCCGGCGCGAACGCCCCGACGTCTTTTCCTTCATAGACCACAGCCACCTCAGCAAATCTCAGAGAACAGAGGAACTTCGCCAATTCGAAGAGCGGGAAATGACCCAGCGACTCGACTTAGCGGAGGACCTACTCTTTAGGGTCACGCTCGTGCGCCAGGAAATTGAGCGACACAGCCTAGTCGCGATCAGCCACCATACCATCAACGACGGAACTTCTTTCTTTAAAATCTTCCCCTCTGAGCTCTCACGCCTTTACCAGGCCATCACAAGGAATGAGCCCGACCCACTTCCCGTTGTCGCCGGTACATTTCAGGACTTCGCAAAACAAGAGAATCTGAATAACGAAGGATCATCTCTCGCGCGAGGATTGAGATACTGGAAGAAGCACTTGCACGATGCGCCATCGCACATCGAGTTTCCAACCGACCGACAACGCCCCCCTCTAGCCACCGGGGCCGGTGCCCGTTGCACTCCCGATCCCGCGTTAGGGTTGATGAAGCGAATCAAAGACTACGCCCGAGACAACTCCACCACTCCAATGAACGTGACACTCGCCGCTTTTTACGGGCTTCTTCACCGCTACTCAGGCCAACAAGACATGGTCATTGGAGTGCCCGTCAACAACAGGCTTGGGCGAGAGTACGCAGACACATTTGGCCCCTTCATGAATACACTTCCTCTCCGGTCTACCATCGAGACGGGAGATACATTCTCTTCTGCCCTAGAAAGAGTAACCAAGACGACTTTTCGGGCATTCATGCGGATGCAAACTTCTTTTGAGAGGATCGCGAGTGCACTCCCCCGGAACGGAGATGCGAGTCGAAGCGCTCTTCATCAAATCGTGTTCAACTATATGCCTTTCTACCCCCAAATTTTCAAAGTCGAAGGGCTCACCACCGAAGTGAGAAGGCTGGCCGCCAAGGGCATCACGGTCGATTTTATTGTTGAACTTGAGGACCGTGGGGACGATGCGAACATCGCCATAAACTACAGTACAGATCTTTTCGATGAAGCCACAATGCAGCGCTTCGCTTCTCATTATCTCAAGTTTCTAGAGCTGTGCATCGAGCAACCCAACAGAGAGCTGAGCACGCTCGACATTCTCTCTGAAGAGGAGAAGCGGTTTCGAAACGATTTCAACCACACGCCATTAGCTTCTCCCGGACATTCTACAATCCATGCCATGTTTGAAGCGAGCGTCGCTCAGTATCCGAGTGCCATGGCTGTCTCAGATGCTAAATCGAAGTTAACTTATTCCCAGCTCGACCAAAAAGCGAATACATTTGCCCGGAGACTTAGCCGCTTAGGCACCAAAGAGGGGTCTTTAGTTGGCCTCTACACTGACCGCAGCTTGGATATGATCGTAGGCGTGTTGGGCATTTTAAAAGCCAATGCGGCCTACATCCCACTCGACCCGAATTTCCCGAGCGACCGCATTCAATTTATGATTGAGGATTCAGGACTTCAGGTCATCGCGACCCAAGAGGCCCTCTCCGCCCAATTAACCGACTCCGGGGCTCACCTCATTTCGATCGACGTCGCCGAAAGTGCGATCCCTGATGAAAGAGCCGCCCCAAAGCCCACCGAAGCCTCTGACCAAATGGCCTACATCATCTACACCTCAGGATCTACAGGAAAACCCAAGGGCGTTGAGGTGACTCATGCCTCCGTCGTCAACTTCCTTTCATCAATGGCTCAAACTCCAGGATTATCGCAAACCGACACGATGCTGGCGCTCACTACCTTGAGCTTTGACATCTCGGTTCTTGAACTCTTTCTCCCTCTCACAGTCGGGGCCCAAACCGTCTACGTAGAGCGAGACGTGGCCGTGGATGGCGATGCCCTCCGCGCAGTATTAACGAAGAAATCAATCAGCTGCATACAAGCTACACCGGCCACCTACCGAATATTAATCGAGTCGGGATGGACCGGGAATAAAGACATGACGGTGCTCTGTGGCGGAGAACCGTTCCCCGGTGACTTGGCCAAAGCCTTAGTCGAAGGGTGCGGAAGCGTCTGGAACATGTATGGCCCAACCGAAACGACCGTCTGGTCCACAGTGCACCGTATCCAAGACCCCTCTCAGCCCATGTCAATCGGTCGCCCCATCGGAAATACTCAAGTCTATGTTCTCAACGAAGGCATGACTCAAACCCCAGCAGGGGTGACAGGCGATCTTTACATTGGCGGAGCTGGCGTCACTCGGGGCTACCATCAGCGCGAAGAACTTACCTCCAAGAATTTCATCAAGGACCCATTTTCTGAGACGGGGCGCCTTTATAGAACGGGCGATCTTGCTCGATTCGATCACACCGGGGCGTTAATTTGTCTCGGCCGCTCAGACACCCAGGTCAAAGTTCGCGGGTACCGTATCGAGCTTGGAGAGATCGAGGAGTCCACAAAGCAAATTCAAGGAATCACCGACGCCACTGCCGCAGTGATCGAGATGGGTACAGCAGGCCCAGAGATCGCCGTCTACTACCTCGCGGAGGAGGAGACACAGGACGCCACCTTCCGGGAGCACCTCAACAAGCTTCTCCCAAGTTACATGATTCCTCGGATCTACATCAGACTCGAAGAGTTTCCCCTGACCCCAAATGGAAAGATCAACAAAAAAGCCCTTCCCATTCCTGACAGGCTTCGAAGGCAGACCGAAACGCAAGGCACCCTTCCTCGAAATGACACGGAAGTCCGGCTGGCAGAACTGTGGGCCGAAGCGCTCGGACTCACGACCCTTGGAATCGATGATGACTTTTTTGACCTAGGCGGACACTCTCTCACAGCCGTATTCCTCGTCAGAGAAATACGGAAGATCTACGGCGAAAACTTAAACATCGGAACATTTTTTAGAAACCCGACCATTCGACAACTCTCCGAGGCCCTTTACGACAAAACCTCCGACGAAGAAGGCTCCGCCGTCCGCCTCCATCAGGGAACCGAGGGCCCTCCACTCTTCCTTTTAGCCGGAATTCACCTCTACCTCGAATTTGCCAAGGCACTCAACGGCCCGACCATTCATGGGGTATTTATGCAGCAAGAGTTTACCGACGACTCGGGACGCTCTTGGGACCTTCGATATGAAAAAATTGAAGTCCTCGCGGAAAAATACGTCAAGACAATCCAAGAAATACAACCGCACGGCCCCTATGCCTTAGGGGGTGTCTGTTTTGGAGGGGCTTTGGCATTCGAAGTCACTCGCCTCCTTCAGAAAAAAGGAGAAGAAGTCGCGTACCTTCTTCTCCTTGAAACCGTGTTGACGACGGCACGCATTCCAACGGTAAAGCACTGGATACGTCTCCAACTTAAGGGAGCCCTTTTCTTCGGGCTTCGAACGGCACGTCAAAGCCTTAAAGCTCTGCAGTCTCTCTACAAAGGCCTTACCGCCCGCAAAGAGGCCCACGCTCAGTCGACCAGCCAGATGGAGGAACAGAAAGCCCTTGGCGAGACACGCACCGAGCGGCTCGACCGCGCGATGAACAGGTTTCACCCAGAAACCGTCATCACCCCAAATTTTACAGTCGTTATCCGGGCCGCAGACGAGAGAATTTCAGATGGATTCCGCGTGGACACGCTCGGAGGCATGTCAAAATTCATCAACGGTCCAATCGAGTATCACTTAATTAAGGGGAATCACCTAGGAATCTTAAGCGCTCCGCATGTGGAAGCACTGGCTACTGCTGTCCGGCCCAGCCTCCTCCGTAGCCAGCCGCCCTCGGCCGACCCGGACCCCGAACCCGAGGCCTGACGATTAAAGAGAGCGGGTGGTCACGCCCCTCTAAAAGTCCGAGCGGCTACGGTGATAAGTCTCTCCAAGCTGAAGGCTCCACCGTCCTACCTTAATCCGAAGCTTCTCCACGAAGTCGGCCCAGTAGTTCCGGCCACTCTTCTCCGGAAACCCCCTGCGAATAAAAACCGGTCCGACTAATCACACCGGCAAATCGCCGCCTCATCTCATCGATGACCTTTTCGGGTCGCCCGATCAAGGCAAACGTCTCCAGAACCTCGTCCGTAATCAGATTGGCCATTGCCGCTTCGTCATGCGCGCGATTAAGCTCGATCAGTTCGTCCTGTAAGGCTCCCCAGCCGTGTAACTCCAGAACAGGACGATACGCCCGAGTACACCCATAAAACGCAATCCGGTTACGGACAGCTAAGACAGCACGCTCCAGCTCCTCGTCGTCCGTGCCCACCGCCAACATCGGCGCATAATCAAGGTCAAAATCCTTGAGACCGAGGCCTCGCTCATCCAGTCCTTCCTGAATGGCCGGCAAAGTGACCTCGTGCATATATCGTTCCGTAGAGAAGGGATGCATGATCATTCCATCCGCTACACGGGAGGCCACTTGCGTCATCAATGGGCCTGTCGCCGAGAGAAAAATTCGCGGACGTGGCGCCCCAACCTCTTCCGGCTTAAACGTAGACGGCATTAGAGTGTGTTGGTAGTACTCTCCCTCAAATTCGAGACGCTCCCCTTCATACCAGCACGAAAAGATCGCCCTCATCGCCTCGATGAACTCTTGCATCTGCTTCGCAGGCTTATGCCAGGGCATACTAAAGCGCCGCTGTACATGAGGCTTAACCTGAGAGCCGAGACCTAAAACAAAACGCCCCCCTGAGAAGGCATTCAAATCATGAGCCAAGACTGCCATCGACATGGGATTGCGCGAAAAGGCTACAGCCACCGAGGTCACCAGTTCTAGCTTTTGAGTAGCTGCGGCCGCTAGTGCCAAAGGCATAAAAGGATCGTGATTCAGCTCAGATAGCCGCACACCGTCATATCCACTGGCCTCAAGACGACTTGCCTTCTGCCCTATATTTTTCATATCTGCGGTCACCACCGCATCCACTTTCATCGCCCCAAGTGCCTCATCTCCCCACCACCGACCATCATATCGCAAAGTTTACGCTGCATTATTTAGCAGCCTCGCCCAAAAGTTCTGGTCGTTTCTCTTTAACCGCTGGCTCGCACACCCGAGTCGCCACAGAAGGTTTTCTCTCGCAGTCCAGCACACAGCCATCATCCGAAAAGGGGATCGGAGGCTCAAGCAACCACTCCGCACTCGATGGGAGGCAAGGAGGTTTTCGACAAAGAGAAAATGTAGGAGGCTCTCCGACCACTCGACACATCACAGAATCAGAAACCGACGACTCGATGTAAATTTCATTCTTAGAGTCAGGGTCCTTTGTATAAGGAGGAATCAGGTCCGAATAGCGGATAGTCTGAAACTCGCCTTTCACGGACGGCCGCAACCAAATAAGGTTGTCCTCCACAGTCACGTTCGTCATATCCTTTCCATTTGGTTCTGGCCCCTGCATGCCATACCTCCTTAAATAAAAGGCACCCGGACGGTACGAGGTCTCCATGGTTTTGATGACCTTATTCCCTCTAATCGTGAGCGTATCCAAAGAGGCCACCTCAATGGCCCATCGACCGACGTTGTAGAACCGATTATCCGTAATGGTCACATTAGACATTCTCTCGTTCCGATTGCGATACGCCGGCGACAGCTGAATCCCATAACATCCGGCGCCCGCCACTTGAGTCTCATAGAAGGTGTTATTCCGAATGACTAAACCATTTAAATAACCGTGCGCGACGAGTTCCACACCCCTACAAGCCCCATCTTCATCAGCGGCCGCCCCGGTCATCGTATTGTATTCAACGAGTTGAGGACACGGAGCGTCTCCGCCCCGACCACCTGGTTCCGATGGATCAGGGCACCCCAAATACACTGAGTGATTATATTTCCCGCCCCCTGCTCCCCAGTTACTGAAAGAGTTGTACCCAAGATACAACCCTCTAGACCCGCCTAAAACCGCACCCGCTCCTGAGCCATCTCTAAACTCGTTATGCTGAATTCGAATATTCGAAGTGCTGTCAACTTCGCCTTTATGAGGGCCCTTACCGGCAATGCGAGACTTAATATAAACCCCAATGCCCCATCGGGTAAACACACAGTTCTGAATCGTCACATCATGAGCGCCGTTTTGAAGCAGGATTGCAAAGCGTGCCTTCGGGTCGCTGTCCCCTCTGAAATCAAGTCCGTCAATCACAAGATTGGATACGCTCGGTGGGCTTCCAGGCTTCCAACGTCCCCCGTACCCAAACATCAAGCCGCTGCTCGACGGAAGAATGATCGGCTTAGGCCCCTCCCCGTAGCTCGTGATCTTAGCCCCCTTCATATCTCCAAGGGCAATCATGCCGGGATGACTAAAGCTCCCTCCCCGACAAAGAGACAAAGTTCCACCCGGCGCCAGCGCCTTTAGCCCACTCTTCAGGGTGGTGAAGTCAGCACCAGACGAACAGACCGTAATTGCATTCGCGTAGGATGCATATAAGAAAAGCAAAGAAAAAACAAAGGCAAGACCTTTCACATTTACCGTCATGCTTTAAAACAGCTTCCTATCCCGAGGCGCCATCCAACCAACGCTCATGCACAAGATCAGATACGCGATTTCCAAATTCCCTCCAATTGAACTCCTCCTCGAACATCTGCCGAGATTTTAGAGCTAAGCGCTGGTAGACAACTCTATCCTGCAGTACCGCCTGAAGAGCTGCTGCAAGCTGGAGTCGGGAAGAGCCCAACTCCAGCGTGTACCCATTCCGGCCCTCGACAACGTAGTCCGCAATTCCACCCACACGCGTTGAAACGATCGGAAGACCAAAAGCCATCGCCTCGCAGAGGACGATCGGAGTACAATCTGCCGAAGTCGGCAGAAAGAAAACGTCTGCCTGGCGATAGATCTCCGCCAACTGGAGCTGCCCTAGCTTGGACTGCTTAGACACAAAGGGCATGAGATCGACATAATCAGGGATGGTTTTTCGGTCAACGTCACTGAATCCGACGATGAGAAGTCGCGCGGAGGGCATACTTCTCCGCAACTCCTCTACGGCCTCAATCGCCGGCCCCACCTTCTCCTCAAATCGATCACTTCCCCCCTTGCCGATAAGTAAGATCGTGGGTGCATCTTTCGGTTTAAAGCGGGCCACGTTTGACACTTCTAGTGCATTCGGAATCACATTCAAGTTGGCGCCATAGCGAACAACCTTTACATCCTCTGCCGATCGCCCGTAATCCGTTACAGCCGAACGTGCAGCCCATTCAGACGAGAACAAACAAAGGTCGGCACTCAAAATCATACGACGCTCGGAGAATTCCTTGGCTCTACGCATCTCCTCAGTCCGAGGTCTGGGCTCCGAGAACAAGCCTCTTGTGACCGCATACGTTCCATCGCTGAGATACACAATCGGAACCGAGGCTTCAGCACATATCCCGTCATCCTCGGAAAAAACAAAATTGTAGAGGATGTCGATACCATCGCGATCGAGCGTTTTTAAGATTGATTTTTTATCCAGATGGCGAAAATATCGAATCTCAATTCGAGGCTGTCGGAGCGACCTCTGAGTCCAAAATAATCTAAGCTGGCGCAGAAAAAACTTGAGAGAGTTACCTCGGTCTCCAACCAGGTAACATACAAAGTGATCGCTTCGCTGAGCCAGTTCACGTAGCGCGAAAAAAACCGTTCCGGAAAACGCATACATGTTATTAGGGTCGGATTCCGTAAGGACAGCTGCTCTCATCGTTTTGAAAGTCTACACAAACCGGGCGCAACAAAAAAGCGAGAACATTCTGCCTCGATTCAACAATCCCAGGATCCACTCATCTAGGGTCCCTCCACTGAACATCATGAGATCGACTTAGAGGCTCCTACATCGAGGGTGTTTTTAAAATTCTTTAAGTGATGGGCCGGCTTCCCTGACTCAAGGTCACCCGGCTCCTTTAAATAAAAAAACCTCAGGAAGCTATCTCCCATCCAACGAAAGCCCTAAGCGCCGGCCCAGCCTTCGGGATATCGCCGTAAATAAAAGAAAGGACGCCCTGAAGCGACTAAAAACTCTTTTATTTCGGTCACCCAGAACCTCGGCAAGCGCTTCACCTATCGATTCCACCACGCAACATCTGAAAAGGCTCGCAGGTCTGCCTCATGAGTCCAGACCGATCGATGCTGCTGTGCAAGATGAAGGTAGGTCTCGGCGATTTTATCAGGCAACATCAAACCATCATGCTCGTTTCCCCGGGTTTCGCGTAGGCGCGAAAAAGCTTCAGGGCCGAGCATTTTACCCAGCGTATCGGGTGCATCCACTGCGCCATCGATTAAAACATGCGCCACATGAATGCCCTTCGGAGAAAACTCAGCGTTCAAAGTCTGACAAAGCATTCGCCTTCCCCCCATTGCTGCGGCGTGGGAGTGCTGACCTGCATTCCCACGAACGGCCGCTGTTGCCGAGGTCACAAGAAGAGTCCCGCTGCCCCGAGCCTCCATGTAAGGAAAGAGCACCGAGGCCAGCCTAAATAATCCAAATGTCCCCAACCGCCAGCCCATCTCGAACGATTTGTAATCAGTTGCACCGAGTGCGCGATCCCCTATCTGGGCTCCCAGATTATAGAGCGCAGTGCCAATCGGACCGACCGTCGCTTCAACCTCCGCCACCAGATCTTCAATCACATCGGGCTCGATGGCGTTCAAAATATGACCCGAAGCAGACCCACCCTCCCCTTGAATCTCGGCCACTAAACGGTCGAGACCCGCTTCATCGCTTCGCCGACAAAGGACCGAATGATAGCCAGCCTTTGCGAAGCACTTCGCTGTCTCGCCACCAATCCCAGCCCCAGCTCCAATTACTAAAAAAACAGGCTTCATTAAGAACTCCTCTAAATCAGACGACCAAGCTAGCCCTTCTTTCTCTGACGGTCGAGAAATACTCACGGCCTCACTCTGAGGCTCATTTATCTCACGTAGAGCTCACTGCGGCACAATAGCCAGACTCATTAGTCCGACTCGACAGGGAGCAGACTCATTCTACTCATCATCCCTCATGCTCAAAAAAAAACTCTCGGTTAGGCGGGCATAGGTCGTCGCTGGAGGGCTTTCAAACTCCCTTGAGATCACGGCACACCCGCCTTTCGACCAAGAAGCGCTAATTCGATATACAGATATTGACGCCTAAACAAATTCCTGATTTGGAATCCAGAACCAACCGTTTTATAGAGACCCCTCTCATGGGGGTACTGCGTGTAATGGATGACAACAAACTTTTCCCTCAACCCAATCCTCTAAAATCGCATATAGTGAAACCTATGCATCAGCGGAACATGACTTCCCCATGACTCAAACACGTTCCCAAAAACTACTTGCCAGGGAGCCCGGTTTGTTTGGCGATATCCTCGTAGGAGGAGGACCTAGGCGAAGGTGGATGAAATTCGGCGACGAAGACTCAGTCAACCAAAGCCTCGTCGACCTGCAAGAGCCCACCCGTCTCGTGCCCGCCTACCTCCGCTGCGCGGCATGGGGCCTCAGCCTGGCCGCGAGAAAACAAAAGATGCTCGTCATCGGCCTCGGCGGCGGCGGGTTTGTCCGATTCTTACGAAAACGTTTTCCTCGCGTGGAAATCGACATCATTGAGATCGACCCCACCGCAGTCAGCCTTGCCAAGGCCCACTTTAAAATTCGAGAGACCAAACATACTCGCATCCATGTCACTGATGCGGTTCTTTACCTCTTAGCGCAGGACGATCTTTACGATTTCATCTTACTGGATGCGTACGAGGGGGCCCGTCTCGGCCCGCGCCTAGCGGACTTCGAATTCTTCTCTCTTGCCCAAGGCCATCTAGAATCCGGCGGGATCTGCGTCGCTAATATCTGTGAACCGAGTGCGCAGAGAGAAAAGCGCACGACCGCAGCCTTTTCGCGTGCTTTTCATCACAATAGTCTCGATGTCACCATGCCTAGGGATCGAAACCGGATCGTCGTGGGAGCCACTTCTCCTCTTCCCTCGCGCGCAATTCTCACCCACAGCGCGCAGGTAGCTGACCTCCTCGGCTACTACCCGTTCCGACTCACACCGTTCGTAAGGAATATCCGAAGCCACAGGCCTGAAAACGCTGTCCGGCATAACAAAACTGGGTCAAATTCAGAGTCTGAGAAAAAGATGCAGCCACGATAATCAAGGGGGTGCTCTGCTGTGTCACGACCACCACATGACACCATTCCCACAGTAAAAACTGCGATGCCCTCGACTCAGCCTACCCGACTCCTTAACCTTTCATCTTATGATTGTCATTCGTTAGCCAGTACCGAGGCTCCATGACATAGACGTGACCGAAGCCGCCATCGGGATACGAATCAGCATAGGCATCCCCCGCCTCAGGCGTATCTGAATAGCGGTGCGCCATAGGCCGAAGGTCTCGCTCTCGATCAGCCGGGCGCTCTTCTATAATAGGCCCCGAAACACTGACGTACCGGTAGGGAGGGGTCTCATCTTGAACCACCATGGTATACGCTTGCGCGGTGTGAAGTGCCTTTCCTTTCACCGATCTTGGGCCTGTTAAGATCCAGACGCCGACCGCTGGATCGTAGTCGTACCAAATCGGACTCGACACGGGCGGCCGATCTGGATTGGTATGTTCAATCGAAATAACCCCCACGAAGGGCTTTGCCAAGAAACGATCCCGCTCACTGACGGTCATTCGGGTATCGGCCACGTTTAATAACTCCCATGAAAGCTGATTGCTAATTCAAGCCGTCAACCTGACCCAAAATCCGGCACGACGCAATACCCATCGAGTACAGTTCACAAAACGAATCTGTATGCGGAACGAACCAATCTATAAAGCCCGGACACCACTGTCCTAACCCCGGGCTTTCGAGTGCTCAGTGACCTCATGACGCAGATCCGCGCTCGCGGACCTGCGCCCGGTTTGATTCTAATTCGATTTTGGATAATTAAAGAACGGAAACACTGGAAAAAAACCGTTCTTCGCAAAATTCAAGAGACCGACTTGCACACCCTTAATTTCATCGGTGACATTGATGAGGCCCACCTGAACATCCGACTGCTTGGAGATCCCCAGCCCGCTGATATCTACGCTTGATGTCTCACGAGTGACGTTCAAAAGGCCAATATTCGCGCCATCCTTATGATTCGTCGTCACATTAATGAATCCGGCATTGACTCCACTCGAATTCCCGTCGACAAAATTCGCAAAGGAGCAAAGACAGCCCTCAGAGTTGCCTGACACGTAGGCGATCGCAAAGAGCGGACCAAATCCTTTAAATTCCTGCTCTTCCACAACGGCCGCAAAGCCGAGATCAAAACCACTCATCCGATTCGCTTTCGCATACAGCAACGAAAACCTGAACTTATCCACGTTGTCTGCATCTGGCGTGCGAATGCCCGCAAACACAAACTGTGAACCCACATCCGCGAATGAAACAATTGGCGTCGCAAAAACCAAAACCGTAAGAACCACAGAACTCAGAAAACTCTTCATACTACCCCCCGTTAAATGATTATCTTCATCACCATCATGCCCCAAAGCACCGCTCACCGAAAGCCGCGCCATCCACAGATCCGACTGAATCGGAGCAAACAAAGGGATTCAGCCCCTGGACGATCACTCCTCGAGCGCATTAGCGCCCTCCCTTATGTGAATATCTCGCTGCGGGAAAGGTATTTCTACTCCCGCCTCTGTCAAACTCCGATTAATAGACACACAGATATTGCTTCGAAGCCTGCTGAAATGGTCCTGATTGGCCCAACCTCGCACCTCGAAATCGAGTGAATTATCTCCGAACGCCTTAAACAGTGCGGAAGGTGCTGGACTCTCAAGCACCCCCTCGATTTTGATCACCGCCTGCTCAAGAATCTCAATCACGGCTTCCGGGTCAGTCCCATACGCAACACCTACTGCCACTTCAAAGCGTCGCTTTCGATCCGACTTCGTCCAGTTTGTGACGTCTTCTGAAATAAATCGAGCGTTCGGAACGATCACCTCTGCGCCTTCCCATGTACGGACCGTACTTGAACGAATCCCGATTCGATCAATCGCACCCACCACCTCACCCATAACGACGCTGTCTCCAACTTGAACAGGCCTCTCGGTCAGCAAGATCACTCCAGATATAAAATTATTCACAATTGTCTGAAGTCCGAAGCCGATGCCAATCCCAAACGCACCTGTCAGGAGAGTCATTCGATTGGCATCGAAGCCCAGGGTTACACCCGCCAAGAAAAATCCCACAATCAAAAGGCCGTAATGCAGCAAGGTAACCAGAGCGTAAGGCCTTCCGCGATCGATTTCGGTCGTATCAAAAATTTCCTCAGACAACACGAAGTGAATCAAGCGCGAAAGCATATAGGATGAGACCACCACTAAGACGGCGAGACACACCGTTCCCAAAGACAACTCAACCCCCGGAATAGGCAACTTTGCATCGAGCACACTCCGCACAATCAACTTTAACTCGTCCCACAAGTGAAGCTGACTCACCAATGCCTGCGCCATCACTAACCAAGCAGCTAGCGTCATCAACAAATATACGCGGTCACGAAGAAACCCTCGATTACGACGGACCATCCCTAGAGCATTTAATGGACGAACTCTCAATGCAAGAACAACTAAACCATCGGCGACAAGAACCGTTCCGTACAACACAATCGAACCATAGATCCCCATCATCAACGTGCCGCCCACCAATGACGCCAAAGCTGCATACCCCACAGCCTCGGCCAACCAAGAAATCAGGGCAGCCACAAAAACGAGTCGTAATACGTAGCCAATCATCCGAAAGGTCAGCCGAGAAGCCATCTCTGCGGGAATGGCTTTGATTCGAGAGGGACTTAGACTTAACCCAATAAACCCGACCAGAGCCGTCATGTTTCCGAGAAAAATCAGTCGACCCGCTACATCGGTGGTCACTAATGCGGGCACCTTCCCGACGCTATAAAGAGCCGCTTGACCTAGAAGCACCTGAACCTGATGCGCGAAGTAGACACAAACGCCGAGCACCACCAGAGGAAGAATAGGTCGATCGACAATATGCCAAAGGACAAGCATGGCCGGAATAAGGGTGGCAGCGCCAAACAAAGGGCCGAGCGGCCCCACTGCTAGATCACGAAAGAACCAGAGACTCGAAAAAAAAGCAATCAGCAAGCTGAGTGCGATTGGGCGCTTAAAAACAGCATGGACAGCATCCATATCCGCATCATTCCCGAGCTTCGTATCGATCTTTTTTCGCGCGAAAGACATCACTAAAATAAGAAAAAGTACAAAGGCACCGAACGATATAACCTGATTTCGATTCGCTCCCCAATATCGAGACATGATGGCCAGATCCCGATTTCCTTGGTCGTGCACATTGGTCGTGAGGTGAACTTGACTGCTCGATTTCCAAAAGGATGCGTCCCAAATGGGCGGCGCGTTTCGGACTAAAACCTCTTTCACCGTCTGATTCAGCCGGTCGACAATCAGTTGCTTATCCCCATCCACTAACACAGCCAGGCTTGCGACCTCGCTCTGACGACTCAGAACGTTCGCTTGGCGTTTAGCAACCTCAACCAAGGCCTGATTCGCTGCAGTTAAGACCTCGTTAATCTGCGCGACGACAACAGAACTAACTTCTAGCTTCAAAGCACTCTCACGAGTATTCATCCACGTGGATTTAATCGTTCGAATTCGATCCGCCTGGCTCTCGATGATATTACTTCGCCCTTGCAGGCCTCCCTGCACTTGCGAGATCCGATAAGCAATTTGGTCCCAAGCGGCATGAACTTGATCAAGCGCCATGATTGAAGTTCGAGAGGCCTTTACAACGGCCGATCTCCTGAGTTGCTGATTCACCCGAACTCGCAGCGCCGCAATCTTCTCAAGAACGGCACCCTCTCCCACCTTAGGTTGAATAATTCTTAGGCTCTCACGGATACGCTGCTCCGCTTGCTGTGATCGAACACCGATATCCGCCATAGGCACTGCCACGAACTTTGTCTTTGCTTCCGGCGGTTCAGTGCTCGCCACCTTCGCCCCCGCTGCCGCCAACTTAGCCACAGAAACGGCTTGGCCTAATGCTGGGGCACAGAGAAGAGTCCCCAGACTGCAAAGCAGCATCAAGTAAGAAAGAACCCGAACCCAGGCAAGCCCTGCTTTTTGCTGGACTTGATTCTCTCGGAGCCTATTCAGAACAACTTGTTTATCCATGACCCCATGTTAGCTCGCTGACGGCCCCGAGGCGGGCTCAGGATCTTCAAAGTGAGTCAAAAAGAGCTTCTCAAGCGAGTTCCTCGCCTGAGCCCGCGCAGCGTCCAAACGTGATCCATGCAATCAGCGCAGAGGAAACCCGAATGGACCTCGTTGGGTCAACGAGGACCTCAACCAACTGGCCGGTGAAGAAGAACTCTTAAACGCACACGCGCCGCAGCGATTGGCCTCTGGCCGGACCAAACCGCTGCTACAGACGTGCAAAGGGATCTTTCGGGCGCCTGATAAGCGAGATACATGGCCGAATCACCTATTCGGGGTAGTTCAACACACTCATTTTCTCTGGCAAAAACACTTGAGACACGACACCCTTTACTGCCTATAAATGCGATGAGTTCACTCATCGAGAAAGCTTTTTCGAGCCTCTGATTGAGAGGCATAATGCTCGGAACGACAATAAAAGTCGGACGACGGGATCGCTCAGCTCGCAGATTGAAGAACCATGAGGAGTCCAGCATGTACGATCTGATAATTCGAAATGGCACAATCGTCGACGGAACCGGCAAGAAGCCCTTTGAAGCCGATCTTGCGGTCAAGGGGGAGCGCGTTGTCGCTATTGGAGACCACCTCGGTGAGAGTCATTCCGAGATCGATGCGCAGGGGCTCCTCGTCACACCGGGCTGGGTCGATGTCCATACGCATTACGATGGGCAAGTCACGTGGGATCCTGAAGTCAGCCCCTCGGGCACCAATGGCGTGACCACGGTCATCATGGGAAACTGCGGTGTGGGCTTTGCCCCGGTTCGCCCAGGACAAGAGGATTTCCTCATCAACCTCATGGAAGGGGTAGAAGACATCCCCGGTAGCGCCCTCTCCCTCGGTATTAAATGGGACTGGGAATCCTTCCCGGAATACTTGACCGCCCTTGAGAACACTGCGCGGGTCGCTGACGTGGCCGTCCATGTGCCCCATGGACCCGTGCGAGCGTATGTGATGGGCGATCGAGGCGCGCAAAACGAGGAAGCCACGCCGGAAGACATAGAGGCTATGTACCAGATTGTTAAGGAAGGAATCGAAGCGGGAGCCGTCGGCTTTACATCCTCTCGGGTCCTCGGACATAAATCGAGCACCGGAGAATGCGTACCTGGGACCTTTGCCGGTGATCAAGAGCTCTTCGGAATCCTCAGGGCTCTTAGTGATACGGGTCAAGGGGTCTTCGGAGTGGCCTCAGGCTCGGTGATCAGCGGCGATTTCACCCAAGACCTACCCATTCCTAATGAAGACGAAGAAATCTTCAGGCTCCGACGCCTCGCTGAAGAGACCGGCCGACCTGTCATGTTTGCTTGCGTTCAAAGTACAGCCGACCCCGAGCAATGGAAGCGTATGCTCCAGGCCTGCGATGAGGCTGCCAAAGAGGGCATTGAGCTCATTCCACAAGTGAGCGCAAGACCGGCAGGACTCCTCGCCGGGTTTGACGGCAGCATTCATCCCTTTTCGATGTGCCCGAGCTTTCAGCCGCTCCTCTCCCTCTCGCCAAAGGAGAGAAGTGAAGCCCTTCATGACCCCAAGCTCCGAGCGAAACTTCTCTCGGAGGAACCTGACACTTCAACCATCCCAGCAGCAGTGTCTTTTATCTACACCGCTTGGCACATGATGTTTGAGTTCGGCGACCCGCCCAACTACGAGCCCGAACCTTCGACCTCGCTGGCCGCCATCGCAGCCGAGACCGGCACTGACCCTAAAGAACTCGCCTACGACATCATGCTCAAGGGAGACTATCTCTACCTCCCCATTATGGACTATGTAGACGGGAACATGGACGTCGTTCTTGAGAAAATGAAACACGAAAAGGCCATTTTTGGACTCGGAGATGGAGGCGCTCACTGTGGTTTCATCACAGACGCCAGCATCTGCACATTCCTTCTGACCCACTGGGTACGAGATCGAACGCGAGGCCCCAGAGTGCCCCTTGAGTGGGTCGTCGAGCAACAAACGCGTGCAACGGCCCAACTTTACGGAATGCATGATCGAGGCGTACTCGCCGAAGGCATGTTGGCGGACATTAACATTATCGACCTTGACGGACTGACTCTCCGCAAACCCAAGATGGCGTTCGATCTTCCAGGCGACGAGAGACGCTTAATTCAAGAGGTCGAGGGGTATCGCTACACAATCAAGAGAGGCACAATTACCTTCGAAGACAATGTGGCTACAGGAGCCACACCGGGAGCTCTCGTCCGAGGCCCTCAGCCCGCCTGAGAAAACGTGGGCGGTTATTCTTAATCAAATTCTAGCCTATACAACCTTTCGAACTATATTCTCTCTCGCCTTTGCTCGGGGGCTGATGTCTGGGCGATCTAAATAAAGGAGACACTCGATGGACTTTGGACTGATCTCGGTCAACACCGGCTTTCGCACCAGCGAGGGCCTTATCAAATTTGCCCAACATGCCGAATCAGTCGGGGTTGAATCCCTCTGGACCTTTGAGCACACCATCATCCCCCTTGAGTATGAATCCAAGTATCCCTACAGCGAAGACGGAAAAATGGGCGGCACGCCTGATATCAATATCGTCGATCCGCTCATCGCACTCGCGGCCGTCGCTTCAGCCACGAAGACTATTCGCCTGGGCACGGGCATCAACGTTCTTCCTCAAGCCAATCCTATTTACTTAGCCAAGCAGGCCGCCTCCATTGACTTCATGTCCAATGGTCGGCTCATGCTCGGGCTGGGACTCGGATGGCTCAAAGAAGAATTTGAAGCTCTCGGCGTGCCCTGGGGCCGCCGAGGGGCTCGATTCGATGACTACGTCGTCGCCATAAGGAAGATGTGGGCCGGCGATGTAGTTGAACACCAAAGTGATTTTATATCTTGGAGTGGGTTCCAGAGCTATCCAGTCCCGCTTCAAAAAGCCGGCGTCCCCCCTCAAGATTCAAGCATCCCCATCATTGTAGGCGGGGACAAGGGCAAAGTCTTTCGTCGAGTCGCCAAACTCGCCGACGGATGGTACCCCGCTACGGTCGTCCCCGAGTACCTCGAGCCGTTAATTCCGCAACTGGAAGCCGCCTGCAGCGAAGAGGGACGAGACCCAAAGACCATCGAGATCACCTCAATGTGGATCCCTGCCATGACAGGCGCCGACGCGATCAAGAAATACGAAGATCTCGGCGTGACCCGTCTAGTGGTCCCTACCCAAGCGCTTGAAGGCGCGACGTCGGCCGAAAAGGTGGACCGATTCGTAGATAATTTCATGTCCTAAGCCTAGACTCTGGCTTCACACGCACTCAAGACGCATGACCTGCCGACGTCCCAAAGCCAGAAGTTGTTGCGTCAAGGCAGAGGCCCGATCACCCGCCTCCGCCAGCATCTCAAAATAGCCACGCAAGTCAGCATCGGATTCGCGAAGCTCTGAAATCCCTAGGTCGGTGCCGCCGATGATCACGCTCAGCAGATGGTTAAAATCGTGGGCCGCTCCGCCTGCTAAGCGCCCAATCGCTTCCATCTTCTGAGCCTCCCGAAGTTGAAGTTCCAGCCCGACCAAATCGTTAATATCTTGCATTCGCGCTCATCGCTGTCCCTTCGCTGAACAAGGTAGTCACACACCGAACCATCGCTTACGACCCTCAGATGTTTAAAAGCGAATCTAAATTGTGCGGTCGGGCATTCCCGCGTCCAGGAAGCCGGTCCAACGTTCCATATCGGCCGAAACCAAAAAATGGGTCAGAGGTTGCCCTAGCGACTCACTCACTGGATAACCCAAGAGCTTTTGCCAAGCGGGGTTCAAATAAGTCGGGCGGTTCTCAGCATCACATTGAACAATCACCTCGGGGAACGCATCGAGCAGGTCCCGGTTGATCCCCTGCACCGCTTCAAGATCTCTCTCAAGCCTGCCCTGCTTCGGATGGCCTGTGAATTCAGACTGCGAACGAGTTCCCGACATTCTTTTGTGACTTCAAGCCAAAGTATATGCACCCCCCTCTTAACGAAGAAGGGACATGACGCTCAATCTCAAAAACGCCACGCTCTAGGGAAAGGTAAACCTCGCAAGCGCGGGCTATTATCCCAACCTCTCAGGAAAATCTCTTAAAAACAATTTATAGCGAGGAACTCAATGACAAAGCCCACACCGACCACGAAACCCGCCCCTCGCGAATCAGAGGATTCGAAGCCAAAAGCACAGAACCAAATCAGCCGACGCGCGCTGATTGCCGGGACGGCCGCTCTCGCAGTAGCGAGTTCCAGCGGACGAGCCTTCGCAAGTTCCTCTCCCCATCATGGATCTCACGCGGTACGACGAGACGACCTGGTGCGTTCGGCTGGGAATTGCGGCACCACAGGCGAGATCTGCCAAGCCCATTGTCAGCAAATGCTCGCCACCGGCGACACGCGACTCGCCGATTGCTCAGCCTCCGTGGCTGAAATGACCGCAAGCTGTTCCACCCTCGCTCATTTTGCGGCCTCAAACTCTGAGTACCTACCGGCCATGGCCAAGCTCTGCATCCAGATTTTGAAAGACTGCAAAGCAACCTGCGAAAAGCACCCAAAACACGAAGAGTGTATGGCGTGCGCTGAAGCATGCGAGCACTGCATCGAAGAATGCGAAAAAGTCGCGGCCTAGGCCGCCCCTCGAAATAAAAATTCCGAACTGTCAAAGAAGGACTCTGCTCTTCCCTTCCTGCCATCAAGAGCCGATGGGAGCCCATGAAGGCAGCAAACTAAGACAACGATCTAACCCGATGCACCCATAAAAACGGCAACGACAAGAGCGACCCCTGACAGATAGGTCGCGACCGCTCCGATCATCCGTAAAATGTGAGGCGTCTCCATGCTCGGCCCCACAACTAAACCCATCGCAATGAAGTATCGGCCGGCTGTCGCGATCCACATCATCCAAAGAACCCAGGTTGCGGGCCCCTGCATAGCGGCCACATAGATCAACAGTGCGAGCATCGGCGCATACTCGGCCGTATTTCGATGAGCGCGGATCAGCTTATGGAGCCGATCCGTGGGGTCCGTTGGTGTCCCAATCATAGTATGCGGCCCGTCTTTCCCACGAAGCATTGAAATCGAAAACCCCAAAAGAAAAACCGGCAGGGCCAGAAGGCCAATGCAGATATACGCCGTCGTCATGAAAGCACTCCTCTCTTTGTTACGAACCAGAAACCACCGCTGTCCGCATAGACGAGCGAGCGTGCCAGTGGCCTGCTCTCTCATTTCACCCTAGATGGGTATTCCTTGTGAAATTTTTCACTTTAAGATCTTGACCGAAACGCCTCTACACGGGACGTCAAGGCTTCAAGAGATCGAAGCAAAGAGTCGAGGTCGCTATAGCGACTGCCATGAATGTATTCCGTGACGCCCAATGAAGAGAGCGCTTCCAGACGATCAAGGTCTTCCTGTAGTCCCGCTCGTCCCAACTCACCGCCCGCCGCAATCTCGGGTTCGCCACGTCCGGCATCCGAAAAACGTGAAAAAAGCTCTTTCGATCCGGGCCCAATCTCTTCAGGATCGTCCCCCAAAGGCATCCAACCGTCTCCAAAGCGAGCCGCCCTAGCGAGAGCGTGCGGGGCAGAGCCTCCGATCCACATACGCGGCATTTTAGGTCGCGGACGAAACAGAAAGGACTGGCTATTCGAAACGACAACGTCGTCCTCGGCACTAAATGCCTCGCGGATAAAAGACAAAGTCTCATCGGTGATCCGACCTCTTTTTTTGCGGTCCAGACCCAGAGCCCGAAATTCAGCCCCCATCCAGCCGACTCCCACTCCCAACTCAAGTCGTCCTCCGGAGAGTTCCTGTATGGTCGCAATCGCCTTGGCGGTGGGCAGCGCAGCGCGATAGGGCGCGATCAAAGCCGCGGTCCCGACTCGAATACGCTCGGTCCCCGCCGCGAGCCACGCGAGGGAGGTCAAAGGGTCGAGATAACGCCCTCCCGAGCCCTCCGCGTCGTCCGGTGGGATTGCGATATGGTCGGGCACCCAGACAGCATCCAGCCCCGCCTCCTCGCAACGACGGACGCCATTTCCAAGAACCGTCGCATTGGCCTCGGGCCCCATGAGCCGAAGATAAAACCCGAATCGCATGCTCTCTCTCCCCCGGTCCCCAAAATTCTACCCTTAAAAAACGGCTCCGGAATCCATCTCAATGTTGGCTTCCGGGAAACTAGCCCTAGGGCACTCCTAGCCGATCATCAACTCCTTCGCCTCCTTCTCGAGAAAACTGATCACGGCATCCTCGATCTCTTGGCTTGGTAGAGAACCCTGGTCTAGCCAATCTCGAATCAGCACGAGCCGGTCCACACCCAGATCTTCAAAGCGCTTTGCATCGTCCGCATTTACAAATCCATCCGAGTAATCGCCCCCGCTGCCCGTCGGCGTAATGGTAATCTCGAGGCGACCGAGGGATTCGGGACGCTCCACCTCATTGGCCAACTCCTCAAGTTCCTTAAGCTTTTCTGCGGTCTCTTCAAGGCCATAACAGCCATACCAGCCGTCCCCTTGCGCGATAGTTCGACGAAGCGCTGGCCGAGATCCACCCCCTACCAACATAGGCGGGTGAGGCTTTTGAACCGGCATGGGATGTGACTTTATTCCCGAGAACTGAGTGAACCGACCATCAAAGACGGGCTTCTCCTGGGTCCAGAGAGTCCTCAGGACTTCCATGTGTTCGCTGGTCCTCGCACCCCGCTCCTCCCAAGGAATTCCAAGCGCGTCGAACTCGCCTTTGACATAGCCCACACCCAGACCAAAAATCAGACGCCCCTTGGACAGGACGTCCACGCCTGCGAGTTCCTTCGCTAAAACCACGGGGTCACGTTGGGGCAAGAGCAATATGCCGGACCCGAGTTTGATGGTCTTCGTCTTCGCCGCGGCAAAAGCGAGGCTCGCAATGGTGTCCATCATGGGCGCCTCTGGGGGTACCGGCGAAGGCGGGGCCTGAGGATCAATCATGATCACATGCTCACCGGTCCACACCGACTCGAAGCCTAACTGCTCGGCCGTCACCACGACTCTCTCCATAGAGTCCGGAGTGCAGAGACCCCCGTCATTAAAGCCAAATAATCCGTAGTCCATTGTCCCTCCCTAGCCGGCCGTAATACACTCGTGAGCAAAAAAAGAGACTGGGCCCTTCTCACGGAAAACTGAGCCCCAGAGTAGAGTAGCTCTTACGGTCCTCCTTAATCATTAAGGGCTATAGGACTTAATCCCTGAGGCGTGGGCGGACATTCACTCTGCCTACGTCCCAATATCATCGTCTCCATGAGTCAAGGGTTCACTTTCTCAACCCGGTTCAGCCACCGTTCATAAGTGCGCCGAAATCGCTCTTAATCGACCTGAAGAGCATCCTTTCTTATACCTTCTGGTAGCACACGGCGTTCTCCAATCACCCATCCAACCAGAGGCTCACGATCATGCTTGTCACGGAGCACACCACCCTCACTGAACTCGTAAAAGAGTATGGAGAGATCGAAGAAATCATGGAGGCTTTTGGCGTCAAGAGCACAGAGACCAACCCTCTGCGGCGCGAAATCGCAATGAACATCGCCGTCGAAAGAGCAAGCCGAATAAAAGGGATGAAGCTGAATCAATTCATAGAACAAATAAACCAAGCCATCGAAAAACACTCATTATCCTGAATGCTTCCACCGACCGAGGCCCATCCGGCTCAGCCCGCCGAAACAGAGACACCCACTTAATGACTCGGTGCGTCTTACTCTTTCGCCTGCGCGCTCTCGGCTCGCCTAGCCAAGTTTGCGATGTTCGCATCGTGATCCGCTCGGGTGATTCGGTACCCCATAAGGACCCAAATCGCCGCCAAGCCGAGAACTGACATGACTGGACCGTAGATCACCCCTAATTGCAAAATAGTCTCAGGAGAAACATCCGCAACATCCGTCTGAGTCGGGAACGCAATCAAAACTAAAACCCAACCTCCAATCAAGGTTCCTAACCCGCTCGTGGCCTTCTTCATAAACGTCTGAGAAGAACTAATTAATCCGGCCATCTGATCCCCTGTCTGAGCGGCATGGTCGTCCACCACCTCCACCAGCATGGAACCAATCGCCACCGCGATCAAGATTCCCGCAATGTTCTGAGCGATCCCTAGAGCATAAAAAGTGTAGGTCAGCGCGTCGGTTCCATTTGCCGGCATCAAATCGAAAAGCCTTAACATGATCGGTCCAACATCGACAAAGAGTCCATAAATGAGAACGGCAATGCCCACCCTCCTCTTCTCCCGACCGTAAAAGATCCGAGGCACCAACCAGAATGCTATCGGCACTCCGATTACGGCCACCAGGCTGTAAACAAAAAGAACATCTTCCGGGAGGCCCCAGAAATAACGAAACATATACATAAACAGAGCAGCTTGGGTTCCAAAGACCGCCGCAGAGATCAGTCGAGAACCGAGCAAAGACGCCAAAGACTTGTTCTTAAAGGGTTTTAGAAAATCTCGAAAGCGATGCGTCACCAGAGGAAGGGCTTTCTGCTCTTTTACTAACCGCGGGATATGCTTCTGGAGCCCAATGGCGCAGCCCAGCATGGCCAACGCCGTAATGACCGCTCCGTAAAGTCCGGCGTCTTGATAGCCCACGACGTTTAGCATGCCGGTCGTAAAGTCATCGGTTGGAACCAAGAAAATCCCGTACATCCCTGCCGTAACCACCGCCGTCCAGCCATAGATGGCATTTGAATGAAAATTCAGCAGGTCCGAGCGACCGTCATAATCGTCCGTCAACTCCGGCACAAGAGCCATCACCGGTACGTCAAAAAAAGTAACCGTAAGACGAACCGCTGTCGTCACTAAAAATAGGAATGAAAAAGTTACGGCATCCGAAGCAAAAACCCAGTCAGGCGGATTCCAAAACAGCCAGAAAAAAAGAGCCGAAGGCAATACGGCTGCGTACATGAAGGGATGCCTCCTTCCCCAACGTGTCTCCGTCCGATCCGACCATGCCCCTACTAAAGGATCACTAATGGCATCCACGGTCAGAGCTGCAGCCAAAGCTCCCCCCACCACCGCCGCCGAGACCCCAAGAGCCGCGTTGTAGTAGACCATAGAAAACCAAGTCATCCCCATACTCAGGGTGCCGGCTGCCACCGCCGCTAAGGAGAACGAGAGCTTTGTTCCTAGATCTAGCTGACGTCCGTGAGGTTCAGATGGCTTCTCGTTCAACAAAGGACTCCCTTTTGGCTTCCTCACTTCACTTCACCTCACGGGAAGATCAAAACGATCGATTTCCCGAAATTATCTGAAATCAATCGACCCGATGCCATAAAGGCTAGCGGAAGACTCCTAAAACACGGCATCCACTTTCATGCACCCTTCTCAAGGGATTTCCTCAGATGCATAATAAAGTAGTCGCGATAGACCTCCTCGATCGCCTTCGCGACCAGCGCCTTCTTCACGCCGGGAAGCTCAAAGTCACACTTCCACTCGATGGAGCACTTCTGCTCATCGATCGCGGTCAACGTGACCGTACCGAGATAAGCCGTATACGGGTGAGGCGACTCCACCAAGCTGTAATCAAATGAAAAATTTTCAGCCGAGTAGGCTTCGCACTTTTCAACATAGCGACCGTCAGCCGAGTCCACTGTTCGCACGCATCCCGCTTCCGACCCTTCGACCTTAAGGACGTTTGAATCAGGAGACCAGAGACTCATATCCCCAAAATCGGCCAGGCAAGCCCAAGCGACCTCAACTGGGGCTGGGAGATCCTCGACAACACATACATCGGGCATACTGTAGCTCCTTTATCGTTCGACTGACTCAAGCAGTCCTATCGTTGGTCCCTTTGCCTCAACTGCCAAAGAGCAAGAACTTAAACTCGTTCACTCCACCCCCTGCTCACACTGAATCCGGCCGGCTAATCCTCGGCCCACACCCCCCGACCCATCCGAAGACGATTTCAGGATCAAGAAGTACTTTCAGAAGCCAGGAAATCAAGGGTCCTCTGCTCGGAACCTTCCTCAACCGGAGTCACAGCAACCTTCAAGTCCGTGACACCTGCGTCACGAAGTCGCCCGAGCTCCGCCGTGAGCTCGGCCTCGTTGCCCACAAGCGCAATATCCTCGGGCCCAGCAGCTCCTTCGCGATCCAGCATGGCCCTATAGGACGGCAAAGCGCCGTACATCCGATATACCTTGGACATGAGACTTCGCGCACCTTCCTGGTCATCGGTCACCACAAGAGGAAAACCGCCCACGACGCGCGGAGAAGCCTTCCCCGCATCGCTAGCCGACTTCTGAATCTTGGGAACAATGTGCCCTGCCAACGTTTTAATCCCCGTCATCCACGTAATCGTGCCCGCTGAAAGTCGGCCCGCATGGCCAAGCATGATTTCCCCGAGAGCCGCCACAAGCAACGGCACCTCACCGCTTCCTGGGACATCTAGGCCCGCGTGCACGCGATAGAGGTCGCCTTTGTGTCCCACAGGTTCTCGCTTGAGCAGTGGGCTGAGCACCTCAAGATACTCCTTCATGTGTTTGGCTGGCTTCTCATAAGACATGCCCATCATGTCTTCGATCATAATCTTATGCGAGAGCCCGATCCCTAGAGTAAAACGATCCCCGGTAATCGTTCCAGTCGACAGGGCCTGCTGCGCCATCGCCACGGGATGTCGCGGATAGGTGGGCATAACGGCTGTTCCTAACTCGATCCGCTCTGTAACGCCCCCTGCAGCGGCCAAAGCCGACATCGCGTCCCAAGACATAATATTGGGAAGCCACAGAGATCTAAATCCCATCTCCTCGGTCATCTTCGCGTAAGCCAACCACGCCTCCAAGGAATCCTGGCCGGGCTGAAGGGTCATTCCGTACATAAGTCCGATATTCATTTTTTGAAGCACTCCAACGTTGACTCACCCTAGATAGTTGAGGACATGAATCTCTCGCCCTTAAGAGACCCAGAGTCTCGCTTTCCTGCTCCCAGCAGGCACTACTCTCTATGGGTAGGCGTACAAAAAATAAAAACCTCAAATCAACACCGCTCCTCCTAAATTCACAGATTCAGCCGTATTCAGGAGCGCTGAGATTTGAGCTCACCGCCCAAGCTTCACCACACGTGCGACATTTCGCGACAAAGGAAAGCGACAACGTAGAAGTTCCTCCCGAATGTCTTCGGTCAAGGGAATCATAGGAGGATGAGCGGCACGCCTACGTAATCAAGTCACACCACGCGCTGAGCCAGATGTGTTATGTATTTTCGAATCGATCGAGGAGTCTCGATCGGTCACCGCCTAAAAGGAACAACCATGTCCAACCGACGGCTCGTCTGCCTTGAGTTCGGCCCGCCAGAGAACTTAACCTTCGAAGACTCTCCTGTTCCCTCGCCCGGTCCAGGCGAAGTGCTTGTTAAAATTACCGCCGCGGGTGTCGGGTTCTTTGATGGCCTCATGGTCCAAGGCCTCTATCAAATTAAGCCGCCCCTGCCCTACTACCCTGGCTCTGAATTCGCCGGCACGGTCGCCGAACAGGGAGACGGCGCCCACCACTTCAAAGTGGGCACCCGTGTGATGGGGTTGAGCGGAGGTTCTTTCGCCGACTACATCTGCGTATCTGAAAAAGATTGCACAGAAATTCCACCAAATCTCTCAGATGAAGTGGCGAGCGGATTTTGCGCCAACTACTCAACCGGTCTCTACGGACTGCAGACCTGCGGCCAACTCCAACCGGGAGAGACAGCACTCATCTTGGGGGCCTCCGGCGGAATCGGCTCCTCCGGGATCACAATTGCCAAAGCCCTCGGGGCTCGGGTCATTGCAGCGGCCTCGACTCAAGCCAAACTCGATTTAGCCTTGGCGTCCGGGGCCGATGCGGGAGTCCTCTACTCCAAAGACGACTGGCGATCTGACTTTCGCCAAGCCCTCGGAGAAGACACGCTGAATGTGGTCTATGACCCGGTTGGAGGCTCCATCTCTGAGACTGCTTTTCGCTGCCTCTCTCCGGGTGGCCGGTTTCTGGTCATTGGATTCGCCAGCGGAACCATCCCTTCGATTCCCCTAAATTTGCCGCTCCTCAAGCAAAGCTCGATTGTAGGGGTCGACTGGGGCGGAGCCGCGGTCGCTCAATCCAATCTCACCCGGGGACTCCTCAAAAACCTCGCGCAATGGATTCAGGACAAAAAGCTCAAGCCCGCCCCCGTCACAGTGCGTCCACTCTCGAGCGCCCCTTCTGCCTTGGCTGAGCAAATAGGAGGCGAGGTCATCGGGAAACTCGTCCTCAAAAACGAAGCTTAAGCGATGGAATACGACGTTAAGTCGTCGTCCGTCACACAACACGGCAAAGCTTAAACGAGACTAAAAGGTTGAGTTCGTCACGCCTCCTTCGATGGCCAGACTCTGGCCAACGAGATAGCTCGCATACTGGCTGCAAAACATAGCCACAAAAGCCCCTAAATCATCAGGGTCTCCGAACTTGCCCGCCGCGACATTATGCTCTCGGATTACGTTCTCAACCTCCTCGTCGTACGAGGTCCCGTTCGCCTCGGCAATCTCAGCAAAGGCGACTTCGAGCCCAGGCGTATGAAACATCCCCGGCATAATGTTGTTGATCGTGACATTATCTTTCGCCACCACCTTCGAAACCGCCACCGTATAGTTGACAAGAGCGGCCCTGGGGGCCCCTGACAGGACTCGCCGTTCATGAGGAAACTTGGCGCCCGCCGTCCCGATATTGACCACCCGACCCCACCCACGCGCGGCCATGCCTGGAAGGAGTTTCTGCATAAACTGAATCGGACCCAGCAACGTAATTCCCAACGAAGCGTGCCAATCTGCCTCTGTGATGGCTTTGAAATCCCCAGTGAATTGCGGCGGCGAGCAGGTATGTACCAGAATATCGGGCTCCGGACAGGCTGCAAGAATTCGGTTGCGCCCCTCTTCCGAGCTGTGATCGGCCGCAATCGGAGTCACTTTGGCCCCAGTCTCCGAAGCGATCTCAACGCAGGCTCGAGACAGCCGCTCTTCCCCCCGCGCCGAGACAAAGACCTCCACTCCTTCCCGGGCCAGAGCCAATACGCTACTGCGTCCCATACCAGCGCTGCCGCCGTTCACGATGGCCTTCTTGCCCTTAATACCCAGGTCCATGACAGCTCCTTACCTTAAATAGAAATCTAAACCGTTGAAGTCCCCACCCATTGCCGACACAAGGCTTGCAAAATAGTCCGATCTCGTAACGGTCAAAACCGGCGAGCCCGAATCACCGAGCCGCCAAGGCTGCGGCTTCAAAAGCCTCTGTCCAGCAGGAGGCCCGATCCTCTCCCGCGAGCGGATGTGCGATCACTTCCGTCATGCCCGCATCCACCCAACGCTGCAATCCAGCCGCGACTTCCTCTCGCGTCCCTGAAACAACGAGATCATCGAGCAAATCATCGGAGTAACCGTCCGTGACATCATACCCCGCAGCCGCAAACATCCCCTGATAGTTGGGCACCGGAGCGTAGTAACCGAGTTGCTCGCGCGCGCGATTTCGAGCCTCTTCACGATCGGTGGTCATCGCCACGGGAACGTGCGCCACCAGAGGAGGCGCCTCTCGCTCAGCGAAGGCGGCCCCTTTCTGAAGCGCCGGCAAGGCGATCTCAGTCAAATACTTAAGCGGGCTCATCCATGAAATCGCCCCGTCCGCCATTTCGCCGCACAACTCATAGGACTTCGTCCTAAGCGCAGAGGCCATGACGGGCACGGGCGAATGCTCACCCAACCTCCAGCGAAGGGAGGTATGCACCCCCTCGAATTTAACTTTCCCTTCGCGCAACAAAGTCCGAACGGTATGCAGGTACTCTCGTAAATGTGTCACCGGCTTCGAATATTCACGACCGTACATACGCTCAACGAAATAAGCCGTCCCCGGCCCAATGCCCAAGCGGTAACGGCCTGGACCAAACTGCTCCACTGCCATCACTTCCTCGGCAAAAGTAATCGGAGTGCGTGACCAGGTATGGACAATGGCATTGCCGAGAACAATCCTCTCGGTCTGTGCCGCAGCCGCCGCCATCACCGGCATCATGTCCGCAGCCCCTGCGGCCCCCATATTGGCCCATATCGCCTGGACTCCCAGAGCTTCGGCCTGCTGAACCTGAGCCACAAAATCCGGGCCACTCGACGCCTCAATCGATACACCAAACATTTAACTTCTCCTTAAAAAAATGTAACTCGCGCTGGGAGTAAACTCTAGAAGCCCACGCCCCTCATCCGAACCAAGCCCTGGACGTCCCCGGCAGGAACATAAGGCTAGACGAACCCGCCTCTTTTTTAACCTACCCGAAAAAATTAATGAACAGCGCCTAGCCGGTTTCAGACCGCCCCCGAAACTCAAAGTAATTTCAAGAGATCGGGATTCATTGCAGCCTGCGCTAGCGTTTAGCCAAGTTCTTGCCTCACCCTCACCTCTCCCGGAGCCAGATTATGCCCTCAGAGCAGCCAAGAAATCAAGCTAAGCTTCCCATTGTTCACACCCGCCGGGAAGGTCACATCCTTTATATTTCAATGCAGCGTGAGGCCAAGCGGAATGCCATCGACCGTGAAATGGCCGATGGCATCGACGCTGCGCTGAATCAACTGGAGGACGATGATTCACTGTGGGTGGGCATACTCAGCGGAACCGATTCGATCTTCTGCGCAGGAAGCGATCTAACCTGCGACGGTGATTACAACACCGAGCGCGGCGGCGAATACGGCATCATTCGTCGCGTGCGCCGTAAGCCCCTAGTCGCAGCCGTTGAAGGGCCCGCTCTCGGAGGCGGACTCGAGATTGTCCTTTCGTGCGACTTGGTGGTGGCCTCTAGAAAGGCGCGCTTCGGACTTCCTGAAGTCTCCATCGGCGTCATCCCCACCTGCGCAGCTTTATTCAGAGCGCCCAACGCCCTGCCCCTTAATCTCGCTCGTGAGCTCATTCTGACCGGTGAACCCATTGGTGCTGAACGCGCACACTCGGCCGGCCTCGTCAATCATCTCACGGAGCCCGGAGAAACTCTAAGCCAGGCCACCAAGCTCGCCGAACGGATCCTGCAAAATGCTCCTCTCTCGGTTCAGAATTGCCTGAGCGCCGTCAACCAATACACCGCCCAGACCGAGGACATCGGCTGGCGCCTCACCGGTGAAGCCTTTGAAGGCATTCGCAACAGCGAGGACATCAAGGAGGGCGTCACGTCCTTTCTTGAAAAAAGACCACCACGGTGGAAAGCACGCTAAGCTGATTTGACACTGGGTGGCCAATTCAGCACTGAATCAACCTTTCTTAATTTAGTATCTTTCCTCGATCACCCCGTTCTTTTCTCTTTTATTTTCCAGGAGCCCTCATGTCTCACCCGTTCGACTACTCAGGCAAAAACATCGTGATAACAGGCGCATTCTCAGGCGTTGGAGCTGCGCTTCTTGATGTACTTCAAGAACTCGGGGCCCCTCATGTCACGGCTCTGGATATCAAAAAACCGGAGGGACCGATCAACGCTTTCATTGAAACCAACATGGGTAACTCCGCATCGGTGGCTGAGGCCGCAGCGCAAATCAATGGGCCCATCGATGTTCTCTTTAACAATGCGGGCATCGCAGCCACTCACCCGCCTCTGACAGTCATGGCGGTCAACTGGCTCGGACTGCGCGAGCTTTCCGAGCACCTTCTTCCGAAGATGAGCGAAGGCGGAGCCATCGCAAATACCGCTTCCATAGCCGGCGGGCAGTGGCCCCCTCATCTCCAAGATGTTCTCGACTGCATCGGGGTCGAAGACCACGACGAGAGCCTCAAGTGGTGCGAAGAACACGCTGAACTGGTGGGCGACGGCTACGCATTTTCAAAAGAATGCGTCCAGGTCTACACCATGAAGAGCGCAAAACAGACACTCTCTCGATCCATTCGAACAAACAGTGTGTGTCCGTCTCCTATCGACACCCCTTTGCTCCCTGAGTTCAACGAAACCATGACCGAAAAAACCATGAACTGGACCATTGATCAGTGCGGCGGAGAAATTGCCACCGCAAGAGACGTGGCCCTCGCCCTGGCATTTTTGGGAAGCGACGCTTCGCGCTACATCAATGGGGTCAATATCAATGTAGATATGGGCTTCAACGCATTCATGACTACGGGCCAACTTGACTTTTCAGGCCTCTCCTGACCCGACGCCTCAAGTCCTTAACCGCACATGGACACCCAAAAAAGCTGCGACCCTACCCTTTGTTATTAGAGGCCGGAACCTTTTGGATCTTTCCGTTTCCGTATTGACCCTTTGTCCTCAAAAAACGCCTGCCGGGCCACCCAAAGACCTAGAGACGTTCTAACTTAAGACCTATGAAAAATATTTTCTCAGTCGAAGGCAAAGTCGCCATTGTGACCGGTGGATCACGTGGCATTGGTGAAATGATCGCAGAAGGTCTCGTTGAAAACGGCGTGCGTGTTTATATCTCAGCGAGAAAAGCCGATGCGTGTGAAGCCACAGCGGCCCGTCTATCCAAGCTTGGGGAATGCATCAGCGTCCCCGCGGACCTCTCCACGCCCGACGGCATTGCGAAGCTGGTCGCCGAGGTCTCTTCGAAAGAAGAGCAACTTGACATTCTCGTCAATAACGCCGGTGCAACCTGGGGAGCGCCGCTTGATGACTTTCCTTCGGACGCGTTCGACAAGGTCATGAATATTAACGTCAAGGCAGTTTTCGAATTGACCACAAAATGCCTGCCCCTGCTTCGGGCCTCAGCCTCACCGGCTGATCCAGCGCGCGTCATCATCACTTCGTCGGTGGAGGGCATTGGCATCTCGGCCCAATCCAACTACCCGTACGGCGCGTCGAAGGCCGGGGTCATCCATCTCTCAAAGCAAATCGCGAAAACCCTCGCCCCTGAGCAGATTACCGTCAACTGCATCGCGCCGGGCCCCTTTGAATCAAAGATGATGGCCTTCGCGCTCGATAGCGAGGAAAAACGCTCTGCAGTCGCAAACAGCGTACCGATGAAGCGGATTGGCCAGCCCGAAGACGTGGCCGGTGCAGTCATCTATCTCTCCTCAAAAGCCGGGGCTTATGTAACCGGTCAAGCCCTCGCCATCGATGGAGGCGGGCTCCTGGGACCCGGATAATCTCGCAGAAAACATCCTCTCTATCTCTTACCGAACTCTCTCAGCTCACGACGGAAGCTCGTCGGATTTAGGGATAAAGGTTATCCCGCACCGGCCGCTCTCAGAGAGTTCTTGATCGGCCCATCTTGTCCGAATCGAAGCCTACGACCCCACTCCCCCCCAAGGCCCCGCCTGTGGGAACGTTCACCAAACTTGCCTATGGGGTGGGCCAACTCAGCGACGGAATTCGCGCAAGCGGCTTTGGCCTCTATCTCTTTTTTTACTACGTACAGGTCTTGGGTCTTCCCCCCGAAGTCGTCGGAACCGCTATTTTCGTCGCCGTAATGGTGGATGCCTTCACTGACCCCATCGCAGGTTCCATCTCAGATGCTTGGCAATCAAAATGGGGCCGTCGACATCCTTTTATGTACGCGTCCGCCTTGCCGGTGGGAGTCTGCTTCTACCTTACTTTTGCGCCGCCGGCTGGACTCACAGACACTTGGCTTTTTGTATGGCTCCTGGGTTCCTCGATCCTCATGCGTCTCTCTATGACCATCTTTGTGGTTCCCCACTACGCCTTGGGGGCAGAACTCTCAAGCGATCACTCAGAACGTACCTCGATCGTTTCCATCCGATACGCCTTTTTTAGCGCCGGGAGTCTCCTCGTCTACGGAGCCGCAGCGATTTTCTTTGCTCAAACCACTGACGGCGCAGACGGGCGATTGATTGCGACCAACTATCCGCCCTTCGCCTGGACGGGCGCCCTCTTTATGGTCGCGACCATTCTGCTTTCAGCCATTGGGACCCACGATCGGATTCAGTACCTCAAACCAGCTCCTACGCAAACGCGAGAGCGCCCCGGGCTCCTCAGAATCTTTACCGATATCTGGTCTGCCCTTAAAAGCCGAAACTTTCGCTTTGTGGCGATTGGCTGCCTCATGGACGCTCTGATGTTGGGGGCACAGTTAAACCTGATGCTTTTCGTTTATACGTTTTTCTGGGAAATGTCCTCCGACCTAATGACCCTCTCGTTCGCCGCGATGGGCGTGGGGCAGCTCGTAGGTTCAATCTTCCTGGCTGGACCGATCAGTGAGCGATTTGAACGTCGTTCCGTCGCTTGCTTCGGAGCGGCTTGGTACATCCTCTTTACGATTGTGCCCATCACGCTGCGACTCATCGGCTGGTTTCCAGAGAATGACTCAAGCCTACTGCCGGCTCTGGTCATCGGAATCAATTTCATTGCCTCCCTAGGAATCATAGTCGGCTATATCGCTCAGGGGACAATGATCGCCGAAGTCACGGACGAGCATGAGCTTGAGACGGGACTGCGCCAAGAAGGAATGTTCTACGCAGCCCTATCGTTCATTGGAAAAGCGCCCGTGGGCGTCGGGAGCATGATCTCCGGCTTCGGAATGTGGCTCATCGGATGGCCTACCGGAGATTCGATTCGCACAGCTGCCGATGTTCCACCCGACGCCCTCTTTTCACTCGGGATTCTCTTTGGCCCCGCCCTAGCCATTTTCGGCTTTTGCGCCATGGCCGCGTATTTAAAATACGACTTAACACGGACGAAGCATCAAGCCGTTCTCCAAGCGCTCCATCTAAAAGAAGAGAGCCCAGCCTAAACGCCTCTGCGCAGAGCGAAATCTGATTCGAGACCGTCTTGACGAGTGCTATCGCTCGCCCAAAACAAAGCCATCTCGGTTGGGCATGTTCACCCTCGGCAACGTCGTCGCAGAGACCACAACATCTTCTTTTATCATTCCGTTCAAGAATAATAAGTACGCGGTCACTGAATACACCTCAGAATCAGTCAAAATCCCTGGGGACGGGTAAGGCATGGACCGCCGCACGTAGTCAAAAATTGTCGGAGCGTAGGGCCAAAAGCTCCCCACGGTCTTTAATGGCCGATCCGTATCTAGCGAACCCACCCCTCCCACAAGCGCCGCATTCGCTCCGCCCACCCCCGCTTCGCCGTGGCAAGAAGCACAATGCTGGTCGTACAAGGCCGACCCCAACAAGGCCGTGCCTTGGCCGGCAGGAAGCCCATCGCCGTTTGGGAGCACTGTAAAGTCCATCTCTGAAAGAGCCCTATGGCTCACTGGCTCACCCAGGCCAGGCCCGAGTTCGTCGGCATGAGCCCATGACCCCAGTAACAATCCTGCCAGAACCAGCCCCTTAAATGTAGACATGGGTGATCGTTCCTTCCGGGTCAACTCTCCACGCTTGCATACAGTTATTGTGGTAGAACCCGGCGGCCGAACGCGCCCCAAGCACGGTTTCTCGTGTGGGCTGAACTTCGCCCCGCTCGTCCGTCGCACGACTGAGAATCACAGCCGGTCCTCCGTCCCAACGCCACGGGATTCGAAAGCGGGTCAAGCTCTTCGGCAAAACATGTTCATCCAGGGCTGCCTCCCCCCAACTCCGTCCCCCATCCGCCGACACATCCACACGCCTAATGCGGCCGCCCCCCGACCAGGCGATCCCCGAAATCGGATAAACACCCACTTCGTGGAGCTGAAGTCCGGGAGAAGGCTTGGTGATGATGGATTTTACGCCCATCTCGAAAGTGAAGATCTTCGACGATCCATCCCTTTGCAAATCAGTGTATTTCGACGTTTCATCTCGAGTCATGGCCGGTTCGTCCACCACTTTAAGAGTCCGCAACCATTTGACAGAGGTGTTCCCTTCCCAACCCGGCAGAAAAAGACGCATGGGATACCCATTGGCGGGCCTCAATCTCTCGCCGTTTTGATAAAGCGCCACCAAGGCATCATCCATCGCCTTATCCAAAGGAATGCTTCGACTCATCACGGACGAGTCGGCTCCCTCGGCCAAGATCCATCGAGCTCCCGATTTTACGCCCGCCTCATTCAGTAAGGAAGACAGGGGAACGCCCCCCCACTCACTCCCAGAGATTAATCCATGGAGAGAACTACACGGGCCTTGTATGGGCTTGGGCATCAACAGTGCGCCACTGTTTCCTGCGCATTCTAAAAAATGAATTCGAGAGACCGTCGGGTAACGGGCGAGCGAATCAAGGCTAAATGACAGGGGGCGCTCCACTTGACCGTGGATCACGAGCCGATGTTCGTCTGGGCGGATTTCCGGAATACCGCTGTGGTGCCTTTCGAAATGCAAGCGACTCGGCGTGATGATACCGTCCAGATGCTCATGAGGCGTGGATGAAATACCTGAGCCTGAAGTCCCTGGGGCCGTACGAATCGAAGTTCTCTTGACATGAGATTCATGGGGCGATGGGATTCCTTCGTCGCTTAGAGACGATCCGGGCGTCTTCATCCAATCCCGGCGCTCTACCCCATGGGCCGATGCACTCAATAGAGTTAGCCCGCCCACGAGCCCCCCCTTTAAAAAAAGCCTTCGATCGAGCAGGCCGTTTCCGGCCACTGCATCATCTCCAATCGGCAAAATCAGCCTCCTTTGAAGAGAGAATTTTATGGAATCCGTACGGGAACAAACCCACCAAGCCCTTTGAGTTTACCTTTCTTTAGAAATACACACCCCTTCCTTTCTGCACCCCATGAAGTTCAATCGCCCTCTCCCTCGGCTTTCTCACCTCAACCACACATACTCTTTAGGGGGTATTTAAATTACCCGATTCTTCGTGATTCTTGAGTCATCCGCTTTTATCAAATCGACTTTTCGAAAGCGTTATCTCTTTGGTGACACAGAAACTGGCGCTTGTACAAAAGGGAGAAAAGCATGGCATACGTCCTTGAAATCAAGCATCAACTGAGCCCCGCTACTCCCAAAACCTACGAAGACTTTGTGCTCCGATACGGAGAGCTCGTCATCCCCCTGATGGAAAAATGCGGATGGGATGTTCTCGGAGGATGGATGTGGGCCACAGGAACCCTGTTCAGTGACTTTGTTCTGGTGCAATTTGATTCGCTCACCGACTACGCAGAAGCCTGGGAGCGCCTCGAGTCCCAGGCTCAAGGAACGGGACTGTCTCTTCTCGATGATCTCGGCCTATCTGTCCGGCAAGACGTGTCGCTTTCAAAAATGACGCCCTTCTCGCCGCCTGCTCGAATACAAGCAGGGCTCGACCGTTCAGCAGAACGAGCGGCTGCAAATATGCCCCATCGTACTTTTACCTATGCGCGTCTCACAACAAGCCTCGAACACCTCAAGCGCGTGGAGGAGTTAATTGAGCTCACCGCTGGCGGGGTTCCTCCCACGACCCAACTCATTGCTTCTTACAATTCAGTCACGGGTCGACAGGCGGAAATGGTCGATCTCTGGGCCCGAGACGAAGGCGTCCCCAATTTTGGATTCATCACTGGCCGACAGGAGGACGACCCTTACGAAGAGCTCTATCGACTCGTCGAAACAGAGACGGTCAACTACCTGAATCCGCTCCCCTACTCAAGACTCCGTTAGACTGGCCCCTTGGAATCTACTGAGCCATCGCTGCGTGATTCCAGGAAATTGAGCCCCTAGCCCACCGAAGCCTCTCGCCGTGCGGGACCCGTTGGATTCGCCCACTCCTAGGACTCAAGTTCTACGTCTCTCCGAGTCCGGGAGTGTCCGAAAAATCCCAGGAACGCATCTCGCCGGGTTCGATGCGCAGAATCAAACCCTGCGCCCCAACGCGCGCCTCCGTATAAGCTTTCGCCTTTTCCTCTCCGAGGTGTTCATGCGCCATTCTCTGTGTCATCTCTAAAACCCGAACTTCGTCTTCAAGTAAATGACCCACCGTCCGAATGTGAACTCCTCGATAAGGCGTCATTGACTCAGCCACACACATGCTCACCCGAGGATCTCTTTGCAGATGACGTACTTTAATGTCATCACGTGGGATCCCCACACTAAAGCCACCGTCGATCCAGACATATGAAACAGGGGACAGCAGCGTACTTCCATCC
>NZHD01000060.1 GCA_002691205.1 Deltaproteobacteria bacterium
CTTAGCTTGCTCAGTGATTTGATGATACTGGAGCAAGACCTCAGCCTTAGCGGTCTTAACCTGACGACTTACCATGTCATTCACCAGCGGGCAGTAGTAATTATCAAAAACAGCCTGCTGTATCTCAGTCATAGTCTGTTCAATTTTCTTGTCGAGACTGTCAATCAGATAATCCGCAACTACAAGCTTGTCGCGGGCTTCAATCGTGACTGTAACATGCTCTGATACTTCATCAGTCGCAGGTATAGCATACGTGAGTTTCTCCGCAACGACCTGTGTGCGTGCGGAAGACCATATGCTGGAGATGATGGCCTTGATCTCCGCAGATGTACTGACTGTTTGGTCAATGATATTTTGCGGTTCAGTCACCAATTCATCATGATCAGGATCACTGGTGTAGACGAAAGATGGCACCAGCTCCTGCAATCTCCCAACCTTGATGATCTCATTGATCTTGACATCTTCCAGGTTGGTCATCTTGGTTGGAGTCAGCTTCTCGATATCCGGGCTGACCCCGCCTACTCGCGTAGGCTCATCCCAGGGCGAAGAGTCGCCTGAGACCTTTCCTTCAGGGGTATAAATTCCTGAGGAGAACATGCGCGGCTCAGATATACTGCACGCGCGACTGCCCTAGAGACTGCTGAGCCCTACGCCCAGTTTCTCTTGGAACTATCTCTCCTGCACCCTACGGCACAGCTTCTCGTAGGCTCGCGACGGGAGCTCGCGGACGACGACGACGATTACGCCTCACGCCTTGCCCTGCAAACTCCAGAGCCCACAACACTTGCGCGGAGCACTACGAGGAAGGGAATGAATTGACCAGAATCAGGAATTCACTCACACATTCACCAAACAGGCCTCAAGCTCCAGCACCAACTAGGGCTGGATCTCTGTCAACCTATTTGTAAACAATACTATCAACGCTCGCTCCGCTCTCTCACACTACATGCTACAGCTGTCACAGACTCAGTAGTACTAAGTTAGTACTAGTACTAGTCCATACCGTACCGTGCTGTACGGCTATACCGTACCACACTGTACTACCCGTACGTACTCTGTACCGTAGTACCAGTACAGCTGTATACGTACGTTCCTCATCCGTCATCAGATAGACGTATGAGGTGAGGTCAGATTGAAAACCAAGCCTACCTGTACTCGTACTGATGTCTTGTAGAAGACACCCCTACATAGCCTGAAGTCTTAAGGAGTGAGAGTGACAAAACAATGTCACTGACGCTCACGACGCTCTTACACATGTGTGGCTGATACGCACCCCAATGCTTAGTGCGGCTATTTAGGCGCGCACACATTCGCTATTAGGACGCTCGCGCAACTCACCCCCTCGATCCTTGGATCGCACCGGCGCGCGTCACACTCAACACCTCACATGAAAACACAAAATCCCTCGTCATAGTGGTCAATAAAAATTGTTGGTCCGATGAGGTCCTTGCCATCAATAATCAATAAGATGGTAGTCTCCTCACCGCGTCTTACCAATTTAATCCGGAGGCTTCTCGGGAATCTCTGGCAATGGACCATAGCCAGTCAATCCCGGGACCAATCGATTCAAATCGACCTCCTTCAATGTCTTGGTAAACACGTCAGCAAGATTGTGCACCGTTGGCACACGACGTGGACAAATAATACCATCACGAGCACACTCACGCACCCAATGATAGTTCATCCTGATAGACTTGTTTGCCGTAGTCACCATACCTTGATTAATCCATCGCGTAGCTTGATCATTGTCTCCAAGCATAACAACAGGTTTCGACCAATCGTGGTTAGGCAAATTTAGCTCCATCAAAAATTCCCGCAACCAATGCGCTTCACGAGCACACCTGAATGCGGCCATATACTCATTATGCGAACTTGACGTACCGGCATGGCCTAGCTTTTTGCTCTCCCAACTAACAGGACCTCCTGCCAGTATAAGAGTGTAACCCGCACTACATTTTGAATCACCATGATCGCCCTTGTTGCTAGCATCATATAGCGCCAACAAATCCCAATTGCCATCACTTCGGAAACGAATGCCTCGATCACGATTTGTATACACGTATCGAATCATGTGCAGACTAGCCTTGAATGCTTCTTCATCAGGAGCAGACATTACCTTAGTCAGTTGCGAAATGCCATTGCCTAGCTCAGGGAAACAATTTCTGCCCAGCCAAAGCAATACACCTACAATGTGCTGATAACCATCATCCTTGATACGTTTGACCTCGTCAGCATCTACAGATTTTCTTTCACCAGACGTGTCATACAGAGACAGAAAACTTCCATCTGGCATTGGAGTGTTAGCTCTCTTGGGCACAACATCCTTGAATTCCTCGTACAGATCAACAATGCAACCTTTCTGAGTGAGTTCATGATACACGACACCATCGACGGTAGTCGTAGTCCTTTGTACACCTAGCATAAACGATGGGTCACACATTTTGATGCCTGGTTGCCCGGGTACACCAAAACGTTTATCAAATGCATCTGCAATGTCCAATCCAATTTGCGGTACCTCACACACTAGGTCAGCGTCATCAGAGTGCACTGTTGCAATCGCGATATGTCCATCTGGGTCAGTGAATCTAAAAACTGAAGGATCAGATTCCATCTGTACACATTTCCAACCATTGTCATTGAAATGTTCTAGCATCCATTTGTTCCTCATCTCAGTGTAGCGGCGACAAGACGTATTCATGCCATATAATGCCTTTTTCAGCAATTTGTACGTTGGTTCGCCCGCCTCATTGTAAGTCTGTAGTTCAGGTTCAAATTGAATGGGTATGCTCTCACCGGGACCTACATCAGCATTGCAATAAGCTTGCTTGATATCAAATGCTAGTGGTGTCCAATTGTACAGACACATGAGCGCTTGCATCAATCTCGTCGATGCTAAATCCGGTGTGGCAGCAAATGTCTCATAGACATGATCTTTACCAAAAGTTTTGAGCATGTTGTACTTATGCCCGCGAATAACGAGACGTGCCTTGTCTTTATCCCAAGCACCACTAGCATCAGTTTTCGCCTCAAATATTAGTGACGCCAACATTGGCTTAGCGGTGATGCCCATCTCAATTAATTCTTTGATCGTATACTCCTTGCTCGAGAAAACACCTAGAGCAATAAGACCTTGTAATTCAATGAGCATAGCATGGAACCAATCATCCCAATTTTCACGACTCAGAGCCTCTTTCAAATTTCTTGGAGCACACATATGCTCAGGATTCAAATTCTCCTGTGCATTATCCTGTGCAGTAGCTTTCATGCTGCGAACAATTCTGTCATAAATGTCTTGTTCATCACTGTGCATACCGTGCCGCACTGTAGCTACAAAAGCCTCAATAAAATTAGTCTGAAACAATTCAGTCTCATATCTGGCTTGCCGATGCTCCTCATTTGTCGAATTCGATTTAACTCTATGACTATCAACTATTTTGTCCCAAGCCTCTCCCATAGGTAGCGGAAACTTAGTGTCAGTTGGTAGCGGTGACGACCTCACCCCCTTTTGAAATGGATCCGGAAATCCTATTCCTTCTGGATAGCGATACGTGTCGTCAGGATTGCGTTTCAAAAATGTCGCACCGCGCATAAATTCAGTATGAACCCATTTGTAGTACGCTTTCCACTGTGCTCTATCCAATCCTACATTTCTGCACACGTCCTTGAAGGTGTCTCCAGCAACTGTGTAATAACCATCATACTCTCGGAGTTTAGATTTTACCACCGCCGGATTAATCAAGATGTCACCCTCATAGTCAGTGTTGTTCCTTGCAGGACCTATTGTCAATGGTTTGTCATCACCATTGTCATCATTGTTGTCGCCATCGTCTATTGTAGTCGATGACTTTGGATGCGGTGTCTTAATTGCAACATGACCAGGAAATTGTCCATCAACGTAATCAATGCCATAGGCAATTAGCTCAGTATCCCAGAGATCTCCTGTCTCGTCATCACTGTACAGTGCTGTCCAGAAAGTTCTCCCTGTTCGCTTACATACATCAACAGAAACAATCACCCCCTCATACACATAGCCATCGAATGCCTGGTAGACGGGATGATGCACGAATGATTCAGGATCATACTTGACACGCGCAATTAGCTTGTCACGATCACTTAGTTCACCCGCGCCTTCAATCACGTTTGCCGCATCTAATTTTTGTAGCATGCCCGCAGTGCGCTTATATTCACCTGACTCGTCAACCTCATAGATGTAGCCGATCTCGTCAGTCACTGTTACGCGCGGTTGCATACCTGATGCTTTTAAATTAGGCTTTCGTAAATTCTTCGGCAGCGTATTTGCGTGAAAACGTCCAATGTCATCCATCGATACAACATAGTGCGGTGACTTGTTGACCTCAACAGCAGGTACTCCTAGATACGGGAGTGGACTTGGATTTTTGACTCCAAAGAATTCAAATGCTGAACATCCCGGCGGCGCATCCCAGTTGAGGTAGCCTTTAGACCTGAATGTCCTGTTCGTAAAAGGTGACAAAAACAAGGGCATATCACCAATCATTTTGATGGCAATTCCGGGCTTGTGACGATTAATGACTGTGTTGTCACTGCCTTTTGTTGCCTCAGGTTTTTGTTGTACATGACAAGGCGTACCAACTAGCACCAAATGATCGATGTATCGTTGACACGACCTACGCGATACACGCCCTGACGATAAATCCTCGATAGGGCACACTGCATCTCCATCCGCAGACGTTACGTTTTTCGACAATGGAACATGGTTGCGTATCTCCGCAGTCTGATCTACACAGTACTCCCACCATGCAGCTGGACATGCAGTCTGGCTCATTATTGCCTTTGCACCAAGCTCAATCATTTTAACCGCTTGCTCCTGAAAACCATTGCTGCGTTTATCTGTAGGGTCTCCCCATTCACAATGCACATTATTTCTCTTGAGCATTGCATTCCACTCAGCATTGTCGTCACGTTGTTCACCAGCACAGTCACACTTTAGCACAGAAACAATCTCATAGTCACTCCCTTCCGGGAGCTTGAAACGAGAATCAGAACGTAAGTCAACAATGACTGATTCAATAACTCCTGTGAGATCACTCTTCTGGCGTAGGTGCCGCACAACAAAAGTTCCAGTCTTGTAGTCGCGCATTACCAGTGTGTACTTGTTACCATTGATAGACTCAGTTTTCCATTCTAGCAAGTCGAAGCCCCACGTATGTCCTTTCCTGGTTTCCTTATGTGGATCAGTTCGAATATACCGCCTACGCAAGCTACGCTTGAGTCCTTTGCAGATGTTACAGTCCGGATGATACCCTATACACCCACAAGCTTGGTGCAATTCTAGAGATTTCATCTTTTTGTGTTTAGCATCTAGACCATCCTTCATGCCGGTTACGCAACCATCATACGCGTTGTAGTACTCGTCAATTAGTTGTTCTCGACGTTCATCAGATGTAGTATCAAGCGGCACTATCTCATTGCAATCAGCATCAAAAGTTCCATACTCTTGATCATTTGCATCAAGCGGCACAATAGTGTCACACGTATCCTCATCACAACCTGGAGTCGCATCATTAACTGTACTAGGAAATGCCCAGCATATGTCATTTGCCTCCTCAATCGTTAAAGAACACGCACTACACACCTCATTCTTGAGATCAATGTCATTGTCAGACCAACATCCCAAGTCAATGTCATGATAGTGTTGACCATCCCGCAAAGATACTTTACCTCGCGTGATTGCCGTAGCTGCTGCCAACTGATTGTCATCAAGAGTCATTGCCCTACCTAGATGAGCATTGACAGCATTGTCCGCACGCCTTTGTTTCTCAAGACGCTTACCAATTTGTGTTGCAATCTCTTTCGATTTTGCGATCACAAATTCAACCTCGAATCCTCGATTCTCGTAGGAATAATAACAGGGAATCTCGAAGTGCTTATTGTCATTGTCTCTCCCGCGTATACCACAGAAGCCTCGATGTTGAAACAAAATATCAGCACCTTGTTCATAATATCCTGATACAGCTAGCAAGTTCTCCTTGTTGTTCTGCACAGTGTCATAGTCAAATTTTACATATTGACCTGAACCCGGACGACTGGAATCATTCTGCATAAAATATACGTGACTCCACCCATGTAGTATGCCCGGTTGAGTTGAACCATCAAATCCTGATACATTCAAGTTAGACTGATCTGCATCATTCATGTACTGATCATAGATGTCTTGAAACAAATGTTCTTGACAACCTGGATCGACCAGTGCGGTATCAACCTTGAAATCCACATTCTCGTACTGCGACAGCAAAACATTCGACGCCTTGCCTGCTCGAGAGTAACATACACCCTCTGGCTGATCGTAGTAGAGATCATGCGGACTGATCGTATCTAGCGGAATCTGTACACCGCCAGAAATTGAATCAGGTAGTTCTTGGCATCCTGTCATCAACAACGCTAAGTTAATCAATACCATGCGTCCGGGCAAAGATGGTAAGTCTTCACCCGCTGAGCCCTATTTGGGAACGTAGGTTTCTCCTTGCGCAATTGTCACATTCGCCTTGACATCGCCTCTTGCACGACCATAGGCTTGCAAGAGATTCTTTACAACCGACGACTTAGAGCTTTCACCCCCTGAGTTTGTCGATTCATCATGTTCTTGCACATCCTCTGCATCAGCAAAAGATACAGACTTATTACCAGCTGCAAGAGCAATGAGCTTTTTCGGTAGGGCCTCAATCGATTCGTTGAGTTTCTTGATCAACTGATTGGATTCGTTCGAGCTGTCTAGTTTCGACTTGTCTTTCGACTCGTCATCATCAGGTTGCTCGTTCTTCTCCTCTTCAGCCTTTTTCTTTGCCTCTGCCTTTCTAGCCTTGCGGCGCTCATTCTTGGCCTTATTCTTAGCCTTTTTCTTTTCAACAGCCTCATTAGCTTCCTTCTGCTCCTCAGTGAGTTTCTGGAAGTGACGCTTTTTGTTGCCATCACTCAACACAATGTCCGCACCATCAGCATGCTTCTGGTGACAATCAGGACAGAGTAGACCCATGATAGCCGGCGGACTCTTATTCGAGTTGCCTTTTGCCTCCTGTCTTTTCAGATAGGCATCTTTGACTGCTTTCAGAATTTTCTCGTCACAGTCAACATTGCCGCAAACCCAATCAGATTTTTGAGTTGTATCGACATGATTCGATTTGGTGTCTGTAGACTTGACGCCATCCAGAACTTGCACGTACGCATCCAAGCTTGCATGCGCCGCAGAAATTTCCTGAGTGACATGTTTCCGCGGTGACTTATTAGTCAATCTCTGTGCAATCGATAAAATATCTGCAATCCACTCATTGACCTTGGGAAGACAATTGTCAGAAAAACTTTCCTTCTCAGGTGATTCAATCCATTTTGTCATCTTGTCCCAGAAATCGAGACAGCGGTGACGCAGGACATCAGACCCAAGATGAATCAATGAGTACCAATCAATCTTGACTTGCAGTTCCATAGCTTTCGACCAGTGCTTCTGCATTTGCGTGCAGGCCTTGATAATGCAGCCATCAGAAAGCAGAGAGTAAGCATTTTTCATCACTGCTGTCATTTGGCGGCGTCGATCAGTCAAGCCTTGGTCATGATGATGAACAATGTAGCACACAAAAGATATGATATTCTTTGGCTCAACAGTGCTCTTTCGTTCAGGTTCACCATTGCCACCCGTAGTAATTTGTCTGAATTTTGACAACGACGGGTTGTTCCTGTTGAATTCAACAATGCTCTGGTTGCCGCGTACAACGATAGACCACATTTTGCCCATCTGTTCAATAGCTTCCTGTCCCATAGTCTCACCCAGATGTATCTTAATGTCCTCAAACGTTGAGGCATACACCGGCTTGAACGGGCTGTCATTGTCTTGAATTCTTTTCAGAAAAACTGCAACCATGTAGAAATCTTCAATCCAGGCTTGAGCAATTTGCAGTAGCCCCGCAATCATAGATGATGCAATGGAAGAGTCATGTACACTGCCAAGTATACCATCCGGCAGCGTGTACTCATGGAGAGCATAGCTTTTCTTAGAAGTAGCTGAAGATGCTGACCCCGCAATGTCAGGATAGTGCATGTAGATGACCTCCATCATTTGCGAGAATTTGAAATCCTTGATTGATTTTAGTTGATCAGCACGAGACTTTTTCGCCGCAAAATCAGCAATCAATTTGTCTTTCTGCACATCTGATTTACCAGAGTCAATGCTGTCAGACAGAGACGATACCGCACGCATTTCCTCCTCGTACTGAACCTTTACCTTGTCATACGAGTAGAACTTGTCCTTCAAGTCAGCGATACAGTTTTCGAAAACAGTCTGTGCAACTGATTTCTCATCAGGCTTAGCGGGCAACGTATTAGATGCCTCCAGTGCCTTAGCTTGCTCAGTGATTTGATGATACTGGAGCAAGACCTCAGCCTTAGCGGTCTTAACCTGACGACTTACCATGTCATTCACCAGCGGGCAGTAGTA
>NZHD01000061.1 GCA_002691205.1 Deltaproteobacteria bacterium
ACTTTTTTAAAAATTTTAAAGTTTTAGTTCACGAAAATTCGGAGTAAAACCAATCTCGCATTCTTTGTTTCACCCTTCCAAAAATGGATTCATCGCGGATTCGAAACAAGCTCTGCCCTTGATTCGATCGCTGTGAGAAACCAAAAAGCACAAGTCCTACGCCGGTGGAGTACATCGGGCTGCGAACCACGTCTTGAAGGCCGCCCACATGATCGGGGACCCCTTGGCGGACAGGTGTCTCAAAGATCTCCTCAGCCAGCTCTGTGAGCCCGCCGAGAGCTGAAGCGCCTCCGGTGAGGACCAATCCGGATGGAATCTTGTCTTCAAGGCCTGCCCGGAGAAGTTCTTGGTGGGCCAGGCTCAGGATTTCTTCAACTCGAGGCTCGATAATCTCGCAGAGGATCTTGCGAGAGACTTCTCGTGGCCTCCGGCCGCCAACGCTGGGTACCGTGAGGATATCGTCGCCTGCGAGGTAACGAGCAGAGGCCATCCCGAATTTCTTCTTAATCCGTTCAGCCTCATCGAAAGGCGTTCGTAGTCCCACGGCGATGTCGTTGGAGAGATGATAGCCACCGAGCCCAAGGACCGAGGTTTCCTTGATGGAACCGTCGGAGAACACCGCAATGTCCGTGGTGCCGCCACCAATATCGATCATACAGACCCCAAGGTCCTTTTCGTCTTTCGCAAGGACGGCTTGAGCTGAAGCGAGAGGTTCCAAGACAATGTCGATCACATTGAGGCCAGCACGATTGCAGCATTTAATGATATTTTGGGCGCTCGTAACAGCGGCCGTCACGATATGAATTTTGGCCTCCAAGCGAACACCGCTCATGCCCAGGGGTTCTCGGATTCCATCTTGGTCATCGATGATAAATTCTTGCGGAATCACGTGGATGACTTCTCTGTCCATGGGAATCGCAACCGCTTTCGCTGCATCGATGACTCTCTTGACATCACTTTCGCGTACTTCTTGGTCTTTTACCGCGACTACGCCGTGACTGTTGAAAGCTCGAATGTGCCCACCGGCGATTCCCGCGTAGACCGAAGTGATCTCGCAGTCCGCCATGAGTTCAGCCTCCTCGACAGCGTTTTTAATGGAGCTAACGGTGGCATCGATATCGACGACGACGCCTTTGCGGAGACCTCGCGAGGGATGAGTACCGATCCCGACAATGTCAATTCCTGTTTCTGTCCTTTCAGAGACCACCGCGCAAATTTTAGTGGTTCCAATATCGAGCCCCACGATCAGTTCATCTTTTCGTGCCATTGTTGTTTCCCCCTGATTAAAAGACGGAGTTACCCGCCTCTCTGATGGGTGATGCTACGCATCCGCGCGTCACCACCACGTTTGCCCACTCCTCATGAGAGTAGACCTAAATTTTTTGGAGACATCCGCGCGTGATTTATGTTGAAGCCTCTTCCCCCGTGCGCTTGAGAACCGCTTGTTCGGCGAACCGAAGGTCAATATGTATTTCGTCTTCGCTTAAAAGTTGACGGACTTCGTTGTTCTGAAGGAGTAATGCGAGACGATTGATCCGTTGATGCAGCTGTCCGCGCCCCATCACAACATCAATTCGTCCTCGGATGATCCACCCCTCAGAAGAGCCAGGAAGCGGAATTTGTATGGCAAGAGGGCCACCTTGAGGGGTGAGAGCTTGAATGTCGGCTTTCCGGAGCTGTTCAAGCAGTTGTAATCCGTCGGTGAGCATCTCGGGGTCAAGAACGTTTTGCATGTGGGATCCGTCGATGAGTTGAGGAAGGAATTCTTGGCCTGAAGCACTCGCGAATACAACGCCAGACTCATCAACGAGTCGCTTGCGACGAGGTTGATTCTTGGCAGTGAGCTCGACTAGAACAGCTTTTGGCGATCGCTCTTCAATTCGCACAACGAGAGCGGCCGGGGGGAGGCGAAGAACTTGAGCGTTCTTAATCCAGGGTTGCGCCCGCAGTCGCGCTTCTACAGTTTGAAGATCAATGTCTGCCAGAGACTCTCCGCGGGCTACTCCGGTGGCCAGTGCCACATCTTTGAATGAGAGCTGCGAATTTCCTTGGATCGCAATGCTTTCCAACTTTTCAAATTGGGCGGGGGCCCATTGCAAAAGAAGCGGTTCGAGAGGTTGGGCGAGATAGATCCCGCCCATAAGGGAGACGACAAAGGCGGCAATCCATCCCATTGGGATTCGATCTCGGGCGGGGCCGGCCGTGGAGCGAGGTTTTCGAGTATCCCGTCCGTGTAGTCTTTTTCGTTCGCGCCTTCGAAGTCTCTCGAGGTGTTGCCGAGCACGCTGGCTGATTTGAGCATCACGGCGCTCATGGGGCGCTCGTTTTTTATTTCCGAGAAGTTTTCTAATCATGATTCTCTCCCGATGACGCAGACTTCTGTTTTGAGTTCGATTCCACTTCTCTGCATGACACCCATTTGCACTTTTTTAATCAAGTCGAGCACGTCAGTCGCGGTGGCGCCGCCTGTATTCAGAATAAAATTGGCATGAAGTGTTGAGATTTGGGCTCCCCCGACTTTTTCTCCCTTGAGTCCGGCTGCCTCAATCAGTCGCCCGGCATGGTCGCCTTGCGGATTTCGGAAGACTGAACCGCACGAAGGGGCATTGAGAGGTTGTGATGCTTGTCGATGAGTCAAAAGGTGATCGACCTGAGCCTGCACGGTCTCTGGATTTGTTTTTTTGACGTTGAAGAAGCCTGAAACGATCACGTTGCCGAGAGGGAGGTTTCGGAGTTCGCGATATTGGAAGTCGAGTTGACTCGATTCGATACGTTCTTCATGTTCGCCGTCGGCTGAAATCGTTTCTATGGCTTGAACGACATCCTTTTGCTCGCGACCCGGTATGCCTGCATTCATCCTGAGCCACCCACCCACAGTTCCTGGGATGCCTGCAGAAAACTCAAGTCCCGACAGCCCTCGATCAATGCAAAAGCGAGTCAGGCTAGCGTGCGAGACTCCCGCTTCGGAAAAGACAATTTCGTCCGACACTTGGTGATGTTGGCGCATTTTTTTCAGATGGATGATCACGCCGGGGAATCCTCCATCTTGAACCACGAGGTTGAAGCCTGAGCCGATAATGTTGTGATCGAGACCATGGCGATGACACGCGCGAAGCAGAGCCTTTAACTCTGTTCGATCTTGAGGGGTTGCAATGGCATCGGCGGGTCCTCCGACGCGCAGAGAGGTGTACTTCGACATGGGTGCGTCAAAGGCGATGCGATCTCCTAAGACTTTCTTCAGCTCAGTTCGGGTCGCCTGATCAATCATGAGAGGCCCCCGGGTCGTGAGTTTGGAGTGAGGCCATGAGTTCCGGCCCCAGGCGGACAATGTCGCCGGCCCCGAGCGTTAAAAATAAATCTCCCGAGTTCAGTTCTCCCGTAAGGGCGGGGAGTAGTTCTTTTCGCGAAGCGATAAACCGGGCGTTTTTGTGACCGCTTGCTGCAATTGAATCACGGAGCGCTGACCCAGAAATGCCAGGAATAGGTTCTTCGCCCGCCGAGTAGACATCCAAAATATAGATGAGGTCGCAATCCTCAAATGCTTGAGCGAACTCCATGAGACAGTCTCGAGTTCGGGTGTACCGATGAGGTTGGAAAACGGCGACGATGCGTCCCTCGTGAATGCTTCGAGCCGCCGATAAAGTCGCTCGCAATTCTGTCGGGTGATGTGCGTAGTCGTCGATGATTCGAATTCCACCGGATTGACCGATTTGCTGAAACCGTCTTTCCACCCCCCTAAAACCCTCAAGAGCTTTAGCCGCTTCAGAGAAGCTGACACCCTGCTCATCTGCAATAGCCAGACAAGCTAGAGCATTGAGGGCATTGTGTTCTCCGGGCAGGGGGATCACGATTTCGCCCATCCTTTGGCCAGCACGCGTAACCTCAAAGCGCGTGCCTTCACCCTCTCCGCGGATATGGGAAGCGACCCATTCAGCCTGAGGAGAGAGGCCATAGGTGGTGACTCTGCCCGTCAACTGCGGAAGAATCGACTTTATTTCGGGGCTTTCAACACAGACGACAGAGAGGCCCCAGAAAGGAATGTCATTGGCGAACTTGATGAAAGCATTTTTTAAAGTCTGAAGGTCGCCATAGTGATCTAAGTGCTCGTGATCGATATTTGTGATGACCGTCATGACGGGAGCCAAATATAAAAATGAGCCATCGCTCTCATCGGCCTCAGCGACGATGAGATCGCTTTGGCCAAAACGAGTACCGCTGGCCTCTCCCTCGTTGATCAGCACGCGCCCGCCGATGATCGCTGTGGGGTCTAGGCCGGCAGAATGGAGAGTGTGAGCGATGAGGGAGCTGGTTGTGGTTTTGCCATGGCTGCCCGCCACCGCAATGCCGTTTTTTTGTCTCATCACTTCGGCGAGCATTTGAGCGCGAAGGACAATTGGAATGTTTCGAGATCGCGCTTCTCTGATCTCAGGGTTGTCGTCTGAAATCGCAGACGAGAGAACGACCATTTGTGCATCGCCTAGGTGCTTAGAATCGTGCCCAATGTGAGTATGGATTCCGAGCCGCGTCAGCCGCTCAAAATTCTTGCCTGCGTTGAGGTCTGATCCGCTTACTTTGTACCCCTGGCTGTGAAGCAGTTCTGCGAGACCGCACATACCGATACCGCCAATTCCAATAAAATGAATTTTTTCGAACTTGGGATTCATACAGCCGATTCCTGAACGATTTGAATTGTCTGGTCGATAATCTGACGCGCGGCGAGAGGCCTCGATAAAGACATAGCCGATTGGCTCATCGCGCTCAGTCGCTTGGGTTCTCCCGAGATGGCTTTGAGCTTTTCGATGAGTTCTGAAGGGTTGAGGGGTTTTGAATCAAGGCATTCCGCAGCACCGACCCTGGACAGAGCTTCCGCGTTAGCGACTTGATGGTTGTCGGATGCAAACGGGTAGGGGACGAGGAAGGCGGGGAGCCCCGCAAGAGCGAGCTCTGCCACCGTGAGGGCGCCTGCGCGCGAGATCGCTAAGTCAGCCCATTGATAGCGAGAGGGCATGTCGTATTCGAATTCAACAACAGTGGATTTGATGTTGGCTTTGGCGTAGGCCTCGCGGACAGCGACGAGGTCGGCTTTTCCTGTTTGATGAAAAATCTCGATTTCGAGGTGGGCGATATCAGGGGCGATAGCGATCATGGTTTCATTGATTTGATGAGCCCCTTGACTCCCTCCAAAGATGAGAAGGTGAAGCGGCAACGTCGCTTCGGGTCGCGAGCCACTGGCGTTGAACGCTTTGGTCATGTCATTTCTCAGAGGAATGCCTACGTGCTGAACAGGCCGAGCGCTTGACAGCGAATCAGCGGCTTGCGCAAAACCCAAGAAAATCATTCGCGCAAAGCGGGCCGTGATTCGGTTGACTCGTCCAGGGATAGCATTGGGTTCCACGAGTATGAGAGGTCGTCGGGTGGCGAGAGCGGCCAAGGCAGCCGGCATAGCTGCGAAACCACCCACGGAGATGACGACGTCGGCATGGCGATCCAAGAGTGCCCTTCGAGCCGCTCTAACTTGTGAAAGAATGCGGAGTATTCCCGTTATTCTGCCAGAGAGGCTTCGGCCCATAACCTGTTGGCTAGGCAGAGCGAGCAGCTCAAAACCCGCATCGGGAACTAATTTGGCCTCAAGTCCATGTTGAGACCCAATGAAGAGTAGTTTTTCTCCGCGCTCTTTGATGACTTCACCGAGAGCAAGGGCAGGTGTGACATGCCCGCCTGTGCCGCCACCGGCGATAATCCAGCTTAGGGCCATGCACGAGCTCCTGGTTCTTTTGAACGTGGTTTTTCAGGCCTAGCAAGGCCCAGCAATAGCCCGAATGCAGCGCAGTTCATGATCAATGAAGTGCGTCCATAGGAGAGAAAGGGCAGTGTGAGTCCTTTGGTAGGCAGCAGGCCCATGACCACCGCGGCATTGATCACGGCGGGGATGGTTAACAGAGTCGTCATGCCAAAAGTCAAGAGCAGGGCAAAGCGATCGGTCTTGCCTCGGGCGACCCGAGTTCCCCCAAGCATAAGGCCCGCAAACGAGGCAAGGACAACAAGAATACCGAGTAGGCCGAGTTCTTCGGCGACAAGAGCCAGAATAAAGTCAGTATGGGCCTCGGGCAGATAGGCCAATTTTTGTTGTCCATTGCCCAACCCGACACCAAAAACCCCTCCTCGGCCAAACGCGACGAAGGATTGGACAAGCTGGAAACCTTCGGCCCGGTAGGTGGCCCAGGGGTCGATGAAGCCGGTGATGCGTCGAAGCGCGTAGCTGTTTTGGCTGATGTAGAGGGCCACCGCGGCGATCCCGATTATCGCTGGACCGATGAGGCGAGTGAGTCGTGTTCCGGCGACAATCAGGAGGAGGGCGACTAGAGTCGCCAGCAAGATGGCATTTCCTAGGTCGGGCTGAAGTAAGAGAAGTCCAATGGGGGGGAGTGCAAGCGCGCCGGCTGAGATCGTTCTCCGAAGCGACACTTCTTCATGTCCGTCGCGATGAGCAATGAGGACCGCAACCATGATGACGGTTGTGAATTTACAGATTTCTACGGGCTGGAAGCGAATGCCAAGGCCCGGAACGCCGAGCCACCGCTGAGCCCCATTGACTTCAACACCAGCAAGCTCGACTGCAGCGAGAAGAGAAACGGAGACAAGCCAGAGGGGCAGGGCGAGTCGTCTCCAGAATTCGAGAGGCATTGAATAGGTCATATATGCAACACAGGTACCGAGTAGGAGTGCACCTATATGACTGATGAAGAGGGGAGGCAGTTGGCGTTCAAGTGCAAGGGCTGCGGTTGTGCTGTAGTTCATCACAACGCCGATACTGACCAGCATCATTCCTGAAATTAAGACACCGGTATCAAGGTCCTGGCTCCATGTTTTCGCCTGGGCCGATGGCTTGGTCTCTTTCTGAGAGCGTTTGCGTTGAGCTTTCGATCTCTTCACGTCTTTTTTCCTTCAGCTATTTGAAGCACCGCTTTTCTGAAAGATTCGCCTCGGGCTTCGAAATTTTTGAATTGATCGAAACTCGCGCAGGCGGGCGCCAGTAAGACGATGTCGCCCTCTACGGCTAATGCGTGGGCGCGAGTGACGGCCTCATCCAAACTGTTCATTTGTTCACATGGGGTATTCTTTTCGAGGCAGGACTGGATTTGGTCTGCGGCCTCGCCGATCAAGAGAGCCACTCGGACTCTTCCAGCGGCGGCCGTGGCCAGCTCTCCGTACGAGAGCCCTTTATCTCTTCCGCCCGCGATCCATAGGATAGGCGACTGTGTGTTTTCGAGGGCACGTTGAGCGGCTCCCGGATTCGTGGCTTTGGAGTCGTTGATGAAATCCACCCCTTGTATCTGGGCGACATGTTCCAGGCGGTGGGGGAGGGGACGGAAATCCGCCAATGCTTCGATGGCTTTTTCGGGCTTGCCGCCCATGGCCCACACGGTTGCCAATGCGGCGAGAATATTGTCCTGATCAGCGGGCCCGAGAAAACGACATCCACCGATCGATAGGCGAATTTGATTCTCTCCTTCGCGGAGCACAGCAAAATCCTCTTCAATCCACGCTGAGTCAAACCCTTTCTCTTGTGGCGGTGGGCCGTTTTGGCTGAAAAAGATCACTCTGGCCTGAGTTTTGGCCACATAGTCTCTGACCACGTGGTCATCATAGTTGAGAACGGCGACATCGGTTGAGGTTTGGTTCTTGAAAATTTGCTGCTTGGCCTCAATGTATTCTTTGAACCCTCCATGTCTGTCCATATGGTCCGGTGACACATTGAGGACGGTTGCGATTTGAGGGCGAAACGAATCAATAGTTTCGAGTTGGAAGGACGAGACTTCAAGAACGCCCACATCCAGGGGCTGTTCTACAAGAGAGAGTGCGGGGGTCCCGAGATTTCCCGCAGCTCGTGCCCGAATTCCGCAGGCTCTTAGCATGGCCTCAATGAGCATGACGGTGGTTGATTTTCCATTGGTCCCGGTGACCGCAATGATGGGAATATCGAGTGCGCGTCCAGCGAGCTCAATGTCTCCCCATACTTGACGCGCCTTAGAACGGTAGCGATGAGGGGGAACTCCTGGGCTGGGAACGACCAGATCGAAATCGTCGACTTCCGGAAAACGTTCTCCCCAGCGGATATCGATGTTGTCGGAGAATCCTTCACTTTCAGGCGAGCCTGCTTTCGGTGAAGGACGTTCGTCAACGGCGCGTACATGAGCGCCCTGCAATGCGCAGAAGTTAGCTGCGCTGCGTCCAGAGAGCCCGAGCCCTAGAACTAAAATATTCCGACCGGCGAGGTTTAAGTCTGTGGTGTTCGTTGAGTTGATGACATCGTTCCTTAACGAAGTTTGAGCGAAGAAAGTGCGATCAGGCCAAGAACCAGAGAAATGATCCAGAAGCGAACAACAATTTTTTGCTCTGCCCAGCCGAGTTTCTCAAAGTGATGGTGAATGGGGGCCATGAGGAAGACTCGTTTTCCTGTGGTTTTGAACCAGAGCACCTGGATGACAACCGATGCCGCTTCGAGAACGAAGATTCCTCCTACGACCGCAAGTAGGAATTCTTGTCGAATTAAGACGGCCACGGTGCCGAGGGCTCCACCCAGGGCCAGTGCGCCCACGTCTCCCATGAATAAATCTGCAGGGGAGGCGTTGAACCACAGGAATCCAAGACCTCCTCCCACAAGTGCTCCGCATAGAATTGCCAGTTGACCAGCGCCAGGTACGGGCTTGATGGCCAGGTAGTCCGCGATGTTGGCATGGCCCGCCGCATAGGAAAGTCCAACAAATGTTGCAGCCGTAATCATGACAGGACCGATCGCGAGTCCATCAAGTCCGTCTGTTAGATTTACTCCGTTGCTGAAGCCTACAATGATTAAAGTTGCTAACGGAATGTAGAGCCAGCCAATATTGGGGGTGAATGACTTAAAGAAGGGGACTGCGAGTTCTTGGTCAAACGCGGGACTGGTGTAAATGACAATGGCGACAATCAGGGCGAGAGTGGTTTGCCAAAAGATCTTCGCACGCGCAGAGATCCCGTCGCTGTTTTGTTTTTTGACCTTGCGGTAGTCATCGACAAAGCCGAGTACCCCGTACCCGCAAGTGAGTCCCAGTACGATCCATACGAATGGGTTTGTTAGATCGGCCCAGAGAAGTACGGATACAATCAGGGAGAGAAGAATGAGCAGGCCTCCCATGGTTGGAGTCCCTGCCTTTGCCTGATGCTCGGGGCCGATTTCACGAATAGGCTGGCCCACGTGAAGGCTAGCGAGTTTTCGGATCAACCAGGGGCCCACGACTAGAGAGATGAAGAGTGCCGTGAGCGTGGCGGCTGCGGTGCGAAAGGTGATGTAGCGAACCACATTGAATGCACTGATCGAATCGGCGAGTGGGTAGAGAAAGTGATAGATCATTCAGACCTCTTTTCCCGAAAGTAGGTGTTCGATAATGCGTTCCATCTGCATCGAGCGGCTCCCTTTAATCAGGATCCAGTCCTCTGGCCCGGCGAGAGAAGCGATTTCTCGTGCGATTTCGTCATGGTTGGCGGCAGCATGAATGTGCTCTGATGGCATACCGGCGACTTGGGCTGCGTGGCCAACCGCTTCCGCGTGTTCACCGAGTGTAAACAGAAAGTCGGTCCCTGTTTCGGCGGTAACGCGGCCTATGTCGCTGTGAGAGGCAGAAGATTCCAGGCCGAGTTCGCCCATATCCCCTAAGACGGCAATGGACCGTCCGGTCATTTTGATCCGCGCCAATGTTTCAAGCGCGCTCCGCATGGACTGAGGGTTTGCATTGTAGGTGTCATCGAGTATCCGAGTGCCCGATGGCATTTTCTGGCAAAGCATTCTTCCCGGGATCGCTTGAAATTGGTGAAGCCCCTCTTTGATCGTTTCAAGATTGCTGCCGATTGCGAGTGTCGCGGCAGCGGCAGCGAGTGAGTTTTCGATTGTTGTCTCGGCCCATCCTTGGACTCGAACTTCGATGTGACCTTCAGGCGTGCAGAGTCGGAAAGAAAAGGCGCCTTCATTGTGAAATTGAATCGCTTCGGGTCGAATATCCGCTTTGGCGTGACGCCCGAACGTTAGGATGCGTCCAAGAACGCGCTGGCGCTGTCCGAGAACTCGAGAGTCGTCTGCGTTTAATACAGCGATTCCGTTTGATGTGAGACCGGCGACGAGATCTCCTTTTTCTAGAGCGATTTCGTCCTGGCTGCCGAGAAACTCTATGTGGGCTGTGCCGACATTTGTGATGACGCCGACATCAGGCGCAGCGATTTCGACGAGACGCTGTATTTCGCCTCTGTGATTCATTCCCATTTCGAGTACGGCTGAACGGTGCTCCGCTTTGCGTTGGAGCAGCGTAAGCGGGAGGCCAAACTCATTGTTCAGGTTGCCTTCGTTTTTAAGACAAGGCTGTGAAGAGGATAAAATCGAATATGCCAACTCTTTGGTTGATGTCTTTCCATTGCTTCCGGTGATGGCGAGCAGAGGGCCAGAGAAGCCGGATCGATGTCCGTGTGCCAGTGCACCTAGGGCTTGAGTTGTGTCCGGTGCAGAGAGAAGGTCGGTGCCTTCCGGGATCGAGTTTTTGACGAGCCAGTCCTGATTGACCATGACAGCCGCAGCTCCCGCTTCGATGGCCTGATCGATGAAACTATGGGCATCATTTTTGGGGCCGTGGATGGCGATGAAGAGGTCTCCAGGGGAGAGGGTGCGCGTGTTGATACTCACTCCAGAAAGAAGCGTCTCAGGCGAACCTTGGATTAGGCTTCCCTGCGTCCAACTTTGCGCTTGGTGATTTGTAAAAGGGATACTCATTTTTTCTTTCGGTTTGACAGGGCTTGGGCCGCTTCACGACGATCGTCGAAAGGAAGTTTTCGAGTTCCGATGATCTGGTAGTCCTCATGTCCCTTTCCGGCGAGAACCACCGTATCTTCCGCTCTTGCCATGCGGATCGCTGAGTGGATCGCTTCTTTTCGGTTTGGGATGACGGTATAACTGGAGTCCATTTCAACTAAATCCTCGGTCCCCCATTTGGCTAGAGCCCCTAGTCCGCTTTCAATTTCTCGGAGGATTTTCTGGGGATCTTCGGTGCGAGGATTATCGCTGGTCAGGATGGCCATGTCGGTACCGAGAGCGACAGCGGCCGCCATCAAGGGGCGCTTTGTGCTGTCGCGGTCGCCTCCGCACCCAAAGACGGTAATGAGTCTTCCCGTACATAGGGGACGAACGGCTTCAAGTAGTTTGGCGATGGCATCTGGCGTGTGGGCGTAGTCGACGATGACCGTAGGCATGTTTTCGCGGGGCTCGGGGACTCTTTCCATACGTCCTGGGACCTGAGGGCAGGCTGAGATCCCGTGCTGAATTTTTTCAACAGGCAGGCCCAGGGCCACTCCGATGCCACAAGCAACGAGTAAATTTTCTAGGTTAAAATCGCCCACCAGAGGAAGTTCAATGTCGATTTGTTGACCGCGGATGGAGATTTCAGCAGAGGTTCCGGAGAGCCTGCTTTCTGACCTCATGAGAGTGATTTCCGCGTTCGCCTTTGGATTTCGGCTGCAGCGTAGAATGTTCGCGCCGGCGCTATGCGCCGCTTGGGTTACTTCATGTGCGTACGGATCGTCGATATTGATCACGGCGTGTGAATCGCTGTCTAGTAAGTCTTTAAAGAGAATGAGCTTAGAGGCCAAGTAGGATTTCATGTCGCCATGAAAATCAAGATGATCCTGAGTGAGATTTGTGAACGCGGCGACCCTGAATTGACACCCAGAGACTCGCCCGAGTTCGAGTCCGTGAGAAGAAACTTCAATGACAGTGGCTGAAATCCCCTTAGTGGCCATTGAGCGGAGGGTACGTTGTAGGTCTAGGCTCTCCGGGGTGGTATTGGTGGCGCCAATTCTCTCTCGCCCGTAGCGAATCTCCACAGTTCCAATCAGGCCAGTCTCAAGTCCAGCTGCAGTCAGGATGGCTTCGGCCATGTAACTCGTGCTTGTCTTTCCGTTTGTGCCGGTGATTCCCACCATTGTGAGATCTTTTGCGGGTTCTCCGAAAAAGGTTGTGGCGACGCTGGCAAGCGCCCTGCGTGTATCCGGGACCTTCACGGCCACGGCTTCATAGGGGGCTAGGTCCTCGGCTCCTTTTTCTACGAGCACAGCAACCGCACCGAGTTCAAGGGCCTGCTGGATATAGGCGTGGCCGTCCACCGCTGACCCGGAGAGGGCCACAAATAAATCCCCTGGAGAGATTTTTCGAGAGTCGTATTCAATGCCCCGGATGAGAGGGTCCGATGAGTCGAGCGCGGACGGTGAAGTGGGTGCCAGTTCGGGTGGAAGGCCGTTAACAAGAGAAGAGAGTCTCATTAGCCCCCCTCACTTTGTGCAGAAATGCGCAGCCGCACGGTTCGCTTTCGACCAATGAGCACTGTACCTGCCGCGGGCATTTGCTTGACGACATGCCCCTGCCCTGAACCCGTGATTTCGAGATCGAGGGTTTCGTTGGCCGCCATAGAGCGCGCCGCCGCCAAGCTAAAGCCACTGAAGTCGGGAACGAGAACGGGGTCCAAGGCCGTTTTACCCAAGGGTATCTGGACGGGAGCCTTCTTGCGCTTATTGGATCTAGACCGAGTGGAAGAGGGGGGAGGGCTGGAGACTGCCTGAAGTTCCACGGGGGCGACGCTGGGCAAGGAAGCCACCTGTTGCGCTTTTTTTTCAGCTAAGCGTTTTTTCTGAGCCACGAGCCAGGCCGGGTTTTTAGGTGCGGAAAGAGGCTCTGGAGCGGTAATGATCCCGTGACGAGCCAGTTGACTCGTTGCGATGGTGGCAAACAGAGGTGCTGCGACGGATCCGCCCGAATGCTGTGGACCTCGAGGCTCCTCAATGGCGATCACCATGGCCACCTTTGGATCGTCTGCGGGAGCCACGCCTACGAACCAAGCTGTATATCGGTGAGTTGAATACCGGCCTGTTTCGACTTCAAGATGTTGTGCCGTCCCTGTTTTTCCCGCGACCCGAACATTGTTTAGAGCTGCGAGTCGTCCTGTCCCCTCGGCACTCACAACACTCTCAAGCATTTGAAGAGCGGCCTCAGCTGCGGCAGGCTGAATGGCTTGGCCCGCGCTTACGGGAGGGATCGATTCCCATTGTCCCAGTGCTGTGCGACGTGCTTTAACAAGGCGAGGTTGCATAAGCTCGCCACGGTTGGCTAAGGCCGCCGTGGCCATGGCGAGTTGGATGGGAGTCACATTCATCCCTTGGCCGAAGGAGGCGGTTGCCAGGTCTAGGGGTTGCCACTTCTTCCAGTTCCTGAGTAAGCCAGATGATTCAGAGGGAAACCCGCTTCGAGTCGAGCTGCCCAGTCCGAAGCGTCCCAGGGCGGCGTGGTAGTCTTCGGGGCCGATTTTTTCGCCGAGCCAAACGGCGCCAACATTGCTTGAGTGACGGAGCACACCCGTCATGTTCAGGACGCCGTAGGGATGGTGATCATGAATGGTCTTCCCTGGGACCCGGACCCAACCCTCGCCTGTGTCGATTTGCGTGTTCACGGTCGCAGCACCTTGGTCCAAAGCCGTCGCAACCAGAAAGGCCTTGATGGTGGAGCCGGGCTCGAGTGCATCATGAAAAGACGGGCTGCGCGTTTGCGTATACGGAGTGGTCCGAAATTGATTGGGATCAAACCCGGGCCATTCGGCAAGGGTTAAGACGTCTCCCGTTTGAGGTTCAATCGCAATCACAATGCCTCGACGTGCTTTGCTGTCTTTGACCACCTTTGCCAGGGCGGCTTCCGCCTCGGCTTGGAGCCCCGAGTCGAGGGTTAGGACGACATCGCCGCCTGCTGCTTCTCGTGGATCCAGCGCGATTGTTCCTAATAGTTTGCCCCGGGCATCTCTTTGAACGGCCAGTTGCTGGGGCTGGCCGCGAAGCCATTCGTCCATCATTTGCTCGATGCCACGTCGACCATGACCATCGATGTCTGCGAAGCCGATGAGCGTGCCTGCAATACGCCCGGCGGGATAGGTCCGTCGAGGCTCATATTCGATTCCAACTCCAGGGAGATCAAGCATTTCAATCTGTTGGGCTTGGTCCTTTTGAATCCAACGCGCGAGGTAGGTGAAGCCTGTCCGCTGACCGACGCGTCGCCGAACGGCCTCTTCTTTGAGGCCCAAAGCCTTTGCGAGTTTTGCAAAAGTGCTGGCGCGCTCTTTGAGAAGCTGAGGGAGGACGTAAACAGAAGGGGCTTCTATGCTAAGAGCAAGCTCTTTACTGTTGCGGTCGAGGATCAACCCTCTTGAGGCGGGCAGTGTGATCCGTGTGTGGAGTTGACGTTGCCCATGGGCCGCGGCCTCCGGGTTCATGACGGCCAACTGACCAGCTCGTGCTGCGAGCCCTAAGAGCCCGATCAGCATAACTAAACGCAGGATTCCAATCCTAAGAATGGCGGACCGGAGAGCCTGTGATCTCATGGCAAGCTCGGAGTCGCGGCTGATCTGTGTGATGCTATTTGAGCCGGCGGGGTGGCAGGGCGGGGCTTCACGTCACTTAAATCAATGAGTTGGGTGGGACGTACAAACCCAAGCTTCTGAGCTTCAAGAGCGAGGTGGTATGGATCGCGAAGCTTGCGTACGTGGGCCGTAAGCTGTCTTGACTCATCGAGAAGCCTTTGCTCTTCAAGCGTCGAGGCTGCCAGTGCATATCGAACTCTGAGCAGGTCGATGCGCAGTGATGCCATTCCCAGAGAGACTAAGAGAGCTGCAATAAGAGCAGGTAACACGAATTGAGCCCGTACCAGGGGTTTGTTTCGGTCTAGCTTAATTTCGAGTTTGCTGAGGTCGAGTGGGCGTCGGCCTTGCTTTGCGAACAGGCGTTTCCAGAATCCGGCCATTTTGTGACTCCATCTTGTCGGGGCTTTTTTCATGACGGCCTGACCTCTTCTATGGATTCTGCAACGCGGAGCCGGACCGATCGAGCTCGAGGATTGCTTTCTATTTCGAGGGCATCGGGAGTCTCTGGGCGTCGGGTGAGAACGCGCAAGCTCGGCATTTTTCCGCAGGTGCAGATGGGTTGTTTGGGTGGACAAACACAGCCCTTGGCCGCACGCCGAAAGGTGTGTTTGACAATTCTGTCCTCAAGAGAGTGGTAGGAGAGCACTACGAGTCGACCGCCTGGCTTCAGTCGCGTGCGAGCCGCCTCAAGGCCCTCTTCAAGAGCTCCGAGTTCGTCGTTGACAGCGATCCGCAAGGCCTGGAAGACCAGCGTAGCTGGATGGTGATGTCGCCCACGGCCGATCCCGGCCTCTCGGATGAGCCGAAGGAGGTCTGCATTTGTTTTCAGCGGAGAGCTCTCTCTCGACTCGGTGATGGCCTTTGCGAGACGACGAGATCCGGGCAACTCCCCGTAATTTTGAAACCAGCCTTGAAGCTCTGTGGCCGATGCTCGATTGAGGAGATCAGCGGCTGTTTGTCCTTGCTCAGGGTTCATTCTCATGTCGAGAGGGGTCGCCTCGCTTTCAGATTCAGAAAACCGAAAGCCGCGCTGACCGGAGTCTAGTTGATGGGAGGAGACGCCCAAATCCAACAGAACCGCATCCAGTCGATGGATCCCAACTTCATCCAGCGCCCGGTCGAGTTTTCGGAATGAGGTCTGAATCAAGTGAACTCGATCCCCATGTACTTTGAGCCGGCGCCGAGAAGCATTCAACGCATCCTGGTCGACGTCGAGTCCGATCAGAATGCCATTGGGTGCGGTTCGCTCGAGAATGCTCTCTGCGTGACCGCCTCCTCCGACGGTGCCGTCTAGGACAACGGCACCCGGCGCCAGGCTCAAGTACTTCATGCTCTTTTCGAGCAATACGGGGACGTGATGGAATTGAGTCGTCACGAGTGGGGATTCCCCCGAACTCGCCCAGGTCTAGGGCTTAGGGGGGCGGGAAAGATGGGGTGCCTCGGAAGACCAAGATCTCAGCGCGTACCCCCCAGTAACCACGCTGCGATCTGTTTGGTATCCGAGGACACCCCAACCTCTCTGCCGGAGCGATCTGCTCCAGCTCCCCCCCAAAAAAAAATCAGTTGCTCGGCGGCTTTCGCTGCGGATCCACATTTTTTTGGATCTCGTTCAGCCGCATTAAGGTCATTCGCTTCTTCTCTTCGAAGCGTTCTGGGTTCCAGATTTCGACCTTGTTCAATACGCCGGCAATAATCACTTTACTCTCGAGTTCCGCTTCCTTCCGAAGGAGTGACGGAACCAGTATTCGTCCTTGAGCGTCGATGGGGCAGTCGATGGCGTCTCCGACGACGTAGCGCTGGAGATCTTGGGCGTCTGAGTCAAAGTCAGAGAGTCCAAGGAGTTCAGCTTCCTTGGTTTCCCACTCGTCAGCTGGAAAGAGAGCCAAGTGGTCACCGTAGTTGGTGAGCACTGGGTCTTTCTCGCTGCGTCTTTGGATTTCCACTCTAAACCCCGACGGGATGCTTAAGCGTCCCTTGGTATCCACTGCGTGTTCGAATCGGCCTCGAAACATTTTTCACCAACTTTCGTCCTCCCGGCTCCCCGGATCGCTCTCGGGGTCCCTCGCCGGGTGACCCTTTTTAGTGCCTTGTCTCGAAAGAGGACGATTCAACTTCGTCCGGTCTGCGTTCCCACTTCATCCCACTTGTTACCACTGGAAGTACTTGTATCGCACCTAGACCCACTTGGGAAGAAAAAAAACGCAATCAGTGCATATTTCTTTCATTTTTTCCACTTACTTTCTATTTGTTTTCGCCTTTTTGCGATTTTGGTGGGAAAGCCCTTGAGAAAGAATTCCGTGATGTGGCGTATATGAAGGTTTTAGAGCGAAGTTAAGGCGAATGTGGGGTTAAAAAAAGCGAAGTGGGTCGATAGGGGCGTTAAGTGGAGCCAAATCCCATTGAGAATGTAGCCGAAGACGGGAAGCGCGTCAGGGAGCTCCGAAATCGGGCACACGGGGAGCATGGACTTGAGCCGCTCGATTGAGAACCGCCGAAAGAGAGCTGCCCTGGGTCACGGCCACGTCGGCTAGAGAAGAGGATGGATCCGAAAGTAGCCCGTCGAGGACGCCTCGAGTCCCTTCTTCAAGGCCTAAAAGCGAATATCCGCCCTCTAGAACGAACATAAGTCGGCCTTGGCAGATTTCGTTCGCGAGATTTCGCACATATTGGGTCATGGTTCGGTAGCCCGTTTCGGTCACCTCCATGCTCGCGAGGGGATCCTCTCGGTGAGCATCGAAGCCACAGGAGACCAGAATCATTTGTGGCTTAAAATGTCGAGCGATGGGGCCTACGGCTCGTTGCAAGAGCCCGAGATACTCGTGATCTCCGCAACCCGGTGGCATGGGTAGGTTGGCGGTGGAGCCGATGCCCACGCCACGGCCCTTCTCTCCAAAGTCGCCCGTTCCTGGGTAGTGGGGATACTGATGGAGTGACAGATAGAGGACGCTGGGGTCTTCCTCGAAGGTATGTTGAGTGCCGTTGCCGTGATGGACATCCCAGTCGAGGATCATCACCTTGTCCATACCCGTCTGAGTTTGCAGAGCTCGTGCTGCGATGGCGACATTATTAAACAGGCAAAACCCCATGGCCCGGTCGTTTTCGGCATGATGGCCAGGAGGTCGCACGGCCGAAAGTCCAAAGTTGACCTCTTTTTTTGCGACGCGCAGCGCAAGCTCCACAGTGCTTCCGGCTGCGAGGAGGGCGGTCGCGAAGCTCTTCTCCGAGCCGAATGTATCGGCGTCGAAATGTGAGCTGATCTGTTTTGCGCTTTTTTCGATGGTGCGCAGGTGGGCGGCAGAGTGCACACGGAGTAATTCTTCTTCTGTGGCCTCACGCGACGTGAGTCGACTGAGATAGGGCGTGAAAGAAGTGAGCCCACGGTCCACTGCGATAAGTCGCTCGGAGCGCTCGGGGTGACCTTGAGGTGCCCGATGGTTTTGAAATCGCTCATCGTGGATCAACGCGATGGAAGGGTGTGAAGGATTCATAGCTTGGAGGCTATCTCAGGCAAGCCTGAGGAGCGAGATCAGCTTGAATCCGGCAACATGGTTAGGTCGCTTCTTATTCGCGATGTTGGTCTTGTCTATGCAAGGAGAATTTGTGACTCAGCTTGGCTGTGTTGCCCTCACGGGTTTCGACACGTTCTGGGGAGTTGAACTCGCCCAGCGATTGAGACGGCGTCAGGGGCCGCTGCGTGTTGTGGGGATCGATCTTGAATGCCCTCTTCGCGGATCGGATGGCATCGATTTTTTTCATCTCGACCTTATGGATGAATTCGCAGAGGAAGCGCTAGCCGAAATTTTGCTGAAGACAGGCGCAGAGGCCGTGGTTCATCTGGGTTACAGAACATCTCCGACACGATTTCCAGAAGCGGATCGGAGCCTAAACGTAGAAGGAACGGCTAAAGTACTGGGCGCCGTGCAAGAGGCAGGGGTTTCAAAACTCGTGGTGGCCTCTTCCACCATGCTTTACGGAGCTCGACCGGATAACCCTAACTTTTTGATTGAATCGCAGCCTCTACGGGGAAACCGTGAATCAAGTTATCTAAAGGGTCGAATAGATGCGGAAGAACAGGTGCGTACTTTTGCGTCGCATGCATTAGGCACCGAAGTGACGGTCCTGCGAAGTGCCTGGGCGATGGGGCCCAGGTATACCGACGAGATCACGGCTTTCTTTTCCCGTGAATTTGTTCCCACATGTCTCGGGTATGACCCTTTGCTCCAGTTTGTCGCTGAGGATGATTTGCTCGCCGTCTATGAGGCGGCGGTCTGCGAGTCACATCCAGGCGTCTTCAACGTGGTGGCTCAAGGAGTGCTACCCCTTTCGACTCTGCTGGCCTTAGCGGGGCGAAAACGCTGTCCGCTTCCAACGCCTCTTTTTGATCGGTGGCCGAGGCTTTCGGCTTGGACGGATAGCCCGGATCCAACTTCCTCTTTCTACGACTATCTACGCTATCTGTGGGTGGCGGATGGAGAACATGGGTGGTCGGAGTTTGGTGAGCTGCGATACACGACGCGCGAAGCGTGGATTTCTTTTGTATCCGCGGCGCACGTAGAAAGATATCGCTGATGGAAATAAGAACGAAACCGTTCTTCGGGGCCAAGAGGGTTCGAGTTTGAGCGAGAGAGAAAAAGTAATTTCATTACATTCGAACGATCTCTCGGAAGAACTTGAGGCAGAGAGTCTTGAACTCTTGCGTCAAGCTTTGGAGGATCTACGAATGGAGATCCGAACTTCGCGGACTGCGCCGCTCAAAAGAGAGACAGGATTAGAAAAAATAGATTGGCCCGGCCTTTTCGACACCCTTCGCGGTCATCTGAGTCAGATCGGCATGAGCGAGCGTAGCTTGAGTCATGATGATTTTGGTTTTGACGCGGATGTCTCCGAAAGCCTTACACCCTTTTTTACTTTTCTGTATGAGCGATATTGGCGGGTGAGATTCATCGAAGAGAAGGAAGTGCCTTCTGAGAGTCCCAGTTTGTTCGTGGTCAACCGATCAACTCTGCTGCCCTATGATGGCTTGATGCTCGCTCATCTGCTGATGAATCAAAAAAAATATTCTAGACCTATTCGGTTTTTGGTCTCCGACAGTCTGGCGAATCAACCCTTTTTCCAACCGTGGCTCGCGCGATTGGGGGGCGTGCGTGTGTGTTACGAAAATGTGGATTATCTCCTGCGCTCGGGGCATTCAGTGATCTGTTTTCCTGAGGGTGACGCGGGGGTTTTGAGTCCCTTTAAGGTTCAGGGTGAATTGAGTTCCTTTTTGAATGACGGTGCAGTCGCGGCGGCCTTAAAAAATAAAGCGCCCATTGTTCCCGTGGGTATCGCCGGGGCGGACGAGACGTATCCGCTTCTGGCTACTTTTCTGGGGGTGGACCCGTCGCCTGAGATTCCGTTTTTGCCCTTTTTGTCAAATTTCCCCTGGCTGGGAATTCTAAGCAGCTTTCCATTGCCCGTTCAGTGGGTCATTTCCTTTGGGGCTGCCCTGGAGGCAAAGGACTTTAACTGTTCGGATGAGGACTCAGTTGCGCAGGAACAGGTGCACCGGATGCTTCGGGTTCGGGTTGAGGCTCAGGTCGAAGCGGCTGCGGTCTATCGCGGGTCGGTTGAAAGTCAGTTCTAAAAGCGATGGAGACCTTCTTTTAACGTTGAGGGATAGGCAAAGAGTCCCGGCGATCCGCCTGTGTGGAGGAAGACGATGGGTTGGCGGCGTGGAACTTCACCCATCCGAATCGCCGAAATGAGTCCAGCCATGGCCTTTCCGGTGTAGACGGGATCAAGAAGAATGCCCTCGTAGCGGGCCGTAAGTGTAATGGCTTCTAGGGCTGCTTCCGTGGTTACTCCGTAGCCCTTGCCGAGTTGTCGGTTGTCGATGAAGGTCGGAAACTCGGGGTTTGAGGCGATGCCTAGTTCTGCGCTGAGATGTTGCCGATGCTCTGAAAGACTCTTCGTTTTTTCTTTTGAACTGAGCCGGTGGTCGACGCTCAATCCATTGATTTTCATTTCGGCATCTAGGGCTTCAAACCCGACACTTAAACCTGACTGCGTACCCATGCTGGATGTGGCATGAAAGAGACAGGAGACATGGAGAGCGTTTGATTGAATCTGTTTTTGAAGTTCAACTGCACATCCTACATAGCCGAGTTCGCCGATTGGGTTCGAGCCTCCAACTGGAATGACATAGAGATTCCGTCTTCGCTCAGTTGCTTTTTTCAACAGTTCAAGCGCTTTTTGCTTAGCTTCCGATTCGGTTTTGACCACGTGCACCTGTGCGCCCAGGATTTCATCCAAGAGCCGATTGCCCGATTCATGCCAGGCCGCCTCTCGGGCATCGGTTTCTTCGAGTAAAACCAGATCACATGAGAGTCCAAATTTTGCGGCGGCGGCGGCAGTTTGTCGAGCGTGGTTGGATTGCAAGGCGCCGAAGGTCACAACACCATGAGATTCTTTTTTGATCGCATCTCCGATTAAAAACTCTAACTTTCGCGTCTTGTTGCCGCCGACGGCAAGGCCCGTGCAGTCATCTCGCTTGATCCAAATGTCTGGGCCGCCCAGCGCTCGGGTCAGGTTTGGAGCGGGTTCAAGCGGCGTGGGAAGATGTGCGAGCTCGGCACGCGGGAAAGCGGCGAGCCGATTGTGAAGTCGTTCTTGAGTCCGCTCATTCATTGGGTGAGGCTAGCGAAAATGGAGCTATTCCGGACACATCCAGGTTTTAGCGCCCCTTGAACACCGGGGGTCTCTTCTCGAGAAAGGCGCGCGGGCCCTCCTTTGAATCTTCGGAGGCAAAGACTTTCATGCCATGTTTTTGTTCAACACCAAAGGCCTCGGCTTCGGGAAGAGTCTCAGTTTCTCGGAGCGTCGCCAAAATCCCTCGAACGGCCAGGGGCCCATTTGAGCTGATGCGATGAGCGATTTCCTGAGCTTTGTTGAGCGCTTGACCATCTGGGACCACATGATTGATCAGGCCGAGTTCATAGGCGCGCTGGGCAGGAAGGTCTTCGCCCACAAGGAGCATCTCTGCCGCCACCGCATATCCGATTTGTCGTCTGAGTCGAACGGCGGAGCCGGCCATAGGAAAGAGCCCTCTTTGAACTTCAGTGACTCCGAAAAGAGCACTTTCGCCGGCCACTCGAATGTCTGTCCCTTGTAGGATTTCAGTCCCGCCTGCTCGCGCGAAACCCTCGGCGGCGAGGATAACGGGTTTGCTGGGTCGATAGGTTTTAAGCCAAGCGCCGTAGATGATGTCAGGTTGTTTCATGACACGTTCCATCCACTCATTTTCGGGTTTTCCTGTCCCGAGCTTGCCGATCTCAGATAGGTCCATGCCCGCACAGAAGGTATCGCCTGTGCCCGTGAGGACAGCTGTACGTAGATCTTCATCTGAATCGAGTTGCACCCATGCGTCATATAGACGACACATGACCTCACAGTTGACTGCGTTCTTTTTTTCGGGTCGGTTGATCGTAACCGTGAGGCTGTGGCCATGCTTCTCTATGAGAACGGCTGGCATGAGATGACTCCTTAAACATTTTTTTGATCAGGAACAGATTGGATTCAAGCCGTCGGTGCGGTGGGATCGAGCATTCAGGTCATGAGGGAATAATTCGACCTAGCTTTTGCCGGATGTATCGGGGTCGGACTGAGTGCTTTCTTTGGCTCGACGTGCGAGTGCGTCCTCAAGCATTTCGACCGCACTGGCAACCCGTTCAAGGTTGTCATTCAACGCATCGACATCAGAGCGTCGAGGCAAATCGAGGAGTCTGAAGACACGCTCAACGGAGCCTTGGATCATTTTTTCAAGCTCAAGGGGGCTTTGAAAAAAAGATTGGGACCAGCCCTTTTCGGCTTCTTTAGAGGCTTCCTGCTTTGCCTCGGACTCAACCATTCGCCTCACTTTGTCTTGAAGGTCTTCGATGCTTTCGCTGGCATCACCCACACCCCGTTTGAGAGCATCGTAAATGGCATCACCTCCTCGTCCGAGGATTTGCGACAGAAGCGAGGAGGGCGGTGAGGTCTGGGATCGCTCGCTGTCGACCAGGATTTGGGAGAGCGCGACTGAAGTGATGTCTTCGCCTGTTTCGTTATCGATGACCGTGACTTGCTGTCCGGCATCAAGCAGTTCGGAAATCCCCTTGAGGGTGATGTACCGACTTGTGTCCGTGTTGTAGAGCTTTCGATTGGCGTAGCGCTTGATCAGAATGGCCATCGGGGCTCTCGCTTGGTTTGGGTCCGGAACATTAAAGGAGCACAGAGGGTTAAAGAAAAAGTCGTTCCGAAGCTAGCTCACTTTTAGACGGTCGGCGCGAATGGTCTTGAGGGGGCAGCCTGAGTTCATACGAGTTTTCGTGAGATTGGGGTTCTCCATATTTTTCAGCTCAAGAGAAGCGATCTCTTATGCCTCGCGTGGAAGGGCTCCTTCCATGGAGAGATCTGATTCGGCGCGGCCACCATCTTGGGACCGTAGACTTCTACTGGCGGAAGAGGGCCTTCCCGTTTCGGCCCCGGAATTCCGCTCAGGGCGGACTCAATATCCTTGATGGGCTCTTTACGTTCGGATTCCGCTGGCATGCTTGTGTCTTGCTCAAGCGAGAGACCCGCTGTTCCGAAAGGAGGGTATGCGCGGAGACTCAGGGAGGCTTGGCTTTTGATCGTTACTTGCACACGATGTGCGACGCACTTTCAGTTGGATGAGGGTCGGCTGCCTTTGAAAGGGGCGCGTGTGCGCTGCTCCCGATGCCAAGAGTCCTTCTTTTTGGCCCATCCCGGCGCAAATCATACCGCCTCCGTACATGATTCGGCACTTCAAGCTCTTTCCGAGCGGGTTCCGCGGCAAACCGTGGAATCGGGCAATTCAGCTTCGGGTGACAAAAGGGTTCCGCTCGTGGACGAGGATCTCTCTGACTCTTCACCTGAGTCTGAGGAGGAACTCGATTGGGCTTTTGATTTCGAAGCGGGTGAATGTTCAGGAAGTGATCGTTCCACGGTGCTTGATCAAGAAAAAGAGATGGACTCAGCGAGTCTAGAGTCGCGACCAAAACCAAAACCTCGAGGGGAGCAGAGTGTTTTTGCTTCAGCGGATGATATCGCCGACTGGCTAGCCGATCGCAGCGATGTGATGGAACTGGATCCAGACCCTACGGTGAAGGAGACCCGGAAATCTAAAGAGGCGCACGCGTCGCCTACGGTTCGAGAAGACACGCCATCGGTTTCCCTGGGCGTGCTCGGTGGATCTTCAAATTCGACAAAGGTTTCGCCCCCGTGCCCTGGTCAAGAGGGGGGGCTCGGAGCGAATGAGAGTCCGAAGAGGGGCGTTCTGAATTCCGATCAGAAGACGGTTCCTTTTCAAGGACTTCCTCTGAACGCGAAAGAAGCGCCCGTGCCTTCTTGGTCACCCGGGTTTCGTGCCGCTGGTCACGTCCTAGGCTGGGGGATTACCGTGACTCTGGTGGCGCTGGGTCTTTTTGGTGGATTAAGGCCCGTCTTTGTCGCGACTCAAAACGCGGTGATTCTCGAGTCCTCCGGCGTGCCGTCGGACTCGGACAGCGCTTTGACCAGGAAGCTTGAAACGCGCCCCTGAGGGGACGTTAAGACTTAGGGGGATTCTCGCGTTCCGTCTTTTTCTCGGTTTCGGGCGTCACGTCTATTTCGTCGTTGCCTGAGATTCCTGATTTAAAGTTCTTAATCGCTTTGCCGACGCCGGAGCCAATTTCGGGTAGCCTGCGGGCTCCAAAAAGGATCACAACGATGGCCAAAATGATGGCGAGCTCCAAGGGGCCGAGTCCAAACATTAGTTTCTTAGCCTTCCAAGACTTTTATAAAGTCTGCGAGTTTGCATACCACAGAGGGTGCCTTCCACACGAGTCCGGGTCAAGCCATCTGGGCAATTAGACAAGGAGCATACCATGGCGCTTTTTAAGGCCTACGACGTTCGAGGGGTTGTCCCCGAGGAACTCGATACCGATTTAGCGTATCTGATTGGTCGTGCGACAGCCGCTTTTATTGGAGCGGAATCGCTGGCTGTAGGGCGGGATGCGCGGGCCCACTCTCCAGAGCTGACGGAGGCCCTCATCCGGGGCATTAACGACGAGGGCGTGAACGTCTACGACCTTGGACTCGTGGCGACCCCGATGCTCTACTACGCGGTGGGTGAACTTTCTGCGGGTGGGGGAGTCATGGTGACGGCCTCGCATAACCCGGCCGAGTACAACGGGTTTAAGATTTGCCGGGAGCAAGCGATTCCCATCGGAGAAGATTCGGGGCTTCGTGAGATTGAGGCATTGTGTTCTCAGAGGAAGAGCCAAAAGCCGAGCGAAAAACCTGGGACGATTGAAAGGCGCGATATTAAAGAGGGCTACGTAGGTCATGCGCTTTCTGTGGGGGGGCAGCAAGCTCGGTTCAAAGTCGCCATGGATTGTGGCAACGGCATGGCAGGCGTGGGATTGGAGCCGTTGTTGAAGCATCTCGACCTTGAGGTGGAGCGGCTCTATTTTGAACCCGACGGGACGTTTCCGAATCATGAGGCCGACCCGTTGAAGCTTGAAAATCTGGCTGATGTTTCGGCCGCCGTGAAGCGCATAGGGGCCGATTTTGGCGTTGCTTTCGACGGCGATGGCGATCGCGCTGTGTTTGTCGATGAGAACGGCAGACCCATCGCATCAGATTTGATGACGGCCGTCATGGCCCGACGTCAATTGGTCCATCGTCCAGGAGGTCTTGTCCTCTATGATTTGCGCTCGAGTCGAGCAGTCGCAGAGGAAGTTGAAAAGGCGGGAGGGGTCGCTGATCTTTGCCGAGTCGGTCATTCTTTCGTCAAGGCTCAGATGCGGGAAACGGGCGCGATTTTTGCGGGCGAGTTGTCGGGGCACACCTATTTCAGGTTTGAAAATGGATTAGTGGCCGACGACGCTCTGGCTGCACTCGTTGCTCTGATTGATGTTCTCTCCATTGAGCAAAAGCCTCTGTCGAAAATCGTGGATCCTCTCCGACGGTATTTCGCCAGCGGCGAGATCAATCGAAGAGTTAAGGATACGATGGCTGTGATCGATGCAGTCGAGGCTGAACATAAAGAAGCTCCGGTCGTCTCTCGCCTCGATGGTCTTCTTGTTCGTTACGACGATTGGTGGTTCAATTTGAGGCCCTCGAATACGGAGCCCGTTCTTCGCCTCAACCTGGAGGCGGATACTGAGGATAAAATGGTGGCCGAGCGAGACCGAATGCTCGCCAAGGTGGAATTATTGGGCAGCTGATTAGCTCTGGGGCCTCAGCTGCCCTCTTGGGCCAGTTCGTCCTCGATCACGGCTTGGAAGTTCTCAAAGGGTTGGGCTCCGCTCAGCATGATTCCGTTGACGTAGAACGCCGGTGTCCCGGTTGCCCCCACCTCAGCTGCAGCGGCCAAGTCAGCATCCACGCGCGCCACCGTTTCGGGTGAATCAAGGCAGCTTTCGAATGCAGGTAGATCGAGTTCTAATTCTGTCGCGTAGGCAACGAGCTTCTCTCGCCCCATGTTTTTCTGGTCTTCGAAGAGTTTGTCATGAAAAGCCCAGAATTGATCTTGATCATCGGCACAGACTGAAGCTTGCGCCGCCAGCTTCGCCTGTGAATGAAAATTTAGAGGGAGGTGTCGGAAGACGACACGAACGCTGTCTGGATAAGTGTCCCTAATTTTTTTGAGGGTCGGGACGACTCGGGCACAGTACGGACATTGAAAGTCACTGAACTCGATAATTGTGATGGGCGCATTCTCAGGCCCCATAGACGCGCCCGTGCCGGCGATCTGAGTTCGCTCTCGCTCAAGTGTGATTTGGATTTCTGCGGCCTCGTAAAGCTGTTGGTAGACTTTTTCCTCTTGTTGAGTCATGAGGTACGTGCGAATACGGTCGGCGAACTGGTCCAGCTGTGGGTCCGTTCCCAGACGCGACTTATTCTCTTCGAAGAAAGCGGTGACCTCTTCATCACTGACTGCGGGAAGAGCCTCTTTTGCCTGGGAGAGCCAAGCCTCTTCGGCTAAACCGGCCTTTGAGGCCGCTTGGGCGACAAGCTGATCTTGGATCATGTCATCAATGGCTTCGCTGCGAGCGTCAAAAAGCTTCGATGCGCCCGCCGCACCCGCGAATTTTTCAGCAAAGAGAGTTTCACGTATCTGAAGGTCAACCTCGTCTGCGGTGATGCCCGCTCCGTTGACGACAGCCACGACCGGACCCGTTTGAACCTCAACGATTTGGGTCACTTGGTCCTGAGACGTCGGCTCGGATGCAGGTGCACACCCGGTCGCCAGAGCGAATAGGACCAGGCAGGCCGAGACGAGTGAGAGCCTATGAGAGGCTCTGAGAATCGATGGTTTCATGGGTTGTTCCTTTTCTGGTCGGACTCAAATTCTTAAGCGATGAAGGGGCAGGTTTTCTCAATCAAACTCCATCTGGACTGACTCCGGGTTGTTTGATCGCGGATGGATGAGGTATCACATCGACAGACCGGACGCAGGGCAAGTCCCCCGAGGGCACCCTGACTCAGCCCGGTTTCTTGTGTCGAGTCGATTGATCGAGAGGAGAGAATGATGGCACCGGGCTCGGAAGCGCCTCCAAAGAGGGGTTTGACTCGGTTCTTGTCGGGCGCCCAGTTTTTATTCGAGGGCATTGGTTTTTTGCGCGCTGAGCGTTCGCTTTGGCCATTGGCTCTCGTGCCTATTCTGCTTTCGGCCATCGCGCTTGCCCTCATGATCTTTGTGTGGGTGTCGAATGCGGGCGAAATTCAGGCTTGGATCGATTCTTTTTTGCCCGCAGTCACGGTAGTTCATTGGTATCAATGGGTTTGGTTAGGTCCAGCAAAGCTTTTTTTAGCTCTGTTGGCCTGGTTTATTTTCTTAGTCCTTGCGGCCCTGTCGGGGCTTTTTTCGTTGATGCTGGCCAGCCTCATTTCAGCGCCCTTTCTGGATCGATTGTCGTGGAAAGTCGAGCGGATTGCTGAGGGGGTTGTCATGGAGACGGATCAATCGGGTTTGGCCACCCTGGGAGGTGATATTGGACGTTCCCTCGTGGCCGAATCCAAGCGAGTCGGTTTTTTTCTTTCGATTTGGGTTCCTTTGGTTGTCTTGGGTCTTCTGATACCCGGTGCGCAAATCATTACAGGGCCTTTGGCGGTGACTCTGACTGTGGTGCTTTTGCCGTTGCAATTTTGCGGGTACACACTCGACAGGCGACGAGTGACCTTTAAGCAAAGGCGGGAATGGCTATTTGGGGATACGGCACGGACGCTGGGTTTTGGAGGGGTTGCTTTTGTGGCTTGCTTCATTCCTGGTCTGAACGTCGTGATGATTCCAGGCTTGGTGACCGCGGGGACTCTCTGGGTGATCCGTTACCCCCCGGAGTCCGGACTTTAAGCCGATTGAGAGTTTCGGGCCTTTTGACGTACGGCCATGAGAAACTGAGTCACCGTTTCTTGGGGGTCAGTGATGTCATCCTCGTCAGGGAGAGGTAGGTGTCGTTCGGAAGCGCGGTGTTGGAGTGTCCAATCAAGTCTTAACTCTAGAAGGGGACCGACTTCACACACGGTTTGTGAGGTGAGCCCCGCGATGGCGCTTGAGACTTCGTGGCTCGATTGGACGCAGAACCGGGCCCATAGCGAGTCATTCGCTTCAGAGTCATTCTGAGCCCCCAGACAACGGGCCAAGAGAGGGCTGATTTTGGGATCATGACGGGGCCCTACCAGCGGCCAGTTGAGTTCCATCACATAGAGCGTTTGTAAAAGGGATGGAGGAAGGGGCAAAGAGCCTGGTTCGCCATGGACCCAGATCGCTAGACCCGGAGGAGAGGAAGGGGATGGAGGGGCATGGAGCATGCCCGAAACGCGTTCTCCTCTCACTCTGAAAAGCGCTTTCCACTGGGCTCCACGATCCCTGGAGAGGTCGCTTGGGACCGGGGTCAGTTTTAGGGCATGCCTCTGAGTGGGTGCGACCTTCGGGTCATCCATATTCAAGAGGATAGCAAGACTCTCAGATCCGTCGTCTTGGCGAAGTTACTGCGGAATCAGGAGTAACCGTCGAGCTCGATAGAGATTTGACTTGATGGCGTCTTCGCTTTTTTTCAAGGCTCGAGCAATTTCACTGATCGGCCGGTCTTCAAGGTGGTGCATTCGAAATAGAATACGCTGCTCTTCACTGAGTTTTCGATTCATACTTTCAGTCATTTGCTCAAAACGTTCGGCGCATTCGTATTCGTCAAGAGGAGTTGTTTCAGTGTGCCTGACGGAGTTCATCTCGTCTCCGTCCTCATCGAGCAACGGAACTGTTGGATGACGCTTTCTTTTGAAGCGATTGGCGACAACGCGCCGTGACACACCAAAGACCCAAGCCGCGAAAGGGCCCTCTCCACGAAAAGAATCAAGGCTAGAAAGAATGTTAATAAAGACTTCTTGTGTGGCCTCTTCGACGTCTGCTCGATTCCCCATACGGCGGGAGATGAACCCATACACACGCTTTAAGTACCGGTCATAGAGAAGATTAAAGGCCTCTTCGTCTCCGTTTTTTTGGATCTGTGCGACGAGTTCATTGTCCGTGACGAAACCAGGGGTTTTCCCGTTTCTGACAACGCGTGACTCTTCTGAAGATCGGATTGTCGCAGCGCTCAATGCAATTTCCCTCGGGTCCCAGGTCTTGGTTTGGAGTCCATACCCCACTCCGGAAGAATCAAGAGACGGGGGAACTCATAGGGGGAGTGGCCCCGACGTGGTGCTAGGTGTCAAAAAATGTCACATCAAGTGGAAAAAAAATAAATCCCCAGAGGGTTAGTCGTTGAATGCACGAAAAGAGCGAAAAACGGTCTACGTCCGTCCCTCGCGCAAGTCACTTCAGCCGAGGCGTAGGCCTTCTGCCTCTTCCATCAAGATCCGTGCAATATCTCTAAGTGCGCGTGCAGCGGGCGCTTGGGGATATGCGAGTCCGATAGGACGTTGAGCCACAATGGCTCGATATACATGGAGGTCATCAACGAGGAGGCCGTGGCTGCGCAGGTTGTGTCCGATTTCCTCTTGGGTCGCGGAACTTAATTGATCAAAGGCTCCTTCGGCTTCGCGACGACCTTGCGCACCGTGAATAGTGATGCCCACATCAGCGTTCGGTTGAACTCTGAAAATGGTCTTGCTGACCCCGCAGGCTTCTTTGAGATCTGGGGGTCGAGGCGTAGAGAAGAGCAGTGACCAGCGAAGCAGAGGGGCGCCATCCCCAGGTTTGAGTAACCAGGCGGGCGGGACGCGGACAAAAATGATCCCCCCATTTTGACCCTCTTCGCTGGACCTCACGAAGGCTGAATCAAGAGCGACTCGATAGAGGCTGTCTAAGTTAGAGGCCCTCACGGGTATCAGCTCCGTGCCGAGAGGCCCCATGCCGGGTTCCGGCCAAAGGGGAGAGGGGGGATTGAGCTCGGGAGTCAGGATTTTTGCTCGCCCACCCATTCGCGCGATTTCTACCGCTAGATTCCATGCAAAGGCGGCGCGAACCACGTCGCGGTCTCCGATGGGGAGAGCGAGAATCGGCAGGAGTCGAAGGGACTTTTTGGTTTTTTGAGTCTTGGATCTCGGAGGGGTAGCCCTTTCGCTTTTTAAGCGATCAGCCAATGCGTCATGGTCAAACGATGATTTTGTGGTCAGGGGTTCAGGAGGCTTAGCTGGCAAAAAGTAGTCGATCACGTCGGAGAGGTTGCGTGTCAAGGTTCGAACCTCAGCTCACGTGAAGAACTGAGTTGGGTTGACCCATGGGACCGGGTGTATGGTCAAGATTGTCGGGGTCGGTGCACCATTCCCCGTCGACTACATATCGATATTCGTAGGTTCCAGGAGAAAGAAGCATGACTTTTGTCCAGACTCGATCAGTCCCATCCGTTTGAATATGAGATTGGACGTTTCGGTCTGGAATCCAGCCATTGAAGTCCCCTGCAATTCGAACATCTGCGGCCTCTGCATTCCGGTATCGGATCACGACTTCACGCTGTGTGGAGAGGCCTTCGGAGCTCTCGACTTCACTCTTTTTGTTTTCTCGGCTGGGCGAAGAGGCGGCCAATTCGATAGCGGTCGCGGCGTAATCGAGTGTCCCATTGGCTTTGGGAGCGAGAAGGTTTACGGGGAGCCCTTTTTGAGCCGCTTCGCGGAGTTTAATGTTCATTCGAATGACTGAGTCAAAGCACATATCTTTGAAGAGCTCTCGAATCTCACCCAGTGTATCTCGTGCATAGCGGGTTCTCCCGTCGTAGAGGGTCGGCAAGATTCGAACGGAGAGGTCGTGGCCGATCCGGTCCATGAGGAGGGCCAGTGTTTCGAGTAATTTCTGAACGCCATCGATTGCAAAGAGGCTGGTTTCAAGGGGGACGATGACTTCTTGAGAGGCACGGAGCGCATTGAAAGTAAGAAGACTGATGGCCGGTGGACAATCGATCAGCACAAAATCGTACTTATGTGGGAGAGCAGAGAGGGCGGTACTTAAGCGCTCTGTACGGTCGTCGTCTCGCTCAGCCGCCAACTTCTGTTCGAGAGCGGAAAGAACGACGCTGGAAGGCGCAAGGTCGATTCGTTCAGAGGCTGAGATCAAGACTTGATCGAGGTGGGGGGCACGTTCTCGCTCAGCTAAGACGTCAAAGAGGTTTTCTGTGATCTCCTCCGGGTCAATGCCCAGTGCCAATGTGGCATGAGCCTGTGGGTCCATATCGATGAGGAGTACCCGGGCCCCGTCTGCCGCGAGGGCGCCGGCCAAATTGACGCTGGTGGTGGTTTTTCCGCAGCCGCCCTTTTGGTTTACGACGCTAATCACCCGCATTTAGGTTTGCTCCTCATGGAAAAGGCGAAGTGGCTGTGCTCTTTTCAGGCTCCGTTGGCTCTGAATCAGTCTCTCTCTGATGCGATGAATACTCTCTTGACTGATTAGCTTTTCTGACGGTGAAAGTCTAAACCGGTAAGACCGACCCAATAAGGGGAAATAACGTCTGTTTGCGCCCATCGTCAACCCGAAAACGATATATATTATGTGCTTCGGGCCGTTGTGGGCCGTTCGAATTCGATATCATTGAACCCCCGGTTGCTCCGTGATCCCCCTACGCTTCGTCAAAGTTCATTTTTTGCCACCTCACAGGGTGTTTTTGGGTTTCTTCCGGTCCCGGAAGGGGAGTCGATTTTGGAGGTGAAAGTATGGGCAAGCCAAAGAACGATTTGACCGAATCGGGTGATGGCTCCGCTGAAAAAACCGAGTCTTCCGGCGGAGAGAACCCGCGACGGAAGCACCGTCCTAAAGGTTCGGACAAACGAGCTCTCGTTGTAGAAGCGTCGGGACTGGCCCGTCCCTATATGCGCGGAATTATGGTCCATTCACTGATGGCAAGAGGAATCGCCTTCGATGAGGCCTATTCCGCTGCCCAAACTGTGGCGGATCGCTTGAGAAATCGGCCAAGTGTGGATCGACTTGAGCTTGGGGACATGGCGCGAGAAATTCTGGGCTCGAGCTTTGATCAGGGCAAGTCGATTCCGATTCCGATCAACGTGGTCGATGAGAGAGGGCAGGCGCCCTTTTCAAAGGGGGCTCTTTCTCAAAGTCTGCTTGCGTCGGCGATTGAGCCCGATGATGCCTTTGAAGTGGCTAGGGCGATTGAAACGGAGCTGATCCGAAGAGGGCTCAGAGAAGTTCAGCAATCGGATTTGCGCCGAATGGCTCATGACGAACTCCTGGCACGCTTTGGGCCTCGAGAGGCGCAGCGCTATCTCGTGTGGCGCCAGTATCAGGAGCCGTCGCAACCGGTCATCATTCTGATCGGAGGGACTGCAGGGGTTGGCAAGACCTCAGTGGCGCTTTCTGTGGCTCAGCGTTTGGATGTACGGAGGGTCCTCTCGACAGATTCCATACGTCACGTGATGCGTATCATGCTTTCAGATGAACTGATGCCGGCCTTGCATCTTTCTTCTTTTGAAGCACACAAAGCGATTTCGATGAGAACAGATTTGGGTGATCCTGTGATTGATGGATTTATGTCTCAGGCGTCCACCGTCACGGTGGGGGCCCGTGCGATCATCGAGCGTGCAATTGAAGAGAATACGAATCTTGTCCTTGATGGCGTTTCTCTTGTGCCTGGGGGGATCGACCTAGATCAATATTCGGGTCGTGCGCATATCTTTTTTCTTCTCATGTCTCGGTTGGATGAAGAATCATTCCGTTTGCATTTCGTCCGGCGATCCAAGCTTCAGAAAAGTCGAGGAGCCGAGAGGTATGTTGCTCAACTCGATGACATTTTGCTGATTCAGGAGCATTTACTGGACTTGGCGGATCATTTCGATGTCCCAATCGTGGACAACGAAACCCTTGAAGAGTCGGTCAGGATCGTTATCCGGCATGTCGTTGAGTCCCTTCGGAAGAGCGGAGAAGTCGACACGGCTGCTCTCCTGTGAATGACTTCTACTGAACTCGCAGCGTTAAACTCGTATTTGCGCCATGCTGAGTAAAGGGCCAATCTAGGCGGCTATCTATGGAGGCAGTATGTCGAGTTCCCCCCCTGATCTTAGAACTCTCGGTGCGTTGCGTGCGGCAGGGTATGTAAGTCGTAGTGTTCGCCAAGAGATTCGTAAAAATCTTCTGACCCATCTGAAGTCAGAGAAGCCTCTTTTTCCAGGTCTGTTGGGATACGACGAGTCTGTTGTTCCTGCTGTCGAGAATGCGCTTCTTTGTGGGCACGATCTCATTTTTCTGGGCGAGCGAGGGCAAGGAAAGTCGAGAATGATTCGTTCATTAGTTGATTTACTGGACGAGTGGATGCCGGTGGTGGTGGGCAGTGATATTCCAGACGATCCGATGAATCCGGTTTCGGCCCATGGTCGTTCAGTAGCGGCTGAGATGGGTGAAGAGATGGAGATTTCTTGGTTGCACCGAGATCTTCGGTACGGCGAAAAGTTAGCGACCCCAGACGTTTCGATTGCAGACTTGATTGGAGATGTAGACCCAATCAAAGTAGCTGAGGGTCGATATCTTGGAGACGAACACACGATTCATTTCGGAATGTTGCCTCGGAGTCATCGCGGAATTTTCTGTATCAACGAGCTCCCGGATCTCACCGAGAAAGTTCAGGTTGGAATGTTTAATATTATGGAAGAGCGCGATGTGCAGATTAAGGGCTACAACATCCGTCTTCCAATTGACGTGCTTGTGGTGGCGAGCGCGAATCCCGAGGATTACACCAGCCGAGGTCGAATTATTACGCCTCTAAAAGATCGATATGCAGCACAGATCCGGACTCATTATCCGAAGACTCGCGAACTTGAAATGAATGTCGTTGAACAGGAAGCGGACATTCCCGAGTTGGACGGAATTCAGCTTTTCATGCCCGAGTATATGAAGGAAATCGTGGGTGAGATTACGTTTGAAGCACGGAGCAGTCCCGATGTGAGTCAGGCTTCCGGAGTCTCAGTGAGGATGTCCATTTCGAACTATGAGACGTTGGCCGCCAATGCGTTGCGGCGAGCAATAAGACAAGGGGAGCTAGAGGCCGTCCCGCGGATCTCTGACCTTTCATCTCTTCTGGCTTCAACCTCGGGCAAAATCGAGCTTGAGTATGCGGGCGCTGAGACGGGAGAAAAGGAATTGGTAGACGGCTTGGTGCGGCGCGCATGTCGTCGCGTCTTTGACGCCCGTTGCGCGATTGAGGACTTTGAAGGTGTTGTGGAGGCGTTCGACAAAGGCTGGCAGGTGGAGGTCTCCAGTGATCTGGCTGCGACGGATTATCTTGATGGGCTCAATGAGATCCCAGGTCTTCGGGAGACGGCGCTTTCTCTTGCGGGCGAGGATACGGCGCCTCGGTTGGCCTCGGCCATTGAATTTATTCTTGAGGGGTTACACCTTTTGAATAAATTGAACAAACATGCCGGGTCATCCAATGCTCGCTATCAGAAGGCGTAAGAGGTGAAAGCCTTTAGATACAGCCGCTGGGATGGATCTCAGGCTGATTTTGAGCTCGATGCCAAGGAAGCTCTCGACGCGCTCTCTGATCTTATGATGGAGGGACTCAGTGCACAGGAAGCACTTGAGTGGATGCAGCGCTACGGCTTTCCATTGGCGGGTATGGATATGGCGGTGATGGGGACTGAGGAGATGGTTTCTCAGTTGCGAGATCAGCTTGAAGAATTGCGACAACGTTACGATTTAGGCGATTCCATGGACGATATCCGGAAACGCTTGGAAAAGATTCTCGACAAGGAGCAGTCAGCGCTTCAATCCCGTCACGGTCATGAGTCCTTGCGCTTGAATGACTTTTTACAGCGTCGCCATGAAGGGGCCGATTCTGTTTTTGATCGAATTGACCGGTTTGAAGATCACGTATGGGAAGATCCTGAGGCCGAGGAAGAATTTAGGGAGCTTCAGGCAAAGCAGTCCGAGATTCAGGGCTTGGAGCAGTTTCTTGAGCAACAGGGGCATCGTTTTCGAGGGCCTTTGCAGGCGGGTTATGAAACTGCCCAAGAGGTTCGCGAGGAAGTCGAAGCCATTCAGCAGATGATGGAGGACCTTCAGAGCGGAAATTTCGAATCGATTTCGATTGATCAGTTGCGAGAGCTTTTAGGAGAGCCTGGAGCTCAGTCGTTGATGCTGCTCCAGAAGCTTGAATCCGAGCTTGAGGGTGCTGGTTTAATGAGGGATGGAGAACTCACTCCACGGGCGATCCGAAAAATTGGTGCCTCCGCTCTATCGGATGTTTACAGCAGCTTGCGCAAGAGTCTCGCCGGAGAGCATGAAACGCCGGGCTATGGGGTAGGGATTCCTCGGCCGGATGAGACACGGTTGTGGCAATTCGGCGATACGCTGGATCTCGATATCGTGAAGACTGTGATGAACGCTGTGACTCGGAGTTCAGGAGGCGGGCAATCAAAGTCGGGCGGGGTGTCCCTCGAAGTGGATGACTTTGAAATTCGTGAGAAGGATTACAGTACGGAGACCACCACGATTTTACTCTTAGATATGAGTTGGTCTATGTCGTGGGAGGATCGTTTCCCTGCTGCTAAGCGGGTGGCTCTGGCGATGGACCAGCTGATCCGGACGCAGTTTCCACGAGATCACTTTTCGATCGTTGGTTTTTCAACTCAGGCGAGGGAGTTGACCATCAAGGAATTGCCCGAGGTGTCTTGGGACATGAACGACCCGTTTACAAACTTACAGGAAGGCTTGATGGTGGCCGAGCGCTTAATTGGTCAGCATAGAAGTGCGAATCCGCAGATCATCGTCATTACCGATGGTCAGCCCACCGCTTACTATCAAGGGGGAAATCTTCGTGTGGAGTGGCCGAACGGAATGGGTGGAATCTCTCCTCACGCGGTGAATGAAACCCTGAAGCAGGTCAAGCGAGTGACGCGTATGGGAGTGACTATTAATACATTTATGCTGGATGATGCGCCGGAATTGGTGGGATTTGTGGAGCACATGACGAAAATTAATAAGGGACGTGCGTTTTATACAAGTCCTCATCAGTTGGGTTCCTTTTTAATGGTCGACTATCTGTCTCAACGTCGATTGAGGCGTCGCTAAAACATGTCGGTCCTAAGGCGCGCAGGCCAGAACGTTCGTCGATGGGCGAGAAGAGTCTCTGTGGCGGCGACTTTCAAGGTTCCTATGGGCAGCTGGGTTGAAGTGGAACTCTCAGGAGCTTGGACTGAGCAGACCCAAGCTTCGGGCAGTTCGTTTGCCTTGGGTCTCACGGACCTCCTTCGTTGTATGGATGGGATGGGAAAGGATGACCGAGTCCGGGGTCTTCTGATTCGTGTGCGGGGGTCGGGCGGAAGCTTTGCCTCCGCTCAGTCACTGGGGCGAGCGATTCAAGAACTTCGAGATCGGGGACGTCAGGTCGTTGTGTGGGCTGAAAGCTTGAATGATGCTCAGTATCTCGCGCTTTGTGGCGCTGACCGGATTTGGCTGCCCGAAAGTGGAACACTTTTTTTGATGGGAGTCAGAACGGAGCGCTTTTTTGTACGCGATCTCCTTGATCGGGTGGGGGCTCGTCCAGAAGTCGTACATGTCGGAAAGTATAAGAGTGCAGGAGATACTTTTACTCGCGGCTCAATGTCTGAGGAGGAAAGGGAGCAAGTCGAGAGTTGGCAAAACGACGTATTTGAGGATTTGGTTCATTCTATATCCGAGGGGCGTGATCTTGATGAAACCTCCGTGAAGGCTCGGATTGATCAGGGCCCTTACCCTGCGAAGGCGGCCCTTGCGGCGGGTTTGATTGATGAACTGGCCTACCTCGATGAGATCCCGGAGCGGCTTGTGGCCGGAATGGTGAGAGATGACCAGCAGTCCGAAGGTGCTCGTCATTTTCAATCTGTTCCAGGCCTTGATTATTTTAAGAACCGAGTCTCTGACATGGCTCCAGTTTCGCTGTGGCGTGATTCGCCCCGCATCGCATGTCTGATTGCCGAGGGCAGCGTACAGCGAGGTTCAGGGCAACGTGGGATCACGAGTGAGGGAACGATTCAGTGGCTAGAGGCGCTTCGAACGGACCCCAGCGTGCGAGGGGTACTTTTACGAATCGATAGTCCCGGCGGAGACGCTCTGGCTTCAGATCTCATTCACCGTGAGGTTCAGCGTTTGGGCAAAGAGAAGCCCGTTGTCGTGAGTATGGGTGATGTAGCGGCATCAGGTGGATACTACATGGCGGCCCCTGCTGATTCTATTTTCGCCGAAGTCGGAACCATTACAGGTTCGATTGGTGTTCTTGGAGTGAAGTTGAATCTTTCCGGTCTGTATGAACGTCTGGGCATTGCGAAGGAAGGGATTCAAAAAGGGGCACGGGCGGGGCTTTTCTCTGATGCCCATGGTTTATCCAGCGATGAGCGCGCTGCCCTTCGTCAAGAGATGGATGCTTTTTACGCAACCTTTCTTGAGCGCGTTTCGGATGGACGGAACCTCACTACGGCCGAGGTTGATTCCATCGCGCAAGGACGTATCTGGAGTGGCCGCCGAGCTCAAGCCGTAGGCTTGGTTGACCGAGTCGGTGGGCCGCTTGAGGCGCTCCGAGACTTGGCGAAGCGAGCTGGTTTTGAGCAAGACGAGCCCTACGCGGTGGTGATGCTGCCGCCTACCTCCCGTTGGACCGAATGGCTGCGCGGAGCGATGTCTGGCCAGAATCCCTTTGCGAGGAGCCAGCAGGGAAGGGGGCCCCGAATTCGCTAGTCTCCGCTGAGCGATTTTGGGAAAGATCATGAGTCGGGCATTAAAATACGATATTCCAGGGACCGACTGGAGACGCACTTCGTTAGATCTCGCCGAAAGCGGAGTCGAAGGGCTTTTTCTCGATTCGAAGACGATTTCGAAAAGAATTGTTCTTGAGGTGGGTTTCGGCCGTGGCGAATTTCTTCTTGAACTCGCCCGCAGTGCCCCCGAGACGGCTTTTGTAGGGGTTGAGGTATCCTACAAGCGAGTCCTCAAAATGGCCCGTAAGCTCGCATTCGCGGGCATAGAGAATGTACGTCTTCTGGAAGGACGCGGCGAAGTGATCGTGGGCGAATTGATGGGAGATGCATGCCTGGCTGAGGTGTGGGTTAATTTTTCTGACCCTTGGCCCAAGGACCGCCATGCCTCTCGAAGATTAATTCGCCCGTCGTTTGTCGCGGAGGTCGTGCGCTGCTTGACGGAGGGGGGTGTGCTTCATGTCGCTACGGATGATGAAGTGTATGCGGAGCAGATCGACCAGGTCTTGTCAGCCGAACAAAAATTAGTCAATGATTTTGAGCCCGATCGTTGGCGTTCAGAGGTACCCGGCCGTATTCAAACGGGTTACCAAGAGGATTGGCTGCGTGACGGTCGATCGATGCATTTTTTTGATTACCAAAAGCAGATGAAAGCGGATACCGGGGTTGTTTCATGAAGTCGCTTCGCCCTCATATAAAGGACTATACGCGTGACGCATTGCGGGCTGAGTTCAAGCGTCGCGGTTTTTCTTCGTATCGTGCAGACCAAGTTCTTTCCTGGGTGTATCGCCATGGGGTTGAAGACTTTTGTGAGATGAAGAATCTGCCGATCCCTTTACGAACGCATCTTGAGGAAGAATGGGATATCCGGAGTCTCGTTGAGCGTAAATTGGAGACGTCTATTGATGGAACCCGTAAATTAGTCCTTGAGACGCATGATAAAGAAGTCATTGAGGCGGTGCTGATTCCAGAAGAGAGGAGAAATACACTCTGTGTTTCGACCCAGGTTGGGTGCCCGCTGGCCTGTTCGTTTTGTGCCACGGGTGCACTGGGTTTGACGCGCAATTTGCGGACCGGCGAGATCGTGGATCAAGTGCTTCGTGCCCGTGCCGTTCTTCCCGAAGAGGAAGTAATTACGAATGTTGTTTTTATGGGGATGGGTGAGCCTCTGCTCAACCTCTCAGCAGTCACTCAATCGGTGAGCCTTTTAACGGATCCGAAAGCCTTGGCCATGGCCCCTCGCCGAATAACGGTGTCTACATCTGGATTGGTTCCTCAAATCCGACCGCTTCTTGAGGTGGGTCCCATCAACTTAGCCGTATCCCTACACGCCACCACCGACGAAGTGCGCGACGAGCTAGTCCCGCTTAACCGACGCTTTCCGATAGACGTTTTGCTGGGCGCGCTTCGCTCAGAGCCCTTGCTGTCCCGCAAACGTCCTGTTTTTTTTGAGTATACGTTGATGAGAGATGTGAATGACTCGCTTGAAGATGCCGCCCGACTTCCTCGATTATTGAATGGAATTCCTAGCAAGTTGAATGTTATCCCGATGAACCCTCATCCTGATGCCGTGTACCAACCTCCAGATCGCAAGACGTGTGATGCGTTTGCGCAGGTGATTCATCGAGCCGGAATGAGGGTAACGCTCAGGCGCAATCGAGGGTCGGACATCGATGCAGCTTGTGGACAATTGGCGGCACGAGAGGTCAGGGGGAAGGCGACGGCCCCTCGTGCATCGCGGAGCGAAAATTTACCCCCGTCCTCTGTATAGACCGTTTCCCTGGGACCCAAACCCTTTTGTTCGTCTTAAGCATTTCGGTCGAGATTTTTTCTTCGTACTACGGGTACGCTTACGCTCGAACCCGCTGATGGGGAGGAGAGGTCAAGGTCAGGATTGTATTGCTGAATCAACCAGAGCGGCACTCTGAACTTTCGGTGCGATAGGACCCACAGCGAATCACCTTTGCGTAAGCGGTGTGTCTCCGTGCCTGTGATTTCCCACTCAGCGAAAAAGGCCTCCTGGATGTCTTCGTGAAATTCGAGGCGTTTTCGCTCAAAGTCTGCGCGACTGACCGAGCTGAAATCCATCCGGAGGTGTCGATGCACTGTGAGCGGAGCACCGTACGACATCCCATTCAAGGCTCGCAGCCGGCTGGCGCGAAGATCGAGCCAATCTGCGTAATGTCCCAGCGTTTCGCCCGTTTGAACTTCGATGGTCCCATCTTTTGAGACTGAGTAGTCGCTCGGGTCGGCTAACAACGTTCGGTCTGAGTTTACGTCCTTTGATTCATCGAGGGCCATTACGCCGACTTGCACAGAGGGGGGCGGTATGTCCTGAGCGGCTGGATTTTCTTTGGGAGTTTCTGTATTGCTTTTTTGAGAAGACTTTGGCTTCTTTTTAGAGCTCGAGGCCACGCTTTGGGTTTCTGGGCGACTGGGGATACGTAAAACCTGTCCAGCCTGAATGCGGTGACGATTAGAGATGGAGTTGGCGGCCATAATCTGATTTTCGCTGGCTCCGAAACGTCGCGCAATTTTCTCAAGCGTGTCACCGCTTTGAATTGTGTAGCGACCGTCGGCCGCCAAGGTAATCAGTTCACTTCGGTCCGCATCTGTCGGCAGTCTTAATTTTTGTCCAGCCCTCACGTGATGACGACTCCGCAAATTATTGATGGATTGGAGTTCTCTGATTTGCACGCCATAACGAGCAGCAATATGAGAGAGTGTTTCGCCTCGCTGTACGCGATGATAGGTGTCGGGAGTTTGGTAGGCGAAGCGTGACTTTGATGGGAGAGAAGTGACAAAGCCCTTCAAGGGTTGAGAGAGCTCTGATTTGGGGAGTTTGAACTTGAAACCGCGGGGGATTCGCTTTTGACCGGCCCAAACAGGTTCGAGGAGAGCCGGGTTATGCGTTCGAATCGTCGCGATTTCGACCTGTAGGCCTTCGGCGAGCGCCTTTGGCGTGGTGTAGAAGGGAAGCTCATAATAATCGAGTTCGATGCTCTGTTCTTTTTCCAGGGGGCCGAAATACGCCTCTGGATCCTTTGCGATCCGTAGGGCCGCAAGGAATTCGGAATAAAAATTCCGAGAAGCAAAGCCAAATGTCCTGCTTTTGTATTGGTGCGTAATGACAGCGATGTCCTGAGTGCCGAGTTTGCGTGCGGCTCGTCGCATTCCCGATGCTCCATGGTTGTAAGCGGTGATGGCGAGGGGCCAAGAACCCGTCACCCTGTAGTTTTGCTCGAGGAGCCGAGCCGCAGCCGTCGTTGATATGTAGGGATCTAGCCTTTCGTCTACGACATGATCCACTCTCATGAAGCGTCGCCCGGTAGATCGGGTGAATTGCCAGAGACCGGCCGCCCCGATCCGAGAATAAGCATGAGGGGTGTAGGATGATTCTACGTGGGGAATGACAGCGAGTTCAGGCGGAAGCTGCATCTGTTCTAGCGTTTCACGGACATGACTCGCGTAGGCCCCGGATCGGATTAGTCCGGCTCTGAATCTGTCAGATTGGCCGGTTTGGAATCGTAGATTTTGTGCAGCCCGATGCAGGTCGGCACTGCTCACATCAGAAGGGAAGAGAGCAAGGATGCGTTTTTCCTCTGAACTTGCACCTTTGGCTTTGTTTCTTGCGAGCTTGATGAGCAGCTTTTTGTAGTGACTTTTTCGGCTTTCGCTGAGCCGCTCGCGTTCGCGCGCCGTGGCTCGCTCAGGAAAGATGACCTCTTCATAAACGCGTCCAAGGTCTTTTAGATCATGAACTAATCCTGCGTCGCTATCCACCGCCGAGTAGATCCGAGTCCAAAAGTCGATGTTATCTTGAAGGCCTTGGGGCTCGATGAAGAGGTCGGTTGAAAGACTGGTTTCACCCTGCACTGAGGATGTGTAGGCAAGAACGAACCCGGAAATCAAAAGAATCGCGCTTCGTTTGAGGAATCGTTCTGACCGTCTATTTGCTTGGGAAGGCTGGGTCTTCACTGCCAGATTGATCTCCTGGAGGCCCGTTTTTGGGCAGAGGTAGGCTCGCGCTTTTCTGACAGGCCGGCTCCACAGTCAAGGGGGTGCGTGTGGTCCTATCTATTTCTTTTTCTTTTTTCCTCGACTTTTTTGACGGGACTTGCGGGCTTGTTGGCGTTTGTTTTTGCGTTGCTTTTGGTTTTTTTCGCTCCGCATACGCCCGCTCCCGCCCATGGGCAGTTCCCCCATGCCCGCTCCCGCCAGCAGTGCGGCAGGGTCCATGGGCATTTCTCCCGGGGCCCCGCCCATCATTCCTCCCATCCCGGGAATTCGAGAAAGTAGACCGCCGGGTTTGCCAAGAGAGCCCATCATTTTTTTCATTTGTCCGAAACGTTCGATGAGCTCAGTGACCTCTTTTGGTTTGCGTCCGCTGCCTCGGGCGATTCTTTCGGCGCGGCTCTTGTTAATGACTTCGGGACGCGTTCGTTCTTCGCGAGTCATGGAATGAATGAGAGCCTGAACCTTTCCGAGTTCTCCGTCGTCGGCCTTGTCGGCCATTGACCCAAACATGGGGAGTTTGGCCATAACGTCCTTGAGTGGCCCCATCTTTTGAATCGTTCGCAGCTGAGTCATTAAATCGTCAAGAGTGAATTGGCCCTTTAGGATGCGTTCGGCATCTTCTTCAGCTTGTTTTTCGTCGACGACTTCTTCGAAGTCTTTGACCAAGCCGACCACGTCACCCATGCCTAGGATTCGAGAGGCTAGACCCTCTGGTCTAAATTCTTCGAGCCGGTCAACGGTTTCGCCTGTCCCCAGGAATTTGATTGGGACGCCTGTGACGGCTTTGACCGCGAGTGCAGCGCCGCCGCGGGCATCGCCATCGAGCTTGGTCAGGACGACGCCGTCCAATGGAATCCTCTCCGCGAACGCTTGGGCCACATTGACCGCATCTCGTCCCATGAGAGCATCACAGACGAGTAGGGTATTGGCGGGGTCCACCTCTTCTCTAATCTGCTCAAGTTCGTTCATGAGGTCGTCGTCGAGAGCCAGGCGTCCTGCAGTGTCGTAGATGATGGCATCGAGGCCCTCTTGGCGGGCATATTGTCGAGCCTGCCCGCATATTTCGGGAGGGAGTTGTCCTTCCGAACCGGAATGCACAGGCACCTCGATGGATTGTCCGAGGGTTTTGAGCTGGTCGACGGCCGCTGGACGGTAGATGTCTGCAGCGACGAGCAGTGGACGCTTTCCTTGCTTTTGGAGATGGCGGGCCAGCTTAGAGGCCACCGTTGTCTTGCCTACGCCTTGAAGACCAGCAAGCATAATCGATGTCACCCCGCTCGACGCGGCGAGGCTGGTGTCAATAGGGCCCATCAATTCGGTGAGTTCTTGCTCGCAAACCCGAATAAAATGTTGTCCCGGCGTGACTTTGATCATTTGACCCGAGGCATCGCGCACTCGAGTTTCGACCTTATCGCCCAGGGATCGGTCTTTTACTCGGGCAAGAAAGTCTTTTACGACACCAAAGTCAACATCAGCTTCAAGCAGGGACATGCGCACGTCACGGAGCGCTTCGTCCACATTGGACGCATGCAGTTCGCGTACGCCGCGGAGCCGATCGGTGGCTGATTTGAAGCCCTGACTGATGGTTTCGAGCATGTTGATCTCCGTCGCAGAGGTAGCTTAGCAGTGGATGGGTCAATGAGAGGAGCGAATTGTCGTTTGGCTTCGTTTTTGGGGCCAAATACGAGCCACTTGCTGTCAGGCTCGGTGGCATGCATGATGTCCTAAAGACCTAAGGGTGTCGAGGCATACGTTAAGGAGAAAGGAAGCGATTTGACTGAAGTAGCCGCCGAAATTTCGGGGAGCGTATGGAAGATCGAGTGCAAGGTGGGAGATTCCGTGGAAGTCGAGCAGGTTCTCCTTATTCTCGAGTCGATGAAGATGGAAATTCCGGTTGAAGCTCCTTGTGCGGGAACTGTTCAGGAGATTCGGGTGTCTGAAGGGGAGCACGTTGACGAGGATGCCGTGTTGGTCGTGCTTAAAAAATGAGCGCACTCGACGGTTTACATGAAGAGCAGGTCGAGTTTGTGACTCGTCGCCAGTGCAACGATGTTCTTGATTATCTGTGCCGAACTCCAGTGGAAAATCTTTTTCTGATTGATCTGGTTCGAGAGCTATCTGAAAGTTGGCGTGACCTAGGGACTCAAATATTAGCGGTTTGGGTTAAGGGCGAGGTGGTGGGAGTGGTGTCGCTGAGGCCGAGTGTCTTCTTTGATGCGGGCATCAAACCCAATACTTTGCTGGCTTGCTTTCCTTTTATCACGTCGGTGCCGTCAGGACTGATCAAGGGGAATCCTGATCAAGCCGATCCTGTTTGGGCGGCGCTGCGGGCGCGTGGTCGAAATGCTCAGATCGATCGATCTGAGACCGCCTATCTACATCGCCTAAAGGAATCCGACGAGGCGTTGAATAAGCTTCCGCCCCGGCATGTGATCGCTCGGTCGGCTGAATTGCATGACCTGCCATTTCTCATCGACGCCGCACGCGCCAGCTTGAGAGAGGAGTCTCGCCCCGACCCCTTCGATGGAGACCCCTCGGGTTTTAAGCGTTGGGTGGCAAGCCGAGTGGAGAGGGCGAGATTGATCGAAGTGAATCGAGAACCTGTTTTCGTGGGATATGCAGATGTACGGCAGCCCGAAGGGTGGTTGATTCAAGGCGTCTACACCCCTCCGCACGCGAGGCGGCTTGGATATGCTCGAGCGGGAATGAGTGCTTTGCTTCGTGAGGCTCGGGGGGCGGGGGCCAACCATGTTCAGTTGGCTGTCGTCGCGGGGAACCGTGCGGGCGTTCAATTGTATTCCGGATTGGGATTTCAGCCCTTTGCGGAGCTCAGAACGATCGTGTTCTCTTAATCTTCAGGGCTGATCTGGAAAGCAAGGAATTAGCCTTCATCTTCCTGCAGGAGTGCGTTTGGCGGGGCATGAGCACCACTTATGGGTTCTTAAGTGGGAGTGATTGGCCATCCCGTGGGCACGTGATACACATCCCTCATGGATCCCGAGGACCAGCCCCCTTTAAACGCTCTTCATTCCCCAGATGAGGGAGCGGAGAAGCATTCAGACTCTCCGGAGAGAAACGAGCTTGGCTCCAGAGTGAAGCACGCCGACTCGGCCATGGTTACGCGTTTCAACCTTTTCTTTCGTGCCTTTGCGCGAAAGTTTTTCAGTCATTTTGATCTGGAAAAGGCAGACGTCAGCCGCCTTTTGGAGTTGGAGGCGCGCGGCACGGTGATTTACGTGATGCGGTATTCGAGCCGTCTCGATTACTTGCTGTTGAATACTCTTTTTCTTCGAGAGGGCTTGAGGCTTTCTAGTTTTGCCAATGGGATTCGATTCACGATGTATCGACCCGTTTTTTCGATCCTGCGCAATTTTTTTTCAAGGAAGCGAGGGCAATCTCGGGCGATCGAGCATGGCGAAGATCAGCGCTGGGTTCGTCGGTGCACCCGCGAGGGGACGTCGTTTTTCTTGTTTCTACGGACACAGCGTTTGCGAACATTTTGGCGCGGCCTTTGGCGTATGCGGCATCGACAGGATGAGTTAGACCTAATGCAGGAAGTGATCCGTGAGTCGTGGGGACAGACTGAGGAGGTTTTCATTGTCCCGCTGTCTTTGTTCTGGCGTAAAGGCCCGCGGACATCGAGTCGGTTCTTGAATCTTAATTATGGATCTCTTTCTCGACCCTCAGACGTCGCAAAGGTAACCGCTTTTCTGCTCACATACCGAAGCCTGTCGGTCAAGATCGGAGAGCCCATCGACTTGGCGAAGTATATTCGTGAGCATCGAGACGACGGCCAAAAGCGGGTGACGAAGACCGTTAGGCGCTCCCTATTGATTCATTTTTATCGAGAGGAAAAAGTGGTTGAAGGGCCGACTCTTCGGTCCTCCCAGAGGGTCCTCCGCGAGATTATGTCTGACAAGGGGGTACAGCGAGCGATACAGGCCCGGGGAGGGCAAAAGCGAAGCTCGCAAAGCAAAGCCGAGAAGGAGGCCGAAAAAGCTTTCAGAGAGATTGCGGCCAGAATGAACTCGACGCTTTTTGCAGCTCTAGCCATCGTGGTGGGTTGGATTGTGAAAAAGCTTTTTTCAGACGTGGAGACTCGAGGTTTATCTGAGGTGGCTGAGTACGCAAAGCTTCATCCCATCGTGCTGGTCCCCGCCCATCGATCTTATTTTGACTTTCTTCTTTTGTCTCTTTTGTTTTACAACAGTTATCTGGTTCCGCCTCATATTGCGGCTCGAGATAACATGGGCTTTGGACCCTTCGGCTTGATTTTTCGCATGGCCGGTGCGTTTTATTTAAGGCGTTCTTTTGATGACCCGCTCTACAAGCAAGTTTTCCGAGCGTATGTGGCCTATCTCGTCCGTGAAGGGTTTACTCAGGAGTTCTTCATCGAGGGAGGCCGGTCGAGGACTGGCAAGACCCTGGTCCCGCGTCTCGGAATGCTGAGCTGGAATGTGGATGCCTTTCTTGAGTCCTCCCGCCACGACCTTTTCTTCGTTCCCATCGCCATTACCTATGAGCGGCTGGTGGAAGAGAGTGGAATGATTGATGAGCTTGCGGGCGGGAAAAAAAAGCGTGAAAGCACATGGGGTTTATTCAGAGCTCGAAAATATTTGGGCCGACGCTTTGGTTCCGTGCACATTGATTTTGGCGAACCGATTTCTCTCGCGGCGAGTTTGGATCACCGTCGTGAGAGTTTTCAGAAAGCCGTACGCGACGAGATTAGCGGGATTAGTGAAGAGGATCATGAAGGTCGACTCCAAGCCATCGAGGAGGAAAAACGGCGTTTCGTCAAAGACCTTGGGAATCGAGTGGTTGAGGCCATAAACTGGAACGCGACTGCCAACGCGACCTCGATTGTCTCGGCGGCTCTGATGGGCGCTCCCCATTCTGGACTCATGCGACCCATTCTTGTGGAGCGTGTCCAGCAGTTGGTGGACCTTCTGAGCTGGGAGGACGCGCGGGTCACGGCGGCTCTCTGGGCGGATCGCGGCGAATTCGAGGAATCCATCGCCTTCATGATTCGAAATGAACTCGTCTGTCTCGTTGACAATTTTGGCCAAGAAATGATCTATTACGAGGAATCTCGAAGGCATGCGCTTGATCTTTACCGCAATAGCATCGTTCACTACCTGGCGATTCCGAGTTTCTTGTCACGGTGCCTGTTGCGGGGGGGGACTCTTTTTGAGATTCAGGCCTCAGTCTCGCGGTGGCTCGATCTCTACTATTCCGAGTTCTTTGTTCCTGGGGAACGCTCCTCGGCTGATGCTTTAGGTGTCTTGATTGGGCATTTCGAGTCCGCGGGGTGGGCCAAGAATGTGGATGGAGTTTGGTCAGTCTCGGTTCAGGGAATGGAAATTCTCCATTGCCTCGCGGCCCAGACTCAGAATTTCATTGAAATCTATGAGTGCGTTTTTCACGTAATTTTGGTCAACGAGGGTGAAATCGATCGCGGTCGGGTGCTGAGCGAGTCTCAGGAGGCTCTCATCCATGCGCGCCATTTAGGCAAGGCGGGCCGGCCTGAAGCGGCGGGAGACACAAGTCAGGGAAATTCCATAGATTGGCTGGTGGCGCAGGGTATTTTGGCGGTGGATTCGGGCTCTAAGGGGGGGGCTGGGCCAGAAACCTTGTATTCCCAGGGCGATTCTTGGGATCGGCTGGCTGAATTGCATATGCATCTGGCTAAAGAGGCCTCTGCCCTGTAGGTTTGCCCGTTCTCGCGCCTCCTTTTTTGGTGCTAGGAGATAAATATTTTATGGACCCAATCGATCTGCTCGATTTTGACAAATCCGGGGGTCTCGTGACGGCGATTGCTCAGGACGCGAAGACCGGCGAAATCTTAATGGTGGCGAACATGAATCCAGAGGCGTTTCTACGAAGTATGGAAACGGGAGAAGTGGTCTACTGGAGTCGAAGTCGGAAGAAGCTCTGGCACAAAGGTGAGGAGAGTGGCAACGTTCAGCGCATTAAAGAAGTTTTCATCGACTGCGATGGGGACGTTGTTATGTTGAAGGTCGAGCAGGTAGGTGATGCGGCATGTCACACTGGTCGGCGAAGTTGTTTCTACCGTCGGCTTGATGGAGCTGAAGTCGAAGATGTGGGCGTGATGGTTTTTGATCCGAAAGAGGTGTACGGAAAATGAGTGAAGGGCCAAAGCTGCGGCTTGCTCTGCCTAAGGGCAGTCTCCAGGACACGACCATCGAGGTCTTCCGGCGAGCGGGCTATTCAATTCGTGTGACAAGTCGATCGTATTACCCCTCGATTGATGACCCTGATATCGAGTGTATTTTGATTCGTCCGCAAGAAATGGCGAGGTATATTGAACAGGGCGTGATGGATTGCGGAATCACGGGACTTGACTGGGTTCTTGAAAGCGGAGCCGATGTTCAAGAACTCGCTGATTTGAAAGCGCCCCTACCGAATTATGGTTCCGTGCGCTGGATCCTAGCGGTGAAAGATCACTCGCCGTTTCAGTCTCCAAAGGACCTAGAGGGAAAGCGGATTGCGACTGAAGTCATGGGGCTGACCAAGCGGTATCTGGCCGATCAAGGTTTTACCGCTCAGCTGGAATTTTCTTGGGGAGCGACTGAGGTCAAGCCTCCCATCTTGGCGGATGCCATCGTCGATGTCACGGAGACGGGTTCAAGCTTGCGGGCCAATCAACTTCGCGTGATCGATACGCTGCTTGAGAGTACCCCGCGTTTTGTTGCGAATCATGCGGCTTGTGAAGACCCTTGGAAGCGAGCCAAGATGGATCGGATGCTGATGCTCATGCGAGGAGCCATCGCGGCGACGACTCGTGTGGGACTGTCTATGAATGTGCCTCGTGAGCGCTTAGACGCTGTGCTTAAGCTTCTGCCGCCAGGTGCGCCAACCCTGTCTCCGTTGGCGGATGAGGCTTGGGTGGATGTTTTCGTGATTATCGACGAAGTGCGTGTTCGCGAGATTGTTCCCTCTCTTCATGAAGCCGGCGCACGAGTTCTGATCGAAACAGCGCTCAGTAAGATCATCGACTGACGGGTGAGTCGGCTTAGAAACCTGGCAGCGCTTCCCTACGACTATTTGAGCACTTTTTACTGGGGGCTCTTTTCTCCTCGCTTGACAGAGGACAGCCCCCTTGTTGTCCATCAGGCGGTGGTTTTGAATGAGGGGGCCGAAGGGCTTGAGATTTTACTCTCTGTGCGCAGTGATGTACGAGGCTGGGAATTGCCCGGGGGCCGAGTTGAAGATGGAGAGGACCCCCTAGACGGTCTGGTTCGAGAAGTCGAGGAAGAGACAGGCTTCTGGGTCGAAGCGGACCGACATGTGGGCGATTACGTCCGAACTGGCTTTCGGCCCCACACCGCTCGAGTGTATCTCTGCCATGTGATCGGGGGGCAGAGGCGGCTCAGTTCCGAGACCTTAGATGTGGGGTGGTTCGATACGACTCGATTGCCGAGGATGCTCTTGCCTTGGTACCGGCAGCCGATTGCGGATGGGCTGTCCCAGGGCGAACAAGTCCATCGGCGTTTGGAGCATCAGGGTCTGCAATCGATTTATTCGGCGGTGGCGATTGATTTTCGGATGCGGTGGTCTGGCCAGGGGGTGACGCCGGGGAGACGGTCTTGAAGGTCGCACTGAGTTTTATTTTATTGGCTGTGTTGACGGGGCTCGGAATCCTGGTCTTCGGGGCGCTGAGTCTGCGGTCTTTGCCCGAGACAGAGAGGTCTCCCGTGCCCCCTCGATTCGACTCGGTTGAAATGTTAGAAAGGTTTCGAGATGGATTGCGAATTCCGACTATTTCTCAGCAACCCGGCCAGGCGACGAACGGGGCGGCCTTCTTGGCTTTCCGTGCTCTTCTGGAGCGCTCCTTTCCAAGAGTTCATGCTGAGTTAGAAAAAGAACTGATTTCGAACCATACCTTGGTCTTTAAATGGTTAGGTCAGGTGCCATCGGGTCCAGCCACGGTTTTGCTGGCGCATCAGGATGTCGTTCCCGTAGACGGCGAAAATGAGGATCAGTGGACTCACCCTCCATTCGCCGCTCAGATCGATGACGGATATGTGTGGGCTCGGGGCGCATTGGACGATAAGTTGGGATTATTTGCCATCCTCGAGGCCGTTGAAATTCTCATTCAGGAGGGTTTTGTGCCCCAGCGAACCCTTTATCTCGTATTTGGTCATGATGAAGAACTGGGCGGGGCTCATGGAGCTTCGGAGGTTGCGCGACTCTTCGTTGAGCGAGACATCTCTCTAGGCCTTGTCCTAGACGAGGGAGGGGCTTTGACTGAGGGCCAGGTGCCCGGAGTGGACCAGCCAGTAGCCCTCGTGGGTGCGGCTGAGAAGGGTTACTTGACTGCTTTGCTGGAAGTGAAAAGTTTGGGGGGGCATTCATCGGCGCCGCCGGCGGAGACCGCAATCGGCATTTTGGCAAAGGCGATTAGCCGTCTTGAAGAGACGCCTTTTGAAGCTCATCTCGACGAGGTGGGGCGCGCTTTCTTTGAAAGAGGCATTGGTCCTTCAAGTACCTTTGGTATGCAGCTGGTGTACGGCAACCTATGGTTTTTTGAACCCATTTTGTTGAAGGTCCTCGAGTCCAACCCGACGACAGCCGCCATGGTCCGGACGACGGTTGCGCCGACCATGATGAAAGCGGGAACGAAAGAGAACGTTTTGCCGACACAGGCGATGGCGTTGGTTAATTTTCGAATTTTTCCGGGTGAAACCGAAGAAAGCGTGCTTGAAGAGGCCCGTCGTATCGTGGCCGATCCACGGGTTGCTCTGAGAGCTCTTGCGGCGGGGCGAGCACCGTCACCTGCGTCTTCGCTTGACTCCCAGGCGTGGCGGACTCTTGAGCGCACCATCTACGAGTTATTCCCCGAAGCCATCGTGGCCCCTTATTTGGTTCTCGGTGGGACCGACTCTCGTTATTTCCGTTCGCGATGTGATTGTGTGTATCGGTTCTTACCGGTACGACTCGGCGCTGACAGCATGAGTTTGATCCACGGGACGAATGAGCGAGTCGCCGCAACAAGTCTGGTTGAGGCGGCGCATTTCTACCATCAGCTCATCCAAAATGCTGACTCGGCCGCCTTCTAGGTCAGCGCGTCACGATCTCGACGCCTGAAACACCTATGGGACTGGATCGTCTCCGTCAGAGAGGTTTACTCGGCCTGACTTCTTAGCCGATCTGCTCTCGCAGTCCGCTGGCTTCCCATTCTTTCGAGAGCTGCTGAAGTTTGAGTGCGAACTCATCGAAGGGGTCGTCGAACGAGAGAATGATTTCCGTTGTTCGAGGGATGTCATCGCCGTTGAGAAGACCTCGGTAGCGGTTGAGATTGGCGAGAATGGCCTCGGCGACTTTGAGGGCTCGTTTTTCTGTTTTGATGAGAGGGGACTGAAGAGTGTAGACATTGTTCCGTCCCCAAAGGCTTTCGTCCCGGACGATGCCGATCTCGCGGTATACCCCATTGATCGGGTCGAAGTTGTATTCCACACGGACTTCTTTGAAGATGTCTGTGTTCCCGGTATAAAAACCACGTTCTTTCTCCACCTTGCCGAGTTCACGGCATCGGGGGCAATAGAATGTGTCTCCATGATTGAGGAGAAACACGCCTTTGGCATAGTCCTCGCAATCCGTGTTCTCGCAGTATCCGACGCCCCGCTTCATACTGGCCATCTTATGTCGCACTGCCTCCATATCGAGTCCCGAACTCGACTTCTGAAGAGAAGGCTCCTGGGGGAGTTTTCTCGAATATTTTTTGATGCCCCGTTCTCATTTGGGGCGAAGTAGTTCCCGATATGACTCTATCTGAAAATTAATTCTTATCCGCTTACGCAGTCTTATTCGTATTGAGGGTCTTCAGTGAGCAAGGTTCGTGCCGGAAAAGCGACACGATTTTTGAATGGTCTCCTCGACATCGGTTTACCACGTCTCTTGCCGACTCCCTGCACGGTTCTTAGGGCGGACAGTCCTTCAGAGCACAGAAGCGCAAGGAGATTTGAGTGAAGCCGGCTACCGCCTTGAATCCGACGCCGCAATTTTCTTCATACTCAGTAATGGATTACCAAGAGGCAATTGAAGACTCTTTTGCGGAGTCGCTTTGTGGGAAAACCCTCATCGCTGGATTACTGGGGGAGCTGGCCAAAAAACCTTGCACTCTCAAAGGTCTACAGCCTTGCACTCCTTGATACCGCGTGTCGGCCCCGCCTGTCAACCAGTATTAGAAGACCTGTGTGCCTTCTGGACCACTGTTGATCGATGACGTGCGTTCTCGCGCGCCAAGGCGGCTCCATAGGCCACTAGGGCCGCGGCTGTCACAAAGTAGGCTGCGATGGCATATCCCATGATGGGCTCCTTGTCCTGCGGGGGGCGAACGTTTTGCTCGCCGTTCCTGATCTGGCTTTTGAGTGGAATCACGTGTCGGGTTCTTCCAACGCCTCTTGGCGTTGCTGGAAGACCCTTCTGGCCTCGACTTCCCAGCGAAGGAGAACCAAGTAGATGAAAGCGAATCCCAGGCAGAGGTTACCCAGTAAGAACGGCCAACCCATGCCGTCCCCTAGGCTGCCGCGTTCGAGATTGTCGGGGTGCATACTGCGGTTGTCGAAGATCTCGATCACATAGTAGTTCAGTGGAATGAGGACGAGTCCAATCACTCCATAGATCGCCGCGAAGCGTGCTGTTCGAGGACCCGGCCCGCTAAAGCTACGCAGCAAGAGGTAGGCGAGGTAGACGAACCACAAGAGAAGGGTCACGGTGAGCCGTGGATCCCATGACCACCAGCGCCCCCACGTACCCCGGGCCCAGATCGGACCTGTGACTAACATCAGTGTGCAGAAGAGAACGCCGACCTCTGCCCCTGAGATGGCAAGCCGGTCGCAATCTTCCCGGCCGCGCCAAAGATAGAGAAGACCACCAATGGCGGTAATGACGAAGCCAAGATAGGCCCCATAGGCCAAGGGTGGATGTACGTAGAGGATTTTCTGGATTACGCCTTGAGTATGATCGAGGGGGGCCTGAAAAACAGCCCAGGCGTATACGAGAGTGATGACGACGAGAAGCCAGCCGAAGGGCTGGCGCCAACGTGTCGCCTGTTGCTCCAAGGGAGACAGTCCTCCGTTGGTGGTGTGAGCGGAGTCATCTTTTGTCTGCGAAAAAGGTTTGGTCATAGGTGTCATTCGTCCAAGATGTATTCGAAGCCCAAGAAGGATATCACGAGGTAGATCCCATCAATGACGATCAGTAACTGAACAGAGCTGAAGGGGATCCCTTCGCCCGCCATGACCGAAAGAGTACCGTGTACGGCGCCCGATAGGACAGGAACCAGGGCGGGGAGAAGGAGGATGGGAAGAAGAACCTCTCTTAACCGGGTGCGGACCGCCATCGCGGCCAGGAGGGTCCCAACGGAGCAAATTCCCAGGGTGGCGAGCATGATGACAGCCGCGAGGTTGAGGGCGGAGGAGCTGAAGTCCACACCGTAAAAGAGAGCAAAGGCGAGAGCCGTGAGAGCTTGAACTAGGGAGAGCAAGATGAAGTTAGCGGCGGCTTTTCCAAGGAAAATCCAGCCTCGGCCCCCTGGAGCCAACGCCAAGCCCGAGAGCGCTTCATTTTCGAGCTCAAGGGCGAACGATCGATTGAGGCCCAGAATCGCTGCAAAAAGATAGGCGGTCCAGAGTAGGCCTGGAGTGAGCGTTCGAAGCGTCTCGGGTCGCTGGTCGGGCAACGCAAAGTAGAAGATGACGGCCGTGAGAATCGAGAAGAGAAGCATGGCGATGACGCGTTCACGGGCTCTCCACTCTGTGACGAGATCTTTCCATAGAATGGCCAGGGCGATATTCATGATTGGAGGTCCAGGGCTTTCGCATAAATTTCGCTGAGGTTTTGCGGCGTGAGTTCGCCACCGGTGAGGCGCTCCGCAACTTGACCTCTCAGCACAATCAGTGCCGTATCCGCCAGCATGGCGGCCCGTTCTACTTCATGAGTGACGAGCAACCAGCTCTGCCCGGCGTTGCGGAGTTCAATGAGCCTTTGGCTGAGCCGACTAATCGCGGGAACGTCGAGTCCGGTGAAGGGTTCGTCGAGCAGCAGCAGGGAAGGTTTGTGAACACGTGCTCGCGCAATGGCGAGCCGCTGCGCCATTCCGCGGGAGAAACCACCGGCGCGTCGTTGAGCCACTGGGCTGAGATCTTCTTCTTCAAGAAGTTGGTCCGCACGTCGAGCCGGCTTGGGCACTCCGTGAAGCCGAGCCGCGAAGATAAGGTTTTCTCGCGCGGTGAGCTCAGGGTAAAGAAGGGTGGCGTGACCCAGGTAGCCTATGGCCCGTCGATCATGAGCTGTCCCCTGAATCTCAAGAGTGCCCCGCGTCGGAGCCGCCAGTCCGGCCACGATTCGTAAGAGGGTGCTTTTGCCGGCTCCATTGGGTCCCAGCAGCGAGATGGTCTCGCCGTGATCCAAGTCGAGACTGATATTTCGCAAGGCTGTGATAGGCCCATAGGCCTTTTCGATGTCCTTAAGCCGCAGCAAAGGAGAAGTCATTCGGTCTCGCTCGAGGAGACTCCGCTTCCGCATCCGGCGCAGAATTTCCATTGCGGCTGTAAGCTTTGGCCGCACTCTACACAAAACTTTTGGGTGCCCGACTCGAGATTCTGCGTTGGGGTCGTGTCAGTTTTTTGGTTTTTAAGGGCTTCTTCTTCTTGGAGTAGTTTGACGGCACTGGCATACAATTCTTGACGGAGGCTTTGATATTCAGATTCGTCGACTTTTCCCGTTTGAAAATCATCCTCTAGGTCATTGATGGACTCATAGATGTCAGCCCGTTCACGAGCCAGCGACCCAATGGCTTCGTCCTCGAGTGGCTCTTTTCGTTGGGTACGAAGTGGTGTTGCTAGGAAAAATGCGGCCAGAACCCCGGCCAGAAGGGCTGCAATACGGGCGCCGTTGGTGGAGACTCCACGGCTCCCGATAGGGGTAAGAGTGAGGCTGATCGTCTCTCCAGGATTTACTTGGTAGGCTTGCCGATGGAGATAGAAACGTGTGCCCTGCTTGAAGGGGCGTTGGCGATGTAGACGGTCGCTGTCAATCACGACGCCATTGTCGGCGACAAGAACATTCAAAAGGTCGACTTCTTTTGACAGACTGAGATCTAGGCGGGCTTCTCCGCGGACCGGCAATCGGAAGCGATAACCGAGCGTGGACGTTCCTGGGGGCAGGGGACCGCGGACATCAAGTCCCCCTTCTTCTCCAGGCACGACGCCAAAGGCGCCGGTGGAGCCAGCGAGGCCTTGGAATTCGGCGCCCGGGGGAAGGGCGATGTGGAGCAGCGATTCTCCAGGAGCGGCCAGCAGTCGAACATCCGTGTCGACTTCCACCGTGATTTCCGCGTTGACTCGGACTTCGGTGTCATCGTGGTCCACCCAAAAGTCGCTTCGGCTGACTTGGAGTTGTGAGTCATCCGCTGAACTCGGAGGGGCTGTGAGTGAAAACTTCTGTATTCCGCCCGGTTGGACGGCCGGGATTTTGAAACGACGATAATTCTGATCGCCAATTTCTAGGATTTCACCCGTGTCGATCCATTCTTCATTTCCAGGAGTCGGCAGACGGGTCGGGATGAGAACCGAAGCGACGGGGGCACCAGAGGGAACAAGCTGCTCGACGTCGACTTGGTCACTCCCGGGGCTTTTCTTGGCAAGGAAGCCATATCGAAGTTCCTGATCGCCCGGATAGAAAGGTCCCCATGCGTCGATGAAGGTCGACTCTTCGCCCTCTCTTCGAAGGAGGCCTTCGCTCGCTCCGAGAAACTCGGCGATTTCGTCAGGCAAACGAGCTTCGAAAAAAGGGGACTGCCCGTCTCTGTCGGTCTCCTGAATAAAGATGACCGCGTCTGAACGGTTGGTGATCTTCTGTGAGACCTGCACAAGAAGCTGGTCGCCGATCCAGTCGAGGAGCCAGCGCGTCTCGGAGATCTCAAGTGCGGATCTTTTTGCGTGGACGGTTTGAAGCTGTATTGCAGCGTCTATTTCAGTCTCTCCGGGCTGAAATACTACGCGTTTTCCAAACGGGACTTCGGCGATGCGCGTGCCTAGGAGATAAATGACATCCGGTGAATTGTTGAGGTTGGTAAAAACATACTCACCGGAGAGATTGGTTTCAGCATTAGCCAAGCCTGGACTGCCGTCGGGTTGCAGCGCGTACAGGACGAGTGGAAGGTTATCAATGGTTTGGCCGGGTTCGGCGGCGATCACACGGGCACGGATCACTCCGGGGCCGGGGGCCGGGGGGCCGACTTGGCCAGTGCTGGGCGAAGTCACTTGCTGGGGGATCTGAGACTGCGCCGGGCTAACAACGGCCCAGCCCAGGGCCAGAATGAGGAGACCGTATCGAAACTTCCTAACCCCCTGGAAGACCGTCAGTAAATTCACGTAGCGGGTCCCGCGCTCCCGCGAGGGGGATGTGGCCAAAGAATGGCTACACCGCCTAGAGCGAAGAGAATCGAACCGGCCCAAATCCAGTTCACCAGAGGGTTTCGGTAGATTTTGATTGTGGCGGAGCCGTCTTCTTCAATGGCATTGATAATGACGTAGATATCTTCCATCCAAGTCGAGTAGATGGAAGGAATGGTCGAAGGTTGGTCTTCAAGCCAGTAGATTCGCCTCTGAGGTTCCATGATGGCCAGTGGATTTTCATCACGAAAAAGAGCGAGCCTCGCGGTGGCTCCGCCATAGTGCTGCTCGGTGATGGGCTTCGCCGTGAGGTACTCGATGCGGTATTCGCTCATTTCAACCGATTGGCCGGGCTTTACGTTTTCAAGCTGTTCGATGTTGAAAACGCTCCCCGAAATCCCGAGGAGCATGACGACGACACCGAGATGGATAATGTAGCCGCCATAGCGTCTTTGGTTTTTGGAAAGCAGGGTGGCGAAAGCCGCGACTACGGATTCATCATGGGCGCGACGGCGAGCCCGAACGGCCTGAATGTATTCTTGGCCGATGGTAGCGGTGGTGAAGGCGCAGAGCCCCCAGCACGTCAACGACCAGTAACCGACTTGGTTGCGAAAGATGAGGGCCAAAATGACCGTGACCACAGCACCTGTAACGAGGGGCCATTTGAACTGCCGGCGAAGGCTAGCCACGCTGGCCTTGCGCCACGCGATGAGGGGGCCCACCCCGGTCAGAAAAAGGAGAATTAACGCGAGAGGTCCGGTGACTTGATTAAAGAAGTGTGGCCCGAGGGTTAATCGGTCTCCGCTGAAGTACTCGGAGAAAACCGGCAGCAGCGTAAAACCGAAAACCACAGCGAGAAGAACCATGAAGACCCAGTTGTTGAGGATGAAACTTGATTCCCGAGAGAGAACGGATTCAAGTTTACGAGGGCTTGCGAGTTCTTTTCGACGGGCAAAGACAGCAATGCCAAAGACGACGACTGAGACCACGACGTAGCCCAGGAAAAGAGGTTTGTACCAACCCGCATCCGTGAAAGCGTGCACTGACTGGACGATTCCACTTCGAGTGAGAAAGGTTCCAAATAGGCAGAGCGAATAGGTCAGTCCAATGAGGATGACATTCCAGGTTTTGAGCATGTCGCGTTTTTCCTGGATCATCACGGAGTGAAGGTAGGCTGTGGCGGCGAGCCACGGCATCAGGGAGGCATTTTCGACAGGATCCCAAGCCCAGTAGCCCCCCCAACCCAAGACTTCGTAGGCCCAACGCCCGCCGAGTACAATGCCAGCGCCCAGTGCAAGCCAAGCAAAGAGGCTCCAGCGTCGCGTAGTCTTGAACCATTCCGTACCCAGACGTCCCGTGACCAGTGCAGCGAAGGCAAAGGCGAAAGGCGTGGCGAAGCCTGTAAAGCCCAAGTAGAGCATCACTGGATGGATCAGCATGACGGGGTGTTGAAGGAGAGGGTTGAGGCCTTGGCCATCGGAAAGAACTTCCCCGGGTGGCACGCGTTCAAACGGGCTTGTTAGGAATTCGAGGAGAAAAAGGAAGAAGCCAGCATTGGCGAGCAAAACCACTGCGACCCATGGAATCAAAGCCGACTGGCTTCGGCGGTTGGCAAACACGCCAGCGGATCCAAAAGCCATTAGGAGGAAAGCCCATAGAAGAAGGGAACCCGCCTGCCCCCCCCACAGAGCCCCAAGTCGGTAGGGGAGCGTCATGCTTCGCGCAGAGTGGCGAGCGACGTATTCCATGGAGAAGTCATTCATGCCCAGTGACCAGAATAGACTGATCATGGCGATTCCCAGGAAGACGAGCACGGTGTAGACAGAGCGCTCCGCGACTTGTCCCCAGTCGGCGCGTCGAGTGACGCCTGAGCCGATGCCTGCAAGAATCCCAAAGATAGCCGCAAGGAGTGCGAATCGGATAGCGTAAAGACCTATTTCGGACATGGTCGAGGTTCCTGTTCTTCCGTGGGCGCAGTTGAGCCGCTTTTGAGAAACGGCCCGAGGGTCGGGTGAGACGGTGTTGTGTTACAGCACGACTTCGGGTTCACCCGATGACGTGCCTTCGGCGGCGGCGGCCGCTTCAAATTTGGAAGGGCACTTCGCCATGAGGTTGTCGGCGAGAAAGAGTGTGCGTCCCTGCTGGTGTTCGATTCGCCCCTCGACCACGACTTCGGCTCCGTCGCGAAAGAGGTCGGGCGTTTCAAGGCCCAAGTAGAGGACTTCAAGCGTTCGGTTTGAGGCTAACCCGGAATGGGGTGGAGTGCCTTGGACCGAAAAGACGACTTTCTTCGCGTCGAGGTCGCGATCGATCGAATCATTGGCCACATATCCGTGAACTCGGACCGGGCGTCCTTCAAGACCATCCACATTGGCCATGAATTCGTCGAGATCTTGGTAATACTGAAAGGCCGCTTGACCCTGAATATTTGTGTAGGCGTACCAGCCCAATAGACCCACCACGATGGCCGCCCCGAGTGCGATCTGTAGACCTTTGGACATTTTTATCCCATCTTTTGAGCTGTCGCGGAGAGGCGTTTGGAGGTCGAATCTCGCGCGTCCCGACTCTTTCCGTTCACCTAATGAGGCTAGCCACAGGCATCGATCTAGTCAAACGGGACCATCTCCGAAACCCTTGTGTTTTCAGATAGTTGCATTCGTGGCCTCGACACTGAGCCAAGGGGTCGCTAATTCCGGTCTATGACTGACTTTACGCCCACCCGAACCGCTTCGAGACTCGCCGGTTTGACGCCTTTTCTGGTCATGGAGATCATGGAGAGAGCTCTAGACTTGGAGGCCCGTGGACGATCTGTGGTTCATCTCGAGATTGGCGAACCCGATGCTTCGCCTCCAAGAGCGGGCCTCGACGCAGCCGCAGAGGCTCTGCAGTTGGGCCAGACCCGATATACCGATAGCTGTGGCCTTTTGGAACTGCGACAGGCCATTGCAGACGACTACCAAGCCCGGTGTGGATTACGGCCCGACCCGGCTACGATTTTGGTCACTCCCGGAACGTCCCCCGCCATGCTTTTAGCCTTCTCTCTTCTCCTAGATTCGGGAGGTGAAGTGATCATGCCCGAACCCTACTACGCCTGTTACCCAAATTTCGTCCGGTATTGCGGTGGTACGGTGGTTCCCTGCGTGACTCGTGCAGACGAAAGCTTTGCCGTTGATCCCGAACGCATTCGGAAATTAGTGACGCCTCAAACTCGCGCGATTGTTCTCGCTTCGCCTTCGAACCCGACGGGTGCAGTACAGAGTTTGGAAGTCATGCGTGCCCTCGCAGAGCTTGGTCCGCCTTTAGTTTCTGATGAGATTTACCACGGCCTCGTTTATGGGGAAGGTGAAGCTCATTCGGCGCTGGGATTGAGCGACGAAGTTTTTGTTCTGGACGGGATCTCGAAACGCTATTCGATGACGGGCTTCAGGTTGGGTTGGTTGGTGGCTCCTCCATGGGCCATGCCTTCGCTACGTATCATGCAACAAAATTTCTTCATTTCGGCAGCTGAGCCTTCGCAACGAGCGGGATTGGCTGCTCTTCGTTCTGGGGAAGGCACCCCCTCGGCTATGCGGAGGGAGTACTCTGCGCGTCGTGATCAACTCGTGGAGGGGCTCCGTGAATTGGGCTTCGGGATTCCTCACTCGCCCCAGGGAAGCTTTTATGTTCTCGCGGACGCTCAGCGTTACGGTCGCGATTCTCTGGCGCTGGCGTATGGTCTGCTTGAAGAAGCCGGAGTCGCCGTGGCGCCTGGCATCGATTTTGGGCCTTCTTCTGAGGGCATGCTGAGGTTTAGCTATGCGGTGAGTGAAGCCTCGATTCGTGAAGCTTTGAAGAGGATGGGTCGTGTTTTGCCGGAGTGGGAGAAAAAGAATGAGAAGGAGGCTCAGAGATGAAGATTCGTCGAGCTGAACTGCTCGTTTCTTGTCCGAAGGCTTCGGTCTTTCCAGAAGGTGAACGTCCCGAGGTCGCGTTCTTGGGCCGTTCAAATGTCGGCAAGTCAAGTTTGTTGAATGCACTCGTGCAGCGGAAACAGCTTGCCCACACGAGTTCAACTCCAGGCAAGACCCGAATGATCCATTTTTTTGAAGTGGATACTGAGAAGGATGCCTTTACGCTCGTAGACCTTCCTGGTTACGGGTGGGCGCGGGTTTCTAAAAAAGAGCGAGGGAGTTGGCAGCACTTGGTGGAAAGCTATCTGGAGAATCGCCCCCAACTCTGCGCCGCAATTTTGTTGCAGGATGTGCGAAGAGATTTTTCAGAAGATGAAACGCTGCTTCTTGATTGGTTGGCTCAGCGTGATGTGGATGCTCTAGTGGTTTTTACGAAAGCCGACAAACTAAAGACCATGCAGCGAAAGAAAAGGATTGCATTGCTGCGGAAGCAACTCGGAGACCGTACGACACCGACTCTGGTCACCTCTTCTCAAAAGCGTCTAGGACTTGAAGAAGTCTGGAGGGCTATTCGAGAGCGAGGTCGATCAGAGGATTAGCCGGTTCGGGATACGACTAAAGAGAGAATGGAAGACGAAAGACAAAGCCAATGCCGGTTTTGGGATCATCGGGAAGGCGAGGCGTTCGGCCGATTCGAACTGGCCGGATCGGAATTTGAAGAAGTTCTTGGCGCCAGCGTTCGAGCACCGTGGGCGCAGTGGTTGTCTCCGGAACCACCAAGAGAGGGCGTGTGAGCCTGGAACTCATCACAACTGGAATGACTCTCTGCGATCGCGTAGCCCAGTTCCAGAACGCTCTTCCTGGGGAAGCAGAAAACGTACGTTCGCTTGGAGGAGTCTTCTCGGTCCATTTCGGGACATCCAGGGCGTAGACTGGGGTCGCGAGTCCGGAGAAGGAAAAGGCGAGAGCCAGGCTTAAAATGATAGAGCGCTGTTTTGTCATGGGGGTCCTCGATTGCATTTTTGGAGGAATGCAGGGGTTGCCCATACATCGGCAGCGGGGCCCACGACAAAAGGGGTCTTTTTGTGAACCCATTTCTGTGGCCCCGCCCGAGGGGAAAAATCACTTATTCTCCAAGACTTGCGGGTCGGCCACCGATTTTATTCACATCCACGAAAGAGGCGAAGGGGTTGTCTTCCTAGGCAGAGGGCTCTAGCGAAAGAGGTCTTCGCTGGGATTTCTGATGACTTGGGTTAAGTCGCCGTCGCCGGTAATGGGAATGCCTGTAATGAAAACCGCAGGGATCCCCGAACTCTTCGTCATGAGGAGGCCTGCGGCCGCGGCGAGTTGGTCCACGGTGGCCATGGTCGTGACCTGAAGTTCTCTCCCTTCGAGATCAACGCCGCCTCTCGCGTCATCGATGGGCGCGATTCCAGCTGATCCAATCGCGACGTCGACGAGGCCGTTCCGCCATGGCCGACCAAAGGTATCGCTCACCACGATGGCTACATTGTTGTGGCCGAGCGCTTCAAGGCCCGATCTGAGACGCGTCGCTGACGCATCGCTGTCGAGAGGCAGCAGGACCGCCATATCTTCGCCCGGAGCATTGGACAAGTCGACGCCCGCATTTGCGCAAACCAGTCCGTGCCGCGTTTCGCAAATTAGGACTCCGTGTCCGCGACGGACGATTCGTACGGTTTCGCCAAGAACGACTTCGACTTGACGAGGGTCTTTGCCGTGTTCTTCGGCAATGGCAATGGCTTCTGATCCTGGGGTGACCTTCGCGAGTTCGACGATTCGGCCCTCGGTTTTTGAAATGATTTTCTGGCACACAACGAGAGCTCCGTGATTCAGATCAACTTCGTTGATCTCGGCCGCCGAGTGGATGAGCGCGGCGAGGTCGTCTCCCGGATGGATGTTGGGAATGCCCGTGAGCGGAGTAATCTCAATGTTTTTCTGAGGCGTTTTAGAGGATGACATCATTCGAAGGTTCCTTGATTCACTTGGGCCAACCGATCTTGGCGAGGGTTGCGCGCGTGGCGGTTCCGCTTCCTTTGCTGTTCCAGAATTGATCAATGTCGGCGACTGAGTCGAGATCGAGATGAAGGGACGGGACGTTGACCTTTTTAAAGGGGACGGAGCCTTTTTGCGCGGCTTCTTCGTGAAGTGCGGCGCTATTCGGCCCGAAGCAGGAGGGGATCGCAGAGTGTGGGTTGCGGAGGAGGGCCGAGGTGCCCCCGTCGCTTGACGGCGCGAGAGCGACTGCGGGGCTTTGGGTTTCTTTGAGTGCGTCGAAAAGGCTTTGCAACTCAGAGGGCTGGGCATCCGGCAGGTCGCCCAGAACAATGAGTAGGGCATCGTTTTCTGCGAGTCCGAGTTTCTCAGGCGAATGGTCAATGGCTGATTTTAGGCTTGAGTCGGGGCCATGGAGGGCTTCGGCGCCAAGCCTTTCGGCCAAGGCGGCGGCTCGATCGTCGGGCGTCGCCACAGCGACGCGGTCCAGTGCCGGTGTGGCCAACAGGGCAGTCAGCAGGTCTTGGAGCATCGAAAGCGAGAGGGCCTCAAGTTCAGTCTGAGCGAACGTTTTAGACAGACGAGACTTGCTCTTCGTGAGCGATTTGACGGGAATGACCGCACTGTTCATGGGGAGGTCTCGGCAAGTTCAAGAGCCGCACGGGCCAGTCGCCCCGCGGCCTGAGCGTCGACCATAATCGAGTCCGTGACCCGCGTGCGGAGCCCAAGGTCCTGGATGGCCTCTTCAAGGTCTGCATCTTTCGTGTCGAGCACGTAGCCGTCGATTAAATCAGCATAGTGTCGGGCCACGCCGAGTGCGGAAACCTCAACCCCGATGCCCCGAAGGAGCGGCGTAGCGGGTCCCTTGATGGGAGCGCCGCCGACAATGGGCGAGATCGCGACGCACGGGGCTGGACTGGCCAGAATGGCATCTCGAATACCCGGGACAGCGAGAAGGGGGCCGATAGAAACCACCGGATTGCTGGGGCAGAAAAGAAGGACCTGCGCCTGAGCGATCGCCTGAAGCACACCGGGTCCCGGTGTTGCACTCTGCGCCGCGCTGAGGTTGACGGATCGGACCCGGTCGGGGGCCCCTTCCCGAATCATGTAATCCTCAAAATGGAGAGTCACGCCATCGGTGAGTTCGACCAAGGTGGGGCAGGGAGATTCGGACATCGGCAGGATGTGTGTTTCGACGCCGAGCTTTTCGCGGAGCTCGGCGATGGTCTGTGAGAGTCCGTGGCCTTGACGCAATTGGAGTGTTCGGTGCAAGCAGTGGGCAAAGTCGCGATCTCCCAAACGGAACCACGTTTCGTGGCCGAGTTGAGACAATGTGTCCACGAGTTGGTACGTGTCTCCCATTAAGCCATATCCTTGGGCGTCATCAATGAGGCCGGCCAGGGTGTATGTCACAATGTCGAGGTCGGGCGCGACGTGCACGCCGTAAAACTCGCGGTCATCCCCAGTGTTCACAATGGCTGTCACTGACTCAGCGGGGACCTCACGGACGAGCCCGCGGAGAAAGCGAGCGGCTCCGACCCCCCCACAAAAAGCCACTACGTTGGGATGAGACATCATGGATGAATTCCCCGGCGTCTTTGGGTTCATTTCCGCACCCTCATTGGGTTTGGCCGGGCGGATCGTCTTGAGCGGTTGGCTTTTCTTCTTGTGCCAGGATCGCTTTGAGTTGGGCTTGGGCCCGCGGCATCCGCTCCGCAATCGCTTGAATTTCTGGGTTTTGATGCATGGAATTCACTTGTTCGCTTTGGTCGGGCAAGGCCAGCCATCCAATCAGGTAGGCTTGATCTCCCGCTAATTGGTCTTTTAGAATTTCGACTTCACGGGGCTCTTCCGCATCGACCCACAAGGGGCTTCCGAGGCACAGCATACCGCTGAGCCCGACCCCCAATAGACCGGTTTGAATCTTTTTATAGTTCAGCATTACTGGGGAGTTTTGACGAGTCGGCCCGACTCGTCAAGCGAGAGGGCAAAAGCAGTGCGAAGTTCCTCGCCGCCTAACTACTCAGGGGGGGAGCCGGCAGGAATTGCCGGTGAGAATACGGAGTGAAGAGACATTATTCAGAGCCGTGCCACCCTGTTCCTAAAAGGAAAATGCTTGGTCGGCGTCTTGAGGAAGCCGCGGATTGAGTCAGGGTGGCTGTGCGGCTAAATGAGTCAGAAGGACTCATTCCTCGCCGTATTTTTAGATACTTTTTTCTCAAGGTCTCGTCGACGGATCTGAAGTGTTCGGCTTACGTAACGGCGCGTGCGTAATCCAAGGGCCCCGGCTTTGTACCAGTCTGCGGCTCCGCGGTAGCCATGGGTCTTTGTTAATCCCACAAGGTCTTTTAGCAGTCGAGGGGCTAGCTGAAGAGTCAGCCTCGCTGAGGCATTTCGCGCGATCACGCTCACTCGGTTGCGCCTGCAGAGGTGTCGAATGTGCTCGCGGCCGGGGTCGCCCGGGCTGCTCGCGTGCCTTTCGTGGAGAGAGGTAGCTTCTTTTAACTCAAGGGTTTCGAAGCCGGCCAAACGCGCTCGCCAGCCCAGGTCGACATCCTCAAAATACGCGAATAGTGCCGGTTCAAACACGCCGCTTGGAAGAGAGATCGAGTCGAGCATGCTGCGTCGATAAGCCGCGGCGCAGGCGGAAGCACAAAAGAGAGGGCTTTGCGGAGTACTTTTGGCTTGGCTCCCTCGTCCGCGATCCTCGAAAGGGCCCTCCGCACTCCACTGGATGCCCGCTGTATCGATGAGCTGAGGGTGGCTGACCTGGAGCACTCGCGTCTGGAGACTGCCGACTTGCTTTGAACAATCTGTAGCCGCCTGCCGGATTTTTGAAATCCAGTTGGGTTGGACGTAGGCATCGCTGTTCAGGAGTGTGATCCACTGGTCGGGGCACGTCGAGGTGGATTCGATACCAAGGTTGCAGCCCTCTGCGAAGCCCCTGTTCTCTCCTAATTCGATCACAGTGGCGCCCGGGGCTATCCGTCGAGCCATCTCCACCGAATCGTCCGAGGATCCATTATCAACGACAATAACTTCGTCGGCTGGATCCTCTTGAGCCACGAGCGAAGCGAGGCAACGCTCTAGGCTTTGGCGAGTGTTCCAGCTGATGACGATGACGGCGATGTGTACCATCGAGGTGAAGTATTCCCCGCAGAGGCTTATTTGAAAGTTTCGAAGGAATCGAACTCCCGCTTGGCTGCCGAGCATATCGGTTGCAAACAGGATTTTCAAAGGGGCTTGTCTTGATGGGCCGATTTCGGCGGAGTCGTAGGCATCTCATTCGGGTAAATCCTTTTGTCCGCAGATGATTGAGTGTAAGTGTCGAGGGAGAGAGTCAGGAACCCGAGCTCGTAAATGGTCCGGTTGGAGGCGAGGGCATTATTTTCAGTGCACGGATCTTCCCCCTGACTGTGTGAACGTGAGTTTGTTTTTCTGAGTTTTTGAGAATCAGCTTGTTTCTCGTGCCGCTTGAGTCGGTGTCACTTGCGGATCGCGTTGGGCATGCCTTTTGCTTTAGTGACATGAAATGAAGAATCACTCATGGGTTGATCGACATGGTTTTCATAGGTGTCTCCCTCGTTTTAATTCCGAGAATCTAGGTCACCCTCTTAGACCAGATCGGCCGTTGAGGGTTAAAAGCCTCTTGCTGATGGTGTCGTCGATTTGTTTTACCGGTGCATTTATGAATCCCCATTTAGGTGTTTTGAAGGCTCAAGAGTTGGGCCGTTTAAATGGGTGGGATTGGCGAGAAGTTTCCATGGAAGGGCTTGATGGCTCGGTTTTTTCGGTGGCCCAGGATGAACTTCGAGGAAAGCGAGCGGTAGGCACAGAGCATGGGTTGTCTCTGCTATCGAGCGCTGACTCGGGTCCCGTGATGGGCACATCCCCGTCTCGATTTATCAATGTAGGGCGAGTCTTTGACCTTGCGTTCGACGAGAGAGGAGGGCTTTGGGCGGGTACAGGTCGAGGGCTTTGGTTCGTCGGGCTTGACGGTCAATCCAGAGAGCGGGCGTTGGGGGTTGGGGATTCGATTCGTCCCATCTATCGAGTCCAGACGCGCGGGCTTTGGTACGTCGCGGTGGGTGAAGGCGGAGTCTTCATTTCTTTCGGTGGAGATCGTTGGATGAGGGCGGGCCATCCTCTTCCGCAAGGTCCGTTTTACAGTGCGGCTCTTCGAGGCGGCATGGACCAAAATAAAAAACTGGAAATTTGGGCGACGGGCCGGTCGGACGTCTGGAAAATTCAAGTCGAGCAGGCAGCAGGGGCTCTGAAAATCATGTCTGCGCAGCGAGTTCGGCCCCCTGGGCGTCCCCTGGATGAGAGGCCGGTGGACCTTGCTATTGATGTTCACGGGTCTGAAGTGGTGGTCCTGTATCCGACGGGGCTAGCCCGCATGCTTCCCGCGCAAGTGGAAGGGAGCCTGCGTTGGGAAAGCGTTTTTCCGGTCTGGCTGCCTGGGAGTCGCGCTCGACGTTTGATGAAAGTCGGCGCGGGCCTCTGGCTGATCACGGATCAAGGGCTCCTTGAGGCAGAGTCATGGCCTCTTCGGTGGACACGCACGCAAGGTCCACCCGGGCGATCGCCCATGTGGGATATGGCGAAGGACGGGCAGCAAGTCCTCGTGGCGGGTGAATCGGGGCTTTATGAAGGCCACCGGAGAGCAGATCCATCTTCATCCCTCTCGATTTTGCCTGAATCTGAACCGAGACGTCAACGGTTCCTTCGTACGATTCAGCTTCAGGCGCTTAAGTATGTTGGTTTACGTCCGGACTACTTCCGCGATTTAAAAAAAGGACTTTCTCGTCGCGCCTGGTGGCCGGTGCTTAAGATTGACGCGGGGGCCGCCTATGACCGAGTCTCGCGTCAAGATCAAGATCAGTCTTTTACGTACGGTGAACTCCATAACTTGAGAGACCGGGGCCTTGCCCGATCTCGGGACTTTGAAGCCTCTGTGAGTCTCTCTTGGGATCTTTCTGACTTGGCTTATCCACCCGAGGCTCCTGAGTTGTCACGAGAGGCGCGCCAGCGCATGAGTTTACGCGACAATATTTTAGATGAAGTGAACCAACTCTATTTCGATCGGCGGCGAACGCTGGTGGCCCTCGACGCCTATGGGGACAAGAGCGATCCCGAGGCCGTCCTGCTTCAGCTTCGCGCCGAGGAGTTGGCGGCGGGGCTGGACGCCTGGACGGGGGGCTGGTTCAGCGCGTGGCGACCCCCGGTTTCTTCTCTTTCATCATCATCTTCTTCTGCTGCTTCACACAGCGAGGGGGAGAGGGCAGGGGACTGGTTTCTTCAGGCCCCCTCGTCTCGTCCGTGAGTGCGTCCTTATTTTTTTCGGTCCCGCCGAGGAATGGGTTTCATGTTCTTGTCTCTTGATCGCGTGGGGGTGCGGCACGGCTGCACTCTTGTTCTTCTTTCTTTTATCGGTTTTCTTTTTTCAGGAAGCGCCGCCCAGGCGGTTCCGCTCTTGATCTCGGAAGTCTTCTACGACGCCGAGAGCAGTGACGACGGCCAGGTCTTTGTGGAGTTGGCGGGGGCGCCGGGGATGTCCCTCGACGGGTTTCGGCTTGAGGGCATCAACGGCTTTGATGGTGGGGTGACGACGGAGCTTGTGCTTTCGGGGGTGATGCCCGAGAACGGGGTCTTCGTGGTGGCCGACGTGACGGGCGGCGGCGTGAGCTTCGTGGACAACGCCGATCTATTTCTGGAGTTTGATTTCCAGAACGGGCCGGACTCGATGGTGCTCTGGTCCGCCGAGGACACGGTGCTCGATGCTGTGGGGTACGGCGCGTTTTCAGGGATTCAGTTCTTCGCGGGTGAAGGCAGCTCGGCTCCCGATGCAAGAGCGGGCTCGAGTGTGGCGCGCTTCTTCGCGGACCTGGACACCGACGACAACGCACAGGACTTCGGGGTCCTCTATGCCCCGACCCCGGGCACGGCGGAGTTCCTCCCCATTCCCGAACCGGGGACGGGTCTCCTGGTGGGTTCGGCGCTGGGCATGCTTGCGCTCTTGCGAAGGAAAACGAAAGGAATCAGTCCTCAGCACGTTTCGGAGACTGTCGATTCGATCTAGGTGTGTAACGCGGTGGCTGGGGACCCTCGCCCGCTCAGGGGAGCCCCTTTGCCCCCTGTTTACCCTGTCCCGGGCATGTCCAACGGCGTAGAATGGTCCTTTGAAAATCCCATCCGCGATTCAGGGAGGCTTCGACTATGCTAACGGCCCTGTCCCTGGCCGCGCGCGGAGTGTCGATGACTAACCGATCATCCCAGAATGAGACTTCAAAGAGCCGCACTACGGTCTCGGTGGCGCTCGCGAGCTTTGAGGGTGCGCGCTTTATCGACGAACAGCTCGAGAGCCTGGCGAGCCAGAGCCTCTCTCCCGACCAGCTCATTGTCAGCGACGACGGTTCGACCGACGATACCTGTACACGGGTCGAGCGTTTCGCTGAACGCGTTCCCTTTGAGGTCGTGCTGCTGCGTAATGAAAAGCGTGGGCAGACGACCCTCAATTTCGAGCGCGCGATTGCAGCATGCACGCAGGATCTCATCTTCTTCGCAGATCAGGACGATGTCTGGCGCCCGAAGAAGATCGAACGCATCGTCGATCACTTCGAGGCCCACCCTGAAACCGGAGGCGCTTTCTGTAATGGCGCCGTCGTCGACGGATCACGCCAACCGCTTGGCTATGACCTGTGGCAAGCTCAGGGGTTCAATCCCGCTGAGCAGCGCATGGTTGATCGTGGCGATGCAGCGCTCGTCTTCATGCGTCACGTAGTGGCCGCGGGCAACACCTTCGCCTTTCGCGGTCGATTTCTGCCTCTGCTTCTGCCGTTTCCTCGACTGCGGAGCGTACACGACGCGTGGGTCGCATTCATGGTCGCAGCTGTCTCGGACTTCGACATCATCGAGGAAGATCTCGTCGAATACCGGCTACACGACGAGAATCAGTTCGGCCTGGGTCTGCTCGACCTGCGAACCCAATTCGAAAAGGCTCGCCTGCAGGTTTCCGAGCATGCCTTCGAGCACGCACACCGGTTCTTCGGAGAAGCCGCAAAACGCCTCGATGGACACCCCGAATACAGGGTCGATCCAAAACTGCGCGCCCACCTCGACCGAAAAATCGAGCACTCGCGGGTACGCGATGCGATGTCGAAGCACTTCGCTGCACGAATCGGTCCGATCCTGCGCGAGGCCATGCGCGGGCACTATACTCACTATGGTTACGGCGTGAAGAGCCTGGCCCAGGATCTCTTTCTCCGATGAGGGGGCTGGGCTCAAACCGGCCGGTCCGGCCAAAGCCTATTCGGGAGTCGACATGAGCTGGTCGAGAGCACAGCTGAGCGAGCACGTGGCCATCCGGCTCGAAGCAGAGCAGGACGCACTCCAGGACGCTTGGAGAAGCGCTGACCCCATCGGTCACTTCATTGTGGACGATCTCCTCCCGAACGAGCAGGCGCATGCCATCGCGAGCGCATTCCCCGATCCGGGCACGCTGATGCAGCGCAACTCATGGCGCGAGAGAAAACGCGTCGGTGTTCAAGTCGATGAATATGCACCGATTATCAGCGAGATCCTTTACGCCTTTCAAGAGGCTCGGGTACTACGCGTCATCGAAGCCATCACCGCCATCGCTGATCTTGATGCCGATCCTTCACTGTACGCCTCGGGGTTGTCCGTGATGACCCAGGGCGACTTCCTTCACCCTCATCTCGATAACTCCCATGACGGCGACAATCGTCTTTACCGAGTCCTCAATCTTCTCTACTACGCTTCACCCGACTGGGCCGAAGGCCGTGGCGGCGATCTTGAACTCTGGGATCCTGAGGTCCGGACGCCGACTCCGCTGCCCGCGCGTTTTAACCGGCTGGTCGTGATGGCGACCCATCGCACGAGCTGGCACTCGGTGAATCGCATCGAAGCCGAAGCGGCACGGCGCTGCGTATCGAACTACTACTTCAGCCCACATGCGCCAGGCGGCATCGCCCACGCGCATGTGACCTCCTTTGCGGGCCGACCCGAGCAGCCCTGGCTGCGCGCCTTCATGGGCGTCGACCGGGTCGTTCTCAATCTGGCCGGACGAGTGATGCCCTGGCTCACGACGCGCAATAAACATCGTGTCCAGGACGAGTCCTGATCGATACCCCGTGGATCGAATCGGAGCTCGTGGGGCTTCATCACGCTTCTCGGCCAAGCCGGTGCAGAGACTACGGCCAAGCTCATGAAGACATGGTGCTCGATGCCGTAGGGTGTACTTGCGTTCCTGTGAAGGAAAACGAATTGATGTCGTCCCCGGGCTCTGCTCGCCATAGAGGCATTTGGGGCCGAGACTGATTCCACAGCTTGCTCAATCCCACTTGAATCGCTTACTTTTCTAATCTTCAAGTCGACTGGATGGAGTCGTGGGGGCAGTGGTTGGAGAAAAGGCCTTCGTGTTGCCGGCCAGACTTTTGGCGGGTCATCATTGAGGTTCGGGAGATTCCTATGGGTCAAAAAGAAGTGCGCCTGGGCTGGGGCCATATCAATGTCAACGTGAGCGATCTCGATGCGGCGATCATTTTTTATGAGAAGTTAGGGTTTTCCGTCCTTCTGCCCGGTATTCCGTATCTGGCCCTCAGCCAGGAAGCCCCGAAACAGCCCCTATCGGAATCAAGCGCAGCGGCGCTGGGTCTTGAAACTCCGGTCGCGGGCCGTGCCTGCATTATGCAGTTGGGGAAGGGGTTTCCGATGCTTGATCTGACAGAACTTTTGGGACCCGCTGGCTCGGTGCCATTGACCACCCGCGACCGAGGGATCGTGCGGATCTGTCTTGCCTCTCAAAATCTTGATCAAGACTACGCGCGGCTGACCAACGACGGAGTCGAGTTTCTTTCCTCGCCGCAGCTCGGGGAGGGGGGATCCGCAAAGATTGCGGTTTGCCGGGACCCCGATGGCACACTGATCGAGCTGATCGAAATTGATCTCGATCGCTGGTCGGAACTTGTCGGCTAGACGACGCGTTGCTCAGGGAGCGCTGTGTCGGTCCATTCCGATACGTCTAAAAAGCCCCGATGCGGGAGCTTCTATGGCCTATTTCCCTTCAGGTCCTTCGTGATCTTCTTTTTGGGTTAAATACGCCGTTTTTTAGACCGTAAAAAAGTGGAACGAACAGTTTTAAAGGACATGATTTCCTCTGACTCAATACTCCAAATGAAAACGCCCTCAGCGAAAAGCGCCGAGGGCGTTACTTTTTTAACGATCCTTTGAATCAGGCATGGCCAATTGGAAGCCATGAGTATGCAAACACTTTTTGGTGTTCATCGTGCGGTGGAGATCGACGCAGCTACAGCGCCTGCATTAGGAACCGAATGCTCGGGAGGTGCCTTCGACTGCGATACTAAGTACATCGTCAAAGATAAGGTCATCCTCGTAGCAGACCCGTCCCGTTGCCTCTAGGATCGACTCCCCGCGAATCCAATCGCCGCTCCCGACTGGCCCCTGAATCGACGCATTTTCGCCACCAAAAGCAATCGAGGCTTTTGCGGAGGTCGCACTATCGGTGGGACCGTTGTGGCAGCACGTCTTATTTGGGAAGACCTTGGCGTGCCCGCTGTAGTCAAAGGCCACTTCAATGACCTCTGTTCCGCCCCACGGGTCTGAACCCGGCGGGCAGTTGCTCGGGTCAGTCGTGAGCGATTGGATGTTGCCGCCCGTAGCATCCACTGCCAGGGAGCTGTCGGGGGTACACAGCGCTTGGACCGTCACGTTGGCCAGTTGAATCGAAGCAGTGGCGCCCATCACCGACATCGAAGCGCCGGCGATACTTGCATTACCGGGGCGTGGGACCACGCAGCCGCATTTTTTGCCCACTTCTTTTTGCACCGCATCCTGAAGGGCCGCTGACGAAAGTGATCGTCCTTGAGCGCGAACCTCGCGCCCCACCCGGATCGCACATGCCTCGGGGTCTCCACCGCCAGGCACGACATCGGGCCGGTTGTTCGGGGCCAATCCTACATCGAGCGGTGCGACCTCGACCCTTTTGGAGAGGGCACTCCGCATTTCTTGTTCCTGTACGAGTGACGAGTAGTATTCTCCCCGCTCAAGCTCGGTGAGCCTCTGCAGGCCGAGCGATTCCCACTCCGTTCGCATGGGTTCTTCGGTTTCTGACTGGAACCAGACTTTGAGCATTGCGGTGGCTGCCACCAGTCGATCCACTGAAATTCCTGTTCCGCGTTGTCTTTCAATTTTCGTCAGGGTGCGAAGAGCCAGTCGGTGAAGCGGAGCCTTACTAAATGGCCCGCCCAGATCGCCCGCTCGCTCGTCCGCAACGTATTGATCCGCTAGCTCCAGAAGGTCCCCCTTGGGTTGCTTCCACATCGCCGAATGCACCGTTTCGCCCTCGTCATAACGGTAAGAAAATTCGGAGTGCCCGAGAGCGATCCGGTGCACGAATCCTTCCGTATCCGAAAGGACGACCTGGATGGCACCTTCGTCGTCCTGTTCCGCAAAGAGTTCGTAACGGGCGGGCAAGTCCGTTTCGACTTGAGCCGAGAGTACTTTTCGGTTTTCCTCCTGATAGGTCTCGATCCGCGACACGATCACGTCGATGGAATCCCCGCCTTCATAGGCGAGACTAAAATCGGCTTGCTCCACGGGTGCTCCCCCCCTCGCCGGGGCAGAACGCACGCCACCATCGAGTTGTTTTGCCGCTGCGGGCACATCCGCGCCCCCGGCTATGGCCATTCCCAAAGCCACCATGCAGGCCGGGAAAAAACGAAGTCTTAGGTTAAATCGTCGCATGCTCATTCTCCTCTTCTCGCTGCAGGGTCATCCTGAGTCGAGTGGTTGTGGGATTTGTCCCCACGTATTCTCCGCAAAGCACTGTTCAATTTCTCAAGAGCTTTTACATTCCAACCGGAGAGTCGAGATGAAGTTGCGCAATTTTTTATTTTTTGTGCATCCGGAAAATAATAGTTTGCGACGAACTTGACTGAGTGTTTCACCTGACCTGTGCGCGTAGAGCGGTGAGGGGATCAAGAGAACGGGTCTAAGTTGAGAAGCCATGCTCAATTAGAAGTTCCCGCCCATGCAAGCAGCCCGCTCGGGGGAGGCCCTGTCCTAATTTTTGAAATTGAATTTTGCGCTCAGTGTTGGGGGCCGTTTGAGCTGCACAGTCGACTTGTCCGTCTCCTATTGGTAGCCTGAATCTGTGATTCCTATTGTCGGTGGGCTGTTAGGCATTCAGTCATCCACGTCCACAACCTCAGGAGTAGAAATGAGCGTACGCGTCGTCTACCGAGATCCGGCGGGAGGAGGGTTTGGATATCATCCGGTTTTTCACATGGTTCGCCTTGCGGCCGAGTGCCTGGGAGGCGAATTGGTTCGATTGCCTCGACGCAATGTGGGATATCTGGAAAAACTTTTTGCAATTCTCAGCCGGCGTCAGAGGACGGGACCGGACGTGTGCCTGATTGTTTGTGCATCACCGGCCGACTTGGATTCATTGCTGAGCCTCGACTTGTGGAAGTTCAAATACGCAAGGATCGTTCCGTGGATTTTTGATTCATTTTGGGTTGATGAAGCTCCAATCTTTACCCGTTTTAGTCGGCATTTTGACCATGTTTTCGTGACTGAACCCGAGGATGTGGTCCAATGGCGGAGACAGCTGAGCGCCTCGGTGACATGCTTGCCTTGGGGGAGCGATGTGCTTCGGCTGGGCTCGAACAACGCTAACCGCGACATCGACTTATTGCGCGTGGGGCGACAACCCTCGGATTGGGAAGACGATGCCAGAACAAAGGTGGCGTGCGGACGACGGGGCATTGCATTTCAGGGCCGGCCAGAGAGGAAAGAAGATGCGACGGAGAACCAAAGATTTCTCACGCACACAATGGGGCGAGCGAAGTTCAGTCTGAGTTTTTCAAATGCGGTCAGCCCCAGCATTCAAACTCATCCGACGCGCGAGTACATTACTGGACGCTGGTTGGACGCTGTAGCGTCGGGAACGATTGTCGCGGGCGTGGCGCCTAAAACCGAGTTAGTCGATTCAGTTCTGTGGCCTGAGGCTCTCCTTGAGCTCACCACGACGGACCTTTCTAAAGGTCTTGATGTTATCGAAGAGGCCTTGGCCAGCTGGAGTCCCGATCGAGCAGCGCTTAACCACCTGCGTTCGTTGGAGCGACTGGACTGGAGGTGGCGCTTCGAAACCATCGCGAATGTATTGGGGATCCGCTGCAACGTTTTGGACTCCGAGCTCAGTGCGCTTCGAACAAAAATCGACGATGAAGTCCAGATCATTCATAATACGTAGAGCGATGACGGCGGGGAGTGCGTGGCGACTCAGAGGACCCGGCGGCGCATCGAAAGACCGAAGAGACCGAGGCCGATGCGCTGACCGAGAGGGGATCGGACGAAAACGTCACTTAAAAGTGCGCTCATGTCTTAGGCGAGAACGGCGTGTGCGTTGAATGAGCAGGACGTCTTCTCACACCTTGAGGTTTTGCCCGATCCCGCTAAGAGGCGTCGATCCAGATCGGCGATGACCAGACCCGTTCACGCAGTGTTGCAGGGACGCGTGGGTCGGGCTCGCGCGAAAGGCGCAAGGCGTCATAGGTTGACCATCGACACGTGGGGTTCTGGAGAACACGAACGTAATAGAACGCGGACTGTGCGGGGTCGAAGTGTGGGTCCTTCCAAGTCGTCATGAGCTGCATTGCGCCAATGTCTCCCGTGGGTTTGTTTCGCCCTACAGCGTTGACTTGTCTTTCGTGTTCTGTCGTGCAATTTCTTGGATCATACCACTGCGTCAAAGAGAACTGTCCTTGTTTTGAGATGCAGACAGCACCGTGGAAATGATGAACCGTGCGAAGAGATTGTCGGGAATGGCCTTGGCATCATTAAGCCAGTGGACCAAGAGTCCGTCGCTCAGTGCCGAGAGCACCACTGCAAAGTCGGCGGGTGGAAGGGGCAGGGTGAGGTCGTGTTCCGCCGCAACCTTTTCAATCATCTCGGTCAGAAATTCTCGAGATCGGCGTTGTCGAGTGCGCAGTTTTCGACGGAGCTTGGGCTGTCGTGCGGCAGCGATGCTTAACTCTAACTCAAGGGTGGCCCAAAGGCGCCCGCTGCCGGGCTCGCCTCGATGCCATGTGTCAAGTTGGACGAGCCGCTCCATCATGGGCGTGTCTCCAGAAAGCACTTCAAGGAGCTGTGTGTGGCCGATTTCAAAGCGTCGATCGAGCAACTCGATGAGCAGGTCTTCTTTTGAATCAAATTGGGAATAGACCGCTCCTTTAGTTAAGCCAGCAGCGGCCGCGATTTCTTGAAGAGAGGCGCCAACGAGACCTGACTTTCCGATGACTTTGGCGGCGGCATCGAGAAGTTTTTCACGGTTACGGGCAGTCGCTTCCTTCCGAGAAACAGGTTTTGGCATGCGGTGACCCTAGCAAATTGCTGCTGGACTTAGAATTCAAGCGGTGGGCGACACATCCCCTCTTTCAGGCCAGGCCCAGGGGGCAGGGCGGTCAGACAACACCGTTGGGTGAGATAGAGAGCCTTTGGCTCGATTGATTCAAGTCCGCTGGCATCTGCGCGGTGCAGTCCGAATCAGTGTGGATGAGTCCGGATCGGGAGAATTCGAAAATTCTCCCATAGGAAGTGGCCCACGGTCGGTCTCTGGTGAGGAGTGAGTCAAGGGTCTGGGATCGGCCGGACTCAGACTTCTTGAGGGGGCTGGGTCTGGTCGACTGCGTCCCTATTTTCTTCGAAGACGTATATGTCGACAGTGGATGGAGAGTTACGGCTATTGTCGAATCCTCAGCTTGTGCTGGAGATCGCTCAAGGTGTAGACTAGGAATTCCTGATTCTCATCGGCCGCAGTTGTCAGGAAAGGGTGGTGTTTCGCGGCTGAATCGGAAAGTGTGAGCGCTTCGATGTCAACTCAGTTAGAGAGACTGTGTTGGCTCTTGCCAGAACATCGATTAAAGATTTAGACTTGTTCAGGAGTCAAGTGACTTTCTTAGAGATGCAAAAATGAAAACAAAAAGCGAAATGGCTTCGCCACTCGTTCACATTGGATTTCCGAAGGCTGGCTCTACTTTTTTACAAAAAAGAGTCTTTATTGAGAGCAACGGTTTTCATGCCCCTTGGTCAATTTCTTCGGCTGACGCTGTAGAAGCCTTCATCATATCCGATGGCTACACCTTTGCACCTGAGCAGGCCTTGTCTCTCTTTAAAAGTGGGATGGAGGAGGCGGAGCAGAAAGGGCTTAGGGCGGTGATCTCCCATGAATATCTTACGGGCAACGCATTCAATCGAGACAGGGAGTACTACGGGTATGAAGTAAGCGATCGTATCTTGCGGACCTTTCCAGACGCTAAAATTTTGCTGCTCGTGAGAGAGCAGGTGTCCATGATCCTTTCAACATACCAGCAGTACGTAGTGCAGGGGGGGTGGTATGATCTGAGTAAGTACTTGGGAGAAGGCCCTCGTCGTCCCGGATTTGCGTCACAGTTTAATAGAGACTTCCTCAGATACGATCACGTGATTGATCGATATCAAAGTCTTTTTGGGAAGAATTCTGTTTTGGTACTGCCGCTTGAGTTGCTGAGTAAGAACTCTGCCGAATTTTTAAAAAGATTGAGCGAATTCTCCGGAGTGGTTCCGATTGCCTCAAATGTTAATCAGGTAGAGAACGCCGCATCCAGTGCGTTCACCGTAGAGCTACGACGAATCTACAATCGATTCGTAGACACTTATCAGGATCCCTTTGTAAATTCGTACAGAATTAGGAACCGGGTTGCTGGAAAAATAAGAAAGGGATCGGAGCGGTTCGTGCCCAGAGAATGGCAAGAACGAAAAGCCAAAGCCAATCACGAAGAAGTTGTTCGGGTCATTGGCGACTACTACTCTCGCGGAAACAGTCTGGCTTCAGAAAAAATAGGCATAGATTTAAAATCTTTTGGATACCAATGAAAACGGGGCGTGCACTCATTTCCTGTGGCGATCTGAATTTTTAGAGGAATTGACGGCGTCGCAGTCCCGCACGGAGCAGGCCGTTTTGTAGACGTAGTCCTGAAGCTCCGTAGCGCAGCGGTCTGTTGATTCGCAGATGAACCACAAGTGATAAAGCCAAATTCCCTTCACAACCGCTAGTGCCTTGTGGCTTGTCCCGGTCGTGAGGAGACTTATCTTCCATCGACGGAGGTTGTTAGGTCATCATCTCGAGGTGGCTAAGGACGCTTTAGTTTGCCCTGAAAGAAATGCGCTTGCCGCATGCGCTTGAGTTCTGGCTCAAGGTTGCGATCAAAGGCCCCTTCGCGCTGTTCGATAAGGTGTCGCCAAGGCATGGCGAGTGTATCCGCTTCCCAGAAGCGGACGACATCTTCAACTTTGGCGACGACCTTGGCGGGGTTTCCAGCCACCACGCTGCCCGCCGGAACGCTTGAACGGACCAAGGAGCCAGCCCCGACCACAGAGCCCTCTCCGATGGTGGTGCTGCCTAAGATGATCGCGTCCTCTCCCACGAAAACATCGTCCTCAATGATAATCGGACCGATGCGATCGATGGATACGTTGTGGCGGCGGTTGATCGTTTGGGCCGCGCCATCATGGCAAATCAAGGTACAGCTTCCAAGGCAGACTCGGTCGCCTATCCATGTGTATTCCGGTTCGATAATCTTGGTCGAGGGTAAGATCGAGCAGTCCTTGCCCAAGTGATAGAGGTCGGTCGTCGCGCGGAGATGCTCGGCCCACTCGAAGCCGTTCGCTCCGCCGAAGCGCTTGTAGAGCGCTCTCCCAAGCCTACCGCGGTGCGAGAAGCGACGGGATAGGCGACGGATCAATGGGTGGCCTCCACTCTTGCAGAAAGCAGGTCTAATAGTATCCCCACATTTCCATCGCCTTGGCGCATTTCACTCAATTCGGCTGCGGGAAACTTTACCGAAAAATGTTTTTCGACGGCCACGATGAGATTGATTTGCGCCATGGAGTCCCAACCTTCGACGTCGGTTGCGGTGGTTGCACGATCGATGCACAAGTCGTCCGCGTCAAATACCTCACGAAACACGCTCTGCAGTTCAACTTCAATGTCCAACGATTCGGACCTCCTGGATCTGATTTGGCTTTGGAGTCAAAGGGGCCGTCAGAGACAGTTCCCAGCGGGTCACCCCAGGCTCATTCTCGCCGCGAGCTTCGAAACCAAGGTTTTCGTAATGCTGCGACACCATACCATTTTTTTCAGTAGGGCGATATTCTCCAAGCAAACGGGTCAGACCGCGTTCCGTGGCCACTCGAACCAGATCATTTAGGACGAAGTCTTCGACGCCGCGCTTCATGACCCTGCAACTCATCAACCAGGTATCGATGAGCATAGAGTCATCCTCGATCCGGGCTAATACCACGCTGATCAGGCCACTGTCTCCGAAGCGATCGCTGAGTGATACGGTGCGCGTGAACCAGTGTGGATCCTTAGACAGCGCACTTAGCTCGGCGGCCGAGTAGCGGCGGGTTGTGAGGTTGAATTGGTTTGAGCGGTTGATAAGCTGAGCGCAGCGCTCGAGGTTCATTGGCTGAACGTGGTCGAGAGTCGCGACGAGCTCCAGTGATTTTAGAAATCCGTTGAGGTCGCTGGCGCTGGTTTCGAGGGCGCGCCGAGCGTCCGAGGCTTGATAAAACTCGGTACGCTTGAGGTCTTCCGGGCTGAGCGATACAGCTTGGAAATAACGATGCCTATCTACATCGCGGATATAGTTCGCCGGATCTTTATCCATTTCAGGCACGGCCACTTCGGGGCACAGTTGGCGTACGATGGCTCGCTCCACAGGGTTATCGTCCACGAAAACAAGGGAGTTCAAACCAATGTTCAGCTGCGCCGCGATACGGCTCATGTTTGTCGCCTTATCATCCCAGTTGGCCATGAAGCACGAAATGTCGTCCAGGCGCAGCACCATCTCGGTGTGCTTCTCGAAGACCTCCTTCGCAATCGACTCAGTGTTTTTGCTGCACACCGCGAGGAGCACACCGCGCTCACGCAATGCCCTCGCGTAACGTTGGAACGCAATGAAGGCTTCACCTTCTGGCTCACCTTGGCCCAACTGAATGCCGCCCAGGCCATCGTCGCCGATGACGCCGCCCCACAGAGTGTTATCCAGATCGAGCACTAGGCACTTGCGCGAATGGCCGAGTTGCGCGAGCACGAGCGATGCCAAGCTGTGCGCATACTCGGTGAGACACTCCGGTGCACAGGGTAGTTTGGCTTGATTGTAAAATCGTTCGTCGTGCCATTCCCAGCGGCCGACGTTCGCCGCGAGTGAATCCACGTCGTGCACGGTGACGTTGGGTCCAGCCGCATCCTGCAGTCCGTCGTTGACGCGGGCGAGATAACGCCCAAAGCCAGCGGCATGGCGTGCATCGTGGTTTCCCAGTGGTCTGGCTGGAGGCAGAGCGAAGTTGCATTGAATGATCTGGCAACCGAGACGCTCATTTGCGATGCGCCAAAGTTCCTGCCAATCCCCAACCTCCGCCTGGACCTTCTCTGCGACCAGCTCCGGTGAATCCAAAAGGCTAGGTACGTGTCCTGCATCGCGCCAGGTTCCTGTGATGATCAAAAAGTCTGGAGCGAATCGATACAGCTCCGAATCGGGGTCGAGGACCTCCTGCCGCCATGTGCCGTAGTCTGACTGATAGACGATGGGAGCGACTTGACCGGCGCTTAAGTACAACTCGACGAGGCCGGCGAGGGGAGCCGTGGTGTACCCCCCAAGGATGGCGAGCTTAGGGGCTTGCCCCGTGTGCTTAATTTTGGCACGCAGTCGCTTGAGCGTGCGCTGCAGAGAAACCGCCGTGGTGTAGTCCAGCCCGGGGATCACGAGACGCGGAAAAGCCGCCTGCAGTGCTCCTGCGTCATCCGTCTGAAGCTCAGCTTTCATCCAGGCTTGGAGTTCTTTCCAGACGTCTGGATCGCCGCCCCTGCGGTTCGCGAATTGATCGATGAGTTCGGATGCGTCTTTCACGGAGAGTCTCCGCCGGGGCAAACCCGGCTCAGCTTCCGCTGTTTAGCTCGCCCCGCATGTGGACACAACTCTCCGTGCAGCAAGGCGCTGATCTGGGGGAAATGCTCAAAGTATTGTCAGCGGGCAGATGACACAAATTCGTTGCCCCCCCGGCATTGACGGTGCGAGAAGGCCTTACCTCCCTGGGCCGAAGTTCCAACCGGATAGAGACGCACTTCTGCAAGGCCTTCCCGACGGTTTTCGAGGGGGTGGGCGGGTTGGACCCAAGCCTGGTCTATTCGGGCGGTGCGGAGGCTGTCTCTGCGGCCCATTTGACCCGGGTGGTGGCTTCGCAGGAGCCACCTCGGACGCCGGAGGGCAGTCTCATGATGGAAACTTTGATGTCATTTTTCTGGATGGGTTCGATTTTTCTAGGATATGTGGCCGCATATTGCTCGGCGAAGCTGATTAATTCGATTTCGCAATGCTCGATGACCCGATGGATAGCTTCGTTCTTCTCAATGTATTCTACACGCATTCGGAACCCTGAATCTGTGTTCTGAACACCCACACGAGAGCCAGGCGCGACCTGTCGCATGGGGATGTCGGAAACAAATCGCGTGTCCGCACAAGCAAAAGCGAAGAGAAAGCACAACACAAGGATTAAGCTGCTCTTCATAAAACGTAGGCCCCTGTTTTTTTGTAACGCTGACTTTAAGATTTTTGTGACGATCCCTGCGCCCTTCTGACTATAGGTGGGCAAGGTGGAGTTGCCAGAAAGCTTCAGGTTCCATGCACGGTGTGTGGGGTTTCTCTTTACGGTCAGCAGATCTGTATGAGAGCCTCGTCGAAAGGTCGAAGAGATCGAGTTAAAGCTCTATCTTAGATGTCGGAGCCGTGTGACTCAAAGCCTTTCGGCAGGGTGCGAGATTTGGTTTCTCAAGGAGTGTTTCAACGGACATGCCTGAAGTGATTCAAGATCTTGTAGACATTTTGGAGAAGAGACAGATTCGGTTTCTCCGTCTCGGCTGGGTTGACAATGCAGGCGTCTACCGGGTCCATGCCATTCGAGCGCCTCGCATTGCGAAGATGGCTCAGGAGGGGCTGGGCCTGGCGACAGGGGCTCAAGCCGTACCCGTTCATGAGGATGTGGTGGCCGCAGGGCTGCCTATTGGTCCGGTTGGTCAAGTTTGGCTGCTCCCTGATGCTGAAAGTTTTCGTGTGCTTCCCTGGGAGCCGGAGCATGGAGCCGTTATGGGTTCTTTTGTTTCACAAGATGGATCGCCATGGGCATATTGCCCGCGGGCTGCGCTGCAGAGGCAAATTGATCGTCTGTCCGAACGCGGCCTTACGATGCAGGCCGCGTTTGAGCACGAGTTTATGCTCCTGCGAGAAAAAGATGGGATTCTTTCGCACTTTGAAAGCTCTCATTACGCATCCAGTCATGGGCTGGATGCGGCTGGTCCTGTCCTCGACGAGATGACTCGGAGCCTTGAACAACAGGGCATCGCGGTGGAGTCGATGTTGAAGGAGGCGGGGCTGAGCCAATTTGAGATCGTGACCGAGCACGGCTCGCCTCTCTTGGCGGCCGATCAGTTTGTGACCGTAAGAGAGACGATTTCCGCTGTGGCCATGCGTCACGGACTGATCGGAACCTGTCTTCCGCTTGTCTTCGAAGAGGAGGCGGGAAACGGCTGGCATCTACACTTCAGTCTTTTTCAAGAGGCGGAGAACCTCACGGCAGAAGGCCCTGTTCTCGGTGAACTCAGCGCCTCTTTCTTGGCGGGGATTCTCGAACACCTCCCGGGGCTGTGCGCGTTGACAACGCCCAGCCCAAACTCATTCCGAAGGATCCGACCGGGGGCCTGGGCAGGGGCCTACCAAATCTGGGGATACGATAATAAAGAGGCGGCGCTCCGGGTTCCGTCCGCGCGAAGAGGGGGCCCCACCAACATCGAACTCAAAGTAGTGGATGCGTCGGCCAACCCGTACCTCGCTTTGGCCGCAGTCATGGGTGCCGGGTTAGACGGGGTTGAGCGGGGTTTGACCTTGCCTGAGCCGGTGATGGAAGACGCTGGCTCACTGGCCAAGGAAGAGAGGCAGGAGCGAGGAATCGAGAGTCTGCCGTCCCTCCTATCGGAAGCCCTCGCGTGCTTGCGCTCTGATGATGTGCTTCTTGAAGTGTTGGGACCCGAACTTGCCGAGGCCTACTTGAAGGTCAAAGAGAGTGAGGTCGCGCATTTTGAGGGCGGTGCATTGGAAGCCGAGGTCCGGGAACTGGCGACGGCCTATTGAGGCATCTCTTATTTTGTTCAGTTTCTCTCTCAAGAATAGAGAATGGCGATGTTGGCCATGGGGAGAGACAGATTAGGAGCCCGCTTCTTTTTGACATGCGTCTAACAATTTCAATATGTGCTCTCGGCCTAGCTTGCGCATCAACGTCACATTTCGAATGGGGATCTGGAGAGTATCTCTGGCGTTGTCTACGGCACGGCTCACATCATTCTCGCGGAGCAAATGAATGAGCGGGTAGGGGGCTCGGTTGGTGTAGTTGGCGGGATCATCGGGTGCGTGTTCGGCAAACCGGTATTCCGGGTGAAAAGATGCAATTTGAATGGTTCCAGATAATTCCATGTCTTCGATGACGGCGTCGAGAATTCCGAGAAAGTCATTGAAGTCGCCAAAGTCAGCCAAGGCTTCGGTGAGCACGATAATCCGTGTGTGATCGGGGCCAGCGACCGCAAGGCTTGATAGGGCGAGCTTCACGTCCTCCACTAGGTCGTTTAGCTGCTCTCCTTCCCAGATTTGTAAGTGGAGGCCTCCTTTTTGGACGACCGGGCCTGCGAAGGGGCAGAGATTGAGCCCGATGACCACGGTTTCGATCCATTGGTTCACGGTGATCAACGCCTTTGTATGTGGCTTTGAGTCTGTCATCGAGATATGGATGGGCCTCTCTGACTCGTTCGTGAATCGTTTATGGCTGGAGGTCAGTTGCGGTCTTAACGAACCACATTGTCCCTTTCTTATGGGAGCTTCCTTTTCCGCGGCCACCCCTTAGAGATCCGCTATTTCGGCTAGCCGCCAAACATTGCCGCTTCAGCTTTTAGCAGCGGAATCATGACACTGTGTGCTTTGACTCTTTCCACTAGAGCAGAAAGCTTTGGCCACAGTGACGCGTCAATGGAGTACTGGGCATACCCAGCATTGACGAAGGGAGAGGCCAAGGCGATGTCGGCCACGGTGAGATCACCGAAGATGAAACCTTCTGCCGGTATCTGACCCTCAAGATAATCCAGGATGGGAGGTAAATTTTCATTAATAATTTTGTTTACGGCTTCCTCGTCCACTGGCCTCTTGAAGACGTTGGGGACCATAAAGCGTTGGAAGAAGATACCGGCCGCCGATTCGGCCAACACGGTGCCCCCGTATTCTTCAAGCCAGTCGGCTCGCGCCCGTTGTTGAGGACCGGCGGGATAAACCGGGATTTCGGGGTAGGCGCTCTCGAGGTAGCGGCAGATGACCTTAGAGTCAGCGATGTTGAGGTCACCGTCGACCAGTGCCGGTACTTTGCTGAGCGGGCTGACCTTAGCCAGTTCCTGATCGCCTGAGAAAGGCATGGAGGGAATATGCTCGTACGGCAACTGCTTGATCGCCAAGACAGCCATGGCCTTGCGGACGAACGGAGACGCATTGGCTCCATATAACTTCATCATAGGAATGCTCACTTATCTAAGAATTTTAAGTTTTCCAAGGTTTTTAAAAGGGGGTAAAGCTCGAAGTCGATCTCTACCCTGTCGCGCGCTCTGCGCGCAATGCAAAGGCCCGTCCGCTCGCAGAGACCAGCCCCGTGATCCATGCGGAGTGACTGCATGTCAATTACGCTGTTATTGGTTCACTTTTGGGTTCGTCCACGGTCAATTTTTGATTGGCAATTCTTGCCGGGTGGGCCTTTTTGAGTGTGAGGGGGCTGTTGGGTTAGGCGCAGCATTTTTTGTGTTTTCGACCGCTGCCGCAATGACAAGGATCGTTTCGACTAATTTTCGGAGCCACGCGAACGACAGGGGTTTTCGGTGGGCAACAACTCGTATCGGTGCAAACCGATTTATTTTTATTGGCCAGATTGCTATCTGTTAATTGAATTTTAACAGTCATCGGATTTTATTCCTGCTTATGAGTGCGGCTCTAAGGTTTATGGTTTTCGCAACAATAGCGTAGCCCACTCCCAGAGAGAACGAAGGAGATCTCAGTCGGGCTGTACCTCTTCTTGAGTCCCGAGTTGACTCTGATCCCTCCGAGGCGTTCACCTTGTCTTCTTTGGGTGTCTCAAATAGAAAACGTTGAAAGGGCGATACAATGAAGCTCGAGCTGATTGACTTGGTCTCCACAAAAAAGCACTGACATTTTAAAGAATGAGCATTTTTCATACCATGGAGCAGACAATGACGACACCCTCGCGCGAAACTCCTGAAACCGCTTCCTTCACAGGTTGGCGTTCACCCGAGAATATTCGCTGGTCTCTGCGGAATTTTTCGATTTTACCCAGCGTGATGATCCCACGTGGAGAGAAAGTTTTTGAACTGACGAGTGGCTCCTCGCGCGATATCGAGAATTTCGTGTATGAGGATCAAGGACGGTCGATCCGGTTGGGCGATGCGATGAATCAGGAATCTGTGGATGGTTATTTGGTGATCAAGGACGGAGAGGTTCTATACGAAAGTTACTTTGATCACTTTCGGGCTCACGATCATCACCTTTGGGCATCTATGACAAAGTCACTGATTTCCACCGCTTATGGAATTGCTGCAGCCGAGCATGGAATCGACGAGACCGCGAAGCCAGCGCAGTACTTGCCGGAATTGGAGGGAAGCGTCTTTGAAGAGGTCAGTATTCGTGACGCCTTAAATATGGCAACCGCTCTTAACTATGAAGAAGATTATGAAGATATGACTCCAGGCAGCGTTCATTTGGAATATTTTAGGCGCTTGGGGTTTCTGGCTGATTTTGAGCTTTTGGCTATCGACCCGGCTAAAAGCGATATGCCACGCGGCGTACGTGACATGCTCCCGCAATTCAGACAGGCTTCGGGCGCTGTTTCGGGCGCGGAGTTTCAGTATCAATCCCCCAATGTAGATGTGATCGGCTGGCTCGTGGAGCGAGTGACGGGGCAACCTCTCAAAGATTATATTCGCGAGAAAATATGGGCGCCGCTGGGAAGTGAGCATGATGCTGTCTTTACAACCGATGTCGCCTTTACTCCGATTTCTACGGGCGGGTTTAACACAACCCTACGCGATGCGGCGCGTTTTGGAATGATGGCACTTGGGGACGGAAGGTTAGGAGACACACGGATTGCCCCCCAAGACTGGATGGCGGATACATATCAATTGACCGATGGAGATTTATCCGCGGCAGCGGCGGGGATCAATACCGACCCCACTCATGAGAAATACATTCCAGGCTTCACCGGCTACCGCAGTTTCTGGTGGAATTTCGATCAGGCAATGGGCGAACGTCAGGCGATGGGTGTGCATGGGCAAGTGATTTACGTCAACCGGGCCCAAAATCTCGTCATTTGTACTTTTGCCAGCCCGGATCAGACAGCCAACATGCTTCGCCCCAGTTTTAAACAAATGTTAGCCGGCACAAGGGCCTTGGCAGCCAGTCTTTAAGGTCCGTCGCCCTCAGAGGGCGAGTCTAGAGGGCCACATGAGGCTCATCTGAGTTTTTCTTAGGGCTTGAAGTCAGGGATGAATAATCGCGCCCGTTGGACGATCCGGTCAAGCGATACACCTGTGGCTCCGCTGATCGTTATTTCTTCTTTGTAAGCGTCGGGCAGCGCGGGGCTCATGGATTGGAGGCGCTGAGAGAAGGCTAGAGCTTTGTCGTCGTCACCCATTTTTCGACAGGTGTATATGTATTCAAGTCCAATTTGGTAGTAGCTGGGCAAAAGCACGTCGCTTAATAATTTTTCATAGATAGAGCGAGCCCGTTGCAGAGAGTTACTGCGAAGCGCCCTTCGGGCGGCTTGCCACTGTCGGGCGAAAGTGAACTGTTTACGCTCGAGAGTGAGTCTCTTTTGAAACCAGGCCTCGAAGGGAAGGTCCATCGGTACTGCGCTTTGGATATCCCTGTAAATCAACGGATGCACGATCGATGCTTGAAGGGGTGGAAATTTTACTAAATGCTCAGCTACAGATTCTACGGGTAAGCCTGGAAAGGTTTTAAGAATTTCATTCATTCGATTACCCGCGAGGCTCTTCATGGTGACGTCGAGGACTTCGGGCCCAAGAGGGCTTTCGACCTCTTTGGCCATTTGATACTCAAGCCAGACGTTATTATCGTTATTTTGGTTCTTTGCCGAAGACGAATAACGGGTCACCTGATCGGGACCAGTCATGAATAGATTCAAAAGCTCGACGGGTTGGTTGATGCTGTTGCTGGCTAATTCCTCAGAAATTGAAGGAACCTCAAAAAAATCGACAAGCTTTTCCCAGGGTAGGGTGAGAGGTTGCTGGCTTGCCAGGATCACAGAGTCAGTCCCGTGAACAAAGATGGCTACATTCTTGAAAGACGCATCGACAGTCGCAATCACGCCTTGATAGGTCTCGGGCGACATGTCTCCCATCTGCAGCCATTGGCAGAAAATGCCGTTGGGCTTGAGGCGTTCGACGATTCGCATGTAGAAATCAGATGAATAAAGGCTTGAGGCACCCGCAATCCAAGGGCTGATGGGATCCGATGTGATGACATCATATTTGCGGTCCGTGTACGTGAGGAAGGTTCGGCCATCCTCCGGGTATACCCGAGTTCTTTTGTCGTCCAGGGGCCGTCCGGTTTTGAGTGAGAAGTAGTGATCCGCTTCAAGTACGCGATTTTCAAGTTCAAGGACATCGACACGGCCGAGGTCAGGATACTTAAGGACGGAGCCAGTCGTGCTGCCGGTCCCATAACCAATGACCGCGACGTCCTCTCGTGTCTTTGCAAACATCATCGGGAGATGTCCCAGCATCAGAAGGTGACGCCGGCTGTCCTCATTGGTCACGGCCACAGGCTTTCCTGATACTCTGAGGCTTAATCCGCCCTCTTTATACTCGTTCGCGATGACAGCGACCGTTCCATTGACGCCTTCTTCCTGATATAAGATCCGGCGACCCTCGTGATTGGAAATGGCTTCGTAGCCCTGTTCTGTTCCAAGGAGCATGAAAATCCCTCGGCTCAGCCCTAATGTATCGATGTGCGGTGCTGCGATACTGGCCCCGATAAAAGCGATGACGACCGTAACTTGTGCGAGTATTCGCTTTGACCAAAGTGATGGCATCATAAAAATAAGCACCAAAGCGAGAAGCATATTTGCAGTCACTAAGAGACGTAGGGATTGATCCAATCCGAGACTTGGCAAGATAAAGAAACCAGTTAGAAGACTTCCCGCGATACCGCCTATCGTGTTGCAGACGTAGACGCGGCTTACGGCCTTTTCTTTGTCAGGACTCCAAGCGAGAAACACGGGAAACATGGCGCCGAAAATCAGTGTCGGTGGGAGTACGACGGCAAGGGCTGCTGCAAATTGAACAATGATGAGATTTGCAAATCGGGCGTTTCCGCCCAGCCACCAATAGGCTTGGATGTAGAGATCCGGGACAAGATTGTAGATAAAAACTCCGAAGAGTGTGACGAAGCAGATTCCGAGCTGCATGACGATGAGTAAGGTGAGCCGGTTCGTATTTCGTCGCAGTAAGCCAACTCCGAAGATGCTCCCAAGGGCAACACTTACAAGGTAAGCCCCCATCATATTTGTTAGTGCATACGTCGTGGCTCCAAAAATATTTACGAGATAACGAAACCAAACGACTTCCAGCGAGATAGCGGTCATGCCCGAGATAAGAATAACGGCATCCATAGGCGTGATTCGAAAACGCCTCGACCTCGAAGGTTTAGGTATATTCGTTTGGAACTTTGACGCGCTCTGCCTTGACTGATTTTGATTCAGATACAAGAGGACTAGGGCTATACCGATGTCTGTGAGAGCTGCTAATTGAGTTGTGCCGCGAAGGCCAAATGCTGGAATTAGCAAGTAGCCAGCCGTCATGGTTCCGGCAAAGGCCCCCAACGTGTTGATCCCGTAGAGCAGCCCTCCGAATCGAGCTGTCCCGGTTCGGCCCGTATCGATGGCTTCGACCACGACGGGGAGGGTCATTCCCATTAGGGTGACTGGAGCCATGAGGAGTACGAAGACGGCACAAAATCTGATAAAAAGAAAGAGAGAATGTGTTTGTGAAAATTCTTGATAGATCCAAGCGAAGACTGGCTCAAATATGTCGAGCAGGGGGATCGATAAAAATCCGCCAATGGCGATTAGAATTTGTAAATGTGCATAGAGCCGAATCGGCGAGGATCTGCGGAATCGATGGAGACGAGAGAGGTAGGCGCCCAGTGCCAATCCTGCCATGAAGGACGCCACAACAGTGGAACTGCCATAGAGACTATTCCCAAGGATATAGGAAAGTTTCTTGGCCCAGACGATCTCTAGGACCAAACTGGTTGCACCGGAGAATAAGAAGCAAAGGGCGAGCAGGACCTGCCACATAGAATTCTAATTACGCTTGCCTAGAAAGCCTGAGTCCTGCGCGCTGCGAAGTACTTTGGTTCTTGGAAAAGCAGCCTTTATGAATAAACGTTTTAGGAAAACCTGTTTTCTAATTTAAAAACATTATTGAGTCAACACGAAAATGTTTAAAATAGAGATGTTGTATCCGTGAGCTCTATTTTGAGACTAAAAAATTGGGACAGGATAAAGCTCTGGGTGCCAATGCTTTGTGTATGCAATTGATCGGGTGGAGCGATTTGGGCTCCACGGGCCCAGAGGCCACTGTCCCCGCGGGTAGCGATGCCATGGTTGGAAACATGTCTCGAAAGCGTTGAGTCCAAATTGGTTTAATGGGTGGCTCGATTTAAAGTTTTCTCCACATCTATACGTTGTGAACTCTGAGGCAAAAGTTTGGTTGCAAGGCGGGAGGAGCGAGAGGCCGGGCCGACTTTCTCATCTAAAATTCAATAGTTGTCGAAAATTTCAACGGTATGGAAAAGGCCAAAAACAGCAGATTGGAGTCTCGGGAGAAGGCGTGGATCCGAAGTGTTTGTTGTTCTGCCGGGGGTCATCTGGGATCCATGCATGATCTATGAGTGTCGTGTTTAGAAAGTGGCTCATTGAGATAAAATGTATCTTCGTAGTGGCAAATTGATTGAGTGGGTTTAATCGAGCGCCAACTTCGATTCAGTTACGAGAATGTCCGTTGTGAAAGTGGAGTTGATTCGCATCTGATCCGAGAAGGTTTTGAGAGATATGGGGATATACGTCGAATTAGACGCAGCGTCGAAGTGGCCCGAGGAGGTCGCGGCGAGCGTTTTGAGTCAGGGTCAGTCGAAAACGACTTTGCTGTTGCTGGAAGTCCGAGGCAGAAGTGATGTCGATGCGTTTCTCAAAGCACACAAAGCTGAAGTAGATCAAGCGCTCTCGGTCTACGGGGGAGTTTTGTTTAGAGGCTTCGACACCCAAGGCGCTCAAGATCTGATGCGCGTCGCGGACTCAGTCCTCGATGAACCCATGGTTTACCGAGATCGAGCGAGTCCGCGGTCACAAGTGGAAGGATTTGTATTTACTTCGACGGATGCGGCTTCCCACCTGAATATTCGGATGCATTGCGAAAGCTCTTTTACCCATCGATGGCCTGGTCGGATTCTATTTCAATGCGTCAAGCCATCGAGGTCGGGTGGGGCGACTCCCATTGCTGACGTTCGAGAAGTCTACAAAAGAATTTCCGAACCTCTTCGTCGTCGTCTTGAAGAATCAGGCATCAGTTATGTACGTCATTTTGGCAGTGGACCTGGAATGGATTTTAGAGACGTATTCCAGGTGAAAGATGAGGACGAACTGCGTCGTTACTGCAAGGAAGCTGGTATCCATATTGGGGAAATGCCGGATGGAAAGCTTCGTCTTTGGCAGACGCGGCCTGCACTAGCGGTTCATCCGAAGACGAACGAAAAAGTTTGGTTCAATCATGCATGCACCCTCCATGTCAGCCTTCTTGAGAGCGGGCTCCGCGATGCCTTGCGGGCTCAGTATGGCGAAAGCAGCCTGCCGCATAATACGTATGCGGGCGACGGCAGTCTCTTGAGCGATGGAGAAGTTGAAGAACTTTACGCGGCTTATGAAGCGGAAATACTTCGATTTGACTGGCAGGCGGGGGACGTGCTTTTGCTCGATAATATGCTGATGGCTCACGGACGTGACCCCTATGAAGGGAATCGCGAGGTTGTCGTGGCGATGGGTGACCCTCTTACATGGGATGATGTCACTCATAGCGGTATGCAGGGATTCAGCCCTGATTGTCTCGAATCCATAGACTCAAAAAAAGATGTGGAGAAAGCTGGTGAAAAGGCGGTCTTCAACTTGAGTGAAGAGGCCTTGCTTCAGATATTACTGGAGATCGTACGGGAGGCCTTAGAACAACCGGAATTAACGGCGAGTGACGATTTTTTTGAATTCGGAGGTGATTCGGTGATCGCCGCCAAGGTGGTGCAGGAAGTGGAGGAAAAAGTGGGGCTGACGATTCCGCTTGATTTGTTTTTCGATACTGAATGCATTCGCGATTGGGCTCGAGAACTTACGATGGCTGAGGTTTGATGCGGGTTCGAGCCTCCTCTGCGCAGCGGCGTTTGTGGTTTTTAGATCAGTTGCGGCCCGAATCTGCCGCTTATAACAACGCCAATATTCTTCGTATTCGGGGCCCGCTCAATGTTAAACGACTTGAGAGCGCGCTTCGGGATGTCGCGCAGCGACACGAGCCTTTGCATAGCCGATTTACGGAGCGAGCTGGAGAGCCGGAGATCGAAACGGATCCTGATCTTTTAATCAGCTTATCTTTTGAAGAGATCGTGGCCGATTTTCCCAGTGGTGAGTCTCTGGCTCATGAACGGGCGAGTGCGTTGGCGTCTGTTCCCTTTGTGCTGGGGGAGGCCCCGCTGGCTCGTTGGCATTTGCTGCGTTTGGAAGATGAAGAGCATTGGCTCGTCTATGTCGTTCACCATGCTGTTTCCGATCGATGGTCTTTGGGAGTTTGGTTGCAGGACCTTTCTGCGTTTCTGCAGGGAGATGAACCCGAACCCTTGACGATGACCTACGGTGAGTACGCGGATGCGCAGGAAGAGTCATTTGGTGCGGCTGAGACAGCGGCTTCGCTTAGGTTCTATCAGGATATGCTCGGGAACGGTCCCTATCAGTTTGATTTTCCCACTGACACTCCTCGCAGGGCACAACGTCGCGAGCGCGGCCAGACGATTTGTTTTGATCTGACGCCCCATCAGGCGGCGCTCCGTGTCGCCGCAAAGCGTTTGCGTGCCTCGCCTTACATGGTGGCGTTCACCGCCTTTCAGGTCTGGGCCGCTCACACGACAGGCGATTGGTCGCCCTTGTTTGCGACATTCGTGGCGGGTCGTGACAATAAGGCGCTTGCGCCTCTCGTGGGTCTTTTTGTGAACACACTCGCGCTCCGCTTCGAACTTAATGATGACCCGACCTTTGCTGAAGCGGTCAAGCGTACCCGCAAGACTTGGTTGGCCGCGCAGCCTCACGCAGGTTTGCCTTTTGAAAAACTCGTCGATGGTCTCTCCGCTGGTCGGGACCTTAGTCGAACCCCGATCGCTCAGGTTGCATTCAATTTCCATAATGTCCCAGTCCCCCCGCTGACAGCGGGCGAGCTTTGTTTTGAGTTGCTTGAAGTTAAAAGAGAGAGTGCTCGGTATGACCTCACGCTGACTCTCCGCCCCACGAAGGACGCGCTTATAGGGGAACTTGAATACGATTCAGATCTATTCCACCCTTCAAGTGCAGATCGGTTCGCCGCACATTTTGACTTTCTTCTCGGAGCGGCTTTGAGTCAGCCCGAGCAGCATGTGCGGTCTTTGCCGATGATTCCTAAGGCTGATTTGTGCCGACCAATTGAGCCCCATCCTGAAAAAGTGGAGTTGCCTGAAGTCAGTCTGTTGAAGCGCCTCATGGATCTGGCGGATCACCAACCACTCGCGACCGCTGTCCGTTTTGCAGATCGTACACTGACGTATCAAGAACTCGCCGTGGAGGTGTCCCGGACAGCCGCTTACTATCGTAAAAACGGCGTCTCTGAGGGACAAAGAGTAGGCATTTGCGTTCCTCGATCTGAGAGGATGTTGATTACCGTTCTTGCCCTATTTGGATGTGGAGCAGCCTATGTTCCCCTGGATCGCGTACAGCCCCTCGAACGACTTCGCTTAATTGCCGAGGATGCGGGGCTTGATGCGGTAATTGGGGAAAGTGAAAATGAGAGCTTTGCAAGCGATGTTCCATGGCTTCCAGAGTCACCTCCTGAAGATTTTGAGGGTCCATGTAGCCTCTATGCTCAGCCTGATCGTGACGCGCTGGCGTATGTCATTTATACCTCTGGATCGACCGGCATTCCAAAGGGTGTGTGTGTGAGCCACGGAAATATGGGCGCGCTTTGGGTTGCTTTGGATGCGCGCTTAGACCCGCCGAGTACTTTTCGTTTGCTCGCGGTCACTACCCTGTCTTTTGATATCTCGGTGCTTGAGTTGTTTTGGCCTCTTTGGTGCGGGTCTCAGGTTGTCATCGCGGATGAGCAGACGGCTCGCGATGGCCGACTTCTTGCCATGGCGGCCGAACAGGTTGACTTTCTACAAGCTACGCCGGCTTCGATGCGAATGTTAATGGAGACAGGATTTGTACCTACGCAGCATCAAACTTTACTGTGCGGTGGTGAAGCCCTTTCCAGTGAACTCGCCGCTGCGCTAATTGCCGATGGAGCCACCTTGCACAACGTATATGGGCCAACCGAGACGACGGTTTGGTCGAGCAGTTGGCGGGTGCCTCCGGAAAGCGATTCGGTTTTTCTCGGGACTGCTTTGCCCAACGAGTGGCTGCACGTCATGGACGCTGCTGGGCGGCCAGTGGCACCCGGTGCAAGTGGTGAACTTTGGATCGGGGGTGCGGGAGTGGCCTTAGGCTATCACGACCGCCCAGAATTGACAGCGGATCGTTTCGTACCCGATCCGTTTGATCCTTTGCAGCGTTGCTACCGAACGGGTGATTTGGTCCGTCAGGATTCGAAGGATCAACTTTGTTTCATTGGGCGTACAGACGGGCAGATTAAGTTGCATGGTCATCGTATGGAATTGGGCGAAATCGAAACTTGTCTAGGAAAAGCGGAGGGAGTCGAGGCTGCGGTGGTACGTGTGCACGGCGACGGGCCGCGGGCTTTTCTTGTGGCGTATTATACGGCTCACAAAGGCTCAAGTCTTTGCCCTGATTCTAATGATCTCAGAGTTCATGTAGAACAATCGCTCCCTGCAGCGATGCGACCCACGCAATTTGTACGTCTCGATTCTTTCCCTCTTACGCCCAGCGGGAAGATTCAGCGTCAAGCATTGGAGCCTCCGGCTCGGGAGTTGAGTCGCTCTGAAGCCTCTCCGCCGAAAGATGACGTGGAGTCTCGGCTCGCGGCAATATGGAGCGAAGTGTTGTCCATCGGAATGCCTGGCATGGAGGATGATTTTTTTGCTTTGGGCGGAAATTCGCTCTTGGCCGTCCGGATGTTGCATGAGGTCGAGACAATTCTAGGAGTGGAAGTCGACCTAGCGAGTTTCTTTTTAGCCTCTGACCTAAAAGAGTTTTCAGAAAACGTCAGAAAGGGCGGAGTATCGAATCAGACTGGAGTGATACATTTATCCAAGGGCTCGAACTCCGTTCTTTGGATGTTGCGTGGGCTAAATATCTACCGCGAATTCGCTGAAGCTTTGCCCGAGAGTCTGGGATGTGGGGCTATCTATTTGCAAGAAGAGGTTTCAGGACTTCTCGATTCAGAAGTCGAAGCTGATTCAATAGAGCAAATGGCTGAACGATACGCCGACTTGATACAAGAATCTCAGCCAGAGGGGCCTTATCGACTAGGCGGTCTATCATTCGGTGGCATTGTCGCATTTGAAACCGCTCGCTGCCTCCAGAAACGTAAAGCTGAGGTGGACTTGGTCGTGCTTTTGGATTCCCTTTTGCCCGGCGCGCGTAAGCGAGCGTTAGGGGATTGGTTTATGCACCACCTTACTCGGGTGCACAGGCAGGGTTTCCGAAAGACGCTTACAGAAATACGCCTCTTGATTGGTTCACGGTTGGCTTCTACAGGTGGGACAGATGAAGTCGACATTGAGCAAGATCTGATGGGGGAACGTAGGAGAATGTATGACATTTCGATGTCGACTTATCAGCCGGCGATTTACGAAGGAAGGGTTTTGCTTCTCCTGAGTAAAGCGCCGGAAATCAATCCGGGATGGAGGTTTCGGGAGGATTTGGGCTGGGGTGACGTGAAGGCGGATCTTACGATCGCAAAGATAGATGCGATGCATGTTGAACTCGTGGAGGCACCGTATGTGGACGAGGTGGTGCGTCATGTTTCGGCTGCGCTCAAGCTGGACCCTCGCTAGGTTTTTGCCGTGTTTATTTCAGTCATTGACTGGCGCATTGCAGAGAGACGAAAGAATGGAGAAAGCGCATGGTGGCTGATCTTCCAGTAGGGTGCGATCTCAAGTTTGGATTCGTGACAGGCTTTGAGGATGAGATCCCGATTCGGACAAAAGCTGACTTGGCGATGAAGTATAGATACGATTCGATTTGGACAGGTGACCACGTGGTGGTTCCCGTGCCCATGGTGGACTGTTTTCAGCAGCTTGCGCAGTTCGCCGCCTTAACCAGGGATATCCTGATTGGGACTTCGGTTTACATACTCCCCCTCCGCCATCCGATACCGGTCGCCAAACAAATTACGAGTCTCGATCAGCTGTCTGAAGGGCGTTTCATTTTCGGGGCGGGAGTGGGCGGTGAGTTTCCGGAGGAGTGGGCCGCCTGCGAGATTCCAGTAGAGGAACGCGGGGCTCGAATGTCAGCGGCTTTGCCCTTAGTTCGTTCCCTTGTTCGAGGTCAGCCGACTCGGGGGGACGGGCATTTCTTTCACTTTCCCGAAACGACTCTGTTGCCTGCATCTTATCGTCCTGAAGGCCCTCCGGTTTGGCTGGGGGGGAGTGCGGGCGTGGCACTCCGCCGGATTGCTCGGTGGGCCGATGGCTGGGTGGGGTATATGAAAACCCCGGATGAATACGGAGAAGGACTTGAGGTCATCGCCACTGAGGCCAAATCGTGCGGGCGGCAATTCGAGTACTTTGATGCAGCGCACCTTCTCTGTCTTCGGATCGATGATTCAAACGAAGCCGCATTCAAAGCGGCGAAGGAAGACGTGGGCTTTGGGATGGCGATGGATTTGATCGGGGCAACTCGGCAGCATGCAGCGCTTGGTCGTCCGGCCGATGTGGCCGAGCAGATTGATCGTTATCGGAGAGCGGGTTTGCGACATGTGATCCTTGAAACGCTGGGACACCAAGACCGAGAGGAGCAGCTGGTCCGTTTTGCTGAAGAAGTCAGACCTTTGCTCCGCTAAGGCGGGTGAGCTGGTTTTCCATTGAGTCCAGTTGTCATTTGGCATGTCTTGCATTTGCGAGTCTTCGTTGCGGGATGACGCAATCCTCTCAGAAAAACAGTCAATGAGAAATCCCCTGGGGATAAGCTTGTGAGCCTGTTGGTGCTTCCTGCATGGTCATGTGATTAAAATCCGGTTTGGGGTTGTGTGGAGTCGCCCAAGTTAGGTGTATGACGTCTCAACACACGAGTAGGTTGCCTGATGGGGATTCAGGTTGGACACGCTTGATCCCTAGTCTTTCTGGGTACGTCTGTGTGAATCTTTTGGGCCTATGTTTTGGAATGTCTGGGCAAAGAGCGGTTCGCAGGCCAGCGGTTTTTATATTTTTTTGATGAGTTTCAGAATTCGTCTATCTGGCTGCCGTCGTCAAATGTTCATTTTTTATAGAAAAGGGGAGGGGCCGATTAGGTGAGCACCATCGTGACGACACAGGCAGGGAAAATTGAGGGCGAGCGGCTTTCCCATCAATCGGTTTTTCGAGGGATTCCGTTTGCGGCACCTCCTGTGGGTCCATTGCGGTGGATGCCTCCGCAAGCAGTGTCTCCGTGGGCGGGTGTGCGTGAGGCTCGGTTTTTTGGAAAGGCCTCAGTTCAACCTACGATTGAGCTATTTATGCCTTGGAGCGTCCCGAACGATTTTAGCGAGGATTGTCTTTATTTGAACGTGTGGACGCCTTCTCCTGATCATGGGCGGCGCCCCGTTATGGTTTGGATTCATGGAGGAGCCTTCCAGTTTGGGAGCGGCGAAGAGATGATGCCGATAGAGCAGTCATTGGTCTCTCGGGGTGATATCGTGCTGGTTACCCTGAACTACCGCTTGGGCCCATTTGGTTTTCTGAACTTGAATGAGTTAACCCACGGAGCGATTCCTTCCTCAGGAAATGAAGGCCTACTGGATCAAGTCGCTGCATTGCAGTGGATTCAGGACAATATCGAGGCTTTCGGCGGAGATCCCGAAAACGTGACGATCTTCGGGGAGTCCGCAGGAGGGATGTCGGTGGGCGCACTGCTGGCCTTGCCGGCCGCCTCGGGTCTGTTTCATAAGGCGATTCCTCAGAGCGGTGCCTGTCACTCGGCGAATTCTCCCGAGCGGATTCAGAAAATTGGGGAGCGAGTTGTGGAGTGCGTGGGAAGTTCCGACGCGGATGTCTTTCGGGGACTGAGTTCGGATCAAATCCTTCAGTTTCAAGCGGATATTTGTTCGGAGGCCGAGGGCGGCGAAGCGGCCTGGGAGCCCAATCTTGAGATCGGAAATCAGCCTTTTCAGCCATGTGTGGATGGCACGGTTTTGCCTGAATTGCCCATCGACAGAGTGATGAGGGGGGGAGGGGCTGGGGTGCCGATCCTAGTTGGGCACACATTGGATGAGACAAAGGCTTTTGTGTACGCGGAACCAAGCCTTGAGAGCTTGGATGACGACGGGATTCGGGCAAAGCTCGGCCATGTGCCCGGCCTAGACCATCTCATGCGCGTCTATCGCGATGAGGCGGTGAAGCGAGGCGATACTCTTGGACCGCGCGAACTTTTTGCAGCGATTGGATCGGATAAACAGTTTCGGATACCGGCCATTCGGCTCGCTGAGGCTCAGTTCTCACATGAAAAGAGGGTCTATAGCTATATCTATACTTGGCCTTCGCCGATGTTCGATGGGACCGTGGGGGCTCCTCATACGATCGAATTGGGGCCCATTTTTGGAATCTGCGAGACGGATGACGCCCATCGGGCTTATTTTGGGACTGGGCCCAAACTCGGTCAGCTGACGCAGAGAACGCAACTTTGCTGGACAAGTTTTGCCCGCAATGGCGACCCCTCGTGCGAGGGCGTGGGCGATTGGCCGACTTATGATTCGGAGCGTCGAGCGACGATGATGCTCGGTGCGGAATGCCTCGTCGAAGATGCACCCTACGATGAAGAACGGAAAGCCTGGGAGGAAGTCCCCGGGGAGTTTGTCGGCGAGTCGTGAACGGGGTGAGATAGAGGAACCGTGGTCGACAAAACTTTGCGGTGCCATTTCCAAGAGAATTTTATTCAGAGTAAAAATTTCAGTGGTTCCGAAACTTTCCACTCAAGTGAAATTTTTTGAAATAATTTCCCCGGAACTCATTTTTGTGTTTGCATCGTTGTCGAAGATTGCAGTAGTTTCTTCCGATGGATTATCTGGACGACCCTCCTTTACCATCGGAGGCTGCTCAAGACTCGGTCAAGCTTAGACGGGTCAGATTGATTACGGTTCTATTCGCAAGTGCGACTCTGCTCGGTGCTTTCTTGATCTTTCTCGTCCAGCCTTTGGTGGGAAAACGGTTGCTGCCCTGGTTTGGAGGCGGGCCGGGCGTATGGATGATGTGCTTGATGTTTTATCAGAGTGCACTGTTCATCGGCTATGCGTATGCGGATGGATTGGTCCGTTGGGTGAATCCTCGCCGGCAGTGGCTTGTACACGGAACTATTGTCGGACTTTCGTTCGCACTGCTTCCGGTCTTGCCGGACGAAGCCTGGCGCCCTGTTGGAGATGCAGATCCTACGTATACGATCTTTCTGATTTTACTCGCCCACGTAGCCTTGCCCTTTGTCGCTCTGAGTGCGACTGGGCCGCTTTTGCAGGCATGGTTTGCTCGACTCCAGCCCGGAATCTCTCCGTACCCTCTCTACGCAGTTTCGAATGTAGGTTCTATGTTCGCCGTCTTTTTTTTCCCTCTCGTCATCGAGTCGAACTGGACGATCGGCGCTGCTTCTAATTTATGGTCGGCGGGCTTTTTCTGCGCAACGGTATTTATCATTGTGTGCGGAGCGATGGCGTCGGGAGGTGTGAAACGGGAGGAGGTTTCGCTTTCCAGGGTAGACCCTCACGGCCGCGCCCTGACCCTGGACCGCGTGGTCCTTTGGCTTGTTTTGCCGGGGTGCGCGGTGATTTTGTTGAATGCCATTACAAATAAGCTTTGCCTTGACATTGCCAGTATTCCCTTTCTTTGGGTGCTGCCGCTGGGCTTGTACTTGTTGAGTTTTATTATCGCTTTTAGCTCTGAGGGTGCCTATCGCCGATGGCTGTATATGGGGGTTCCTCTGATCCTGGGGATATTTCTTTACGTCGCGAGCCTCTTGGAAAGAATTCCAGGAGTCGGTGCTCTCTCAAACGAGGGCGTAACATGGGTTTTGATTTCATTTTTTTCGCTGGCGCTCTTTGGCATGTGTACGGTGCTTCACGGTGAACTTTTCCGCTTGCGTCCAGCCACAAACCTTTTGACGCGGTTTTATTTAACGGTCTCACTGGGCGGAGCACTTGGTGGGATTTTTGTGGGTTTGGTGGCCCCTCGGATCTTTCCAGTCTATTACGAGGTTTCCTTTGGCGTTGCGTTGGCGGTTCTGCTGGGTCTGTATTGTATGGCGCGTGACCCAGACAGCTGGTTTTTTGTTGGAAAGAAGCGTCGGCGTGCAACCTCGTTGGGGATTTTAGCCTCTGTGGTTTTGATTCAGAACTGTTCTCAGGTACTCCGTGAGCCTGAGCCTACACTGCACCGCGAGAGAAATTTCTTCGGGGTGGTTCGAGTGAAGGACCGATCTGTGATCGGCCAAGAACATCCGGTACGATTTCTCCAGCACGGATCGACAATTCACGGAAGCCAGAGTCTGTCGCCGGATTTGAGACATCTTCCTCTCTCCTATTATTCGGCGATTTCAGGAATTGGCGTTCTGCTCGATAATCGAAGTGATGTAAAGCCTCTCAACCTGGGCGTCGTTGGACTCGGAGTCGGGACTTTGGCCACATATGGTGAGGAGGGGGATCGAGTTCGGTTCTATGAGATTGACCCTGCGATCATACGAATCGCAGAGAGCTCGGGTTACTTCTCTTTTCTCCAGGACAGTCCGGCTGAGGTTACGGTTGTGAAGGGAGATGCAAGGCTTTCGCTGCAAAGGGAATTGGATGAGACGGGCCCGGGAAACTTTGACGTCCTCGTGGTGGATGCGTTTTCGAGCGACTCTATTCCGTCTCATCTGATGACCGTTGAGGCCTTTACTCTCTTTAAAGATCACCTTGGGCCGGATGGAGTGCTTGCTGTCCATGCTTCGGCTCGACATTTTGATCTGTTGCCGATTCTCTACCAGATTGGAGAGTATTTAGACCTTGCAACGCTGACCATCGAGTCCGCACCGGGTGGCGACGGCGCGGGTCAAGCTCCGGCTCGCTGGGTTTTCTTTAGCCCCGAAGAGACTCGCATGGATACCTTATCGAAAAGCGCCCAGAACAAGAATGCATCACTCTCGGCGCAAGGGAGTCGTTCCTCTCTCACGAGTTTTCAGCCTCATCGACTGTCCTATAGAGATGCCCCACTTTGGACAGATGATTACAGCAGCTTGTTTCAAGTTCTCGGCATACGAGTGCCCGAATAGAGTAAAGATTAAGTTTCGTTGGGCAGTAAGTCCGCCGCTCCCATGATGGTGTAGATCTTTCTGTCGTAGGCTTTTCCTGTATGGTACGGATCGACTCTCACTTCACCTGAATTTGCAGATCGATAGGGGGCTCGGATTACCGCATCATAATTTGGACGATGTTTGTAGACCACGGAATATCTAAGCTGCTCGCTCGTCGAAACTCGATGCATTGGAGCTTTGTATCGGCCTCCCGACCACCGATGCAGGTATTCTCCGACGAGTACTAAGACCGCGTCTTCTCGAGGTCCCACTTCTGTGAATATCTGATCCTTTATTCTAATTTGGAGTCCCGGTTGATCTTGGCTGATCAAAGTGAAGAGCGAGAGATCGACATGGGCAGAAAGAGAATGCTCGTCTTGGGGCGCCGCAAGCTTCTCGGAAATGCCCGGATAATAGTTCAGACCAAGCTGGTGTAACGGTCGATTGAAAAAGGGATCAAAGTAGTGCTCTTCAAAGCCTAGGCTTGCTTCGAGCTTCTTAAGAATCAGATCTGCGCACTGCGAAGATCTTTCCCAATAGTGCTGTGTTTTTTGAGTATTGAAGGCTGGGCTTTCGAGTTGTTTTTCGATGCTTTTGAAGGCTTTTGAGTTTTCCTTCATCATCCCGATTTTAAATTGGTCACAGTGCTCGTCTTGAGTGCCGTGCATATTCTTTTCTGATCCATTGGGTCTGTATCCCACAAAGTAACTTTCGGGTGTCGCTCGGAACCTCTGCTTTGTCGACTCGGAAAGTGAAAAGAAACGCCCCGCCTCTTCAATGACTCCAGGGAGCAGAGAGTCGAGCCTCTCTTGCTTGACGAAAAAGCATCCCAGGTCTTCGCAAGCATGCCTGAGTTCCGTTGTGCCCGTCTCTTTGATGTTGATGATGGGTATATCTGTCATGATTCCGTCGATGAGATTTTTTCGTGCCAAATGTTCTGAGAGGTTCAGAATCACGCACTATATGGTGCCCAAGACCTATTGCCTTGTGCTGGCGAAATATTCTAATGGTTTGACGATCAGTGACGTTGCGTAAGAACCTAAACACTCACGTATAGAATACACCGAATATTGATTTTTAGCGCAGGAACCGAGCCACGTTTTCATCAACGAGCCAGGCACTCACGGGGGGATCAGATTGTTAGAGATTTTCTCGAAATCAAATAACCCATCGTATTTGATTTTTTGCGTTTTTTTTCTAATGACTGGATTTAGTTTGATGGCCTCCTCAGCTGCGGCTGACGATCCTTTGGTAGGAACTCTGGATAAATGCATCGTTAAAGAAATTGCCGTTTTGCAGAGTGATCTCCAGATGGCCGAAATGAACTTTGGTGATGCCTTGGGTGATGTTCTTCTCTCAGGTAGGCATCTCTTCGTATGCCCAACTAATGAGTTGGATGGGCAAGGCGAGGGAGAGGATGGGCCCCGTTCCGGCCAGAGGGCGGATATGTGGCCTGCCGGACAAGAGGATATTGCTTTTCTGCGATTGAATGGCTTAGGGGCGCAGCGATGCTGGGAATGTCACAACTCCGCAGGTGTTTATGACAAGCCCATCGCGGGTTTCGATTCGGATGTGAGTTCCACCGCGCCGGGTGGTTTTTTGGGTCCTTGGCGCGCCCAAAAGCCGGGCGGCACAGGGGGAGCGGCTGGATTTAGCAATACCCTTTTTCAGAACGCATCTTGGCCCATGGAGAATTCGCAGGGAGAAACGAGTGTCGTGAATATTGTGCGTAGCCCCCCGTCTGTTTTCGGGACGGGCTATCTGCAAAGGTTGGCTTACGAGATGACGGTCGAGCTTCTGGCGATCAAAGAAGACACGATTCGCGATGCTCGCAACAGTCCAACAGGAATAGCCGAGAGCGCTCTTAAGGCTAAAACATCAGACTTTGGCACGCTCAGGGTTACATGTAATGATGCTGCGTGCGAGGACCCGCAAATCGAAGGGTATGAGGGGGTCTCGGAGGATCTCATTGTTCGTCCCCTTCAGCACAAGGGCATTTCTTCCACGGTACGGCATTTTGTGATGAGCGCGCTCGATTTTCATATGAGTCTCCAGCCGGTTGAGTTGGTGGGGGTTAATAATGACTGCGATAAAGATGGGCATTATAATGAGATGGCAACGAATACGAGTTTCGCATCCAGTGAAGCGGATATAAATACAGCCATTCAAGAGTCGCTCGGCAGTGTCACAGCCATGACGGCCTGGACTGGGCTTGTTCGTCCTCCTCAATTTCAGCCCGTGAGTGCGGATGCTCTTGATGGCAAAAAACTTTTTGAGACAATTGACTGCGTTCGTTGCCACACTCCAAGTATGAGGATTGCTCGTCCTATTTTCTCAATTCAGAATCCTGAGATACCGGACATGACTTCCGAGTGTCCGTCGGAGAGTGAGGTGCCGGCGCTGGGAAGCAACACGGTGAGTCAGCTGGAGAATCATCCTGTGATGGTCGAGAGGCGATCTCCTAAGAACCTATCGGGCTGTGCCGATGGCTTCTACTGCATCGACCTTTCGAATGTTGCGTCGGATGACAGTCAATCTCCGCCTTTTATTTCGGCCAAGTTTCAGCCTATTTTTGACGATTTTCTTCCGAGACTGCCCCGGAATTCGGACCTCTCAGGTTCAATTGACGTGCCTTTGTACAGCGATTTGAAGAGGCACAAGATGGGTTCCAATTTGAGGCAAGTGGGCGCCGAGCAAGAAGACGATACGGGAAATGCTATCTCGAATGATGAGTGGCTGACCACGAAATTATGGGGGGTAGGTGACTCGGGTCCTTGGTTGCATGACGGTCGTGCTCGCAGCCTCGATGAGGCCATTCGGATGCACAAGGGGGATGGCAGCGAAGCGAACGCAGAGGTGGCGAATTATGAAGCGCTCTCTGAAGATGAGAAGCTTCAAATTTTAGTTTTCCTTTCGAGTCTACGTCTTCCTTCCAGCCCGCCTACCTTTACGGATCGACCTATCTTTGATGGGGATAACATCGCGATGCTTAATCCGATTACGAACGTGAGCACGCGAGCGCTTACCCTGACAGACAAGATCTATGGCAGCGGTCGGGTGAAGCGGCTCATGAATTTCCTATCGCGAGATGCGAACATTCAACTCCCAGAGCGAGGCGCCTATGGGGACCCGACTTCCGATGGAATGGCTCCAGGCGGGCGTTTGGTGGTTTACAACTCTAATGGGCTCACGGAGCAAGTTGAATATAATTTGCCCGCCGAGAACTGGAAGTACTCGGAAAACCCTGTGAAGAGCTTCGTTTTTACGGGTGATTCGAGTCATCCTGTCAAAAAGGTCGTGCTGAAGCGAAAACGAATCAGCATTCGTGCAGGGGGTGAAGCTTGGGACTATACGCTTCAGAATGACCCTCAAGGCTCGGTGGCGCTCAATTTGACGGTGGGCGATTTGGTTTGGTGTGCGTCTGCGCCTCCGAGAGAAGCGACTAGTCCGGGGAACCCAAATCAATATGATCGCACGGGTTACTTCCGGGCAGCTCGGAATTCGCCTGCTCCCTCAAGTTGTCCTGTGGCACCGAGTGGCTTTTAACAAAAGCCGAACGACCGTTCAGATTAAGCTAAAACCGACGTTTCTTGTGTGATGGGAAGTCCCGACCCTGTACGTGAGGTTGAGGGGGCCATCCATCTATGCGCCCTGACCATGGTTTTTAGGAGATTCTGATTTGAATACTCAGCAGCTTGGCCTAATGCAAGATGAGCTAGGCTTTGCGTCTTGAGAAGTTCAAGGAGGTTCTTGACTATGACCATGAATGAATCTGAACAACGAGTCGTGGACGGCACAGCCTGGGATGAGTTTTGCGATCGCTTAAAAGAAGCAGGTCAGATTCTTAAGAGTGAGAAAGCACCCAAGGACCCTTTCAGTCAGGCCGAGGGATACCGCTATCTATCGAGATTGCTGCGGGGTGGTCTGGAAAGCTTTCTTGAGCATCGTGACCCACTGTTTCCTACGCTGCGCTGCGGTGCCCACGAAACCATCAAGCTGGGCGCAGATAATCCGGACAATCGTTATGAGAGTGCGTCAATTCGCCCGGAACACGACTATAGGATCAGCGGGACTCGGGGAACGGTCGACTATTTAGGAATCGGAACGGTGATTAATCGGTACTCGATTGACGGGACCATGAGGACGACGGGCTTTGTCGATTCACGAGATTTAGAGATTCACGACGACGGCACGTTCGAACTGATCCTGAGCCAGAAGAAGCAAGATGGAAACTGGTTGCCCATGAATGAAGGGACCAATTCAGTCAATGTCCGGCAAACTTTTCAAGATCGTAAAAATGAGGTACCGGCTGAACTAAAGATCGAGCGAATAGGGGCGGAAGAAGAGCGGCCTCAGCCGCTCAGCCCGGAGGCACTTGATCGAGGATTGCAAGGGGCTGTGACGTTCGTAGGCCGTACTGCGAAGCTCTTTGAGAATTGGTCGGAAAGTTTTCTGCCGAATTTGAATACATTGCCGCCGGCCGATCAAGCCTACTGCCAACTGATCGGTGGAGACCCTAATATTTTTTATTTTCATAGCGCTTGGGCGCTGGCCGAAGACGAAGCGCTGGTGATCGACGCGAAGGTGATTCCAGAGTGTCAAACTTGGAATTTTCAGTTGGATAATTGGTGGATGGAGTCCTTGGATTATCGCTATCACCAAATTCATGTGAATAAGCATACGGCTCATTACAACGAAGACGGAAGTGTTCGTGTGGTGATCTCGCATGCCGACCCAGGTCACAAAAACTGGATTGAAACCGCAGGTCATAAAGAGGGTACGATGTGCTGGCGTTGGATTGGGGCTGAAGATCACCCGGGTCTCGAATCGAGAGTTATCAAATTGGCTGATTTCCTACGCGAATAAAGAGAGGGACAGCTTCAGCGTTTATCGCCGTAGGGTAAGGGCAAGCACTCAGGAAACCTTATCACGACCTCTGGTCATTCTAGAGTGAGAAGCATGATGGATCGATCGGCTCTCGGTGGCGGGGCCGGCTCTATCTACCGTGGGCTACCACAGAGCGTCGTAACTCACGAATTCTGTATGAGGATGGCTTTGGGCTTCTTCAACCAGTGTATGGATTGCGTCTCCCACGGTCTCACCGCTTTTCATCAGACGATCAAAGGCATGGTAGTGCGTAGCGATAATGAAGGTTCCGTTGCTTTGTGAGCAAGCTCGGAGAGAGTCTTGTAGGTCATTAAGTCGGATCGTGGGTCCTGCGGTGAAGTATGAGGCTTGCTTGTATCGCGGGTACGCTCTGACTTCGAATTCATCGTTGCGTCCCATCCGATTTCGAAGGCTGTAGCTCAGGGTTACTCCGAGTTCTAAAAGGTCGCCTGGCGCCAAGGAACGAAGATTCATGCGACTGTAGTTCTGTCGGTTGCAGACATTCAGGCCCGCCTTGATGATGGCTGCGTAGCCGTCTTTGGAGAGCTTGTTGTTAGGCGGAACAAAAGTGCTGATCCGGCAATTGAGGAGGGACTCTAGGTACTCTTTGCCGTGAAGCGTCTTTCGAGTGAGATCGTCACCCCCTACATACTCCGGGAGTCCGTTGGGTCGATTGTGGTGGTATCCGTGTAAGGCCACATGAATTCGATTCGCTTGGATGCCTCGTTTTAGAAAATCGACAAGATCTCGGTTTTCTCCAAGCGGGACCGGGTCCAATGTTTCTCTTCTTTCTTCAAGTTCGCCGATGGACCGTTCACCGGTTTTTGGGATTCGAAAAGGTGTGACCGAAAGACAGACAGGGCTTTTGTCCCATAGCTTTGAGTATGAATACTCAAGTTCTTGAGGACGGGTCAAGCCGCAGGTATCGTCGTCGCGGATTACGAACTTCAACGTCAAGCTCCCGAAGGGTGTAGTCAGACTCAACCCGTTCAAGTCTGGACTCGGCTGGATTATAGCTTTGGCCTGAGAGAAATCGAACAGGTGGAGGTCAAAGTTTTGATCAGCGTAAAGGGCTTTTTCTGAAGCTCTTTCTTTATCGTGTGGAAGGCTGGGTCAGATGCGGGTCCAGATGAGGGCGTGATTGTTCGCAGGCATAGGAACCGTCTCGCTCAAAACAAGACTCTGTTTTTTTGCAACTTCAGAGACCTTTTCAATAGAACGAATGCCCCATTTAGGATTTCTGGATCGCAAAGAGGCGTCGAAATCTAAGTTACTGGGCTCGGGTGGGGTCCCTGGAAAAAAATAGGGTCCATAGGTCAGAAGCACGCCAGCATGGGTAAGAATCTCAGAGGCGCCTCGAAAGAGTCCTTCTGTGGACGCCCAGGGTGAAATATGAATCATGTTGGCGCAGAGGATGGCATCCGCCTTTCCAATCCAGGAAAAGTCTTCGCAGGTATCTAGAGATTGGGCGCTATGAAGGTTCGGAATATTCTCGTCCAATCGCCATGCGTCGATGCTTCCTCGTGCTTCAGAGTCGGGATCTGTCGGAAACCACTCGAGGCCCGGAAGATTCTTTGAGAAATAAACGGAATGCATTCCGGTTCCGGCTGCGATTTCCACGACTCGCCCTTTTTTCGGGAAAACGCGCTGCAGGATATGGAGGATGGGATCTTGATTGCGCTCGCATGCGGCCGAATACAGTTTAGCGTCAGACACGGATACTCCTTTGATTCGTAAGACCGATGGACGGAGAGTACTCGTTCCTGTGTTGCCCTGCCGTTCTGACTTTTTTACGCTCAAGTTCGTAGAGCGTTTTTGTTTCGCCGCCTTGCGAGGAGAGAAAGGAGCGCGCAGCCCGAGACGAGGAGCACGGCCCCTTCAGGCTCGGGCACGCACGTGACAGGGAGGTCGAACGCTTCTGTGACGCCATTCACATTGGATCCATCTCCGTCCGTCGCACTGAGGCCGATCCCGCGTTTCGCAAACGCATTCCAGATGAGACATTGATTGGCTCCGCCCGATGAGAGAGCATCTGCAGTCAAAAGAGCGTCACGCCCGTCCGTGAACGAAGGTGAGCAGGGTTGTATTTTGAGACCATCGATGACGAGTTGAAGGGCAAGGTTGTTCCCGGCCGTTCCAGTGTAGAGGTCGGGATCGAACCCGTAGGCTGTCACGTAATTCCAATAAACCTCCCAGAGTGAGGAGGCCCAAACCTCACCGACGCCGTGAGGTTGATTGAGCGTTTTTATGTCGTTAAAAGTGAATGAATTTACGGACATGTCGGTGTTGTAGGGCCTATTTCGAATTCCCCTTGAGTCGGGGGGTTGGCCCACGAGATAGGTGGCAATTCCCCTGGAGTCACTCGCCAGATCACTGGCCATGGCTGTCATGACCAGGGCGAGCCAGTCGCTCCAGCCTTCGCCCATTCCAGAGCTTTGCGGAGAAGAGAGACAACTTGTGTTCCCGGGGCCGCCGGTCAGTCGGTTCGTAAGCCCATGCGCGTACTCGTGAATGATGATGGAGGCATCCAGTGAGGAGTCGAGATGCCGCGCGGTCACAAGGTTGACGTTCACCCCAGAGGCGGTTTCCGCGGCGAGTGTAGCGCCGTCGCTTTGGCCAATGAAGAGCGCGGGAATGAGGAGAGTCGGATCTGTTCCGGACATGGTGATCACTGAGTCGTCAGCGTTGTTCGAGATGATAACGCCAATGGCCCCTGCATCTTGAGCATGCCCCACTTTGGTGACAAATGTGCATGTTCCTCTGTCGATGAGCGCGATATTCCCAGACACTTGGCCGGGATTGCTGAGCGGCGAGCAGGCATCTGTATTCGATGGCCCTGGGACGTCAGCGGCATCTAAAGCTGGAATCAGGATTCCAGAGAGGCCGGTCGTGGTTCCTCCGAATAAAGCGCCTCCGGCTGGATAGCTTCCGGCCACCGAGGGCGGTGAAGTCACAATCAGACTAGGTGAAGAACCAAGTGTCCAACGGAACATTTCCATTCGAGGAGCAAATCCGTCCGGAGGGGTGCCGAACTGTGCGTTGTTGATCGAGGCTCCATCGAGTGTATCCGCGACAACGGCGTCACTGCCTTGGCCGCCGCGGCCATAGTTGTTTTGTTGAAAATTCCCTGAGGCCTCATCGAATCCGTATTGATAGAGAATGTCGTGGATGACATTGGTGAGATAGAAGAGGTTTGTGATTGAAGCGTCAAGGTTCCCTGAAGGTTGAAGGTTCAGATCGAGTGGGAAATCGAAATCAAGCGTGGCTCCTCCGTCCGGGCGTATCCCTCCCGTATCATCCGCATCTGTATCTTCTTGGGCGAAGACGTTATTGCCCCGAGTGTCGGTATAAGGCGGGGGAGTATTCGAAAGGGCACCGTGCCATCCGAACGGCGAGGCCTGAGCGTCTGCGGGGTCTATGAGGAGCGATCTCTGACCCTCTCCGGGCCCAAGTAAAGGCAGTGGGTACGCGCGGTAATTTTCTTGAGCGATCCAATCGGATTGTTTGAGAACGGCTCCCGTGTTCGCTTCGACATAAAGGTCCCACCAGTGAGCGCCGTCGGGCGTGCGGATGACAAGGTTCCAGCAAAGCCTAGGTTGCCCATCCTTAATCACGTAGGCGAGTTTGAGAGGAATATCATCTCGGGAAATTCCGGCTGGCGCATACACAGATTCTTGCTTGGGCGAATCCACGGTGGCACTGATTTGGGTGAGCGGGCCTGTGACGGTAAAGCCGATGTGTTCGGCGGCGGCCAAGATCGCTTCTCCACCCGAGAGTCGGGGTGTGACAGAGCTTCGTTTCTGAGTGAGTCCCCGATGCAGACGGTCTTTTGTCGTTGCGAGCCGACCGTTTCGGTCGAGAGTGAGGCTGATGTCAGCGCCTTCAATCTCGATGCCCCCAAGGTGTTGCCTCATATAAATGTGGGTGGCGCCGGTTTGAGAACTTTGATGCTGATCGGTGACCTGAAGTTCTTCAAGATCAGACACAGAGAGGCCCATGGACCCCGCTTGTCCGTGAAGGTATTCGAGACCAATTTTTTCGGGTTGGGCCTCCGAAGGTTCCGTGAGAAAATGCGACGAAAGAGCCTCTGGTCCCGAGACGTCGCCGGGTGTTGCGGCATCGACAGGAAAGTCTCTCATGCAGACCACGCTGAGCAGTAAGATGAGGACCAAGTATGGGTAACGCCGCATCTGCGCCAAGTTCGATTTCCTTACGCCATTGGACTCACGGCGCTGATCTCGCGCTCCGCCCGTCTTCCCATAGAATAACGGAGCCTTTCAGACTTCCGAGCCGAAAAGAACTGGCCGAGCTTGAAGAGGGAATGTTTCTCATATGAGAAATATTCTAGACGGTCTGTCGTCTCACAGGATAAGTCTACTCCGATCAAATTTAGGCCCGTTTTTCCCCTAGCTCTGGATGGGAATGAGAATTTCATTGGTCCTCCAAAACCAGGGCATAAAGGGGGCGTCATAGCGAGCCCAGACGGCCTCTCCGGTGGGAGAGAGCGACTTTTTTTTCATCCAAGCTTGAAGTTCGCTCAGGTGCCGATCGTAGTTTTTCTGACTCCAAAAACCGGAGTACTGAATCGCCGCATAGCGTTGACTTGGTTCCTGACGCAGTTGAATTCGAGGGTCGAGGGGGGTGGGAAGTGTTTTGAGGGTTAGATCAGAGGGCATCATGAACGTAATTCGATACCCGGCACTCGTCGCCTCCTGTGTGACCGGCGCCGTCATGGCAATTCTTTCGCCTTCTTCTTTTTGGGTGGATTCCTGGGTAACGGGGGCTGTCATGGAAATCGATTCTTTCTTTTCATTCTCGCCAGAGATGTAATCGAACAGAATCCGAAATCCCTTGCTCCCCACATCCTTAAAATTGCCTTTCACAATGGTTTCAGCCACGACAGCGGGTGCGTAGTCTCGAACCTCAAAATTCTGCTCTTTTTCTAAGACAGTGTAGGCTCTTTTTTCGTACGCCATGGCATTCATTCCGATGAAGACGAGTCCAGCCACGATTGTTACGAAGAGCGGTCGGTTCATCTTTGCCTTCCTTCTAGACTGTTATGCCATGCCTTATGGCATGAATCAATGAGTGTAGGGGGGCGTGACCGGAATCGCATTCGGTGCTCTGCGCCTCAGTTTGAATGGGTTCTACACTGAATGGGATTCGCGGCTGAGGGGGCTAGGGCTGGGAAAGCCAGGAGGGGTGGATGAGTCTTATGGGCTGGCCGATCAGAAGTCGACTCCTAGCAGTAAGTAGAGCAGGAGATCGTCTTTGAGCGCAGCTGGAGATCCGCCGCCCGGAGAATGGATCCACATAACCCCCGGCTGAAAGTAAGCCCATGATTTCCACTGAAAAATATAAAACGCTTCCAGTGAAGTCTCGTGTCCGCCCCCGGGTCCTGTTGTTCCATCAATCAGAATAGATTCATAGATCTCGGTATTTTGGGTGAACTGCGTGTGCGCGAACATCAGGCCGACGGCGTCCGCGATCCGTCCGGGAATGATTCCTGTCGCGGAGAAGCCGGTCATGAGCGACCAGTGGACAGGGTTTTTTTCTGGATCGCTCCAACCGAGTTGGCCGAAGTAAACGAGGCCGCCGCCGTCCTCACTGATTTCTTGACTCGGAGACCAGAGAGTTTGTTGCCACTGCAAATACCAGCCTGGGACATCGCTGACGCCCTCTGTGTCGGTGCCCTGCGTAGCGACGAGACCTGTCTGCACCCATGCTCCGATCCCCATGGATCCTTGCAGATGGTCCTTGAGTCGCCAAGCGAAATCCACCTGAGCCACGACCCACCAATTTCCCTGATTTTCGAAAAAGCTTTCAGGACCTCGCGAGCCTGTGCTCGGCCCAGTGATTCCGGTTGCCGCATCATAGGCGGCACTTGTGCCATCGAACCAGCCGATCTTAGCTGAGATCCGTTCTTCGTTTCCGATAGCGGCCACGATTCCCGTTGACTCATTGGGGTAGGTTGGAATAAAAGCATTCAACGTTGGGGTATACATGGCGATGCTATTCTGAAAGGCTGCTGCCGCCTCGACGGCGAGAAAAGGGACGTTGGCGTCCATCTTTCCAAAGGCCAATGTGAATTGATCGTCGAAGAAAGATTGCTGGTAATACAGTTGAGCCAGTTGGTTGAGGGTGGCCTTCTGCGCATCAATAAAATTCGTATTCACACCGACGAACGAACCACTTGGGTCAAAGCTGTTATCCGGTGAGAAGCGATCGCTATACCAATTGAAATATTCCCAATCAGCAAAGAGGGTTCCCCCCTCCCAACCGAAAAGATGCTCGGTGTCCACGGTCAGCGTGACGCCCAGGGGCCCCCCTCCCACAAAACCGGCGTCGAATCCGCCGCGCGTATTCCCCATGAGAATGGATACGTATTGGACTTCGATTTGAACGCCCCAATGGGCGAGGCTGCTTCTGAGTCCGTTCAAATCTCCTGCAAGTGTATTTTCTTGCCAGGGCTGGTTGTCGAAGTGTTCTCTCTCTCCAGGTTGTTTTACGGTGGGAGAGGGGTATTGATTAGGACGCTTGATCTTTTCTAATTCAGAGAACGACTCTTTCGGAAAAAGGGCTGAAGAGGTCAAGAGGGCCGAGATTAGAAGAATCTGGACCCATGGATTTTGGTTATTTCGAGAAATGGATTTGTGTTCCATCTTTCGACGGGAACCTTTTTGTAGCGACCTGAAAACAGTGTCAGAGCTCTTAAGGAGGTTGAATTTCAAACGGGTCTAGTGCCGGGCCTGTAGGCGGTTGTCGTTCACTCCAGATTGAATACGAGTGTTTCAAACATGTTTAGATCGTCTCGGAGAAGGTGATGTCAAAGTATACATAAATTTTTTAATCGCTTGCTCGATCACAGCTGGGTTACGTTGAGCGGGTAGAGGAAATCGGATGAAAGCATTGGGACTTAGGATGCTTTTGAAAATTGGAGCGTCTTTGAGAGAGGCTTAAGCGATGAAGTTATTTTCAGAAAACAGATTGGCTTTGAGGTGGGTCCCCTTTCTCATAATTCTATTCCCCGTACATCTATGGAGCTTTGACGTCACGGAAAATCGCGAGGAGTGTCTTGAGCGAACTCCAACTCGACGTGCTTTCTTTGGGGATCTCCATGTGCATACGCGGTATTCATTCGATTCCTTTATTTCGAGCCAACGAAATGATCCATGGGACGCGTATAGGTACGCCAAGGGCGACGAAATTTTTATCCCGAACGCGGGCGGTGAATCGACATTGAGGGCGAAGCTGAGGAGGCCTCTAGACTTTGCGGCTGTAACGGATCATGCCGAATTTTTGGGTGAAATGAACATTTGCACCAACGACGAATGGTCCTTTGGTCGGTTCTCACCTCTTTGCATGATGACGCGCAGTGATAATATCTTCATTCAGTTCTTAGCGGCGGATGGGTGGCAGAAGTCGGGCGTCTCAGCCGAGGCGTCAAAGAAGAGAGAGCGGGTGAGTGTCTGCGGCTATCCCGGTTCAGACTGTGAAAAGAGCCTTTTGGAGTTTTGGGGAAATATTCAGCAGGCGGCTGAAGATCATTATGATCGGAGCAGCGAGTGTAAGTTTACAACGTTTGTTGCCTATGAATATTCAGATGCGCCTGGCTTCCGTAACCTTCATCGCAATGTGATTTTTCGAAATAAGTCGGTTCCACGTGTACCGGTGAGTACTTACGAGACAGGGTCTGAAAATGTTCCCGAATTGTGGCGACGTCTTCGGAAGGATTGTTTGGAGGGAGTTGAGACGTGTGACGTTCTAGCGATTCCCCACAATCCAAATTTATCGGGGGGGTTGATGTTCCCCGATCCAGCAAGTCCTTCGGAGGCCAACGACCGTATTTTTTTCGAACCGATTATGGAACTGATACAGCACAAAGCCAGCAGCGAGTGTCGGTTTGATCGTGTTCTAGGGCGCGGCCTAGACACTGAGGATGAACTTTGCACTTTTGAGCAAAACCGAACCGACAATTTATCCTCTCTTGGAGTGGTCTTTGGGGCTATGCGCGCGCCGGAGGGAGCCCCTGTTTCGATTGACGATTTTGGTCGACGAAACATGGTTCGAAATGTCCTAAAGGATGGACTCGCGCTTGATCGGAAGACAGGGGTAAATCCCTTTAGGCTGGGTTTTATCGGAAGCACCGATACGCACAGTGCGACTCCCGGTGGAGTTGAGGAAGATGCCTATTTGGGTCACCTCGGTCGAAGAGATGCTGAATTTCGTAATGTGCAAGATCATTTTGAGGACAACCCAGGGGGGTTGGCGGTAGTTTTTGCAGAAGAAAATTCACGGGATTCGATCTTCGAGGCCATGCGTCGACGCGAGACTTACGCCACAAGCGGGACACGCCCGATTGTTCGGTTTTTCGGAGGCTTTGACCTCTCCTTAAATGCCTGCGAACGCGTTGATCGGATTGAGCATGGATATGAGCATGGGGTACCTATGGGAGGCCAGATGCGTTCGTCGATTGAGGCGAGTGAAAGAGGGCCCCGCTTTATGGTGTCCGCTCTTAAAGACGTCGGTTCGTCCAGTCGGCCGGGAGTGGACTTGCAGCGTATTCAGATTATCAAAGGCTGGCTTGACGATCAGGGGCGTCCTCAAGAGAGAGTGATCGAAGTGGTGGGCGATGCAGAGAATGGCGCCGCTGTCGACGAAGAAACCTGTGAACCGACAGGAAAGGGCAGTGCCGATCTGTGCGCGGTTTGGGAGGATGAATCTTTCGATGCCGAGAGTCCTTCTTTCTACTATGCACGGGTCCTTGAAAATCCCAGCTGCCGCTGGAGTACTTGGCAGTGTCAGGCAGCAGGCGTTAATCCATTTTCAGACTCCTGCGGAGAGCAGGCCGAGAGGGCTACGCAACAAGCGCACGATGATGGGGCCTTCGGAGAGGTCTATGGTCAATGCTGCCTTGATGAGTCGAAGGAGAGTTTTTACTCACCTGTTATTCAGGAGAGAGCTTGGACGTCCCCGATCTGGTATTCGCCTCAAGGCCAGGAAGAAAAGCAGTCGAAGTTTCTTCATTGAGTGCTGTTTCCTCACGCCCTCGTTTAGGGTTTGAGCGTGAGGAAGGGCGACTAAATTCCTAGCTGACTTCCAGCGATTCACGCAGTTCAGGAGCAATCTCTTTGGCTTTCCTGAGGTCTTCAAGAGCGCGTGTGTGGATGGCACCGCGATGGCTGAGGGCTGTTTTGTAACTGGGTCGAAGCTTGAGGCGTTCCCAGTACGCTTTAACTAGGGGATGCCGTCCTTCTCCAAAGAAAGTATTTGACCAGTCGACCTCATCGATGCGCTCAAGGAGGGCCATCCAGCTTACATCGGCTAGGGTGAATGTGTCTCCAGTCAGCCAGTCTCGTCCATGGGATAGGGCTTCTTCGAGCTTGTCTAGGTGAAGGTCCATATCTCGCCTAGACCTTTGAATTATTTTTTGAAGAGGGGGTGCGATTCGGTGCAGACCTCTCATTTTAAGAGCTGAGAAAAGAAGGGGTCGCTTACGGTCACCGTGAAAGAGGAGTCCTTCAGCGATTCTCCACCATGGGATATAGGCCACCATTGAGGCAAAGATGGGCATAGTTAATCCGGGCGCAGCATTTCCTGCGCGCTCGTGGCTGCCTTTAATTGGATCTCCTTTGAGCGCGCCGTTGTCGACCCATTGACTCACTTCGTTGCGAAGTTCCGGCGTTCGGCCAAGGAGTTCCTTTCCTCGAGGCCCCGAATGCTCAGCGGCATAGACAATTTGTTCGTGGGACTCGTAAACCGGGTGTCCGTTATGAACCAGGACAGGGACCGTAAAGCTCGGATTAATTTTTAGAAAGTCGCGTCCCAAATTCTCATATCGACCGGTTTCGATGAGCTCCACATGATGGCTCTGGTAGGACAGGCCTAATTCCTCCATACAGACTCGGAGCTTTTTAGAGCAAAGCGAGATCTGATTTTGGTAGATTTCCCATTCTTGGTCGTGAGGTAGGGATATGTCTAGGTTAAGGCCGGGAGCGACTGGGTGGGTGGGACGCTTTCTCTTTTCAAAAACGTACCAACCCGTCAGGGCGATCAATATGCCAATGAGGACGTACATGCTTTATTCTCCGTCTAGAAGAATGATTATAGTCAATTAATATAAAGTTGTTTATCCGAGGAGTTCCTTTGAGTCATTTCTCATGCCCATACATCCCCAGGATTGACATCTCGCCCATCTTGAAAGAGGGGCTTGAGAGCCAGTCCGCTGAGCCTGTTCTCGACCAAATTCGATCTGCTTGTTCCGAGATTGGATTCATGGTGGTCTCGGGGCACGGGGTGGAGCACGACTTGGTGGAGGCCATGGGAAAAGCGGCGCGCTCGTTTTTTGCACTTGATCCCAAGGTGAAGCTTCAGGGGGCGCCAAGGTCGTGGAATAAAGAGAGTTCGAACGCATATCGTGGATATTTCCCAAGCTCAGCTAATGGGAAAGAGGGGTTGGATATTGGGGACCCACGGCTGAGCGTCAACGACCGTTTGCTTCTTTCTCGTCGGTACTACGAACTGAATCGATTCCCTGCAGAATTGGATGAGAACTGGCGGTCCGTAATCTCTCTTTATTTCGACGCCCTTTCTAAGCTGGGTCGATGCTTGATGGAGGCCATGGTGAGTTCTCTGGGGGGAGATCCCACTCGGGTGGCTGAAGCCTTCCCTCGGCCTGGAGGCCTTTCGACACTGCGCTTTAATTTCTATCCGGAAAATGTGGATCCGGTCGAGATTTCAGATCAGGACGGTGCCTGGCTAGGTTGTGAAACCCATGTCGATAGTGGAATCATGACGATTCTTCATCAAGATTCTGTGGGCGGATTGCAGGTGAGAGATCGTGAAAGAAGGTGGGTGGATGTGCCTTATGAGCAAGGAACTTTCGTTGTAAATACGGGGCTCGCTATGCATCGTATGACAAATCGAGTCTTTCCAGCGACCCCCCATCGAGTTCTTTTTTCGCGCACGAGCCGCTTGTCCATTCCTTTTTTTATGGAGCCTGTTCACGATTTTGTCGTGGCCTCTGAATCCCTCGGTCTAAATAAGCTCTCTGATTTAGAGGCTCCAACGTATGAGGCTTTTCTACACGAGTCTCTCAAAAAGTTTGCTGAGTATGATCGCTGAAGAAATGTTCGCGAGAAAGCTCTTTTCTTGGTCTAGGAACCCAAGCTCAGGGAGCGCTCAGAATGGCGGCGCGCTCGATTAAATCTTGACTACTTTCAAGTAGCGCGGCTTTCAGCTTGTGAGGATCGTAATCTGGGTTTGAATCCAGGACTAGTTGGATCCACTCTGAGCGATTCAACGAATGGGCGGCGAGCAGACCCAATGAGCGGGCAAGGGTTCCCCCGAGTCGCTGTCGAGAGATTTCATCCGTGAGGGGTCTCCGCCAAACCAAATAAATGTATTGTTTTTTCTCATCAGTGGCTGGGGGAGCTTGATCCTCTGTAATTTGGTGCACAGGGCGGTTGTAGCTAGAGACCTGCAGAGTTGGATTGAGCATCATTTTTTGGTCGTTCTTGGGCGCTGTCAATTCATCGATTTGTGCCGGGTGCCGATCAGCACGAACGCTTGACCTTTCAAAATCCATCAGGTCGGCATACGGATGAGAAAGGTTTGAGGCCCAGTTAGCGAAATCGTCAGGGACGCTTGGGTATTGGAGAGTCGAAGGACCCCCTTGTTCAAGAAAGTTTTCAAATAGTTGTGTGAAAGCCTGATCACCCAAGACTTTTTTTGTCCTTGGAAAGGCGATCTCGAGAATGTCTTTCTGAATTTGCCGAGTAAATTTACGGTATAAATCGGCACGTGGGAGAGGGCTCTCGATGGGATTGGCGGCGAGTGCATATCGGACGAGGGCTTCACCGGGCATGGAAGACCTCGTTTCCAATCTGGCGAATTTCGTGGGTCTCTCGAAGTAATTCCTCAAGAGCTGGGAAGTTGTCGTCTCGCTCCAATAAGACCGGAACCGGGCCTGTTCGGGGTAGAGCTTGCTTGAGCAGGCTATAAACCTCATCAGTGATGTCTTCGCTGTGCGTGTCGATTCGTAGGCCATCGTGCCGCACCGTATGCCCGGCCATATGTATTTGGACGGTGGCTTCAAGAGGCATTTGCTCCAGCATTTCAGAGGCATCAAGGCCAAAGTTGCAGGCATTGACGTAGAGGTTGTTGAGGTCCAGCAGTAGTCCACAGTCGGATTCTTCGACGACTTGGCGTATGAACTCAGGCTCACTGAGCTCATCTTCGGGCCACCGCGCGTACGCTGAGATGTGCTCCACAGCGAAGGGCTTTTGGATCGCCGAGGAAACTTCGCGGATGCGGCGCGCTGTGTGATGGGCCGTGTCTCGAGTCAGAGGCAGAGGCAGGAGTTCGTGACTGTGGCTGCCATTTGCGGACGAGATGCAGAGGTGGTCGGAATGATGAGGGGTTTCCAAATCGTGGAGGAACTGGCCAAGTTCTTCCAGATAGTCGTGTGGAAATGGATCATTGCCTCCGAGCGATAAGGCGAGCCCATGAGTGAGGACGGGCCAACGGTCGGCCACGCGCTCCAGCAGACGATGCTTTTGGCCTCCAAATCCAAGATAATTTTCAGGAGCCAATTCGACAAAGTCAAAGCACTCCACCGGTGCATCCAGGAGAAGTTCCGCTAGGCCTCTTCTAAAACCAACGCCAACTTGGAGGCTTGATAGTGTTGATTGCTCAGCCATATATATCAGCGGACAAAGGCTCTGGCTTCCCATACCGGGTCGCCAGAGCCTCTGGTGAACTGTTGACTCCTAATTTACTTGCTGCTGTCTTCGGCGTTGCAGCCGCCGTCGCCGCAATCGCCTTCCTTGCAATCGCCTTCCTTGCAGTCCCCTTCGCCGCAACTGCCTTCGGCACCATGGGTCGAGAGCATGACGCTGCCATCGAGCCTTTCGCTTTCAAGCTCGGCAGCGCTTGCACTCATACCTCCAGAGAGGGTGAGGAGAGCCGCTGCAGCAGGAAGAACATTCCACTTACTCATTCGATTCGTTCTTTTTGACATTTTTTATTTCCCTGTTTTGGAGGGGCAAGTGCCCAGTTTTCAGGCGCGTAAAGCATTTGTGATGGCTTTGAGTATGGCCGCACCCGCAAGTTGGAGCAAGTTTAGAGATTTTTTTGAGGCAGGGGCGAGAATGCAGTCTTAGGTGGATTTGGGTCGCTGTTCAGACCCAATTGGGTGCCCCCCCATTTCAGTGAGAGGCCAGGGAAGATCGTATCTGGAGTGTAGGGAATTCTGGAGAATGCTCCGTCCAGATACTCCCGCGACGATTGCTACTTGCCCCTGAAGGCGCCCATGATGAGAGAAATGACCACCGTTAAGACTAGGCTTCCCAGGATCGAGATATGAATGCCGTAATCCGATTCGCTCAAGACTAAATTGAGACCCATCAGGATCAACACGAAAATGATCAAGCTCTGAATTGATATGCCCATTACCTGAACATACCTCATGCTGGGGTGGCTCTGCGAAAAAGAGGAAGGAGTCAGATCTACAAGCTCCGGAGGAAACTCGTTGTTCGAGGCACCCTGTTTGCTCTTAGGGTATGTTCCGGCAACACAAGGAGGCGTCGTAGAATGAGGACCGTTTTCATCGTGGGTGTGTGCGTGATCTTCGGACTGAGTGGATGTGGGGCCAGCGAACCTGAGATGGGATCAGCCGGCACCTATGGCGGCCCTTGTCTGTCCGACGGGTCTTGCGATGAGGGTTTGAAGTGCGTCTACCATGTTTGCAAGGACGAGTAGCCCTTTCAGCCTCTCGTTGACTGATGCATGGATTTGATTGATTGAGGCGCTTCGGCTGACGGCTACACGGGCTTTGAGAAATGCATGGGGGAACCCCGCCGCTTTCCTCTCACTTTGCTTTTTCGAGAATATGAATCGCACAGGCACTGCCTAGTCCGATCACGTGAGTGAGCCCCATCCGGGCTCCCTCAACTTGTCTCTCTCCTGCTTCTCCGCGAAGGTGTGTGCTGACTTCATAAATATTTGCAATCCCAGTGGCCCCCAGTGGGTGTCCCTTTGACAGAAGCCCTCCCGATACATTTACCGGAATACGCCCACCCAGTGCCGTTTCGCCTTCGTCGATCATTCTGCCGGCGTCCTCTTGTTGTCCGAGTCCTAGGTTTCCGTAGTGGAGAATTTCAGCGGTAGCAAAACAGTCGTGTAGCTCGACTAGGTCTATATCCTCGGGGCCTACGCCGGCCATTTCATAGGCGGCCTTGGCGGCTAGCTGAGTGCAACTGTTCACATCCGGCATCTGTAGGTTTCGAGCTTGATACGGGTCACTCGACATCACGGACGCTCGTACTTTCACGGCTCGATCCATCTTGCCCAGCTCTCTGGCTTTCGCTTCTGAGCAGATGACAGCTGCCGCCGCTCCATCAACATTGACCGAACACATGAGCTTGGTGTTGGGATAAGAGATCATCTCTGCGCCCATGACGGTTTCGAGTGGAGTTTCAATCTGGTACATGGCTTTGGGATTCATCGTCGAATGGTGATGATTCTTCACGGAGACCTTCGCAAACTGTTCGAACGTGGTGCCGTATTTGCGCTGATGCTCCATGCCCGCTTCTGCAAAAACAGCTGGCATCGTTCCGGACCCGAGCAGGCCTTCTGTGGGAATGCCCTTATTTTTCCCTCCACCTCCGAGCAGTCCCTTGCCCATTTGTTCTGTGCCCACGCACAGCACCATATCATTAATTCCAGCTTTGATTGACATCCAGCCTTCGCGAAAGGCTGTGGCTCCTGTCGCACATGCATTCGCGCAGTTGACTACGGGGATTCCTGTTTGACCGATTTCCGCGAGAATTCGCTGTCCCACCATGGCTCCAGCTTGGCCGAGATTGCCGCTGTAGAGCGCTTGTACGTCGTTGATGTCCACCCCCGCATCGTCGAGGGCCAGGTGAGCCGCGACGGCGCCGAGCTTGGGGACACTGGTTTCAGGGAAACGACCAAATTTGATCATATCCACACCGATAATATAGACATCACTCATCTTGACTGACTCCCTTGGTCCGTGTTTTCAGCTCCGAGGCTGGAAGTAATAGGTGAGGTATTCATTGCCGTCCGCGTCTTTTCGAGGCGCGGTTTTATAAACAATTTCGACAGGCATGCCCATCTTGATCTTCTCGGGATCAGGATCAATGTTGATCAAGTTTCCTTTGACTGTGCCTCCGCCGTCCAGGTCAACGATGGCAGAGACATAAGGCACTTCAATTCCAGGGAACGATCTGAATACGATGCTGTAGACGTAAAGCTCTCCTTGGTTGGACAAGGGGATGGTTTCCATGGGATCACGGGCGCCACAGCTTGAGCAGGTTTCACGCGGACCAAGAAAGATGGCGTGGCAATGCGTGCAGCGTGCTCCTTCGAGATAGGGGTCTGCGCCTGCTGGGTTCTTTAGAAACGGAACGACGGGGAGCAGATCTGAGTGGTCTGAGGATTCGACGGATGAGGGCATGATGCTTTTTCCTCTGTAAGCGGTGTGATGGGCTTGGGTCTAGCTCGATGACCACCTGAAGAACGATCAATCGATTGGGTCTCAGTTAACGTTCTTGAAATAGACTGGGGTTCCCTTTTAATGACACTTTGCGGCAAAAAGAATGCTTGCGTGATTACGCTTTGTCAACGTCTGGAGCCCCTCGCCCCGAGCTTGAATTCGATCCCTCGTAGAGACTGATTCGAGTTCACTGGAGACTTGGGCTGGATGGCTTTACGGCCTGCTCCTCTCTCGGGGCCGCCCGTGGGGAAGCTCAGTGCCTGGCTGGTTCGCAGGTCATCGAAAGCGAGAACGGATCTTTATCGATGGTTCTTGCTTGAATCGCGAGCCTGTTTGAGTGCGTTTTGAAACAGGGCGCTTTCGGGTTCGAACGTGAGGGCCGTTTGCAGGTTTCGAATGGCAGCTGGCCAGTCGTATCGAGAGAGGTCCATGCACGCTCTTTCCCAGAACTGTCGCCCCTCTGTCGTTAGGATTCGAGATGCGGACAACTCGTGATTTCGAAGCCGTTTTTTTAGTTCGGCCATTTGGAGGCGCGGTGCGCCTCCTTTCTTTAAATGCGCATCATAGGTTTGCCGTCGACGCGGATCTCTAAGGATGGAGTAGGCTTCGGAGACTCTTTTGGAAACAGTTTGAGATTGAAGCTTTTGTTGGTCATTGAGGTGACGGTTCGCATCGGGGTGTAAGCTGCGTGCGGCGTTGTGATAGGCCTCCTTGACTCGGGTAGCTCCTGCTCCGGGCTCTAGGCCCAAGAGTTGATAGTAGTTCAGGTCATCTACTATGCGAACCAGCGCGCTGAGTTCAAGTGGATCGATGCGGGAAATCAAGGGTGAACTCTATTCCGACTCGGTTGAGGGAGTGTCGTCCTGATCGAGTCCGGGAAGAGGTTCCGGGTCAGCGCTTGTCTCTTTGTCGAGATCAATGGCGGGGCTGGGTTCGAGCTGGGCGCTAAAGAACTCTTGATTTGGAGATTCGCTTTCGCTTTCAGATTCGGGATGAGACGGAATCGAGCGAGGTGCTCTCCAACTCGAGGCGACTCGAGCCGTGCGGTTTGACTGAACGATGCTGTCGAGTTCCTCACCACTGAGTCCCGAAGTCAATGTCAGAGTGGTGGAGGCGGCTTGGCCCGTAGAGGGTTCCGATGCGGTGACCTGAACGATTCCATCAGCATTGATTTCGAAGGTGACGTCGATGTTGACTTCTCCGCGGGGTAAGGAGTCGAAATCAGAAAATGTGAACTCCCCCAGCATTTCATTTTCAGCGGCTTTTCGCTGGTCCCCTTGGTAGACACGAATAGAAACCCTTTCTTGAAAATCAGACGAGGTGGTGAAGCGCCGAGTTTGTTCGATGGGGACGGGTGTGTTTCGCTCGATGATGCTCTCTGCGAGGCCTCCCACCACGCCGACCCGCAGATCAAGTGGGGTGACATCAAGAAGAATAGATTCAGGGACCTCAGCGTTCACCAGTGAGGCGGCATGAATAGCTGCGCCCACGGCAACGACTTCATCTGGGTCAACGTCGGCTCGAGGCACTTGTTGAAAATAGTTTTGAACAGCATTTTGGATCACCGGTAGGCGAGTGGGACCTCCGACAAGAATCACGCCATCGAGATCTCGTACGGTCAAATGAGCCTGCTGCAGTGCCTCGTCACATACCTTGAATGTGCGTTGAATGAGATCAGCAATCAAGTTGTCGAATTCATCTCTTCCGAGTGTTCGCTTCAGAGAGAGCGGTTCGTTTTTTTCGTTCTGAAGCAGTTCAGGAATATGAATAACGGCTTCTTCGTCTTCGGAGAAGGTGTTCTTAGCCTCTTCTGCAGCCCGTTTCAATTTTTCAAGTGCGAAAGGGTCGCTTCGAGGATTAATTCCGTGCTCGTTGAAAAAATCTTCGGCCAGAAGATCAAGGATGCGGTCGTCGAAATCATCTCCGCCTAGAAAGGTATCGCCACTCGTGGCGAGGACTTCAAAAACGTCTCGTCCGATCTCGAGAATGGAGATGTCGAAGGTCCCCCCTCCCAGGTCATAGACCGCGACGCGTTGCTCAAGGCCTCGTCCGAACCCATAAGCGAGAGCGGCAGCTGTAGGCTCGTTTAGAATACGAAGAATATCGAGTCCGGCGATCCGTCCCGCATCCTTAGTGGCTTGCCGCTGATTATCATTAAAGTAGGCAGGGACGGTGACGACGGCTTGTTGGACCTCTTCCTGAAGGTGTGCCTCAGCGACTTGTTTCATTTCACGCAGGACCATGGCTGCGACTTCCTCTAAGGAGAAAATCTCTTCGCCGATCTGAATACGGGTGCTGTGATTGGGGCCTGCGATGATGTCGTAGGCGCTCACGGCCTGAGCCTTACGAACTTCCTCAGAGAAGTAGTAACGGCCGATTAATCGCTTAGATGAACTCACGGTCCGGGAGGGCTGATGAATTAAACGGGCTCGGGCACGGTTGCCGACTTCAATCTCTCCGTCCGGGTTAAAGGCGACGACACTGGCTGTGGTCCGTTCCATGTATTGATTGGCCAGAACTTCCGGTTGCTCATTGCGCAGAATAGCGATGCAGGAGTTGCTCGTGCCTAGATCAATGCCCACTGCATGATGCTTCATGTTCACTCCTTGCTTGTGTCTCGCGAGTCTCTTGAGGCATGGCACCGAGCGGTCCAAATCGGAGCGAGGCCTTCGAATTTTGTATTTGCCTGAGTTCACGGGACGACCCATGTCCCGCGGGGAAGGGTTTTCTCCCTTCTTTTTTATCGGCAGAGGGGGCTTTCGGCTGTATGGCTTCCTCGGATTTTCCGGCGCCGTGGCTGGAAGCGAGGCTGCGTGCTAACTCCCCAAGACATAAAGAGGAATATGATGTCAGGTCACTCAAAATGGTCCACGATTAAGCGCAAAAAAGGCGCGACAGATGCGAAGCGGGGAAAGATCTTCACCAAGCTGATTCGCGAGATCGCAACGGCGGCTCGAATGGGCGGTGGAGACCTCGATAGCAATCCGCGTTTGAGGTTGGTGGTCGACAAGGCGAAGTCGGCCAATATGCCCAAAGACAATATTCAACGAGCGATTCAAAAAGGACTCGGTGGGGCCGAGGGCGAGACCTACGAAGAGATGATCTACGAGGGCTACGGTCCGGGGGGAACGGCCATCCTGATCGAAGCTCTGACGGACAACAAAAATCGTACGGCCAGCGACGTGCGGCACGCCTTGTCGAAGAACGGCGGCAACCTTGGCTCAAGCGGGTGTGTGGCGTATTTGTTCGAGAAAAGAGGTTCACTCCTCTTTTCTTTAGAGGGCGTGGATTCGGAGAGCCTGATGGAGGCAGCCATCGAGGCGGGCGCAGAAGATGTGGCCGAGGCGATTGATTCGCTTGAGGTAATCACGTCGGCCTCCGAGTTTAGTCAGGTAAAGGCTTCACTGGAGTCCGGTGGTTTTGTGTCCACCGAAGGTGCGATTACGATGGAGCCTTCGACGACAGTGGAATTGGTTGGGGCTGAGGCAGAGCGAATGCTTCGTTTGGCGGATTCTCTTGAAGACCTCGATGATGTGCAGAATTTTTATGCGAATTTTGATATCTCGGAACAAGAGATGTCAAAATTCGCTTAAGATAGAGATGTTCGGCGGAATGACCGAGAGGCAAAGGCGTTAAGTCGCGCGGGGGGTGCGATGAGGATCCTTGGAATTGATCCAGGTTCGACGGCGACAGGATACGGCGTAGTGGACTACAGCCGAGGGCGCCTGACTCATGTGACGCATGGTGTGATTCGTACGCACCGCTCCGACTCTCTCGCGGCGAGGTTGGCTCGTATACACTCTTATGTGCTGGAAGTCGCTCAAAAAAATGCGCCGGATAGCTCGGTCGTAGAGAAAGTTTTTTTGGCGTCTAACCCACGCTCGGCTTTGGTCTTGGGGCAAGCCCGGGGTGCGGCTTTGGCCGCTTTGGCCACTCATGGGCTTGAGGTTCATGAGGTGTCTGCCCGGGAGGTCAAAAAGGCTGTGGCTGGAACGGGTGCGGCTCAAAAAAAGCAGGTGCAGTCAATGGTCGTGAGATTGCTGAATCTCGATTCCTCTCCGCCGACCGATGCTGCAGACGCTCTTGCTATCGCGATTTGTCATGCGCACGCCGGGCGTTTGTCGGGCGTCGGTGTCCGGTCGGGTCGCCGGAGTCTACGGGGCGTAGCTCACGCTCTTTCTTCCCGAGCAGCACGTTGATTGCGCGTCTAGAGGGTTTGCTACTCGAGAAGGCGCCCACACGTCTCGTGGTTGATGTGAGCGGGGTGGGCTACGAGGTCCTGGTCTCTCTTCAAACCTTTGAACAATTGCCGGAATCGGGCGAGACTGTCGCCTTAAACGTGCGGACGGTCGTGCGAGACGATGCTTTTCTTCTTTACGGTTTTACGACGACGTTAGAGAAGGACCTCTTTGATCTGCTGTTGCGCGCGAACCGAGTAGGGCCTCGTCTGGCCCAGACGATTCTATCGGGGATTTCAGCGGAGTCTCTTTTGAGGGCTTTATGTGATTCGGACGCGGGTGTTTTGCGTAAGGCGCCTGGCGTAGGAGCCAAGATGGCCGAGCGTATTTGTTTAGACTTGAGAGACAATGCGCAAGAATTGATTAAGCGGGGTCTCTCGACTGGAAGTGAGGGAGAGGCCATCTCTTTTGAGAAAGCAGAGCTCGGCGTTGTCGATCAACTCACCTCGGCTCTTGAGAATCTCGGATATGCGGCGAACCAGGCCGAGAGGGTAGCTGTGAGTGCCGCTCGTGAGGCGGGTGATGGTGCCTCGCTGGAAAGCCTGATCCGAGTGGCTTTGAAGAGTCTCGCACCATGAGTGAATTGGATTCTGACCGAGAGACTCTGGCCGGTGAAGCTTCGGATTCCGAACGTGTTTCAGAGGAAAGTCTTCGACCCCGTACGCTCAATGAGATGATTGGCCAAGAGCGCCTACGAGAGAATCTCGCAGTCTTTGTCCAAGCGGCCAGACAGCGCGAAGAAGCCTTGGATCACATTCTTTTTTATGGTCCTCCGGGTTTAGGGAAGACGTCATTGGCCCGTATTGTCGCCTCAGAGATGGGGGCGGGTTTCCACGCCACAAGTGGACCCGCGATTGAGAGACCGGGCGATCTCGCCGCGTTGCTTTCAAACATTGAGGCGGGAGAAGTTCTTTTTATCGATGAGATTCATCGTCTTTCGGCAAGCGTGGAAGAGATTCTTTATCCAGGGATGGAGGATTTTCATCTCGATCTTTTGATTGGTGAAGGTCCTAGCGCACGTTCGATTCGTTTGGATTTACCCCGTTTTACGTTGGTGGGCGCCACCACGCGTGCGGGCCTTTTGACGTCACCGCTTCGCGATCGTTTTGGGTGGAGCGCTCGCCTTGAATATTACCCAGTCGCCGATCTTGAGAAAATCGTTCTTCGCTCGGGCCGTTTGCTCGGAATTGATTTACAGAAGGTGGCTGCTCGTGAAATCGCGAGTCGTTCTCGGGGAACCCCACGAATCGCCAATCGCTTGCTGCGAAGAGTACGGGATTTTGTTGAGGTGGGGCGTGAGACTCAGGGAGCAGTCGCTCTGGAAGCGGTTCGGTATGCGCTGGATCGGCTAGAAGTCGATGGGGCCGGTTTCGATTCTCTCGATCGATCTTTATTGGGAACTTTGATTGATAAATTTGGAGGCGGTCCCGTGGGCCTTGAGACCTTGGCGGCTGCAGTGGGCGAAGACAAAGGGACCTTGGAAGACGTCGTGGAGCCCTTCCTGATACATCAAGGGTTCTTGGACAGAACGCCTCGAGGCCGCGTCGCCACGCAAGCGGCGATTGAGTACTGGCGTTCACGCTGACTCAATTGGTTTTTTGACGAGGGTCGTGTGAGACGCCTTTGAGCCTGCCTGTGCGCTCAGCGCACTTTGAGCCGGTTGGGCTCACATAGAATGGCCGTCTGCCGATAAGGCTTGTACGCCGTGTGGCGGAGACTCCGAATGCAGCGGGGTTGTTTCGTGCCTCTTTCTTATGGAGATAGAAAGTTGAACTGGATTCGGCTCTTCGTCGGCAGCCTGAGTATTGTTTTTTTAGGAATCGGATTTTTGGGTCGTCTCCAGAGAGATGGGACGGATTCTGAAATATTTCTAGGTGGGTTTGCGGACCCTTTTCGCTCAATGGTTATGGAGATGGATCGCCTTCACTCAAAGATTGTGAGC
>NZHD01000062.1 GCA_002691205.1 Deltaproteobacteria bacterium
CGGACGTGCTACTCGTTTTTTATGGCCACACCCTTCGGATGGTTCTCCATCGTAATTATTATTTTATTCACTCTCGCCGGTGGAGTGCCGCCTCTGCGTGCGCGGAAACCAGACCCTGACGCCTACCCTCTCGGAGAAGCATTTGCCTCAGGGGTCTTTTTGGCCCTCGCTTTGGCCATGATGCTCCCAGCTTCGACCCAGCTCTTTGCACGAGTATGGCCTCATTCGACCGAACCCATCGCTTCCCTCATCGCGATCACGGCTCTTCTTATTCTTCTGGGCGTGACCCACTTCGTTCGGCACCTTGAAGAAGACCTTGACGGACACAGGCAGGAAGGGACTAATCCTCTCGTACCGCTCTTCATGACTATCATGATCGCTATTCCTTCGTTTTTCCTCGGTGCGGCGCTAGGTGTAAGCGAAACAGCCCAGGCCGTACTGATTTTAATCGCAATCTTGTTGCACAAGTCTTCGGCGGCCTTTGCGCTTGCCCTCAAGCTCACCGAAAGTTCTCTCTCCAAAGGCGCCGTCCGTGGGGTCTTCGCCCTCTTCGTGCTGGCCACGCCCACCGGCATTCTCGTTGGGGGCATACTGGGCGGGGACTTGAGTTCGGAAAGCCTTCTCCTGGCCAGAGCGACTGTTCTGGCCATGGCGGCGGGGACTTTCTTATTCATGGGCATGCTCAATGAACTGCAAAGCACCGCCATGATCAAGCGATGCCGGCACTGGCGCGGTTTTGCCGCCATGCTGGCCGGGCTCGGGCTCACTCTGTGTGCCCGCATCCTGATCGGCGAAGCCCATACACTCGGGTAGACAGCTCGGCCGGAGGCCCTTAGCGGGAGCAAAACCCTAAAGTGAGCCCAAAGCGCTCACTCGCCTCGGATGATCTTATTCAGGGCTGGCCATCTCCTGATTCAACAACATCCGAATCACCTTCTCCCGACTTGAAGCCCCTGTCTCTCTGTCCTCTATAAACCTGACATGGTCCCCATCACTCGCTTCAGGGTCGAACCAAAGACTCCACATCCCGGTCGCTTCATTTGGGACAAGGGAGTAGCGCATATCAATCACGCGCAAGGGATTGCTGGGGTCGAGTGATAAATAGCCTCGAGAGAAACCTTTAAAACGTTCAAGATCTCGGGCCTGCTGGGATCCTTCCCGAAGCCAGGGCAGGTCATCTTCGATGTTCAAAACCGGCGTCACCCCGCCTGGATAAACCGTGACTTGAAGCCCAGCCCTCACTGCATCGGTATGAAACCCTTGCTCGGTTTCATAGATCACCTTCCACAGCAGAAGGTTTGCAAAGCTTGGCTTCACTTCCATTCGCACCACGGCATCGCCCCGCTCTTGAGCGAGTTCAGCCCCGACGGCGGCCACGCGATGGTGCTGAAAAAACCCGAGCCCCTGATACGCCACAACCCAGCAAAGAGCCACTCGGGCGAAGAACGGATTCCGCTTCAATAGACCCGTAACCACTAAAGCCAACAAGGGGACGGTAAACAGAGGGTCCACGATGGAAATCGTATTCCATGCAAAGCGCTCCTCACTCCACGGCCAGAGCAACTGCGTTCCATAACTCGTGCAAGCGTCCAACAAACCATGGGTCGCATAGCCTAAGAAGCAAAAAAGATAAGTCCGTCCAAAAGTGATTCCCCACCTACGCGCAAGCGAGACGTAAAAGAACCCTGCACACACCAGCGCACCCAACGGAATAAAAATCAGCGAGTGCGTAAACTGACGATGGTATTTGAGATACAAAAGCGGGTCCGCCTCTGAACGGATCAAACTGTCCAGATCGGGTGCCATGCCCGCGAGGGCGCCGAAGAGTCCTGCTGCAAGAAGAGTCCGCTTAGGACTCACCGCGGACGAAACACTTGCGCCGAGTACTCCTTGAGTGACTGGATCCATGGCTTTGAGTTAATCACACAGAAGACACTGTGGGTGAAAACGCGAACTAAAAAAGGAGCCTCAAACAGCGCATGGCTTGAAACGTGTATCCTTTACCCCTTAAACGCCATCCTCATCGAAAAGAGCATTCTCCATGCGTATCCTCATCATTCCCGCCTTGTTCATGAGCTTGGGCGCATTGGCGGTGGTTTTGTCGGGCGAATCCCTCGCATTTCCAGAAAGCGTCAAGGAACTCCAGACCCTGCTTCAGAGTCATGCGAATATCGCGTGGCTGGTCGGAGCCGCTCTCATCATCGGCGACGCCGTCCTCCCCCTGCCCTCCGATCCCACCATCTTTGCCCTAGGCCTCATCTACGGAGGCCTTCTCGGAGGGCTCATCGGTGGCACCGCCGCGTCCATTGCGGGACTCATCGGGTATGGGATCTGCCGACTCCTGGGCGAACGGGGAGCGCGTTTACTGGTCGGAGAAAAAGATCTCGCTCGGGCCCGACTCTTTTACGAACGCTGGGGCTTTGCGGCCATCGCTCTGGGTCGAGCCATCGGAGGCCCCGCGGAGTACTTAGTGATCGTCGCCGGATTGACTCCCATGCCTTTCACACGGGTTCTCGGGGCCATTCTCACGGGCGCCTACTCGGCCGCCTTTTGCATGTCTTTTCTCGGCGTGTACGCGCTGACCCAACCCTATCTCGCCCTTCTGGCCGCCATCGGAGTCGTCGTCGGGCTCATGGGCCTCTTCAAAGCCATCGACAGCCGCCAAAGTGCGGCCTCGGCCGAATAGAGGCCGTTGACTTCAGCCCTGCCCCGCTCCCGAGAGAGAGGAGTTACACAGCCGCATCCCCGAAATCAGCTCACTTCCGAGTCATCACCACCGGCAAACGCGTGTAGCCGTTCACGAATGAAGAGAAGGTGCGAGAGGGCTCCTCCTGAACCTCGATCTTATGAAAGCGAGGTAGGATTTCTTCCCAGAGAACACGAAGCTGCATCTCTGCGAGGCGACTCCCCATGCAAAAATGCACGCCGTATCCGAAAGAAAGATGACGACTGGCATTGGCCCGCTCAATATCAAGGTCCTCTGCGTTTTCAAAGACATCCTCGTCGCGATTGCCGGACACGTACCACATGAGCAATTGATCGTCTTCCCGAATCGCTTTGCCCCCGAGTTCACAGTCCCGAGTCGCCGTTCTCCTCATGTAAGAGAGAGGCGTTTGCCAGCGAATGATCTCAGGCACCATACCCCGAATCAGCTCCGGGTTAGCCATCAGTTTGTCGTATTGCTCAGGGTATCGATTGAGTGCATACACGCTCCCCGTCATGGTGTTACGCGTCGTGTCGTTCCCGCCCACGATCAGAAGAAGCAGGTTTCCCAAATGATCCGCTGCGCCCATATCCTTGGTGGCCTCTCCATGGACCAACATCGAGACCAAGTCATTTCCTTCACCGCGCTTCTTTCGGTCCTCCCAAAGCTCAGAGAAATACGCCACGCACTCCATCATTTCGTCGCGCTTCTGCGTCTGAGACTCCACGACGCCTCCCGGCTGCGGGATGGCAAAGACGATATCCGACCAACGAGTGAGCTTCGCGCGATCCTCAAACGGAAAGTCAAAAAGCGTGGCCAACATCGCGGTTGTTAGCTCGATGGAAACAGTATTCACCCAGTCAAAAACTTCACCGTCCGGGAGAGAGTCGAGTAACTCGCATGTCCGCTGACGAATCAAGGGCTCCAGCCGAGCGAGATTTCGAGGAGCCACCGATGGTCGAACCGTTTTGCGCTGCTCCGTCTGTCCGGGTGGATCCTGAGAAATAAAAGCTGGATTTGTCTGCTCAAAAAAAGTAGGCGCATCTGACCCCACCGGAAATCCCAGTGTGATTCCGTGGGCCGACGAGAAGGTTTCCCAATTCGAACTCACCGTTTTGATGTCTTCGTACTTTGTGACCGACCAATATCGACCAGCCGATTGCAGCTCATTAAAATGAACCGGGTCTTCCTTTCTCAGTCGTTCAAAGTGCCCCTGCCAGGAATGGTCCCTGAACAGGTGAGCGTTGAGTGGATTAATCTCCTCAAGCGCCAACTCGTCGGCCGGTGGTACATTTTTTCCCGCTTCCGCTTGCTCCTGCTCAGGGTTCCAAAAATCATCTAGATCCGGCTCAGCCAACTCGTTGCTCACTTCTGACTCCTCTAAAAACACTAATCAGGCTTTATTCTAGTCGCAAACAACCGCACTGTCCCGAAGATTGTCGGGAACAGATTGAAAGATCTCCGCCAGACTCCTCATTCACGCTTGAATTTCATGGATTGAGCCAGAACGCCTGCAAAACACCTGAACCCCGAACAAGGGATCAAGGTCAGGACCTTGAAAATCAGGCCCTCACACAAAATCTCTCAGATCCAAGCTGAGGATTTGTTCTCCCCGGTTTTTCGGCAATAGTCACGAAATGGCGAAACTTCCGGTTCCCTTGGCACAGAGAACGTCCATTGAAGAATTCATCGAGGCCCATTTAGCCCATCTCGTTGACGAGCCTGGGGCCGGCTCGCCATCCATTTATGGCGGCCAGCGAGCCGCCCATCTCGCCTTGGAGAACTTTTGCGTCCGGGGATATGCGCAAAAACGCAACGAGGTTTTCCCTGTCGAAAGACGTGGCGCCTCAAAGCTCTCTCCCTACATACGCCATGGACTCCTACAACTCAGAGAGGTTTGGGAGGCTGTTGAAGGCGGGCCTGAACGAGATGTCGGGAAGTTTAGGAACGAATTGATGTGGCAAGAATACGCCCGTCATTGGTACGCCTGCCTGGGAGAACAAACCAAGTCCGCCCTCCGACAAGAGCCTGTGGATCTCCGACCCGGAGGCGGATGGGACCGAACGCTGCCTTGCCTCGATCAAGTCGTAACCGAACTCGAGACCCAGGGCTGGATTGTGAATCAAACTCGAATGTGGCTGGCCAGCGATTGGACGGTTCGAAACAAACATGCGTGGACGGAGGGAGAAGATCTCTTTTTCAGACATCTCCTTGACGGATCCAGGGCCGCAAATCGTCTGGGCTGGCAATGGACCAGCGGGGTCGGCTCATCCAAGCCCTATGGATTCAGCCGATGGCAGGTCGAGAAACGAGCCCCCGGCCTCTGCAAGGTCTGCCCACACCAAAAAAAATGCCCCTTAGAGAGCCGGCCGACCTTGTCTAATTTCACACCCCTTCCTCCACCGAGCCCCACCCACCTCTTTGGCCCCACGAGCCCCTTAGACCACGGCATCCCCAAAGCCATCTGGCTCACCGCCGAATCACTGGGCGATCACGACCCCGCCCTTCGCGCCTACCCGGACCTTCCCGCGATCTTCGTCTTCGATGAGCCTCTGCTCGCGAAGCTTCGACTCACCCGAAAGAGATTTGTTTTCCTTCTTGAGACTTTGGCCGAACTCGCACAAAACCGCTCTCTCGATCTCCGCTTGGGCAATCCGTCAACGGAACTCAAGGGCATTCCCTTAGCGGTAACCCATGCTCCGGTGCCCGGTTTTCAGAAACATGCCCAGCGCCTGAAGCCCGTCCGGACTCATCCCTGGCCTTGGCTCTGCCAACCCGCCACCACCTCTGTGCGGTCCTTCAGCGCATGGTCCAAAAAAGTCTCTCAACCATGACCCCACACCCGGATGAAAAGACGTGTCAGTCTTGCGGTCGAACCATGGCCTGGCGCAAGTCTTGGAAGAACAACTGGGATGAGGTCAAGTACTGCTCGGCCGCCTGTCGTCGCCGTAAAATCCGAAAAGTCGATCAGGCCCTGGAAGACAAAATTTTGGAACTCCTGGAGAACAAACCAACGGGGAGTTCCATCTGCTCAAGCGAGGCCGCCCAAGAACTGGACCCCAGTGCCTGGCAAGAACTCCTGGAACCGGCTCGAAGCGCGGCGCGCCGCCTGGCCTCAAAGGGCGAAATCCACGTGACGCAGCAAGGCCAAAGCATCCATCCATCCACAGCCAAGGGCCCCATCCAATTGGTCAAAAGGCCCCCCCAGTCTCATTGAGGCTCCATGCCTTCTCGGTGCTACCTAAAGAACCGAGTCCTATTCCGTGGCTCTCATACCGTTGACAAGCCCCGTCGGAAGAACGACTTTGAGGACATGCCACCGCATTGGCGAGTCATCGATTTAACGGACGGCGGGGCCGGCCTAGCAGGGCAGATCTTGGCCGACCTGGGGGCCGACGTTGTCCTCGTCGAGCCACCTGACGGGGTCCCCACACGGAAAAGAGGCCCCTTTTTCGACTATCTCGAACACCCCGATCACAGCTTTGAGTTCTGGTCTGTTCATCGAGGAAAGCGATCGATCACCCTCGACCCAGACACCCAGAGCGGGCAAGAGACCCTACGGACTCTGGCAGAAAGTGCAGATATTTGGATCGACCAAGGGGCCTCCTCGCATGAAGAGGAGCCTAGATTCGACTACCCCCACCTCTCGGAAATCAACTCGTCCCTCATCCATATTTCGATCACTCCGTTTGGAGAAGTGGGTCCTAAAACCCATTGGGCCGCCACTGACCTCACCGTCAGTGCATCAACCATGACCATGACGCTCACAGGGGATAGAGATCGAGCACCTCTTTCTTGCTCCGTCCCTCAGGCCTTTCGGCATGCCGGCTCCGAGGCGGCCACAGCCGCCCTGCTCGCCGCCACCGAACGCGAGCGCTCAGGCCTGGGACAGCACATCGACATCTCGGCCCAGGCCAGCATGATGGTCGCCACTCAAGGTACAGTGCTCTCCCATGGCTGGAACGACGCGCCGCCCACACGGGTCTCGGGCGGAATCCAAGCCGGACAGTATCGACTCCGCTTCGTGTACCCGTGCGCCGACGGCTATGTCAATCTGACATTTCTCTTTGGCCATTTAGGCGAGGCCACCACTCGCTTTGTCGATTGGATGGAAGAGGAAGGAGCCTGCAGCCAGGCCATGCGCGATGAGGATTGGGTCGCCTACGGGCTTCGACTTGAGTCCGGCGACATCGAGGTTCAAGAGCACGACTCGAGACTCGCAGAAGTAGAGCGTTTTACGCGTTCCAAGACCAAAGCCGAACTCTTTGCCGCGGCCTTTGACCGAAAGCTACTCATTGTGCCTCTCTGTGACGGGCTCGACTTGATTCGCTCTGAGCAACTCACTCAACGCAAGTACTGGACCTCGCTCATGCACCCCGATCTCGAACAGAAGGTCATCTACCCCGGACCTTTCGCCCAATTGCCCGCGAGCCCGATTCAGTACCGGCGCCCGCCTCCAAACTTAGGCGAACATTCAAAAGAGATCTTGACCGAAACAAGGCCGAAAAAGGAACCTAAGCGCCCCGGTCGACCTCCCACCGCGCCCGCCCTTGAAGGCCTCCGGGTTCTCGATTTAAGTTGGGTTGTTGCGGGCCCTTCAATCACGCGAGTCTTGGCCGACTACGGAGCCCTCGTGATTAAGATCGAGTCGCCCCTGGCTCCCGATCACCTGCGGCACGGAAATCCCTTTTTGAATGGCATCGCGGACCCCGAACGATCGGGGCAGTTCTGCAATCTGAACGCTGGCAAGCTCAGCCTTGCCATCAACTTAAAGATCCCCGAAGCCCGGGAAGTCATCCTGCGCCTGGTTGACTGGGCCGATGTGGTGGTTGAAAATTTCAGTCCGCGAGGAATGAAATCCCTTAACCTCGACTACCCCACACTGCGGGATCGGAAGCCCGAGATCATCGTGCTCTCTTCCTGTCTCGCGGGTCAGACCGGGCCTGAGAGCCAACTGGCCGGCTACGGAACCATGGGCGCCGCTCTGGCGGGTTTTGGCGCGCTCACCGGCTGGCCCGACCGACCTCCGTCTGGCCCCTTCCTCGCCTATACCGACTACGTCTCTCCGCGTTTCGCCCTCGCCGCCCTCCTCGCCGCCCTGGAACACCGTCGAAAAACAGGAGAAGGCCAACACATCGATGCCTCCCAGACAGAAATGGCGCTTCATATGCTCGGCTCTGCGATTCTGGAGTCCAGCGTCCATGGCCGGGTTGTCTCGCCCCGCGGCAACGCATCCCCGCACTACGCTCCCTCAGGCGTTTATCCAGCTCAAGGTGAAGACCGATGGATCGCCATTGCGGCGCCCGACGAGTCAACCTGGCACGCCCTCGCCGCACATGCGAACCGAGGTTGGGAGAACGACCCCCGCTTCATCTCCGCCTCAAGCCGCCTCACTCATCGCTCTGAACTCGACGCCGCTTTGGCCCAGTGGACCACCGCGCACAGCGTCGACGCGCTGGAAACCGACCTTCAAGCCTGCGGAGTCGCCGTACACCGGGTGAGTACGAGTCGGGATTGTTTTGAAGACCCTCAGCTTAAGGCTCGGAACCACTTCGTGAACCTGGATCACCCCCTCATGGGCCCCGTCCCCCACGAATCCTCACGAATGCGTTTTTCGCGCACGCCGGCCCAGATCCAACATGCGGGCCCCACCTTGGGCCAACACAATGCCGAAATCTTGTCTCAGATCCTCTCCTTCAGCGATGAAGAAATCGCCCAACTGGTCATCTCAGGCGCCGTCGGATAGGTGCCTGGCGGAGAGGTGCCTGGCCGGACTCACGTTGATCTTGATTGCGAAGAGGCCTCGGCCGGGGCGCGGGCGCTGACGACGATCAGGGCCGCGAAGGTTTTCCATTCGAGTTTTTGACAGATTTTCTCGAAGCAGAACACAAGAACAAAAAGCGGCATCAGGAACTTGAAATAATCCGAAGCCATGTAAAAACAACGGATATCGATCTCCACCATTCCGTTTTCTTCTAAAAGAGACCGAATCTCTTCCGCCGTACAGTGATTGAAAAAAGTCGGATATCCCGTGACCGATTCGTTGCGCGGATGAAGAAAGTGCAGGAGTTGCTTTTGCATTCTCGGGCCCACTGCTCTCAAGATGAGGGCATAGGGATGACCTTTCATGGGAATCATATGGATCATCTCGCCGGATGCATCCAACCCCTCACACATGGCCTTAAAACTGGCTTGGTTATCAGGCACATGTTCGAGCAGTGTCTTCGAAAGAACCAGGTCATACTTTCCCGCCACAGGCTGCTCGACGGACTGAACCAAAAAAGAGTCGTAAACCTCGTAACAATGAGGACGCTCTTCAATGTCGAGCCCGGCATAAAAATAGTCCGAACTCTTAGGCAAAAAAGGGCGATCCACCCCGCCTACCTCAAGGATCCGACTCGGTCCCCGAGCCAAAGCTTTCTCAACCCGATCGTTCATATAGGCTGAGGAATCCGGCCAGCTAAAAAACGATGGAAACATCTTCAAAAGGCCCTGGCACCAGCGGCGATTCATGCTCACAAAGTCGACTAAAAGAGACACCAAAACCTCCGACTTCAAGCCGGACACACGGGCCCGGATCCTCAACTAAGGTACCACGCTAAACCTGTTCAAGATCAAAAAAACAAGGAGGGCGATCGCTTCCCCCTGTCGATTTTAAGTCAATCATCACATCCTTTAATTTCTTGGGAACATTGACGGGGATCCCCGCGTACACGTTCGAAAGCGGCTCTACTCTTGAGGCGCTACGGGCGTCGCCATGTAGCCCCCTGTCCCTGGAGGGATTTCCCAATCCACCCAATCGATTTTATCCAAGGCCACAACACTGTCGGAAGTAAAGACGACTAAGCGCAAACCGTCCGTATAGTATGCGTCCAGCGTGTAGTTTTTTCGCGGGGCGGCTCCGCCACTCACACCCACTCCTTTTACAAAACCCACACGGCCCAGCGATTGAGAAACCGCCATATCCATCAGCAAAGAGAATCGTGCCTCATCGATGAGCGGATCGATTTTATGAGTCACCACCGTCTTCGAAGACAGCTTCACCCCTATATCCCGGCTGATTTGGCCCACCCAAACATCCTCTCCTTGAAAAGTAACCGGCGCCCGCCACAGCCTCAGATGATTACGCCTATCCACCGAGCCTCTCGTTTTTTGAAGGGCCACGTCCTGAGGCCGTCCAAAAACGTAGAGGGGAGACACCGGAGACGTCCTGTATTTCACACCGAACACGGAAGACTGGATGGTCCTCCAGACACTCCCCTTGTTCATCGTTTCGGTCATATCCCAGCCTTGACGCACAAAGACTGCCAACACGTGCAAGCCATTGCCCAGCACCACAATATTAAGGGGGTCCCCCGCAGTCTCTTGGTCGCCGCCGAGTACACAGCAAGGCAGTTCTTCGAGATAAGAACGGAGCCCATTTAGATCCAGGTCTCGGATTTCATTCGGCTCATACTGATCTTCGAAATCCACGTGCATCCAGTCCATTTTTAGACCCGGCACTTCTTGTACGAATTCAAACCTTCGCAGGTCCCGATCCCCCACCAAACTCACCCCAAAAGCCTTTCCGCCAGGGTCTCGATGGGTGTATACGAAGCCTCTCCCTGTGCTGTTTTTCTCAATCACTAAAGGAATATGCTGATCGAGAAAGAAGCGAATCCTCTCGTCCCCTCCCGCCTCCCCGAAACCCCGAGTCGTCCAGGCGACCTCTGAAGGTGAAAAATATTGGGGGTCAATGCTGTTCAACATAAGGAGATAATCTTGCGGCTCTTGATTTTGCACCTCAAGCCAAATGGGCTGAATGCCTTTGCGGGCCAAATTGGCCCCAAAAGCCCGCTTGCTCTCTTCATCGCTCAGGACAACCGCAGAGACTTGCACCCCACGATCCGCCTCTGACTCCAGACGCAAAAGGTATTCGGGAGACGCGACTGGAGGAGGAGGCGAATAGCTCGCGCACCCAAGACTCACCATTCCCATCAAAAAAACGGCCCTAGACAGACACCTTCGCAAAGTCCCACCTCCCTGGGAGCCACACATCCTTTCGTGCCAAGCCCGACTCACCGAATGAAATTAAAGTTAATGCAGACGCGCACTGCGGTGTCCGTTTGCAAAAATCCATGATGCTTCACGTTATCAAACAGTACGAGTCGGTTGGCTTGAGCCGTCACCGCTTCTCCGTCCACCACCGTGCCGCCGTTGCAAGTATTTACAGAAAAGACCCCCACCATCATCTGCGCCGACGACACCGCCTCGTCATCTAGATGCTCTGTGTGGTGAATCGCATGACCCTGGTTGGTGTACATATTCACCTTGATTCGTCGAACCCCACGAAAGGGCTGAATGAGACGGATCTTTTCAATCATGGGCTGCAGAGTCGGAAAGAGACGTCCCTCCTCCCCTGACTCACGCAACGCCATGTGGGTAAACATGAAGTCACGATCCCCATGGATCCCGGTGGTGGCTTCATTAAAATACCAAGGAAACTCGGCACCCAACGTTATCTCATGAAGGTAAGACAGGTAGTCCTCGTCCATCAGATTGTCGATGATTTGCATACCTTGAACTCTCAGAAAAAGGGTGACGACTCAGGACATAGGACCCAACGGCCATGCTACACCCTCAGGAACATCGAGGACAGAGGCAGCGCCAGAGACACAACTCTCAGGGGGAGACGCAGGCTCGGTGTCCCGTGATCCATGGCGTCATTAACGAACCCGCCCGCTAGGGCTTTCCCCTCCGATGAAGTAGACTCGCATCGCACAAAATCAACTTCTTATCCCCCGGAGCCGCCTCGTGATTAAGATAACTCAGCTTCTTCTGCTCGCGGCCATGGGTGTCCTGTGCGGCTGCGCCAATCTTCAAACCGTCAACTCGCCCATCAAACACGTCGACCTCAATACCGGGTATCGCCCTCTCATCCATGCGGGGCAAAAGCCTTTGGGGCGAATATGGCTGACCCTCGCCTTCTCAGGGGGCGGAACGCGCGCGGCGGCTTTCGCCTATGGAGTCCTCGAAGAACTCCGCGAAACCGTCATCCAAGTAAATGGCCAGCCTCAGCGACTGCTTGACGAAGTGGATGCCATTAGTGGCGTTTCTGGAGGTTCTTTCCCGGCCGCCTACTACGGACTCTTCGGCGATCGCATTTTTGAGGACTTCGACGATAAGTTCCTGAACCGAAACATTCAGCGAGACCTCTTCTATCAAGCTCTCCTCCCCTGGAACCTGTTTCGGCTCATGACTCCTTTTTATACGCGGAGCATGCTGGCTCTCGACCTTTACAATCGAAAAATTTTCGAAGACGCCACGTTCGCTGACCTCGCCGCCGCCAACGGGCCCGCCATCCACATCAATGCCACCGACCTTTCTCATGGATACCGTTTCACCTTCAACCAAGGTCAGTTTGATGTCATCTGCTCAGACCTCGACGAGCTTTCCGTGGCGACCGCCGTCGCAGCCTCGTCTGCGGTCCCCGTCCTCCTCAGCCCCATTACCCTGCGCAACTACGCCGGCACCTGTGGCTTTGAAATTCCAGATTGGATCGAAGGGTCTATTCAGTCCCCAGTCGGCGATCGTCGCCGAGCCCTCGCTGCGAGCTCCTTCACAGGCTTCACAAACGCAGAGAAGCGCCCCTACATCCATCTACTCGACGGCGGGATCGCTGACAATCTTGGGCTCCGTTTCGCCATTGAAATCACCTCGGCGGCGGGCGGAGCCGAACCGTTGATCGAAGCGCTCGGTTTCACTCCACCTGACGAGTTCATCGTGGTCGTCGTCAATGCCGAAACCGACCCCAACCCTAAAATCGATTTAAGTTCGGCGGCCCCCTCATTCGCCAGCTTAATGAACGCCGTGTCTGGCTCCCAGATACGACGGTACAATCTGGAAACACTGTTAGTCGCCGAAGAATCCCTTCGTCAGTTTGGCCAATCCGTGGCCGGTGCCGAAAGTGAGGATGTTCGATCAAGTTTGATCGAGGTCAGCTTTGACTACCTGCCGGAAGAAGACGACCGGAACTATTTCAAGCGGCTCCCCACATCTTTCGCCCTAGACGACCAGACGGTGGACCGGCTTAGGGCCGCAGGCCGGCAACTGCTCCGAGACAATCCCGACTTCCAGAATTTAATTAACCGATTAGATTGAAGTCGATCTCGCACAGCCCCGTCTGTTTCTTTTAGTACTGAGCCGCGACCTCTGAGTCGAGCAACGATTTGAGCTGCGGGTATCCAAACTTCGTCAGCCGCTTGCCATTCACGAAAAACTGCGGAGTTTGTTGGACTTCAAGCGTCTTGCCATCGGCGATATCTTGGTTCACGATCTCGCGCAACTCGGGATCGTTGATGTCCTCTCGAATCAAATCCACATCGATGCCAGCCAGGGGCAAGAATTGCCAGATCAACTCGGGTCGCGGATTGTGATGACTCGCCCATTGAGGCTGGGTCTCGTACATGATATCCAGAGCCTCCCAGTACTTTCCTTGCTTACGCGCGGCCTCCAGAATTAAAGCCATCGTGTCTGACCCATTGTGAAAAGGCGCGTAGCGCAGAACTAGACGAACCTTGTCGGGGTGGGTCGCCATGAGCGTTTTAACGTGCCCCGCGTAGACCCGGCAGGTTCCGCAGGCGGGGTCGAAGAACTCAACCATCACCACCTTGGCATCAGCCGGCCCCATGCCCACCGAATAGGGACGTTCGAGTGGGGAGTCAGGACCGAGCGCCTTGACGGTCACGTCAGTCTCCGGCTGCCCCGTATAAAGGTAGGCGGCCGAGACAAAACCGAGGACGAGCACGGCTACGGCCAGGATCACCATGTGATGAGTCTTCACTTCACTTCACTCCCTTTAAAAATAATGAGTAACCCGGAAATCCCCACGAACGCCATGAGGGACAACATGGGAATCGATACAAATCCGAATATCTGAAGCGAGACGTTGGAGCACGAAACCCCTTGCTGGCAGGGAGCCGCCGCTTCCGGAATGATGCCCAGCTGCAAAAGCGTGTGGTAGAACGCGACCCCAGCGCCCGCCAAAGACAGAGGCAAGGCGTAGCGCACGACACTTCCATCGAATGGGAAAAGCCCCAACACCAGAATAATGGCCAAAGGAAACATAAAGATCCGCTGCACCCAACACAGGGAGCAAACCGGCAGTTCCATCACTTCGCTGAAGAATAAGCTTCCCAGCGTCGCCACTGAGGCCAGCAGCCAAGAGGCGAAGACAATCATTTTAGCCTGCTCAGGCTCTAGTTGGATACGACTCATGGCTTCTGAAATGCCCTTGACTTCCGCAGCCTTCCCTTCCGGCCGCCTGCCCTCGCCGCCCCCTGTGCCGGTCAATCCACCACGGGCCTTTGAGACTCCCTTAGGATAACGCTCCCACCAAACGTTGTCGCAAAAGTTGACCTAAAGGCTTTCACAACCCCTATTGACCAACGGACTCCGGGCCGACTCAATCAAACGGGCCCACCCTCTTTCGGATGCTCGCTCCAGGGGAAGGGCTCAGTTGACTAAGTTTAAGACAAGTGTATCTTATATCGGGATAGCTGTATTCAATCGGTTGCCTCTTCGCGCAAGGGCCGCCCTCTTAATTTTTCAAGGAGCCTCTTCATGGCATGGGACTTTTCGACGGAACCTGAATTTCAAGCAAAACTGGACTGGATCCAGCAATTTTGTGAAGAACGCGTGGAGCCACTCCACCATATCTTTCCTCACGCCGTCCGGCTTCCAGATCCCGCCGTCAAAGCCTATGTCCGAGACTTGCAACAAGACGTGAAAGACCAGGGACTCTGGGCGCTCTTCCTCGACGAGGAACTCGGCGGCCCTGGGTTCGGCCAACTAAAGCTCGCCCTCGTCAACGAGATTCTCGGGCGCTACCCCGCAGCCCCTCAGCTATTTGGAGCCGCTGCACCGGATACCGGCAATATGGAAATTCTTGCCGCCTACGGGACCGATGAGCAGAAAAAACGCTGGCTTGAGCCGCTCCTCGCTCAAGAGATGTTCTCCGCTTACTCAATGACTGAGCCCCAAGGCGGTTCCGACCCCAAGCTCTTCAAGACCGAGGCGGTCCGAGAAGGCGATGAGTGGGTCATCAACGGCGAAAAATGGTTCACCTCGGCAGGACGTGTCGCAGACCTTCTCTTCGTCATGTGCACGAACGGAATCTTCATCGTGCCCCGAACCACGCCGGGCGTTGAGATCATGCCCGAGCCTCGCAACCATAACCACATCATTTACCGAGACGTTCGTATCCCGGCCGACCACCTACTGGGCCCCGAAGACGGAGCTCACATTCTGGCACAGCGACGCCTAGGGGGCGGACGAATCCATCATGCTATGCGCACCATCGCACAGTGCACGATGGCCTTCGACATGATGTGCGAGCGAGCCCTTTCTCGACAATCCCATGGCTCTCTCATCTCTGAACACCAGATGGTTCAGGAAAAAATTGCAGAGTCCTATGCGAAGCTTCGAATGCTCCGTCTCTTTGTCCTGGAAACGGCTTGGAAAATGGATCAAACCTCAGCTCAAGAATGTCGTACGGACATCGCAGCGGTGAAGTTCACCATGTCGCGGGTGCTTCGCGAGATCTCTTTCGATGCTCTTCAGATCCACGGCTCATTGGGCACCACGGACCTCACTCCACTCCAAGATATGTACGCCGTGGCCCCAACCATGGGCCTTGCGGATGGGGCCGACGAGGTCCACAAAGTGACGGTGGCCCGTCGCGTGCTTCGAGATTACGAACCCCATGAAGGCGACTTCCCGCGTGAATTCCTGCCCTATCGAAAGGAAGCCGCCTGGAAAAAGATGCAACCCGTCTTTGATCTCAATCCAGAGTTGGCCGAGTCGGCTCAGCGCTGGAAGGAGTACCGCGAAAAACGACGCCGATAGAGACAAGCGGATCAAATATTCGCAGGCGCCCTTGAATCGCCGGAGGCAGGAGACGTGAGTTCGAATAAGTCCAGTCGCATAAGCCCAGAACCGAGCGGCCGGGAAGCCTTGATCCAGGCCGCGCGAAGCCTTTTCGCCGAGCGAGGCATCGAGGGCGTCTCCATCCGAGAACTGGGCCGGGCTGCCAAACAACGCAACAACAACGCGGTCCAGTACCATTTTGGCGACCGCGAGTCGTTGCTATTTGCGGTCATCGCTCCTCAAAACGAGCGAGTTGGTGCCAGAAGAGCCGCCCTGCTTGATGCACTCGAGATCGAGCCTGAGTTTTCAATTCGCGCTCTCGCCGGAGCGCTTGTGCGCCCTTCGGCCGCCATGCTTGAGGATTCCACCGGACGCGATTATTTGCGGATCGGCGCAGAACTCATCGCCGAGCCGGCCAATATCCGCCGATGGGGCCCCTTTGATCACACCGAACTCAACCGGTGGAACCGGGTGGCCAAACAGCACATGGCCGAGTCCACCCTTCCGCTCCATCGACGCTTTTCAGCAATGAATTTGTGCTTCTCTGAACTCGGGCGCCGAGCAGCCGCCCGCCGCCGTGGCGACCATCGCCTCTTCGTGAGCGACCTCGTCGACTTAGTGACCGGGCTCCTCTCTGCGGAGGTCTCCGACGAAACGCTTCGCCTACTAACTGAGCGCGAGGAGGCCCGCAGGGCGGCCCCCAAGAGCAGGCGAGCGCCACTGACACCTTCCGCCTCTTCATAGAAGGCCCCGCCCACCACCGGCCTCTACTCGCTGAGTGACAGATCAAGAAGCGCCCCGCCCGGGACAGCGGGTTTTTATTGGGCTTTAGGCCGAATGCTTTCTCTGTACAAATAAATCATTCTGCGATCCGAATTTTGACTCATTTATTCCTTCACGAGAGCTGGCAAGCCCCATTTCCCATGCGAGACTCGTTAGAGAACCTATTTCCTAGAGGGTCCGGATTCATCAACCCCATTGCTTCCACTTTATGACGCTCGGAGTTAGCCATGTACGAAGATCTCTCACTTAAACGTTTCATGACGGGGTTAAAAAAGCGTACGCCCGGCGAAGTCGAGTTTCACCAGGCGGTCTATGAGGTCGCCGAGTCGGTCATTCCGTTTATCCTCGAGAACCCGAAGTACAGGCAAGCCGGCATCCTCCAACGTATGACTGAGCCTGATCGGACGATTATCTTCCGAGTCGTATGGGAGGACGACGAAGGCAACATTCGAGTCAACCGGGGGTACCGAGTCCAGTTTAATAATTCGATCGGCCCCTATAAAGGAGGCTTACGATTCCACCCGTCCGTCAACCTCAGCATCTTGAAGTTTCTCGGCTTCGAACAAACCTTTAAAAACAGCCTCACGACACTCCCCATGGGCGCAGGCAAAGGCGGATCAGACTTCAACCCCAAGGGCAAGTCCGACCTTGAAGTCATGCGCTTCTGCCAAGCCTTTATGACTGAGCTGTTTCGATACATTGGCCCAGACACGGACATCCCCGCAGGAGACATTGGCGTAGGGGCCCGCGAAATCAGCTACCTCTTTGGTCAATACAAGCGCCTCGCCCACGAGTTCACGGGCGTGATCACCGGAAAAGCCCTGGAGTTCGGGGGGAGCCTGATCCGAACAGAGGCCACCGGGTACGGCAATGCCTTCTTTATGGAAGAGATGCTCAAGCACCGCGGAGACGCCATCGAAGGAAAAACCTGCTGCGTCTCTGGCTCTGGAAACGTAGCCCTTTACTGCACGGAGAAAATCACACAACTGGGCGGAAAGGTGATCACCCTTTCGGATTCGTCGGGATTCATCCATGACCCGGCCGGCCTTGATGCCGAGAAACTGGCTTGGGCCATTGATCTCAAGACAAACCGCCGGGGACGAATCTCAGAATATGCCGAAAAATTCGGCTGCGAATTTCACGAAGGCAAGCGCCCCTGGAACGTTCCCTGTGACCTCGCCTTCCCCTGCGCGACGCAGAATGAACTCGACGAAGATGATGCCAAGGCCCTGGTGGCAAATGGGTGCAAGGCCGTTTCAGAAGGGGCCAACATGCCCACCACGATCCCGGCCATCCAAGTCTTGCTCGACCACAAGATACTCTACGGCCCGGGCAAGGCGGCCAATGCCGGAGGCGTCGCCGTATCTGGACTCGAGATGACTCAGAACAGTATCCGAATGGCCTGGACGGCCGAAGAACTCGAGAAAAAGTTGAAGGACATCATGATCAACATCCACACTCAGTGCGCCAAGCACGGAAACGAAGGCGACTTCACCAATTACGTCAAGGGCGCCAACATCGCCGGGTTCATCAAGGTCGCAGACGCCATGCTGGCCTATGGGGTCGTGTAGAACCCATCACAGAAACGCTCCGCCCCCAAAAGGGAAGTCTCTGGGTTTAGGGGTCGCCGAAACCTAACGGCTCTTCACTCAAGACCTCAGATGCAGCACTCAGAATACGTGAATGGTAAAAAAAGCCTTTACGGCGAGCCGAGCTTTGGCATTGTCCCTGAGTGAATCAGCATGAGACCGACAGAGGCCCCCAAGCCGTAGAACCCGAACTCACCGCGGGTGAGCGATTCGCGCTGCGCTACACGATTGGCCTCAATCCGGCTGGGGCCGCCTGCTCATTTATTCCCAAAAATGCATGTTCGCTGCTGCGTTACTCCGCCGCCATCCACAACGGCGCCATCGCAGCCGGTTCCGACCCTGCCCTAATCCACGCACTCAACCGAACTTTTAATCTTACTTTAAAAGAGTGGGATCAATCTCCATACACTTTCATCTTCTACCGCGATCCCTACCGTCGACTCGTCTCATGCTTCATGGACAAGATTGTGGGTCAGGCTAGCTATTGCTTGAATGATTTAGTATCGAACATGAGCCGCCATCCCGTCCGCCCCGGCGGCCAGGCCCAGGTCGTGGACATTTTTGAGAAAATCACGAAGCACGGAACAGCCGCTCTCCACTTCGAAGATTTTGTAAACCTGCTCTACGACGGCCGCAGGTTGTACGCGAATGCACATTGGATTCCTCAACATTTATTCAGAGTCAGATCGACGTACAGCGACTTCTTCTGCGTAGAAAACATGGAGCACGCAAAGCGCGAACTCCGAGCGAAATGCCGCTTTGAGCTACACGACCCCAGCCTAAAGCTCAGACACGACCTACGTCACCTCAAAAAAGTCACTCATGTTGATGCTCACAGAAGCGCCGCGAGCGAACTGCGTTCCCTCGTTGAATGCGGAGAAGCATATACCTATGAATCCTTCTATCAATCGGCCGAAGTCCGACAGAAGGTGGATGAAATGTATCAGAAAGACTTGGCTATCTTTCATGAGCACTTTCAGGATTATGCTTTGACACTCTAAAACTCAACTTACGAATCGACAAAAGAAAAAGGAGACGAGGATGTCCGAGACAAAGATATGATCATACGGGGGGGCGAAAACGTCTACTGCGTCGAAGTCGAGAACGCTCTCTTCACCCATCCCGAAGTGACGGATGCGGCCGTTGTCGGAATCCCTGACCGTATCCTGGGAGAAGAAGTCGGCGCGGTGATCCAGGTCCGCTCCCAAGCCACGCTTTCTGAGGAAGCCCTTCGCCATTACCTCAGCGAGCGCCTGGCCGCCTTCAAGGTCCCCTGCCGCATCGAAATGCTTCGTGAACCGCTCCCCCGCAATGCAAACGGAAAGATCCTGAAAGCCGAGCTCAAACTTCGATTCATCGCGGCCGATACGCCTTCCCGTTAACAAGTCACCCCTTGTAGGGAATCGGGGTCATGGACTCGGCAGCGAACATTCTCATCGAATCACCCCCTCGACCTCAGGGTGTCAAAACGGCCACTCGTGAAGGAAGACCTATTCCTTGACCCAGTTACCCCAGATGCTCCGGATCAAGGTTGGGGTCAAAC
>NZHD01000063.1 GCA_002691205.1 Deltaproteobacteria bacterium
ATTGGATCAAAAAAAGAATCGAACGACCCACACTGGAAAGAATCAACCACAGGCGTCGGAACTGGAATATGAGCCCTCACGCGGACCTTTCGGAGACGCTCTCGGATGCGGGGTACCTGTCTCAGTGGCCGCCAGGCTTCGACTTTCCCTTGCGTGCCTGCTCCACCCCAGTCCACTATACGGGCCCCACCCTCTCCACCGCCGGCCGAGAGAGAATCAGTTTCCCTTGGTCAGAGCTCACCGGAGACCCCGTGGTCTACGTATCGGCGGGCACCGTGTCTGACCCCCAGTCCTATTTTGAAGCCATTGCTGCAGGGTGCGCAGAGTTGCCTGTCCAACTCGTGATTACCCAGGGTGGAGGCGACCACCCCGCCCGAGGAAGTCTACCGGGAGACCCCTTAATTGTCCCCTTTGCGCCCCAACTGGAAGTCTTAAAAAAGTCTACGATGGTCATTACCCATGCCAGTGTCAATACGGCTCTGGAAGCACTGGCATGCGGCCTCCCCTCCATCTGCCTCCCCCAGCGGCTTGACCAATTTGGCACCGCGATCCGCTTGAAGCGAGCGGGCGTCGCCCTTGTACTCAACCAGAAAAACCAAACCCCTCAAAAAATCAAGGAAGCGGTGACGCAGATGCTTTTAACGCCAGGCTATTCCCATGCGGCGAAAAGATACACGCAAACCCGCGAGTCTAAGACGAGCATGCAGAGGACCATTGGGATTGTGGAGTCAACCATCAAGGAGAAAGCCCATTTCCAAAATGGATAATCCCCAACCCACTCCCTTCGAAATCGAAGCTGAAGACGGATGTGTGATTCGTGGACATCGGTTCATGGGCTCACAAAGCAATTCAGATCAGCCGACGCTCCTCTGTCTGCATGGATTGGCTTCCGATTGCCACTCCATGAACCTGCTCGCTGAACGTTTTACGGAAGCCGGCGTGGACGTAGTCGCCCCAGACATGCGCGGTCATGGATTGTCCGATGAGACGGGGCTCTTTCAGATGACCCCCAAACGACACGCACGAGACGCTGCATTAGTCTGCCGTGCCCTCGGAGTGCAATCGGTGGTGATCGTCACCCAGTCTTATGCGGGAAGGGTTGGCCTCGAACTCCTCATGTCTCGCTCTCCCTCGCTGCAAGTTCAAAGCCTGCATGCCTTCGCCCCTCCGTGGCGGGCCCGGAAAGCCTCAATTAAACGGCTGCCCAGACAACTCGTAAGCTCATTTAAGTTCTTGCAAAGACTGGGTCGCGCCTCGAATTACTCCGTTGCGCGCCAACCCTCAAGACAACCCTATTCAGAATTCAGAGACGCTCCGGACTTCCACTTCCCTCTGATGGTTCAAGAGATCCAAAGCATCTCTTGGTTTCGCTACTCCATCCTTCTACTCAAGATGCAATTAGAAAGCCACCTCAGAAGCTACCCCTGGTCCCTTCATGAAGAGGATGAGATTCACCTGACGCTGGCCGTCGAGGATAGGTATGTCAGTAACTCAGACTTAGAAGAACTGGCCAACGTAACGGGATGGCCCCTCACTCGCTTGCCCTGCCGACATGTCAGCCTGATGACGAACCGTGAACACGCTCGGCCCTTCGCCGAAGGTGTGCTTCGGAACCTGAGAAGCTGATCAATCGGACCTAGACCGTCCAAGGTTTCGAGGGTCCCACTCAAGCTTGATTTCGACGGAACTGAGCTTATCGGTCTCTCATGGCTACACTTTGCGCGTATCAGCGATTCTTTTCACAAGGAGAACCTTTGACTTTTTTTTCCGACCGAACCTTTACGGCTCTTCTCGTCAGCCTCCTCTGCCTAAGCTTGTGTTCTTGTCGAGAATCGGACCCAATGGAGCGAGAAAAGTTGCCCAGCGCCCCCCTCACTCCCCTTACGAAACCAGCGACCCCGTTTACCGAAGCCGCGAACCAACAGGTTCGCGAGGCTCTGCCTTTTGAAGACACTTCCGACTTTGATCGCGCCCGTCGTGGGTTCATCGCTCGCCCCTCAACGCTCCTCATCGAAGGCGAAGATGGCGCCCCCGTATGGAACATGAAACCTTACGAATTCATTCAAGGAGAAGCCCCCGGAACCGTCAACCCCAGCCTCTGGCGCCAAGCTAAACTCAACAATATCAACGGCCTATTTGAAGTGGTGGATGGGATCTATCAAGTACGCGGCTTCGACCTGTCCAATGTCACTTTTATCAGAGGCGAAACGGGCTGGATTGTGGTCGACCCTCTGCTCAGCGTCGAATCGGCCGAGGCCGCACTCGATCTGGTCAACACCGAACTCGGGGTGAGGCCCGTGGTGGCGGTGATCTATACTCACAGCCACGCGGACCACTTTGGTGGCGTTCGAGGCGTAACGACCCCTGAACAAGTCGCAGCAGGAGAGGTTCGCATTCTGGCCCCTGAGGGTTTCAGTCACCATGCCGTGAGTGAAAACGTTCTAGCGGGCAATGTCATGACTCGAAGAGCTGAATATATGTTCGGAGGACTTCTTGAAGTCAGTCCTCAAGGCCGCGTGGACACGGGGCTAGGAAAAGCCACCTCCCAGGGCCGGGTCTCTCTCATCCCTCCCACGGACATCATCAGTGAGACCCCCACCCCTCTAAAAATCGACGGAGTCGATTTTATCTTCATGTATACGCCCAACGCGGAAGCGCCTGCGGAGATGATGTTTTACCTCCCGAAACAGAAAGCCTTTTGCGCGGCGGAAGAAGCCAATGCCGTCCTTCACAATCTCTACACGCTCCGAGGGGCACAGGTCCGGAGCGGTCAAGATTGGGCGGCTTGGCTTGAAGAAGCCATCGTGCTCTTTGGAGACCAACTCGAAGTGGTTTTTGGAAGTCACCACTGGCCGCGGTGGGGCCGAGAGGAAGCCCTCGCCTACCTTTCAAGTCAACGAGATCTGTACGCCTACATTCACGACCAAACACTCCGATTGGCCAATCAAGGTTTGACTCCCCGTGAGATTGCCGAGGCCCTTGTTTTGCCTGACAGCCTAGGGCAAGAGTGGTTCAACCGTGATTACTACGGGACGGTTCGACACAATGCCAAGGCCACCTATCAATACTATTTGGGTTGGTTTGATGGAAACCCCGCTCATCTCAGCCCGCTTCCACCCGAAGACTCAGCCACACGCTATGTGGACTGGATGGGTGGAGCCCAAGCCATGTTAAAAAAAGGCCAAGAATCCTTCGATCAAGGCGATTATCGATGGGTGGCCGAGGTGATGAACCAACTCGTGTTCGCGGAACCGAGCAACGTACAAGCCCGTTGGCTTCAAGCCGATGCGCTTGAGCAACTCGGATACCAGGCAGAGTCCGGGCCTTGGCGAAACTTTTACTTAAGTGCCGCCCAGGAGCTTCGAGCAGGCGTGGCAGATACACCGAAGCTGGATATGGCGAGTTCGGATGTCGTCGAAGGGATGACTTCATCCATGCTCTTTGATTTTCTCGCCGTGCGGCTCAATGGACTCAAAGCCGCCCAGGAGGATTTTCGCCTTCAGATCGAATTCACGGACCGAGAGGAAGTCTGGGTTTTAGATGTCGAAAATGGCGTTTTGCATGCCCGGGAAGGCGTGCCCGACCCGGAGGCCAACTTGGCCCTAAGTCTGACACGTCCTGATTTTTTAGGCCTGCTCACAGGCACCCTGGGTATACCCCGTCTTTTAATTGAGAACAGAGTGGAATTCTCAGGAAATCCACTTGTGCTGGGGACCTTCGGCGGCCTTTTCGATCAGTTCGATCCGCACTTTGAGATCGTGACCCCTTAAGCCAACAAGTGCCGAGCTTCGGCCCCTCGCTCCCTGACAGCCAAGCCGCCCTCCCCCAAGCGAGAGGTGAGGTTTTTCTCGGAGCCGTTACTATTCGGGTTCCTTGCTCCCTCTTCGACATTTGACTGAACAGGAGAATTCATGGCTGGCCCACTGAGCGGTTACCGCGTACTGGAAGCAACCACGACCGTTTCAGGCCCTATGGCAGCTATGGTGCTCGCCGATCAAGGAGCCGAGGTGATCAAAATAGAGCCTCCCGCTACGGGTGATCCGGGACGCTACCTAGGAAGCAGCCGCGGCGGAATGGCCGCCCTGTTCGCAGTCCTCAACCGAAATAAGAAATCACTCCCTCTGGACTTAAAAGATCCTCGCGAACTGGAAATCTTTAAGAACCTGGTCAAAACGGCTGATGTTTTCCTGGAAAACTATCGTCCGAATGTCGTCGAGAAGCTTGGGATCGATTACTCCGAGCTCCGCAAGCTGAACCCAGGCTTGGTCTACGCCTCGATCTCAGGGTACGGCCAGAGTGGCCCCTACCAAAACCGGAAAGTCTTTGACCCTTCGATCCAGGCCACCACCGGTGTCAGTCATGATCAAGGGCGCGAACGCCCTGAGAACATTCGAACCATCATCTTCGACAAAGTCACCGCCCTCACGACGGCTCAAGCGATTACCGCTGCGCTTTTGGAAAAAGCCAAGACCGGAGTCGGACAGTATCTCCCCATCTCTATGCTGGATTCGGCGCTTCAATACACCTGGCCAGACCTCATGTGGTCGAGAACCCTACTTGGAGACGGCGTCGATCACATGGGAGAAATCGGAGACTGGTTTCCCATCTTCAAGGCGAAGGACGGGTACGTCTCCATTGTCCTTGTGAGGGATGATCTCTTCGAACTGGTCTGCGTATGGTGCGGAAACGATTCTCATACCGACCCTCGATTTGCAACCTTCGAGGCTCGCCGGCAAAACGGCCCCGCTCTCACCGCTGCGTTGGACGACATGCTCGCCAACAAGACCACAGAAGAGATCTGCGAAAACCTTGATGCTTTCGGAATTCCCGTGGCCCGCGTGAATTCGTTTGATGACATCCCTTCGGACCCTCAGGTGAGACATCAAGGAACCCTCATCGAGACCACCCATCCGCAGATTGGCGAGATGCGATATCCGCGTCCCCCTATGCGGTTTGATCCCGAGACTCCGTTTCCCCGAAGTCACGCACCCTTTCTCGGCGACCACACACGGGACATTCTCACGGAGATGGGGGTCGATGAAAATGAGATCAAACGACTTGAGGCGCGCGATGCGGAATGCGCCGAGGCGCGGCAAAAAGCATCCGCCTGACGAGGCTCCACTCAATTCCTAAAAATAAAAAATCCAACGCCGGACCGGAGACACACTCAATGACCAGCGGTCAGAACGACCTTGTGAAAATAACCAGAAGTTTTTTTGACTCCATTCAAAGGCGAGACTGGGGGAGCGCCACAGAATTGATTCACCCTGAAGCCCGGGCTCTTCAGAACGTGTCCGGCCAAGAAACCAACGCAAGGGAGTTGCTTCAGTCTATGCAAGGACTGGTCTCATCACTCAAAGATTTCTCCTATGAAAACATTCGCTCAATCGCCTGCCCTCATGCGGTCGTTGAGCAGCATGACGTACATATGTTAAAAGCGAACGGAGGCGAGGTCGTTCTCGACGTCTGTATTATTTTACGCTTCGATGATGCGGGGCTGATCGTACGCATTGATGAATATTTTGATTCTGCGCCATTGAGCGGCCTCCTCAATTAGAGCGTAAGCCTGACTCCATTCGTTCAGAATCGAATCAGGAATCTAACGCCCCGACCGTCGGGGACCGCACTTAGGTCAATTCAGTCGTCCGCGAGAAACTCTCGGATCCGTGAGGCTCTGACAAGTTAAGCAGGAGGCCTTCGAGCGCGATCTTCTTCCCTTGGCTCGCCACATCAAAACCGGCCCGCCCCTGCATCATAATCTCAGCCCTGTAGCGATTCTGATGAACTCAGTCCTCGTCGTACTGTATCCGTAATGCATTTTTCTGTACTTTTCCCATCGCATTGCGGGGCAGTGCGTCGACGAACTCAATCTTTTTAGGGACTTTGAACTTGGCTAATACTGAACGGCAATGATCGATGACTGATCCAGGTGAAGGCCCCACACCCACGGGCACGATCACGGCGACCACCTTTTCTCCGAAATCTGGATCGGGGAGACCAATGACAGCCGACTCAGCCACGCTCGACATCTCATCGATGACGCTTTCAATCTCTTTAGGGTAAACATTCAATCCACCCGTGATGATCATGTCTTTCGCTCGGCCCACGATGGAGACGTAACCGTTCGCGTCGATCAGGGCTTGATCACCGGTGTTAAAAAACGAATCCGTCGTAAAGTCCTCAGCTGTTCGTTCAGGCATTCCCCAATAGCCCGCGAACACATTCCCCCCCCGAACTTGGAGATCTCCAGTCTCGCCAACTGGAACAGCTTTACCTTGAGGGTCAACAACACGGACCTCGACCCCGGGCAGTGGCGGCCCCACGGTTCCAGGTCGACGTTCACCCCTTAAAGGATTCGATGTATTCATCCCGGTTTCGGTCATTCCATATCGTTCAAGAATGGTGTGGCCGCTTCTCTCTTTAAACTCATAAAACGTCTCTGACAAGAGCGGCGCAGACCCAGAGATAAAAAGTCGCATCGAGGAACAGCAAGCGTGCGTAAATTCCTGATCCCCCAGAAGTCGTGTGTAATACGTGGGAACGCCCATAAAAACTGTGCATGCACGCAGGGCTCGAATCGCCGAGGAGGCGTCAAAGCGAGACCGCCAAGCCATTTGCGCCCCACTCATCAAGACACAATGGAGGGCCACAAAAAGCCCGTGCACATGATAAATCGGGAGCATGTGTAACAAACGATCAGAATCCGAAAAGCCCCAAGCCTCGACTAGGGTCTCTGCATTTTTTCGGAGATTCTCATGCGTGAGCATGATGCCTTTAGGCTTACCAGTGGTTCCCGAGGAATACAGTAAAGCGGCTAAGTCGGAGCCCTCGCGATGGACCGGGTCGAAAACCGTGTCTTCTGCATCCACTTCTTGCATCAGACTTCCTAAGCCGAATTCATCCAAGGTCAAAAAAAGCGCGACACCCGCCGAAGACCCAGCCCGTTTCATCTCTTCAAGACGCCCAGGTGCACAGATAACCGCCTTGGGCTCTGCATTCGAAAGGAAGTACAGGACTTCTGATTCGGTGTAACCGGGATTCAGAGGGTGATAAACAAAACCGGCGCGCAAACAAGCGAGATAGAGGAACACGCTTTCAACGGTCTTTTCGACCAACACTGTGACCCGATCGCCCGGTCTCACTCCCAAACGGGTAAGAGCATGAGCTAACTGCGCCGAATGCATGTCGAGATCGCGATATGAGACCGATCGTTCGTCTTCGGTTGTCAGAAACGGGCGTTTGGAATCCTCGGGGAACTGGGCCCTCAGACAGCGATAGAGGTTTTGGTTTGCACGCATTCAAAACACTCCTTCATTTTATAAAATAACTAAGCGGCCCGAGTCTTAGGCGTGCCAAAACCCCAAAACCCCGAACTCTAGACACCCTGAGTCAACGACGACCTTAGCGAATACGAGGAACAAAAAAGCCCTAAAACCGCTTCTACGGCCCCGCGCCCTCCGCCCTGATCGCGCTACGGTAGAGGGGTGGCTACTCGACTTCTTCCATTTCTTCATTCAGAACTTGAACTCTCTGAGAGTCGTTGGCGTGCCATCGGACGGATTGTCGTGGGTTGCCTCATTGCTCTCACCCTCATCATGACCTTCCGGATCCCTCAAGGGGGCTGGATCATCCTCGCTATTTTTATTGTCTCTATCGGAGACGTCGGCCCGTCCCTCAAACAGGCGTTCCAGAGACAGCTGAGTGTCGGAATTGGCTGCGTGACTGCGATCTCTCTTGTCATTCTTTTCCATCAACAGGCCTGGATCTTCATCCCCGCCATGGGTTTGGTGATCGGCGTGGCCGTCTATCTGAGCCGCACCTCCGCGGCTCCTTCGATTCCCATCCTCGGAGCGCTGACGATGGTCCTCGCCATCGGTGGGGTGGACGTCAAGGCGCCTGAAGGGATTCACATCGCTCTGTGGCGTTTCTTAGATATCTCTATCGGTACGGGCATTGGAACTTTTTGCCAAGCCTTCGTATGGCCCCAAAGACCCCGAAGGCTTCTCTTCGAGAGTCTGGCGGACAGCCTTCGTCGGTCCTCAGAGCAGATGAAACAGGCTCTCCTCCCTCTGGATGAAGTAAACACAGACGAGCATACATTGGGGCTAGGCGAAGAGCGCGTCATGAACTCACTGGCGCAATGGCTGACTTGGCTGGACAATGCGGAGAGAGTCGGTCACATCAAACGGCACCATCACTATGAGTTGGTGAACCTCATGGGAGACGTCAACCAGATTGCCATCGCCTCGCAACAAAGCGCACGAGCCGCCGCCATGCTGGCTCAAACAGGGCAAACGGCCCTCTTTGAGACCCGCGTTCGCGATCAAATCATTGAAGTTTCAGCGCGATGCGTTCTTTACGCCCAGGCCATTGAAGCCCAATCTTGGCCGTCCACCACCTACGCAGAGCCCCCTCTTGTAGACAGAACGTCCCTCACTTTTGTTCAAGCCGAGGGCGCATCCCTCGAACTCAACGCCGCGATCACAGACTCGCAAAGCACTTTTCAAGCCACTCTTCTCTCGTCCGTGATCAGCATCGCCGAGGGGCTCGATTCGATGAATCCGTGTCGGATGCTCCTAAGCAAAGAGGATGCACAACGAGCAGCTTCCATGCCGGGGCAACGTCCAGGGCTCGCCGCCTCTCAGGGCCAAGTGCGCAGTCCGGCCTATACACTTTCAGATCTTCTGTACCCAAAACTCAACCCCACTGATCTCGCGGCGGCGGCCAAAGCCGCGCTGGGTGCCCTTATCGCCTACGTCTATCTGAACGCTGTGGATTGGCCCGGCGGAATCACGGCGGTGGTCACAGCCGTGCTCGTTTCCCTCGATAACTATGGAGCGATGATTCAGAAAAGCGTGCTCCGTATCGCGGGTGCGGTCATCGGTGGGGCAGCCAGCGTCTTAGTAATTCTTCTGGTGATCCCCAACATTACGGGCCTCGCGCCCTACTTGGTGGCCGTCGGGGCCGTTTGCGCTTTGGGCGCATGGATTCAAACGGGAAGTACCCGAATCGCGTATACGGGACTCCAGGTCGGGCTGGTTGCCGGCCTCGCGCTGGCCTCTTCTCACTCCCCAAGCATTGACCTGATGCCGTTTCGAGATCGAATCCTAGGGATTTTTACCGGACTCGCCTCGGTGGTCATCGTCTATGGCCTCTTTGGAGAGGTTCGGGCGCGCCTTTGGGCCGTGGATAACAGCGCGGAAACCCTCCGAATGATCGCACAAGAGGCTTCAGTCGGTCTGAAAAATATTGAACTGAGGGAGGACAAACAAGCGGTCCACGGGATGAGAGCAGAAATCTACAGACGGATTGCCTTCAGCTACAAACTACTCACTGAAGCCAGCTACGAGGACTGGCTATCCCTGGACCGCAAGAAGAATGCCGAAGATGCCCAAGTCCTCCACACCCTCCTCGATCAGACCCGAGCCATACAACGAGTGATTATGTCCTTAGTTTGGAATCGGTTGGAGTTCCAAAAACTTTCACCGCCCAAGTTTGATGCCCGGGCCGCACTCGAAGCCATCGGCCAAACGGTTCCGAATGTTTTGGAGACCGTCGCTAAACGGATCCAGCAGCCTGACCCCATCAACTCGGAAGCGGTGATCGCCACTGAAGCATTCTCCAAGTCCCTAAGAGCGGCTGAAGCCGAGCTTCTCAAGCACCCCATTCCATTGGACGACTCGGATGAGACGAAAAACTTTCATCGGCTCACTCGGGCCCAATTGGGTTTCTATCAGCAGATCGAAATTTTGCTCACCCAACTGGCGAAGGATACCCGGAACTTCTCCATCAGCGGAGATCATTTTTCGCTGAGAGCTCGCCTACTGGGTTCCGAGAGACGTGGGAACGCCCCGACGATTCGACCCGCATAGAGCCCATGTGATCACACCCGACAGCCGAATAATCTACTCAGGGCTCTTAATAGTCACAACGGCCGTATTGCCCATTCGGTAGGGAAAATCCGGATGAGGAGGCTCAAGGACAACTCGAACAGGAAAACGCTGGGCGAGTCGAACCCAATTTAGGCTCGGCTCTACGTCGGGCAGGATCCCAACCGTGCTGCCGTTGCGCTGCCAGAGGGCCCAACCAATGCCCTGCACTTCACCCTCAAAAACGTGGCCAGGGTAAGACATCAAATACACCTCAGCCTTCATGCCGGGCCGGATCCCCTCAAGGTACACCTCGCGAAAATTCGCCATGACATACCAAGTGCGATTATCCACCAGTGCGAAGACCTCTTTTCCTCGATTGGCATACTCCCCAACGGCGATATTTAGGTTCGTCACATACCCATCAAACGGAGCGAGAACCGTGCAGTAGTCGAGATTGAGCTTTGCCTCAAGCAGTTCTGCTTGGGCGCGCTTCCGCCGGGCGTTCACTTCTCCAATTTGACCCGACTCCATTCGTACTTGATCCAGCTCTGATTCAGCTCGCGCCATGGCCGCCACGGCGGCCGAAGCCGCACTTTCGGCCTCAAATACTTGGTCGGCGGTCACAAATTGATTCTCTAAAAGCGGACGGACACGCGCCAGGTACTGCGAGGCGTACTCGGCCTCCGCTTCCCGTCGAAGTACTTCGGCCTCAGCCGCGCGCACGGCTCCTTCAAAGCCCTGTATCTCGAGGTCGGTCATCAGCAGTTGGGCTTCGGCTTTCGCAAACGCCGCCTCGTAGGGCCTTGGGTCCACGACAAACAGAACCTCGCCCTGCTTCACGGCCTGATTATCCACCACTCTCAAAACCGTGATCGGGCCGCTTACATGGGGCGCGATCCCCACCGTGTTCGCTCTCACAAAGGCGTCATCGGTCCGGGGCCGTGTCGATAGGTCACGAAAAACCCAAACGGTGAGCAACAGCGCTCCCGCGACGATCGAAAGACCCACCAGTCGACCCAAGATGCGTTGCCACCGCTTTGACGCAATCAATCTCTGCTCTTCACTCACGGGCTCCTGGACCACTCTGAGGACTCCCCTTCTTAGCTCACGTTCGGAAGAACACGAGCCATACGGCCAGTGTCAGAAAAAGCGCCAGACAGGGATAGATCAGGACCGGGGGACCGACATAGCCCTCGATACCCAGCCGAACAAAGAGGGGATATACCAAAAACGTAAGCGTAGTCCCCACGACCAGGCAGAACATCCACGCAGGAAAAAAGGCACCATCGACATCAAGCACCGGATCGCACCCCATGGAGAGCAAGGAACATCCCAGGGCGAGCCCAGCGTACTGCCCCCCTCTACTGATTCTGTCCATTCTGACTCCGGCCCCTCCGATGGTTGCCACCGCGTAGATTCCGCAGGATGATAGAGCAGATGATGCCCATGACTAGATCCCGCGCGCCAAGAATATTCGGCTCAACGATTCTCATGACAATGCTCCTCATGAGCGCTTGCTCGCAATTTAAGACCAGCCCGGCATGGAACCCTGAGGCATCGGCACCTCCTTCGCCGGAGTCGTACTGGGCGCCCGAACAGGCTCCTTCTGACCCCTATTCCCTCGATGATTTCTTCCCTGAGCCCTCAGGCAGTGCGACGCCCTCCCCCTCACAAGACGCCTCAGGTCCGAATCCGTCCCCCGGGATTCTCGTTGAACTCGACGAACAAGTCCCACTGTCTGATCCCGATCACCCCCTTGAGCTTGTGGATCTGATTGATATCGCGCTTAGAAACAACCCCTCCACGCGAGCGTCCTGGCAAAATGCACGGATGAAAGCGGCTGAACTCGGAGAACAAATGGGGACCTATTACCCCACAATCGTGGGTGATTTGTCGGGCGGTGTATTAAAGGACACGCTCGTTTTCCCTGATGGGACGGCGATCTTCGAAGGCGCAGAGGTCCGGCCCGAACTCAGGATTACATACGTGCTTCTCGACTTCGGCAAACGCAGCGCCTCCTCTGAAGAGGCCCGCCGCAGGCTGGCCGCTGCCAATTTTAGCTTCAATCGAGAGTTACAACGAACCCTGTACCAAGTTCAAGCGAGTTTCTACGAACATGATTCCGCCCGTGCTCTGAAAGAGGCGGCCGAGCAAAACCTTGAACTCGCCGTCTACGTTCGAGAGGATGTGACCCGACGACTTGAGCTGGGCCTGGCGACTCGCCCCGATTTTCTTTTAGCTAAACAAGTGGAAGCCCAGGCGGTCTACGACCTTGAGGTCTCTAAAGTCGGCGTCTTCAATACGCGGTCAAGACTCGCCCTGAACATGGGACTTCCGGCCAACGCTGAGCTCTCGACTTCAAGCCTCTTTGAGCAGCCTCTCCCTCCAGAACTCGATGCCGAGGTGGACCTGTTAATCAATTTGGCACTTCGACAGCGACCGGATCTTCAAGCCCAGGTGGCCCGCCTACGGGCCAGTGAGGCGAGCGTGGCGAAGGCCAAGGCCGACTTCCTCCCCACCCTGGGCCTCGACGGAACCTTCGGTGGGCTGTGGGGGAGCTACACGCTCTCAGGTAAGGGAGTCGGGAACCCCTCAATTGATACGGATACCCGTCGGCACGGCTTCAGTTCGGTCTACGATGCGCAGGTCATCCTCAGCTGGCCTCTCTTCGAAGGCTTTTCGCGAAAAAATCGAGTCCGTAAAGCGGTCGCAGATCGGGAGCGAGAAAGGGAACGCTTGCGAGCCATCGAAATTGAAGCCACCAATGAGGTCTGGAGCATCTACAACGACTATCAGGCCTCCTACCGGAAGTACGACTACGGCCTCGCGTTACTCGAAGCCTCCGAGGAGGCCTACCAAGCCACGCTGGAGTCCTATGACGCAGGCCTACGAACCATCGACGACTTGCTCCGCTCCGAACGAGATCTGGCCCAGGCTCGTTACACGCTCATCGGTGCGCGTTCTTCTCTTCTTTCCACGGCCGCCCGTCTTGGTTTTGCACTCGGGGCCGTCCCCGAGAACCCACGGACGCGAAACACCCCTTCGGATTTAGAATCGCCCCCTCTCTGATGAGCCTTTAAAGTCGAACCCCAAGGCTCTCTATAGAAAAGACCAGCCCGTTAAAATCGCTAGCGACACGCACGTCACGGGAATTCCTATTCGAGCATGCTGCCAAAACGAAATGGTGATTCCATTCTCAGCCGCCTGCTGCAAAGCAATCATGTTGGCGAGACTCCCAATAACAATCAGGTTGCCAGCGAAGGTACTCGCCAGGGCCATCAGACTCGCTTGTTCCTGACTCAGGTTAGAGAGAGTTTCGACCAACAACATGACTGCAGGGATGTTATTCACGAGATTGCTCAGAACCGCTGTAATCAAAACCAGAACAGCCGGATTCCCTGGGTTGACTCCAGCCCCCTCTATGCCGGTCACGAGTTCATGAGGGAGGCCGGTGGCCTGGATGCCCGACACCACCACCCCCAAAGAAGCCAAGAGAATAATGACCGACCAATCGACCTCAGCCAGCAATGACCGGCTTGTAATCCGACGGTTCATCAGCAGGACTGCCGCCGCCGTCAGCACCACCACCACCCTTGGGATCGATGTAAAGAAGAGCACAAAAACCGCCAAAGTCACCGAGATCCCGATCATCGCGGAAACCCAGTTCACCGCTGGATCCGGCTCCTCCCCTGGGTGCTGGTTCACGGGTAAGTCTTCCACCGTGAGCGGGGAAGCAAGCCAAAGAATCAAACCCCACGCTGCGACCAAACTCAAAATCACGGGAACCAACGACCAAAGCGCATAGGATGCAAAGTGAAGTGCTTCGCTTTGAGCGATAAACATGATTTGGGGGTTTCCCACGATCGTCGCAGCCGATCCAATATTGGCTGCCATAGCAAGACCCAACAGAAAAGGCATAGGGTGAAGACCCATGGGTCGAGCCCGTACTGCCAAAATGGGAGCTAGGCTCAAACAAGCGAGGTCGTTGGTAATCACCGCCGCGAGCCCAGCGCTGAGCGTCATGAATAAAAGAAGTCTGAGCCGAGGCGAAAGTGGAGCTGCAAAGAAGCTACGGGCCCCTAGCCCCAGCACTCCAGAAGCCCGGAGCTGAGCGACGATGACCATCATTCCAAAAAATAGAGCCATCGTCTTGCCTGGCATAGCGGCCAGCATGACGTCCACGGACTCTACGCCGAAAGCCAGCATACTCACGGCTCCGACAAGGGCGATTCCGGTCCGATCCATCCGAAGGCCAGGAATACTTCCAACCGCCAAGCCAACGTAAGTTAAAACAAAAATCACCACCGCCGCGCCCGTCTCGGTCTCCGACACCTCTGCTCCCCTCGATGTTCGTTTTAAGTCGTTTCGGCTTTCGCCCCTCTCGACCGGAAAGAGGTCTAACGCCCCCACCCGGCGCCATGCTAGGCTGAACATTGGAGACACGCAGGCTCGGCACGGCGCCAAATAAGGGAGGATATCGTTCCCCCCTCCACCGCAGACCCGTCAAATTTTAGTTGGCACCGCACTCATAACTGCCTAGCATCCGAAGGTCAGGCGCGGGCAGAAGGACCCAAACCCTGCTTTTGAGCCTATCCCATTCGTCAAAGAGTCCATTTGATCGCGAGCGCAAACTTTTCAATACCCCAGGAGAAAGATCAGAACTATGAGCAACGAAATAGACCTGCTAAAAGAGCAAATTTCGAGCCTTCAGATGCAACTGCAAAGAGCCCTGAGGGAGAGTGAAAGCAGTTACTATTTTTCAAAGGAGTCACTCGAATCCATCGCAGAGTCGGGAAGTATTCCCAAAACGGGCATGCCCTCCAAATCGGCCCGATCGATGATTGAAGACAATCATGTCGTTGATTTTGATCAGAGACTCAATACCTCCTCCTATGTCAACGTCTCCTTCGAACCCGACGAAGAAGCCGTGGCGCTCATGGGCCTAAAAATCAACCTTGCCGACCAAACCGTCTATCCGCAGTCGTATAAGCTCCACGATTCAGTGGTAAACATGATCGCTCGCTTGTGGCACTGCCCAGAGCCCGTTGACTTCGACGAGTACCAAGCCTTCGCCGGGTCCGGCACTGTGGGATCCACGGAGGCCTGCTTGCTTTCTGGACTCGCGCTCAAATTCCGCTGGCGAAAGTGGTACCAAAAAAAGACCGGAAAAACAGAAGAAGAAGTCTTCGCCGTTCGCCCGAACCTTGTCATTTCATCGTGTTTTCAGGCCGCCTGGGAAAAGCTCTTTCGGTATATGGATATTGAACCACGACTGGTCGACCCCAGCATCGGCGAATTTACTGTTGATCCTGAAAAAGTGATGGATGCCATTGATGACCAAACCATTGGCGTGGTCTGTATCATGGGCAACCATTACGGTGGCCAGTACGATCCAGTCTGGGAAGTCAACGACAAACTGACTCAACTCAACCAGGAGAAAGGCTGGCAGGTGGGCATTCATGTGGATGCGGCCTCCGGTGGATTCATTGCTCCCTTTCAAGACCTGCCCGCCTGGGATTTCAGGCTCGAAAACGTCTTGTCGATCTCGACCAGTGGTCATAAATTCGGAGAATCTTGCTGCGGAACGGGCTGGGTTGTTTGGAGAGAGCGCAAAAACCTCAGCGAACATGTCGCAATCTCTGTCACCTACCTCGGTGGGAAGTCAGAGTCTTATACGCTGAACTTCTCGCGCCCAGCCAGCGGAACCTATGTTCAATATTACAAGCTTATGCGGTACGGCCTAAGCGGCTACCAGCAGGTCTGCAACAACATGATGAGCAATGCGAAACATCTACGCGATGGCTTAAAGGCCATGACCTACAAAGGAAAGCCCAGATTCATATTCCTCGACAACGGAGATGAGTCCGCCCTTCCCGTGGTCTCTGCCGCGCTCAACCCTGAATGTGAATTCACCTACGACGACATCGACCTTCAAAATGCCCTCTCACAACATCACTGGTACGTGAGTGGGTATAAGCTGGGATACAACCATCCCATGACAGAGGAAGTACTTCCACTCTTTACGGACGCCGATAAGGACAGAACGATGTTCAGGATCGTAGTCAAAAATAATTTAACTCGAGGCCTAGCCAATAACCTACTCGAGTCATTTCGAACCACCTTTGAATTCCTTGACCAGGTAGACTTCTCCAAGATGCACGGACTCGACACTAGCCACCTCCGTCATAAGGAACATCGCACCATGACCAATCATTGTTAAAAGAAGATACGAAAACTCTCGACCCCATGACTCAACGAATAGTCCGAGCCCCGCTTAAGAGGAGGATCCTATGGCAACCGCCGCGATATCCCTGGCCCCCGTACCCAGTTCACCCATTTCTGAGATTGCGCCCCTTGTTCAGAAACTGCGGACGACCTTTGA
>NZHD01000064.1 GCA_002691205.1 Deltaproteobacteria bacterium
GCCCTGGTGGGCGGCCCTCAACGAGAAGGTGGGCGAGAACAAGACCTTCGTGCAGAACATGATGAACGACGACTCGGTGCCCATGGGGTATTACCGCGTGCTGCGCGAGATCCAGGAACAGGCGCCCGAGGGCACCATCATCCAGGCCGAAGGCGCCAACACCATGGACATCAGTCGCTCGGTCCTCATGCACAAGAATCCGCGCGAGCGCATTGACGCCGCCACCTTCGGCACCATGGGGGTGGGGCTCGCCCAGGCGATCGCCGCGCAAGTGGTTCACCCCGATCGCAAGGTGATCTGCGTCGAGGGCGACTCGGCGTTCGGCTTCAGCGGCATGGAGGTGGAGACCGCGTGCCGTTACCGGCTCCCCATCGTGTTCGTCATCATCAACAACAACGGCATTGGGATGGGGTTCAGCGATCTGCCCGAAGACCGCTTCCAGTCACCCGCCATGGCATACACCATTGAGGCCGGTTATGAGAAGATGATCGAAGGCTTCGGGGGCAAGGGCTACTCGGTCCGCACTCCGGAAGAATTGTCGGCCTCGCTCAAGCAGGCCCTCGACGACTGCATGCCCAGCATCATCAACGTGCACATCGACGTGAATGCCCGGGCCAAACCCCAGAAGCACCACTGGCTGACCGCGTAGCGGCGGGGGCTTCGTCATCTGAAACCTCTCGGGGCGAGGGGCGAGGGGCAGCTTAGGCGGCCTTGGGCAGCGCTGTTTGCCGAAAGCGTGGGTCTGTGGCGTACGCTTCTTTTCTGTTTGTGAGCGGATAGACCTCGGGAGGAGCGCCCGGAAGAGACTGCATCTTCCGATTTGGGGTTAGTTTGTTTCGGTCGGTCGAGGTGTAAGCTGAAGCCTCAAGCAAAGGAGAGATTCTGTGTATGATCTCGTGATTCGGGGCGGAACCGTGGTGGATGGGACGGGGGCTCCGGCCCGCCGAGCTGACGTGGCTGTACAGGGCGATCGGATCGTGGCCGTGGGGCAAGACCTTGGGGCCGGGGATCAAGAAATCGACGCCTCGGGATTGCTGGTGACGCCCGGATGGGTTGATATTCACAGCCACTATGACGGGCAGGCCACGTGGGATCCCTATCTAACGCCTTCGAGTTGGAACGGGGTCACGACGGTGATGATGGGGAACTGCGGGGTTGGTTTTGCGCCGGTTAAGCCCGATGAGCGCGATTTCCTGATCCGACTCATGGAGGGGGTCGAAGACATTCCCGGCAGTGCTCTTTCGCTGGGCATCCAATGGGATTGGGAGAGCTTTCCTGAGTATATGGATGCGCTTGAGCGTCGCTCTCTTGTGATGGATGTGGGTGTGCAAGTTCCCCATGGTCCCGTGCGCGCTTTCGTGATGGGCGATCGAGGCGCTCGAAACGAAGATGCCACCGCCGAAGATGTGGACGCCATGGCCGCGATTGTAAAGGAGGGGCTTAGAGCGGGCGCTTTCGGTTTCACTTCCTCTCGAACCCTATTTCATAAGGCCAAAGACGGAGATTGCGTCCCCGGAACCTTTGCGCCAGTGGAGGAGCTTCTGGGGATCTGCCGCAGCATGGGGGAGGTGGGCCATGGTTCTTTTGCCGTGGCCAGTGGCGCGTTGTTGGGGGGGACGACCTCGATGGAGGGAGGCATTCCGTCTGAAGAAACGGAGTTGGCCAGCCTTTACCGGATCGCCAAGGAGACGGGGCGTCCGGTCACATATGCCTGCGTCCAAAACTCGCATGACCCCGATCAATGGAGGCGTTGCTTAAAGGTGTCTGAAGAGGCCGCCGGTGAGGGGGTCTCTTTGATTCCTCAGGTTCAGGCCCGACCGGCGGGGCTTCTGCTTGGAATCGATGGGACTATGCATCCGTTTAATCTCTGTCCGACCTTTCAGCCTTATGCGGATCTCACGCCGGAGGCGCGTCTTGCGGAGCTGGCGAAGCCGGAAGTCCGTGCGGCGATTTTGGCTGACTCTGCGGATTACTCGGGAGTGGCTCCGTCCGTGAGAGGGATAAACGAAGCCTATGGCTCCATGTTCCGACTGGGCGATCCCCCGGATTACGAGCCCAAGGCGGACCAGAGCCTTGCGGCCATGGCAGAGCGCGAGGGACGACACCCGAAGGAACTGGCCTACGACGCTCTTCTCGAGGGCGACTACCTGTATCTGCCGGCGATGAACTACGTGGAAGGCGACATGGAAGTGACTCGTGAGATGATGGAGCACGAGCTTGCGCTCTTCGGGCTCAATGATGGGGGCGCACACTGCGGTTTTATTTGCGATGCCAGTACTGTGACCTTTCTTTTGACTCACTGGGTGCGGGACCGTAAACGTGGCGACACGCTCCCGCTGGAATGGATCGTTGAGCGACAGACGAGAGCCACGGCCGAGTTCTACGGTCTCCATGACCGGGGTGTGGTGGCTCCAGGGATGCTGGCCGACCTCAACGTGATCGACTTCGAAGGGCTTCAGCTGCACAAGCCCAAGATGGTCTTCGATCTACCGGGCAACGAGCGACGTCTCCTTCAGGATGTCGACGGCTACCGCTTTACGATTAAGAGCGGCCAGGTGACCTTTAAAGACGGCGAAGCCACGGGTGCGCTGCCCGGCGGGCTGGTTCGCGGCCCACAGACCGCCGTTCAAGCGGCCGACAGTGAGACGGAGTTGGGATAAGAGGTGTTTAAAAGGCGGAGAGGATCAAGCCGGCGAGGCCTCAGTCGGATGGGCCTAGAGGGTCGGGCTTAGTCCTGGGTGAACACCACGGTTGGGCTTTCTGCCCAGCCGTACCGAATGGATTTGGCTTCGATCCTTGTGCCGGTCTCCAAGGCCAAGGGTGTGACATAGAGGCGCCACGGGCCTCCATTGATTCGGTAGCCAATCGAATCGTGCGCAGCGGCCGGGATGAGAGCCATTCGGTTCGTTGCCTGGGTGTCGAAGCGGGGGACGCCCGTGATGGGTTGGACACCCTGTGGCCAAAAGATGTCGGCCATCTCGCGCTCGGGCGTGTCGCTGAAGTCGGGCAGGCTGGCCCGAAAGGTGGTCAGAGCTTTTTTTAATCGGGCCTGGGAGGCCGCTTGCTTGGGGTCGCCGGCGAGATTGTGAATCTCATGAGGGTCCGCGATGACGTCGTAGAACTCTTCCGAGGGGCGGGGTGCGAACCATTGGGCTTGAGCCGCATTGAGGGTCCCGGCCGAATGTTGCCGCCAGAGTTCTTGCATCATGGGCATTCGGTCGCGGTAGGCGAGACGAGCGGCTCCAGGCTTGCCGGGGGTGAGGTTTTGAATGTATTTGTACTGATGATCCCGTACGGCGCGTTCGCGAAACAGGGCTTGATCGATTCGATCCTTTGAAGCGTAGATGTATTGTCTTTCAGCCTCGTCGGTTTGGGCCAGTTGCGGGGTGCCGTGCATGAAGTCGGGTGTTTTGAGGCCGGCCATCTGGAGCACACTGGGTCCGATATCCACAAAGCTCACGAGGCGTTCGTCGACGCCCTCGCTCGACGTGCCTTTGGGTTTGAAGCCCTCGGGCCAGTGCACAAGGAGAGGGACTTTGATTCCGCTGTCGTAGAGCTCGCGTTTGGCGCGGGGCAGGCCATCTCCGTGGTCGGTGGTCCAGATGACAATGGTGGTGTCGGCCAGGCCATCGGCTTCAAGTTGGTCGAGGATGGCCCCGACGCGGGCGTCCATGGTTTCAATGTTTTTGTAGTGCTGAGCGAGATCTGAGCGGATCACCGGATGGTCCGGGTAGTAAGGGGGGACCGTCACTTGGCTCGAATCGACGCCGCGAAGGTCGGTCGTTTGGCTTGGCTCGGTTCTTGTTTCATTGGGAAAGAGCTTGCTTTCGTGGGTCTCGTTTAAAGAGATGAAACCAAAGAAAGGTTGGCCTTCTTCTCGGCCATGCCAGTTTGATTGACGGCCCTCGTGGTCCCACAGGCTAAAAGGACCCGAGCCCAGGGCGACGTCACTAAACTGATAGTCGAGTTTTCGCGTTACAAAGGTGTAGTAGCCTTCTCGTCGAAGAAGCTCGGGGTAGGCTTTGACCTCGGCTGGAGGCACTGCACGATAGTCGGCTTCCCTGAATGAGGCCGTTCGCATGTGTTGGGCCCCCGTGGCGATCTGGTGCTGGCCTAAGATTTGAGCGGCTCGGCTCGGCGCGCAGACGCCCGCGGTGGTAAAAGTGTTGGGATAGAGAACACTGCGTTCCGCCAGCGCGTCGAGACGGGGTGTGACAGCGACCTCGTCTCCGAAGGCCCCGACCCGAGGGCTCATATCCTCGGCCATGATGAGGAGGATATTGGGGCGCGGCTCTGAGGGCAGGGCGCTTTGCGCCCCGACAAGAAGGGCGAAGATGAGGAGCCATGGTTTTAGGAGGGACAGGGTGAGTTTCCTCTTCTCGCGGCAATTGGCCATTCTAAGCAAGCGCCGGCCTTCTGCCCAGCCCACAGCAGGCCTCATGGATGGAGACGCGGACGAGGAGAGTCGGCGAATGGAGTGGCCTTAGCTCCGGGAGTAACGAATTTTGAGTCGAGGGTGTAGACTCCATCTCTTGTCGGGGAATGCACCCCCGGTCGCAGCGCGTAAGGAGGGGCGAGATGTCGATCAAGTGGATTCAGTGGGTAGCGATGGGGGCTCTGTGCCTGACCGCCGTCTCGGTTTCGGCGCGGACGAAGACTTCGTATGGAGAGGCTTTGAGCGGTGTTCAGTCCGTGCGGATCGCTGAGTTGCTTGGGTCGCCCGACACGTATCTGGGGAAGACCGTGCGGGTCGAAGGGCTCGTTGAAGATGTTTGCCCCATGCGCGGGTGCTGGATCGAGATCTTGGAATCCCAGGGCCGAGAGACGATTCGATTCAAAGTGACAGACGGCGTGATCGTTTTCCCGGTTGAGGCCAAGGGCCAGGAAGTCGTGGCCGAGGGTGTGTTGCGCAAGCATGAGATGTCGAAGGAGCGCGCCACCTCATGGCTACGCCATCTTGCGGATGAGAAGGACGAGCCCTTTGATCCGTCGTCGGTAACCGGGCCTATGGTTTTTTATCAAATCGAAGGACTGGGTGCGGAGTTGACCCAGTAATCGCTCCGCTTAGAGTGCCGCGTCTCCGACCATCTTTGAAGGCACGACCGTTTCGTCAAACTCCTCTTCGGTCAGGTAACCGAGTGAAAGAGTGGCTTCTTTGAGCGTCGTTCCTTCGCTGTGAGCCTTCTGGGCAATTTCGGCGGCCTTGTAGTATCCGATTCGAGTATTGAGCGCCGTCACGAGCATCAGGCTCTTGGCCACAAGCTCGGCCGTGCGCGCTTCGTTGGCTTCGATGCCCACGGCGCAGTGGTCGTTGAAGCTCTGGCAGGCATCGCCGATGAGTTGTGCACTCATGAGGACATTGAAAGCCATCACGGGCTTGAAGACGTTTAATTGAAATTGCCCCTGGGTGCCCGAAAAGGCGACGGTGGTGTCGTTGCCGATGACCTGAGCGCAGGCCATAGTCAGGGCTTCGCATTGAGTCGGATTGACTTTACCTGGCATGATGGAACTTCCAGGCTCATTGGCGGGAAGGGCGATCTCGCCGATGCTGGTCCTCGGGCCACTGGCGAGCATTCGGATGTTGTTCGCAATGTGAAAGAGGCTGACGGCGACACGCTTAAGGCTGCCTGAGATCTCAACCATGGCGTCGTGCGCGCTCAGAGATTCAAACTTGTTCTCGGCTGTGATAAAGGGGTGCCCGGTGAGATCGGCAATCTTCGCCGCCACGGCTTCAGAGTATCCAGGCGGTGTGTTCAGGCCTGTGCCGACGGCGGTGCCTCCGAGGGCCAGTTCGGCGAGTCGCTTGAGTGAGTCTTCGATGGCCGACATGCCACGATCGAGTTGAGTGACGTAGCCTCCGAACTCTTGGCCCAGGGTGAGTGGGGTGGCATCCATAAGATGGGTGCGTCCCGATTTGATGACATGGGCGAAGTGGTGGGCTCGTTCGTCGAGGGTGTCACGAAGGATCTTTATTTTGGGAAGCGTTTCTTCAACGATTTTCCCGTAGGCCGCGATGTGCATGGCGGTGGGGAATGTGTCATTTGAGCTTTGGCTCTTATTTACATCATCGTTGGCCTTCACGATCTTTTCTTTCCGAAAATCGCCGCCCAGGATTTCCGTTGCTCGGTTGGCCACCACCTCGTTCATGTTCATATTGGACTGGGTGCCCGAACCCGTTTGCCAGACCACCAAAGGAAAATGATCCTTGAGTTTTCCGGCCAAGACTTCGTCGCACGCCGAAGCGATGGCGTCGGAAGTCTCTTTGGGGAAGTCGGTGAGATCGGTGTTTGTGAGGGCGGCGGCTTTCTTTAGGATGGCGAACGCGTTGATGATCTCGTCGGGCATGCGTTGTCCGCCGATTTTGAAGTTCTGGAGGCTTCGCTGGGTTTGCGCGCCCCAGTACTTATCGTCGGAAACTTCAATTTCGCCCATGGTGTCGGATTCAGTTCGCGTACTCATCTTGGTGGCATCCTCTATGTGTCGGTGATGGGTCGAGAGAGATAGCTTTTTTGGTCTGTGTCGGAAACCGCTCGGGACCCTAAAAAAGGGCTTTCGGGCCGCTCTTTTAAGGGCCCCGCTCTGGGATGCGACTTTTCGGGATTGGCGAGCCGGATTGGGTCTTATGCGGGGCCGCAGGCCAATCGGCTGGCTGCGAGCGCGGGCGGGAAAAGCCGGCGGGTGAGCCCTCGGCGGCGAGGGCGAGTGCCTAAGGATGATCCATTGAGAGGGCGAGATCCACGCTGAGAGGACTCGAGGGCGCGGCGGTCCGGACGATCTTGGGACCAGTCATGGCCCTGCTTTTGGCTGAACCAGAACACGGTTTCGGTCTGTCAGGCCCGGACCCGGTCGCGGACGGCGGCGGCGGTTTTGTGTCGCGGGCGGCACAGGTTCATTTTTTGTGTTGGCTTATTTGTTTATAAAACACGACTGATTCATTTTTTCTTAGTGTAAGTGATACGGTTTAGGAAAGGAGAAAACATGAAGCTCGAAAAGCGACAAGAAGATACAGTGGCCAAGATCACAACGATGGAAGTGCGCGATGATGGGGTCATCATCAATGCCCAGGCGAATATGCCCGCCTATGGGAACGTGCGTTTCTCGATTAACCTTGAATCAGGCGGCGACCGATCGTCCGGTTTTTGTCATGGCGCGGGTCGGGGTGCGCTGCAAGATGGAACGTTTTTCTCAGGCGTTTTTTCTGGGCGTTGGGTTCGAGAAGGAACGATCGCAAAAATTCGCTACGTGGTGGAGATCAGCAACGGCGATCAAAACCTCGACATGGTTGAATTTGATGCCACCAGTGATGAGTTAAAGATTGAGCATTACGCCTTAAACTAACGGTTCAGAGAAAAGCCCCCTGGCCTTCAAGGCGGGGGGCTTTTCGAGCCTCGAATCCGTCAGAGTCCCGTGCTCCCCCTGCGGGGCCAGGCGGCTCGCGGTGGGGTGACCGAGGAAAGGTCGAGAGGGCGTCGCCGGGTTCTTGGCGGACGGCCACAAGGCCTCTTTGGTTGAACGTCTTGCCCAGAGTGGGGGGGAGGAAACCCACTTCATGGGGGAGGGTTGTTCCCCTGTCTGCTTTTCTCGAACGGGGCTTGCCGTGGCGGCCAAGATGAAGTTCAGTCCTGTGGGATTTGACTGAAGGGGAGTATCACAAACATGACGCCTTACATCGCAACCACTTTGAACGCCGCTTTTTTGATTGTTCTTGGAGCTTGGGGGTATCTGGGTTCCGATACGCCATCGCCCACGGCGTTGCTGCCGGTGGGCTTCGGGGTGGTTCTTTTATTGGCCAGCCCTGGGGTGAAGCGCCACAACAAGGTGGTGGCTCATATCTCGGTTCTGTTTACGTTGCTGATCTTGCTGGGCCTCTTCATGCCTCTCAGAGGCGCCATCGGTCGAGGCGACGCTCTGGCGATTATGCGTGTAAGCGTGATGGCCTTAAGCACTTTGTTTGCCTTGGTTGTGTTCATTCAATCTTTTATTCAGGCGCGGCGAGATCGAGACGCCTGATCTGGCCACTCCCGAATGGCTCCAAACGTTTTGGCGGCGCGACGGCGCTTCACCGGCTCGTGGGCGGCGATCTCTACGCAGTGAGGGCGGCGGCGCCGGCCCAATAGACGCCCAGGGCGATGGAACCCCAGCCGATGGTTGTAAAGGTTCGGTCTAAGCGCCAGCTGCGGTGTGTGTTTCGGAGTTGGCCGAGGAGATATGTGAAAGTCGCCATGGTGAAAATGGAGCTAATTAAAAAGGCGACGAGGTAGACCAAGGCGGAGGCCGTGGGCAGAGCAAAAGTGGGCAGGATGGCCCATAGGGCGCTGGCCCCAGCCACCCCATGCAGAAGCCCCAACCCAAAGGCGGCGTGGGTGTGGGATTGATGGGCGGTTTCACTTTCGGGTTGTTCTTGGCCGAGATGAACGTGCAGATGTTTATGCGTTTGAGCGTCTTCGCCGTGTTCATGGGGATGGCTATGGACGACAAAACTCCGAGAGCGACGAAGGGCCCAGAACCCACTGAGAACTAAAAAGACCCCTACGAGCCCTTCGGCCGCTTTTGAGACTTGGTCCATGTCGAGCAGGTCTTTTAGCGCCAGGCCAAGCGCGCCCAGCATCAATATGCCGAGAGCGTGACCCAGGCCCCATCGCAAACCGATTCGCACCGATCGCTTGGGCTGAGTCGCCATTGAGAGAGGGGCGACAGAGACCCAGTGATCGGGCCCCGCGAGCACATGAGTGAGGCCTGCGAGCAGTCCCGCCAGAAGGCTCATCATCGGCATGCTCTCCTGTTAGGAAATACGACTGGTTACTCGACCCAGAATCGCTTTAAAATTGACTCTTCCAAATTGGTGGCTGTCCGAGCTGGCCTCGCTGTTGTCGCCCACCACAAAGACCCCGTCTTCCAACACTTGAGAGACTCTCTTGATGACGATAGAGGAGAGGTAGGGGTGCTTGGCCACCACGACGGCCCCCGGAAGAGGGGGGCTGTGCGTGAAGGCCACCGGATCAACCAGCACAAAGTCACCGGGGCTGAGAATCGGCTTCATGGAGTTGCCTTCGACTCGGTAGCGAACCCGACGTCTCAGCACCCATTTGGCCCACTCCGAAAAACCCGACGAAGGGATCTCGCTCACCTAGCCGGCGGTGTACCAGTCGATGTTGCGATCCTTGGTGGCCCAGAAGATCGTGTGGATCTCTTGGATGGCGGTCATGAGTTCTTCAGCATGCTGGAGGCTCACTTCGACCTTGACCGACGAGCAGAGCTTGGCGGCTTCCCAGAATGTGGTGTGAAGGTTGGGGTACTTCTCGAGGTGAGGCGGCTTGAAGTAATCCGTCCAGAGCACAAGAAGCTCGTCCTTAGCCAGTTGCGCTTGCTCTTCCTTGATGGCCACGAAGCGCGTGAGCGTGTTGAGGTAGGCCGCCATGGCGGTGGAGTCCGAGGCATCGGGCACCTCGAGCGCAATAATTTTTTTCGTCATCGAGACGGCCGCTTCCGCTGCGATTCGCGCAGAGGCTGGATCATAAATGCCACAGGGGCCATCGCAGTGGGCTTCGACTGCTTGAGCGGGAGATACTTGGTCCAGCGCGTTCACGACTTTCTTCAACATCTTTTTATGCGTCCTAGAGGTAAAGTTTTGGGTGAACGTGGCCCACGAAAGCCACGCGGTGAGCTTTGAGGCTACCACCTGTTTCTTCTTCGAACAACATTTGGGCCCTCAAGAGCGTCTCTGGCTCACGGGCAGGGGTTCTGAGGCCTGAGTCAGCGCGCGATTGCGCGGGTGGCCGGCGTCACTGTCCAGATGAATGTGGCCGTCCTTGAAATCACCCGGTCGGTGACAGAGACCTCTGTGTTGTAGGCCGGAGCCGAATCAAGCTCAATGGTACCGCTGATTAAACCCGTACTCTCGTTCAGGATTAGTCCTGGGGGCAGTCGAACTGCCGTGTATCGGACGGTTCCGTCATAGGGTGTGACGGCTGTGATTTGGAGACTCACAGTGTCATTTTCCGCGTTGGTTTGGGCGCCGGGGTTGTTGAGCAGTGGGGTTAGGACGTATGTGGTTGTGATGATTTCGTCGGAATCCGAAGCGAAGCAGGCGAGTGAGAGCACTGATACGAGTGTGTTGATGAACTCGTACTTGAAGTTCTCGGGCTCAGCTATCCCATCGTCGGGAGTAAGGGTGAGGACTCGCGTGTCACCGTTCTCGGATGTCGACCAGGTCGCGCCCGAATCAACGATTCCGTCTTCGATGATGAGCGCTGTTAGATCCGTTCTGAAAACCAATAGCGACTCGCCCGGGACTCCAACATCCGGGGGCGAATAATCAGCGGGGCAAGCCGGCTCTGCAGCCGGTGGGCTCGTGGGCGTTTCTCTCTCAACGGAATTAACCGACCAGGTTCCGTTCAGTGGGGTTCGTGAACTGCTGCCGGCATTTTGTGTGTCTGAAGTACAGGCGAGGACGGATCCGGTCAAGATTAGAAGCAGAGATGCAAGGAGTTTTTTCATTGTTCAAAAATCGTCGAACGGGCTTCGTTCGTCAATCCCCACTAAGTGAAAATACATTCTGCGAGAAAATTCTAACCTTGAGTCGTCCGTGTACGTATTGGCAGGACCCAATATCCAAGGCCAAGTCAAAAAAGAACCCTTTATGGGTAGGTGTGCTCGAAGGGCTCATCCTCAGGATATTTTTCTTTTCCGGGGAGGTCTCGTCTGGATTCCAGTGTGCGGACTGAAAAGATTCGGTCGTCGATTTTTTCATCGGTCCGGAGGTTATACAGAGTGACCTCAGTATGGCTTCCCTTGATCCGGTTTTCGACCTTCATACGTGTGGGCAGCACATGGCCCCCACTTACGATCATATGGTTCCGAGGGGCTGACAGCACTCGGTAGGGGGCGTCCGTATCCCGCTTAAAGTATTCAGCGCCCAAAATGGCTCCGTCGGTTTGAGCAATCGTAAAAATGACGCGGTCGTAGTTAAGGCGCCGTTTTGGGCTGGCATGAATTCGGAAGACCGGCTCTCCGTCTCGGGTCTCTTTTGTAAATTTAAGGAAGGTGTAGTCGGCGACTGTCTGGTGCTCAATGTCTTCATAGGTCACGTCCGATCCAAAAAAAGCATCGCCCCTTTGTGAGCTGTTGATGCGCCGAACCTTGTCGAGTGATGGCATGTAGATGAAGGCATCGTGGCTGCGATCTTCCGCCTCCATCATCATAACCGTCATGCCTCTTAGATGTTCGGGTGAGGTCAGTCGGCCTAGGGAATGCACGCGATGGTCAATGACCTTGGTGACGGCTTGGAGAGTCCGTTTGCGTTGCTGCCCCGACCGGCTGTGTACGGTGAGTTCAATTTGAGTGGTTAGATTGACTTCGTAACGATTTGCGAAGGCCGCTCTCAGGATTTCGCGTGCTGCGTCGGTGTCCGAAGCGGTCGGGGAGTTGATCTGTGCCTCAGGGGAAGGATCAGTGCCGAGTGCCGGGGCGCCCGCAAAACATCCAAACCCGAGAATCAAAATCAGAACGATTCTTGTTCGTGTCATCGTGGAGAGGCTCCCGGGTTGGCTTCTTTTGCGAATGGCGCGGGTCCTTTTTTTTGATCGTTGGGGACTGTCGCTGCACGTGTGGCTGAGTGTAGAGAGTACCATCACTGAAGCGGCTTACTGTGAAATGGGTTGTCCGGAGAAAGAGGCCAAGATCTTCTCGAGCGCGAGTGAGAGTTGCGCGTGAGCTTTTCGGGCTCATCCGAAGGACGGTCTGTGGGCAGCTGGACATGCGCCAGGTGCCTCGTGGTCTTTATCGTGAAACATACTCAGTCCTTATTGAGTGGTTTTTGTTGAAGAAGATATGTAGGCCCGGCTTCGATGGGTGGCGCTTAACTGACGCTGGCTTCCGCGCATTGAGTTTTCTAAAAAAGCAATTTGAAGGTCCGGACACATGTTTCTTGCCTGAATTTTTTCCCCTTAGAAGAAACAAAATCGTCGCCCCAACCCCGTTTTTTTAGATTTTCTCTTACGCAGATTGGTTTCGTTTTTGTTGCCTGTGGGAGTCGGTGGTGATTTTTCTCGCTCGCACTGAACGCACTCTGGTGCGGTGAGCTGGCTTTAGTGGCAGGTAGGGATTGAGCTAAGGACGCTGCCCCCAGCCTGTCGTCGTCGGATGACACGCGAAGAAAAAGGGGATTTGGTGTCGAACATCACATGTCGCTCATTGTGTTTCGAATATTTTGAAACCTGTTGGTTGGAGGTAAGGAGTTGAGGCTGATCGAGGTGGCTTCTTCTAAATAAGTAATAAGGAGGCTCAGTATGCGTAGGTTCAGTAAAAGGTTTTCCATAACAGAGCGGCCCATGAGTAAGCTCTTTTTTAGGTCTGGGCTTTTGGCTGTTCTTTTGACATGTGTGTGTAGTTTTGCAGCGGCGGCGAACGGGACCCAGGGTGATGAGGCAGCGACGAGTGCGTCGTCCTCGGGTACTCCGGGTGGGCTGATACTTACGAGCGAGGGTCTGTTCAACTTCGACTCTTCAAGCCGTAACAGGCGGACTCTATCTTCGGGGGACATTGGAGTCCAAATTAACCTTTACGACGACTGGGGCTCCGGTGCTTGTGGTGAGGCCGTCGTTATAAATTCTGGATCGAGCAGCACTGTCTGGGAGACTCATATTGACCTGGTCGGGTCCGTGACTGATTTTTGGAACTCTGAAATGGAACCGGCTGCGGCTTCGGCGGATACCGCAAAGTCTCTATCTCATAGTTGGCGTGTGGTGGGCGCGTCTTGGAACCGAACCCTTGAACCGGGAGGATCGACGAGTTTCGGATTTTGTCTGGACCGGACGACTTCCCCCGAGAGCGGGGCGTCTCCGCAGCCCAGTGCCGATGTTTCCAATGACTCCTCAGGCGAGAGTCCTATGCCGGAATCCCACAATCATCCCGATCCTCAGGGTGAGTTTATGGATCTAGCCTCATTGGGGCTCTCTAACGGCAGCAGTCACACGGGTCACGATGGGCTTGTGGGAGGCCGGACGGCCATCACCACCGAAGCTCTGCTCGCGTACAACGATCTCCGCGAATTTGTCGGCTTGCCGCGCACGAATATGGACGTGGTGGGGGCTTGGGCTTTTGATCATTCCCTCACCAATAACACCCAGGCCTGGGGCAATGATCAGCAGGGCGTGGGTCTTTGGTACGCGATGCAAGGCGCCAAGGTGGGCTGGATCGCCGACGACCGATTTGAGCCGCAACTCTTAGCTGATATTCAACGTACCGCTCGGCTCGGATCCGCGGTGGACGTCATGGAGATGGTGGCCGATTACGGTCACGTGGGCTTCGCCGACTATCTGTTGGGGAATAATTTTGATGAAGCTTTTATCAACACCCTCAAGATGGAGCCCCACTATGCAGGCTGGATGCACGACCGGGCGCACGGCTGGCTCTCCATCGAAGATGTCGCGATTGCTCACGACGTGAACCATTTGACCGTTTTGAGTCACGATCAGATGCAACCCTTTATGAATGACACTTGGGACTGGCCGCAGTGGCCGGCGCTGGATGTCTCGCATGCCGGTGTTCTTGAGTATTTCCAGAGCATGGTTGTGCTTGGCGATCCTCGGGGCGAACATCTGAGCAACCTCGACGGGGCGGCTTCGCCGGCGCCCACGCCTGATCCCCAGCCTGATCCCCAGGTCCCCTCGATGCCTCCCGTGGACGACGACGAAGGCATGGAAGACCACGAAGGCATGGACGACGACGAAGGCCACGATCACATGATGCCGTCGGTGCCGCCGGTTTCTTCGGGCAACTATGTAGACATCACTTCGTGGGGCAACTTTCATGGCTCGAATAACAACTCCGAGCACAATGAGTTGGTGGGCGGTCGAACGGCCATCACCACCGAAGCCCATGAAGCCTACACCCACTTGCGAGCGTTCTTTGGACTCTCAGAAGTGAGCATTGAAGAAGTGGGGGAGTGGGCATTTTCCGAGAGCCTGACCAATAACAGTCAGGCCTGGGGCAACGACCTCAAGGGCGTGGGTCTTTGGTACGCGATGCAAGGCGCCAAGGTGGGTTGGATTTCCGACGAGGCCTACGATCCTCAGATCCTGGCCGATATCCAACGCACGGCGCGAACCATGTCGAATGCCGATCAGATGAAGTCAGTGGTGATGGGAATGGTTCGGGAGTACGGCCACGCCGGCTTTGCGGACTATCTTGAGAACTACGGTCTTGAGGATACGTTCATTCGGACTCTGAAGATGGAGCCTCATTATGGGGGCTGGATGCACGGTCGAACTCACGGCTTTCGATCCATTGAAGGTGTGGCGATTAATCACGACGTGAATCACTTGACGGTGCTGAGTTGGGATCAGATGCAGCCGTTTATGAACGACACGTTTGATTGGCCACAGTGGGATGCACTGGATGTCTCTGACTCGGGTGTGATCGAGTACTACCAGAGCATGGTGTCACTGGGGAACCC
>NZHD01000065.1 GCA_002691205.1 Deltaproteobacteria bacterium
CGACCTACTCTTTTAATGGGGGTTCCCTTAAATCCCCAGCGGCTTTCTCCCCTTCAAGAGGGTCTTGGTGAGCACTTCTTACTTCAAGCGGGCCTGCCGAGCACTCGATGGACCGCTTCACTTGAGGGAGGCTTTGAGGGTTGGCTTTCGCGTCGGTCGGCGTCTTTTCGGAGAAATCTGAGAGCTTCGGAGCGTCGAAGTCAGACAGAAAAGATTCGATTTCGGTGGTTTTCGGACATCTCCGAGTCGGGCACCACCGAAATCTATCGAAGTATCCTTGATGTGGAGTCTCGGAGTTGGAAAGCAGAGGAAGGGGTGGGGGTGGATCAGGGCCCTATGGAAGCTTTTTACAAAAGATTGTTGCCCCGAGTCGCCAGGGCAGGGCACTTGAGGGTTTTGCTCGCGGAGTGGGAAGGCGAAACCGTAGGCTATCTACACGGAGCCCATATTGGAAGCCATTTCCGAGGCCTGCAGTTTAGCTTCGATGCCCGTTTCAGTCGGGTGGGGCTTGGGAATCTTCTTCAGAATGAGGCCCTCAAACATCTTTCGTTGGCCGGCGCGGCTACCTACGACCTCGGTTCACAAAATGAATATAAAGAACATTGGTCTGAGGAAGGTCTGACCACATGCGCCGTATGGATTCAGCCGACCTGATTGACTCAAAACTAACTTTCCGCATCCGCCTTCTGTCTCTTGAGTCGGGCCGCTCGGAGTTCGAGAAAGCGGTCGCGAGGGATCGAGATAAAGAGACCATGGGCTTCGACGACTTTCACATCGCCCGCATACACTGCGCCTGTGTTGTAGATCTTGCGCCCCTCCATGCGATCAAATCGCGCTTCAATGCGCAAGGGGGTTTCGACAGGGGTGGGCTTTAGGTAGCGGATCGTCAACTCTCCCGTCATTCCGGGCTCGCCTGAGAAAATGCACGCGAAGCCAAGGGCTTCATCAAGGACAGCGGCCAGAAAGCCCCCATGGACACAGCCCGGCGCGCCCTCGTAAGCGGGGCCAAAGAAGACAGAACCATGAATCTCCTGAGCCTCGTGGTCGGGCTCAAGGGTAACGGGGGGAGCGAGTGCGTTGGAGAGCCCCACCACGGGACTTCGATCCCGAAACATCTCCATTCCCGCAGAAGCGGATCCGGCGGCGACTGAGCCCTCCGCCACGCCCGGACGTTCATCCATTTCGGGTTGGATCTGGAGTTGGTGGGCGCTTCGACTCAACTGTTCGGTGATCGCTAAGAGTTCGTCTTCGCTGGCATTCGTAGCTGAAAGACTCCCCATCAGCTCGCGAAGGGCCGAGGCTAACTTACGTTTGGCCAGCCAACTGGGAGACGGCTCTTCAATCCATTTGGAGAGAGAGGGCATTCCTTTTCCGGTTTTACTCATGCTGCTTTTGCCTTTTAGTAAATGATTTGAGCGTTTTTGAGGGCTTCATACTTTTCTTCTGAAAGACCCAGAATCGAGCGGAAGACATAATCGTTACTTTGACCAATCCATGGGCCAGGCCGGATGATCGGTTGGCTTTTGCTGAGTTTGACATACGCGCCATAGATCGTTTCGCGATAGCCGAGAGGGTGATCGACCTCGATAAAAGTCTTTCGGGCTTGAAAGTGGGGGTCTTCAAGTAAATCGCCGACCTCAAGAACTGGGACAGCCGCAATTCCCAGTTGCTGAAGTCGTTCAGAGAGTTCCCGGCGGTCAAAGCCGCACGTCCACTCGGCCAAGTGCGCATGCAGCTCGAGGATGTTCTCGAGGCGGGAGGCCGACGTCGCGTACTTAGGGCTTGAAGCCCATTCCGGATGATTCATTGAGTTCACGAGATTCGACCACTCGTCATCACTTTCGATGACAATGCTGATCCACTTGTCTTGGCCTGCCGCAGGGAAAACGCCGTGCGGGGCTGCGGCGCCTAAAGGATGTCGGTTGCCAAGCGCCCCCCCAACGCGCCCGTTAAGCGAATAATCCATGAAGCTTGGGCCCATCATCTGCATGACGGCTTCTTGCTGAGAGAAGTCGATTTGTTGCCCCTCGCCCGTTTTTTTTCTGTGAGCCAGCGCCGTTAGGATGGCGTAAGCGCCGAACACACCGTTGAAAGGGTCGGAAAAAGCATTTTCTACTGGAATGATGTCATCGTCGGCATAGCCCACGGTGCTATCGAGGCCAGTAGTACTGGTGAGGCTCAGTCCATAGGTACGAAGATTTTTCAAAGGTCCGTAGAGCCCCGTGGCAGGCATGGAGAACATAATGATATCGGGTTTTATTTTTTTAAGAACGTCGTACCCAAGACCGAGCCGATCCATCACGCCGGGACCGAAGTTTTCGATGACGATGTCGCTCTCCCGTATGAGTTCGCGGGCGAGTTCAAGGGCATCTTCTTCTTTAAAATTCAAACTGACACTGCCATTGCCCGCCCAGCATGCGTTGTTCGAAAGGCTTCTATTGGGGTCCCTTTCGCCTTCCGCAAAGGGGGGAAGCGTTCGTGTCATGTCCACCCGCGCGTAGGATTCAATTTTATAGACTTCCGCACCGAGGAAACCGAGGGTTTGACCCGTGACCGGGCCCGCCCAAACCCATCCGAAATTGGCCACTCGGACGCCCTCTAAAGGAAGTCGAGATTTAGAGGTCTCTGGTGCAAGAGGGGCTTTGATCGGCCAGTCAATGTCATCGAGGGTATGCGCGCCTAGGCGAGGGGCAGATCGTTGGGGACCGCCGGGTGTCTGGCTGAGTTTGAAAGGTGCGCCGAGGGTGAGGTAGCGGCCAATATCCTCGCTCTCCACTTCGACCATGTAGCCCCGCTCGTGGAGGTGCGGGTGCTCGGCGGCTTCTTGGACAGTGAATACAGCAGTAATGGGGCATCCGGCCGCTTGGCAGCGCTCCATGATTTCCATTTTTTTGTGCTGGAGCGTCCATTCGCCCACCAAGGAGTAGATGAGGTCCGCATTTTCTCCGCGAGAGAACATGTCTTGGAACATTTCGGCTTCCATCCACTCTGGATTGCCCATGACTTCTCGAAGGCCGTTCCACTGTCCAGGCTCAAGGGCGAGCATCCAGACGTGGCCATCTTTACACGGCATAATGCTGGCCGGGGCAGCGAGGGGCATGCCGACTCCGGTGCGTGAGTCGGAGATCCCGTCTTGGGCGAATCCCCCAATGTTTTGCCCACCTACGAAGGTGGCTGCAATCGCTTCAGCGCATGAGACATCCACCTGCTGTCCGCCGCCGACATTCTCTCGACCCAAGACCGCGGCTAGGCCCCAAGACGCGGCTGTCACCGCACCGAAGAAGTCAGCCGCAAAAGTGCCATGCTCAAGTGGAGCCTCGCCTGGTCGTCCGCAATAGCGAGCGCTGGCGCCTGTGACGTGAAAAGCGTTTAGGTCGTGTCCCTTCCAATCCGCATAGGGCCCCGTTTGACCAAAGGGCGTAATCGAGATCATGACGAGCTGAGGGTTTAGAGCTGAAAGATGCTCCCAGTCGAGACCCCATTCGCCCATCTGACCGGGCGCGTGATTCTCGATGAGAACATCGGCTCTTTTAATGAGGTCAAGGAAGCGGTCTCGTCCCGAACTCGAATCGATCTCTAACTGAATTGAGCGCTTGTTGGTATTTAGGAAATGAAAAGTCCCACTTTTTTCTGGGTCAGGAAGGTCGTTGGGAAATGGACCCCAGCGTCGAGCCGGATCGCCCGCCGGACCCCGTTCGACCTTCACCACGTCGGCCCCGTAATCAGCAAAGAGCCTTCCACAATAGGGGGCCGAAATAAGTTCTCCGAACTCGACGACGTTGATTCCCTCAAGGGCCCTTTTAGCCATATTTGATCTCCACGCTCGGTTCTCTGCGGCTCAGAGTGTGTACGGTGCCATCGGGTTTTCTAGTCGGCCTTTCGACCAAAGAGCCTCTTGAAGAAATCCACAACCATTTGCCAGAGCGTGCGACTCACCAGGGATCCCACGTTAACGGTCTGATTGTCAGCCACCGCGGCCGCCGCCGCGAGAGTGGTCTCGGGCGTTCCCTCTTGCTGGGCCTCAAGAGCTGTCTTTGCGTTGGCGGAGAATTGCTTGAAGAGCTGTGCGGAGACTCCCTTGATCATCCCGCGACCCATTTGCATCACACGACCGGTGACATCAACGCGAACATCGAAAGTCATCTCGATGCTCCCATCGGGTTGATTTACGGCACTGACGGAGAGGGTTCCGCGCGCGGTTCCGCCTCCGGTTTCTCGCCCTTGTCCAGAGATTTCCATGACGTGGGCCGCATTGTCCACTTGTTCAAAAACCACTTCGCCTTTGTAGGCGGTGGTAATCGCGCCCAGTTTTACTTTCGCTTTTCCCACATAGGTTTTCTCATCAAGTTGCTCGACGATTTCGGCTCCGGGCATGCACTGGGCCACCTGTTCGGGATTTGTGATGAATTGCCACGCTATGTCCATGGGCACATCAACACTCATCTTCTCTGAAATTTCTATCGCCATGGTTTCTTTTATATCCTTCCCTGTTTTGGGTGTGAATGGGTTGATGGGCCGAGGGTTAATGCGAGGCGACCCATGTCTTCCAGTCTGAGTGGGTGTCTACGTCTCGGGGAGCGGGTCCATCAAGGAGGACAGTGGTCAGCCAACTCGGATGCCGTTGAATGATCTCGCGAGCGCCTTCGTCTCCCTTGAGACGGCCCATGAGAGGCCAGACTGTTCGGCAGATGACGACGGGATGGCCCGGAATGTTTTGTCCTTCTTTTTCGCAGTATTCGGGTCTCAAAAGGCGCGGTCTTTTTTTGCGCCAAGCGGTTGTCATTTGATCAATCGTTGAAGCTCTGAGGTCGGGTTGGTCTCCCAGCAAGATGGCGGCAGCTTCGGCCGATTCATGGACGGCTTCTAGGCCTGCTCGAAGAGAGCGACTTTGACCTTGGGCGTAATCCCCTGCAATGGTGACTCGTAAGGTTTCGGGCGCATAGTCGTTTAGGGTTTCAAGAATGGAATCGGCCTTATGTCCGAGAACGAGAATCAGTTCGTTGAGACGCGCTTTGAGAGCCTGGTTTAACACGCGGTCAAGAAGTGTCTTCTGGTTAAAACGCAGAAGTTGCTTCGGGCCTAAATCACGCATCCGAGATGAGCATCCTGCAGCGAGTACGATGCCCGACACAAAGGCCTCTGTTTTGATGATTTCAGACTGAGAGTTCTGGGTCGTTTGAGAAGTCATAGCTGGTTAGCTTCTTTAGACTTGAGGATGGGAATCTTGTCGAGCGACGCACCCATGGGTTGATTCCTTGAGGCCACGAGCTCAGCTAGAATAGACAGAGCGATTTCCTCGGGCGACCGGCCTCCGAGGGCCAATCCGATGGGCGTGTGAATGCGCTGAAAATCCGTATCGTTGAAGCCTTCTTCGCGGAGCCGAGTGAGCCGACGCTCGTGAGTCCGGCGACTGCCCAGGGCTCCTATGTATCGTGCCTTGGAGCGTAACGCATGCGCGAGGGTGGGGATATCAAATTTCATGTCATGAGTGAGGGTGAGGACAAAGGCTGACTCGTCCAGACTCTCTTTGGCCAACGCTTCGTGAGGCCAGTCAAGGACTAGCGCATCGGTTTTCGGGAACCGCTCAGGGGTCGCAAAAGGGGTCCGAGGATCGATCACGCTCACATGGAAGCCCAGCATGACGGCCATGGGACACAGGGCCGTGGCGATATGGGTTGCGCCCACGATGTAGAGTCGAGGCTTTTGTGGGAACGCCTCGATCAACACTCGGACAGGGGGCTCAGAGGAATCGGATTCAAAGAGGGCTTGGCCACCCAAAGGCAGCAGAGACAGCCCCCGGTCAATCAATTGGGCGTCAAGCTCAGGAACCATGTCGCCTAGGGTGTGTCCGCTTTTAAGAATGGTCATGCGCTTTCCAAGGATCGGTTCAGGCCCGAGTCCGGTGCACAGGACCGCTGGGCTTTGTTGTTGAATTGCCGAGGCCAAAGCGTCCCAGGCCTGATCTTTTCGAAAGGGCTCGATCAAAACATCGATTTCACCACCACACGAGAGTCCCACTGCGACACTGGTCTCGGTTTCGATGCTGTAGCGAACCAGTGCGGGGTGAGAAGTATCAAGAACCTGCAGAGCGCGTGTGAATACATCGCTTTCGACGCACCCTCCACTCACCGAGCCTTCCATTTGACCACTCCGCGTGAGGCATAACCGTGCCCCAGCGGGCCGCGGAGAAGCTCCGTGGGTATCCACGAGGGTCGCTAGCGCGATTTCTTCGCCTTGCGCGAGCCAGTTTTCGAGGGTGGGGAGAATTTCTCTCATGTCATACAGGCAGTTTGTTTCTGACTTTGTCCCGAGATTGTTGCGTTTTACGGGAGGTTGGGATGAGCCGATCCAGAGTGTAGCAGGGTCAAAGGGGGGGCCCCCATGTATAAGCCGAGTTAGCTAGGCTACCTTTCATCGTGTGCACGAAGCCGAGATCGGTTTCGACAACGGTATTTCGGAGAGCAAGACCCTTTAACATCGGCCGGATTGATGTTCGGCTGTGTCGGTAGGAGAGCCCTGGGGCGAATGGAGCCCACACGCGAAATCTACTGGAATATCGTTGACGGTCCGCTCATCTATGCTCTTGCTGTGGTGGCCGTGGGTGTGCTTGTCTACGGCGTGATCAAGCGGATTCGACTTTGGAGACTTGGTTTTTCCGAAGTTCGCACCGACCGTATGGGAGAGCGAATTAAGGGCCTTTTGGTTGAGGTCTTTGGCCAACGTCGACATCTCCGGGATCCGTTTCCAGGCGTCGCGCACCTGATGATCTTTTACGGCTTTTTGGGTGCCTTTATTGCGACCTGTGTGATTGCTCTTCAAGAATGGACGGGCATCGAATTTCTGAAGGGCCCCTTCTATTTATGGTATTCGCTCTTTGCCGACCTTGCGGGCCTAATCGGACTCATTGGAATCTTGATGGCTCTTTATTGGCGTGGAGTCGTTCGTCCGGCCCGGCTGCATTCAGTGATGGATGACTGGATCGCTCTTCTCCTTCTCTTGTCTCTTTTTGTTCAAGGGTTCATCGTGGAAGGGATCCGTATCAATGTGACGGAACTTCAGACCCATCCGTCTTGGGCGCCCTGGTCTCCGATTGGGTACTTGGTCGCATTGATGCTGAAGGGATTCTCTCCTGAATCGTTAATGGACTTGCATCGCGGCCTCTGGTGGCTTCATGCGGTGACCGCCTTTGCTTTTATTTCCTACTTCGTCTACGGAAAGTTCACGCATGTTTTGTACGGGGCTACCAATATTTTGCTCCGCAATCTCGGGACGACGGGGAAGCTGACTCATCCCGATATCGATGTTTTGCTCGAAGAAGATGAAGAGGCCTTGGATCGTCTGGGCGTCGGCAATATTGAGCGCTTCAGTTGGAAGTCACTGATGGATCTCGATGCCTGCGTGAATTGCGGGCGCTGTGAATCGGTGTGTCCGGCCACGGAGAGCGGTTCGCCTCTCAGTCCCCGAAAGCTGATTCAGGATATGAAGGGTCAGCTTGATCGAGTGGGCCCCAACCTTCTTTCTGGAACTGACTCAGAAGCCGGTATAGGCGGCCCTTTGCAGGCCCTTATGGGGGATGGTGAGGACGGGGCAGTCCCTGCGGTGCTCGAGGCTGAACTCTGGGGATGTCGGACGTGCGGCGCGTGTATGCAGGAATGCCCCATGTACATCGAGCATATTCCGAAAATCATTGATATGAGGCGTCACTTGGTGATGACGGAGTCCAAGATGGGCGAGGATGCTCAAACTTTCCTTAAGAACATGGACGACCGCATGCATCCTTTTGCAGGAGTTTCGCGTGATCGAGAGGAGTGGTACCAGGATCTGGACGTGAAGGTCTATGGTAAGGGGGATCAGGCCGAATATCTGTTTTGGGTCGGCTGCGCGGGCTCTATGGTGGACCGGAATATCGAAGTCAGTCGAGCGATGGTGAAAGTGATGGACGCCGGAGGCGTCGACTTTGCCCTTCTGGGAAACGAAGAGGTGTGCACCGGTGACCCGGCTCGCCGCGTTGGGGGTGAGCTGACCTATCAGATGTGCAGCAAGGAAAATATCGAAACCTTTGAGCGTTATGGGGTGAAGAAAATTATTACGACCTGTCCCCATTGTATGAATACTCTAAAAAATGAATATTCAGACTATGGCGGGGATTACGAAGTGATCCACCACTCTGAATTGATCGGCGATCTCATTCATGAGGGTCGGATAGAGCCCAAAAAGAACGTGGATAGCGTGACCTATCATGATCCGTGCTATCTCGGACGACATAACGACGTCTATGAGCCTCCACGTGATGTGATTAAGAGCGTGGCTGAGCCCGGAGCTTTTGTAGAGCTTGAAAAAAATCGCTCAAAATCACACTGCTGTGGTTCAGGCGGCGGGTACGCCTGGATGGATGATCACCCCGAGAAGCGAATCAACCAGGAACGTTTCGAGCAGGTTCAGGGATGTGGCGCAAAGACGGCCGCCTTGTCGTGTCCATTTTGTATGCAAATGTTTTCAGATGCGGGCAGTGCTCTGGACCCAGAAGGTGAAGTCCGTGTCGCCGACATCGCTGAACTGGTAGCGGACTCTCTTGAAGAGGATGAGGGCATCAAGGGTGGAGGCTGATGAGAGGCTTCAACGTCTGATTGACGCTGAGGAAATTAGAAACTTGGCGAGGCGGTATGCACACTGCGTTTGGCAGAGCGATAGCGAGGGAGCGGCCAGCCTTTTTGCTGAGGAGGGCGTGATGGATACGGGGGATCGTCCGGCGCTCGAGGGAAGGGAGGCGATCCGCGAAACGTATTCGCAGACTTTTGCGGAATCCGATTTCAAGCCATTTATTCACAACCATGTGCTTGAGCTTCATGGAGACGTAGCCACAGGGACCTGTTATCTGGATCTAAAAGCGTACGTGGACGGCTGTCTCTGGGTGGGATGGGGCTACTACGACGATGATTACGTTCGCGATGGCGGGGTCTGGTACTTCAAGCGTCGCCGCTTGAATATGGTGCATTACGGGGAATCGGCCTCCGGGTAGTTGCAAGCCCCATCGTTCAGGGAGTCGGGTTGGATGCTCGCGTGTGGGCAGAAGAGAAGCGTTCTCTGGATTTGGCCCGAGGGTGGTTTTAGCTGAGTTCTTCCTCGATGGCTCCGGCCTCGACGTGATCTGCATATTCGCTTTCAGAGAGCTTGAGTAGGTCACGAAAGACGTGTCTGTTGTCTTCGCCCATGCCAGCGCCCGCTCGTCGCGTATGTCCGGGCGTGCCGGTGAGGCCGAGGGGAATACCTGTGGCGACCACTGTTCCCTTCACCAGATGATGAATGCTTTCGAAGAATTGACGTTCTTCAAGATGCGGATCACGTCGATATTGATCCTCTGTATTTTGGACAGCCCCGGCCGTGATGCCGGCGGCTTGAAGAATTTCTGTGGCCTCATGGGGTGTTCTTTCTCGCGTCCAGCGAGAAAGGGCTTGATCAATTTCTTCGCTGTTTTGAAAGCGCTGGGCGGGCGAATGAAAACGCGGGTCGTGGGTCCAGTCGGGGCGCTCAAGGAGGGCGCAGAGGGACGACCACTGCGCCTCGGATTCGATGCTCATCACGCACCAGCGGTCTTCGCCTCGGCAGGGATAGCATCCTTGCGGTGCCCGGTGCAGAGAGGCGTTGCCCATTAAGACAGAAGATTGCCCTTCCGCCAGTTGCTGCATCACCAGCGGTCCGATCATGGCGACGGTGGCTTCAAACTGCGCGAGTGCGATGCGTTGGCCTTCGCCGGTTCGATTGCGATGGTCGAGGGCGCAGAGAACCGCAAAAAGGCCATGTAGAGCCGACAGGGAATCGGGGTAGGCGTACTGAGTCATGGCGCCGCCCCTGTTCTTGAAGCCCGAGGATGAAGCTAGGCCTGACATAGCCTCAATGTTCGGTCCCCAGGTGACGTATTCAGGGTGTTGGCCACCGTCCCCGAAGCCGCTGCTGTGGAGGCCGATGAGGCTTGGTTTGATCTGTTCGAGGACATCCCACCCGAGACCAAGTCGATCCATGGCACCATGACGATGGTTTTCGATTACGATTTCTGACCAGTTCACGAGTCCCTTGGCGAGCTCGACCCCCCCTGGACGCTTTAAGTTCAGGCTGACGAAGAGTTTTCCTCCATCCCAATCGGTGAACCAGGGGGATAAGCTGGGTTGAACTCCAGACTCTCTGTCCCAGGGCGGGATGTAGAGTCGGACCACCCCGGGTGCTTGGCGGGTTTCAATGCGGATCACGTCGGCCCCGCACCAAGCCAGCATGCGCCCGATCCAGGGGCCCGCCATGCCCTGGGTGAATTCAAGAACTTTGAGTCCGGAAAGCGCCTCTTCACTCATGGTGTCTTTAAATAACCCCCTGAGCTTGGAGTTTCTTGAATTTGACTTCGGTGAGATTTAATTCGTCGAGATAGACGGCCCGGTTGTGTTCGCCGATGATTGGGGCGGGGCGATGAATCGCCCACGGCGTGCGCTCGGGACGGAAGGGCGCGCCTGGATATTCGAGTGGACCCGTCTCAGGATGATCCATGGACTCGAAGTAGCCTCGTGACCGAAGTTGGGGGTCTTGGACGACTTGGGAGAGGGAATAAAAGGGGGTGAAGGCGATGTGTCGACGTTGTCCTTCATGAAACATCTCTTGCACCGTGTGCAGCCCTGTGAGATCTGAAATAAAGATGTCGAGCAGATCCCGATATTCAATTCGGCGTGAGGAGGGGCCTTCAAAGAGAGGATCCAGAACCTCTTGATTCCCAGTCTCCTCGTGAATCCATTCTGCGAGGGCTTTCCAGTGCGCGGGGCGATTGACCATCAAATAAATTCGCCCGTCCTGACAGTCGTAGGCCCCGGATGGAACCGAAGCGGTCAGGCCCGTACCTTCACGTCGAGGAATGATGCCGTCGTCGAGCCATTTGCCCACCCCCGAGATGTGAGAGATGGCGAGGGTGGTTTCTTGGGCCGAGATATCGACCTCTTGTCCCCGTCCCGATTGGTGGGCATGGAGGAGGGCAATCAGACTGCTGGCAGCGGCGCAGGTGCACGCCATCAATGTATTTTGTTCGCCCGCGACGATGACGGGAGGATCATCGGGCTCTCCGGTGACGTACATGGCGCCGCCCATTGCGCCCGCGACGAGATCGTTGGATTTCCATTGGGCGTGAGGACCCGTGAGGCCAAATCCGGTGATCGAGGTCACGACCATCGTCGGTTTTTCTTTTGCCAGGCTGGCATGATCGATGCCGAGACGGGCGAGTTCACCTGGAGCTTGAGTGCTGAGCAGGATATCGGCCGAGAGGGCGAGTTGACGTAAGAGTCGGCGGCCTTCTGGAAGCTCGACATCCAGGGTGATTCCCCGTTTGCTTGTATTTGAATATAAAAAATGAAAGCTTCGCTGGGGGCCTTTTAGACCCTCTAAGTAGGGCGGGATATTCCTGCCTGGTTCTCCGCCTGGTGGCTCAATTTTAATCACGTCCGCGCCCATATCGGCCATGAGCTTGCCGCAATAGGCTCCAGAGTGGTCCGCGAGTTCGAGAACCCGCCGGCCGGTCAGGGCGAATGAAGACTCAGAGACCATGTTTCTCCCTATGGGTATGACACCCATGGTTGAGTGTAGCTCTTTGGTGACCCTTTCTCTTCGGAGCTCATGAAAAGAGGGTTCGAGCCCACCGTGGTTGAATTTTCGACTGAGCCACAGAAGCTGATTTTTTTGGGTACCCTTAGAGCCTCTCTTGATAGGAGTTCCCCTAGATGGCCATTGTAACCCCCCTTGAACCTTCTTCCGACAACCGGCGTCGCCTCGCGTTGGCAAGCCCCGCGACTTTGGAGCCGATTGGCGAAATTGAGGTTCAGACGTCTGCCGACGTGGCGGCAGCGGTGGAACGCGCCCGTAAGGCACAGCCTGATTGGGCCGGGTTGTCGGTGAGCGAACGTGCGAGGTATCTCGCGCGCGCTCTGCAGATCCTATTGGCTCGCCAGGATGAAATTATCGAGACCGTCATTTCGGAGACGGGCAAACCGCGGACAGAGGCGCTTCAGATGGAGGTTTTTGCGGTAGGGGATGCCCTTAATTTCTACTCAAAGAATGCGGAACGGATCCTAAAGACGCAGAAGCGAAAACTTCATGGAATGCTTCGGTTTATGAAACGCCTGAGGATCGTGTATCGACCGCTAGGGGTCGTGGCGGTCATTAGTCCTTGGAATGGCCCTTTTGTTTTGGCGATGAACCCATCGATTCAAGCGCTTGTCGCGGGAAACGCAGTGATTTTGAAGCCCTCCGAGGTCACGCCTTTTTCAGGGCTTCTGGTCGCCGATATTTTGAAGGAGGCTGGCTTGCCGGAAGGTCTCTTCCAAGTGCTGACGGGAGATGGCGAGACCGGTGCTGCGCTTTGTCGCGGCGGGGTGGACAAGGTCTCGTTTACAGGAAGTGTCGCTACAGGACGCAAGGTGGCGGTGTCCTGTGCCGAGCAGCTCATTCCTTGCACCCTCGAGCTAGGGGGCAAAGATGCCATGATCGTATGTGAGGATGTCAATCTTGATTACGCGGCCGCCGGAGCGGTAGCGGGCGCATTCATGAATACCGGGCAGTACTGTTGTGGGACCGAGCGAGTTTACGTGGTCGAAGCTGTGGCGGATGAGTTCACTCAGAAGGTCGTCGAAAGGGTTTCGCGCCTTCGGCAGGGCTTTGAGGGTGAGTTTGACGTGGGAGCCATTTTTTGGCCCCAACAACTCGAAATTATTGAGTCGCATATGACGGATGCCAAAGCCAAAGGGGCTCAGGTGCTGGCGGGCGGTCGCCGGAACCCGGAACTGGCTGGTCTTTTTTATGAGCCCACCGTTCTGACCTCAGTGGATCACGGTATGCAGATCATGTCTGAAGAAACGTTCGGCCCTATTTTGCCCATCATGAGGGTTGCGGACGAAGAAGAAGCCCTGCGTTTGGCCAACGACAGCGAGTACGGCTTGGGAGGAAACATTTGGACACGCGATACGAGCAAAGGCGTTCGTATGGCCGAGCGCATGGCCTCGGGCAGTGTGTGTGTCAATGATATGACCATGACCTATGGGGTTCAGGAGGCTCCTTTCGGCGGCTTGAAGCACAGCGGTGTGGGCCAAGTAAATGGAGAGACGGGCTTGCGGGGCTACAGCCATGCCGAGCCGATTATTGTGGACCGTCGCTCAGGCAAGATGGCAGAGAGTCGGTATCCCTACAGCGCAAAGACAGATTCGGGCATGCAGAAGTTCATGAATCTGCTTTGGGGAACATCGATTGGTCGAATGCTCGGCTAATGAGAGGCGGCTTCGCCTGGCCTATGCACCGAGCCGTGAAGTACTCAGGGAGAATTCGATGGAATCGAAGAGAGAATCAAAAGGCCTAGGGGCTTCGACCCACCGCTTGAGTCGTCGTCAATTCGTTGTTGGAACGGCGGCCACCGTAGGGGGAGCCGCGATGGGAGTGCCTTCTTTGGCACTGTCTGAGGCGTCGACTCCATTTCAGCTTTCGAGTCAAGCTTCGGCGGCCCTGGCCGAGAGCCCCCTTGTTTATATCTCACCCCTTTTGGCTGGAGGCCAAGAGAGTCGTTGTCACGGCGAAGTTTGGTTTTTTGCGGACCAAGGCGATGTCGTGATCTTCACAAGCAAGGATTCATGGAAGTCGCGTGCATTGACGCTCAAGCGAAACAAGGCGCGGATCTGGGTGGGCGACTTCGGTCCGGTCTGGAGAGCACTTGGCCGTTATCGTAAAGCCCCCACTTTTTTGACCCAGGCTGAAGTGGACTCAAGTCCAGCGACGTTCGATCGCTTGATGGCCGATTACAGTCAGCGTTACGCGGACGAGTGGGGCAAGTGGGAACCTCGGTTTCGTAAAGGGTACGTAAACAAGACCTCGGAACTTATCCGGTACCGCCCTATTTCTGCATAAGCCCTCCGTGCTTCTTGCAGCGCCGAAGAAGCCTTGAATCAAGGGCTCTTAAGGTTCCGTTGTCTTTAAGGCCGGCTGATCCTTAAAGTACGGAAGCAGTGCGTTCAAAGAACCAATAGGCGGCCATAATTCCAATCCCATAAGCGGGGAGGCGAGCCAGCCATGGAGGCACTTCGCGTAGGCTCTGGCGGATCGCCCACCCGATGGCGGCCATGACTAAAACGAAGGCGATTTGTCCGATCTCGATCCCCACGTTGAACGAAAACAGGGCCATGGGGATCTCGTCATCCGGGAGGCCGACTTCGGCGAGGGCGCCGGCAAATCCCATGCCGTGAATTAAGCCGAAGCCAAACGCCATGAGCCACGGGCGCCGGCGCAAAAGACTGGGCCGTTGGCCTTCCGGCGTGGCGAGTTCGGCGGCGAGTAGAAGCACCGTCGCGGCAATGAGTATTTCAACGGGTCCCGACGGCACTCGAGCCCATCCGAGTGCGACCAGGGTGAGGGTGACACTGTGGCCTACCGTAAAGGCGGTGACGACTTTGATCAGGGGCCTGAGGGCGACCATGAGCATTAAGAGGCCGAGCACAAAAAGCAAGTGGTCCGGACCAGTGAGGATATGTTCGGTTCCAAGGTTCAGGTAACTCCAAAAGACTTCCGATCTCTCGACACGTTCTGGGATCACAAAGGCGTCGTCTCCACCACGAAGGACGGTGCCGACGCTTCGATCATCCGCTAATTGAACTCGGACGAGCACGTCGATGGGGGCGGCCAGAAGACCACTGATCCGAAGGGTCTTTCCCACGAGGCCGGTGGAGCCACAGTCGATGGTCCAGTGGAGCGTGACGCTTTGAGTGGCTTCTTCGATTTCGCCGTCGGATACGGTAGGGCACTCCACGGGAAGGATCGGTTGGATGTCGACGCCTCGAGGTCTTAGCCTTGAAGTCTTCCATGTGACTTCAGCGCGGCCTTCTTCCAGGGCTTTGATTTCAAGGAGAGCTGGGGCTAGAGGGTGAGCCTTCGCGAAGTCGGATGCGAAGAGGCTGGCCCAGATGAGAGCTAAGCTCACGAAGAGAGCGAGAGGAAAGGTCCTGGTGTGAGTTAGGGGGGTCACGCGGTTAATCCGATCGTCCGCCATGTCATGTAGGCCAAGTAGATTCCCATGAGGAGAAAACCCTCACTGCGCAGGATCCGATGTTGATTGGTAAAGGCGGAGAGGGTGAAGACAATGCCCAGCGCGCCAGTGGCGATGATGTCCATCTGGCCATAGGCGGGAATGGGCATGGGGCGAATGGTGGCGGTGACGCCAGCGACCAGCAGTGTGTTAAAGATGTTGGAACCAACGACACTGCCCACCGCCATGTCAGCTTTTCCGTGCCGCACGCTTGAGATAGCGGCGGCGAGTTCGGGGAGGCTGGTGCCAATGGCAATCATGGTGAGTCCGATTAACTCCTCATTCACATCCATGGCGCGAGCCAGGTGGAGGGCTGCATCCACGGTCAACTCGGCGCCGCCAATGAGAGCCCCCAGTCCGAAAAGCGCGAGCAAAACACTTCGGAGGATGGGGGCTTTGGGTTCGGCGTCACTTTCGGTCAAGGTCAGCAGATTTTCTTTTTGAGAGGTCATCTGCTCGGCGGCTTCACGAGCCTCTAAATTCTGTCGTCTTAGGTCTCCTGCCGAGTAGTAGAGGAAAATGGCGAAAAAGAGGAGAAGGATGATCCCATCGGGTCGCATATAGGCATTGTGCGTGCCTCCGAGTTGGATATCAAAAGCCATCACTCCGGCGGCGGTGAAAGCCAGGAGCATCATTGGTAATTCGCGACGGATGAGGACGCTCTGAATCGAAATGGGTTGCAACACAGCCACGAGTCCCACGACGAGCCCAATATTCGCCATGCTGGATCCGAAGATGTTTCCGAAGGCCAGGCCGCCCGTGTCCTGCAGGGCGGCGCCAATATTCACAGCGAGTTCAGGGGCACTGGTGCCGAATGCGACGACGGTGAGTCCCACGGCAAGGTTTGAAATGCCCAGGCCTCGGGCCAGCGCAGAGGCCCCTCTGACGAGCATTTCCCCACCAGTGACGAGAATGATGAGGCCGAGCGCTAACAAAAGAGTTTGGATCAACATGAAATTGAGATTGTTTCCTGGTCTTTGTTCTAGTCGAGGATTTAATTAGATCCAGTCCCGCGTCTTAAGCGGGCTCGGCGATCGAGGGTTCCTTACGGTCCTGCTCGGCAAAATCTTCTTTGGGCATTTTTAGAAGTCGAAGAGCTTCTTCTGGACTTTGAGCGAAAGCGGTCGGTTTCGTGGTGACGCAGAACTCCACCATAATGCCGTTGGGGTCCACGGTGTAGATGGATCGGCACCAGCCATGATCAATCTCCCAAAGACCTTCCACCCCCCGTTCTTTGAGTTGAGCCGCCATGGCCTTGAGCTCTGCTTCGGTATCAAGTCGGAAGGCGATATGGTTGACCCAGATCGGCAGACCCGACCCGAGAGAGACGGCGGTCTTATAGTCGTCTTCTTCGCCAACATCTTCGATTTGGAAAAAGGCCAGATGGTCCCCCCCGCCCATATCGAAAAAGAAATGGCGCAAGTATCCGTTTTCTTGGAGATGGTTCTCGGTATGAACAAGCGGCATGCCCAGCTTTTCTGAATAGAACTGGTAGGTGGCCTCGGGGTCTCTCGTGGCATACGCAACGTGATGAAGACTCTTTGAGCGAACAGGGGCCTCGTTCAGCATCTGTGGTCCTCCTGAGAATAAAGTGCGTTTCAGGGGTGAAGCCCCCGGGTCACTGGCCTCTCAATTTAAGCCATCGTGTCCACAGTGCCAGTTTCGCCGAAAACGGATGGATGGGAATCATTCAAGGTCGCATCAGAGGAGTTCCCTTTTTGGAGGCTGTGCCACTGTCTTTTTAGGTCATTTTGCCCCATGCTCGGGGCAGAAGCTGCGTTCTCGGGACGCTTTTTCGGTCAGGGGCCTATGTCTGAGCTTATACAAAAAGGATTGCCTTCGGGTGTCATTGCTGTGGTGAAGCGGGGCTGCCCCACCTGTGCCTTGGTGGAGCCGGTTCTCGAATCTTTAGATCGCTCTCTTTCCTTGACCGTGTATTGCCAAGACGATCCAGCGTTCCCCCAATCTCTTTCGACTCTTGACGATACCCACCTCGAATTCTCTTGGAACAATGAAATTGAAACGGTTCCGACGTTGCTTCACGTGGTGGACGGGCGTGAAGTCGCCCGCACCGTGGGGTGGCACAGGGGGGAATGGGAAAGCCTCACGGGCGTGTCCAACTTGGGTTTGGATTTGCCAGAGATGCGCCCTGGATGTGGTTCGCTGTCCGTGGATCCCGAATATGAGCTTGATCTCGCGGTTCGATTTGGGGGCGACCGCTTGAAATCCAGGCGCATCGAATTGGCCCGTCTCGAAGATGAAATGGAGTCTCTGTACGACCGGGGTTGGTCGGATGGCTTGCCTTTGGTGCCTCCCACCGAGCGTCGCGTGATGGCCATGCTCAAGGGAACCTCGAGGTCGCCGGATGAACTCGTCGCCATCGTCCCTCCGGATCTCGTCGAGTGCACGGTGGAAAAGGTGGCGATCAATGCCGTCATGGCGGGCTGTAAGCCCGAGTATCTCCCCGTTGTGCTCGCAGCGGTTGAAGCGGCGTGTACGGATCGTTTCAACATGCATGGTTTGTTGGCGACCACCATGACGGCGGGCCCCGTCATTATTGTGAACGGACCCATTCGAAAAGCGATTGGCATGAACTCCGGGCGTAACGTGTTTGGACAGGGGAATCGGGCCAACGCCACCATCGGTCGTGCCCTTCAACTGGTTATACGTAATGTCGGCGGGGGTCGGCCGGGCGAAATTGACCGAGCCACTTTTGGTGGACCGGGGAAGATTACTTTTTGTTTCGCTGAAGACGAGGAAGGTTCGCCCTGGACGCCTCTTTCGGCAGATTTTGGGGTGGAGCCAGGCGTGAGTTCGGTCACCCTGTTTCCCGGCGAGGGCCCGCGAACACTGGTGGATCAGCTCTCTCGTGAACCCGAATCTTTGGTGCTGGGGTATGCGGCCCATTTGCAGAACATGCACCATCCCAAACTGGTGATGGCCTTTGATTGCGTTCTGGCTGTAGGGCCCGAGCATGCTCGGGTTTTTAGGGAAGCGGGCTGGAGCAAAGAGGACCTCAAGGTCCGCCTCCATGAGCTTCTGCTTTCACCCAAAGAGCAGATGGTACGTGGCGCAGGTGGGATGGCCGAGGGGCTGCCGGAGGGGGTTCCCCTGGTTTCGGTGCCGAAGTTTCGCCCGGACGGGATTTTAGTCGTGCATTGCGGGGGCGACGCGGGGCTATTTTCTGCGATCATTGCCGGCTGGGTGAACGGTGGAGCCGGAAGCGCCCCCACCACAGTGGAGATTCGATCATGAAGAAAAGACCTGAGGCCCATGGATTTGAAGCCAGTCAAGGCGCAGGGGGGCTCACCGTGCTTGACCCCACCGGCGAGCGGACTCCGGCGGTTCGCGAGGGTGCGCCCCGACCGGCTCAGCTCCAAGGCTTAGATTTGGCGCTTTTGGATATTTCTAAGGCGCGCGGAGACATCTTTCTCAACCGACTGGACGAGCTCTTTACGCAAAGGGGCGCGAATGTGCGCCGGTACAGTAAGCCCACGTTCACGAAGCCGGCGCCGGCCGACTTGCGGAGACAGATCGCAGAGGAGTGCTCGGCGGTCGTTGAGGCCCTGGCGGATTGAGGCAGCTGCACGTCGTGCAGTGTGCACGACACGGTGAGTCTCGAGGGGCTGGGTATCCCAGCCGTTTTCCTGGCGAGCGATGTCTTTGAAGACGGCGCGGTCCAACAGTCTCAAGCACTGGGCGCCGACCCCCGGGCAGTGTATATCCCTCACCCCATCCAAGACCGGACCGACGCGGAGATGGTCGTCTTGGCCGAGGAGGCCTTTGAGTCCATTCTGAGTGCGTTACTGCGCAAATAGGCCTTTATTTGTATAAATGTGTTGCCAAAAGGACCCTCTTTCAAGCTTGAATCTCGTTGACGTTTTGAAGCGGAGAGTGATACTCCCTGAAGATCGAGTGCACTCAGGGTGGGGCATGAGACGGGGTGAAGCGCTTAAACGGATTTAAACGAGGTTGGTGGGCCCAGTTCGAAAAGGCTCTTGTATCTCGTGGGGATCCGGGCTCCACAGCGCTTCATCAAAAAAAGGGGCCGGCTAGGACTGGCCCGTATCGGGGGAACGCAATCAATGAAACGAATTCTAATTTTGGTGTCTGTGCTTGCACTTCAGTTTTCAATGGGCGGTTTGGCGATCGCGGCCGACGGCGACGATTCAAAGCCCGGTCTCTATCTGCAGGGCGCGTTCGCGGGCCAAGCGAAAACG
>NZHD01000066.1 GCA_002691205.1 Deltaproteobacteria bacterium
CGTCGCCTCGAGGGACTCTTGATCCACGGCCCAATCAGACTCCTCTTTCGAGATGATTTGTCGGACTTCCACCCACTTCTCTAGCTTGCTTCGAAAATCCTGGAGGCCCTCGCCTTGCTCGGCGATTACAGGAGAGGCATGGAAAAGGAAGGCGGGAGCAAGAAGAGATAAACCCACCCAGAAAAGTTCTTTCGTCATCTTTTTTCTCTTAATGCCTCATCAGGTTTTTCTTCAAACCGGCCTAACGATCTGAAGACTCACGAGTTCAAGCAGCTTTTGGATCCCCATCTGATTCGATGTTCGTAAATAAAGAATCAGGTCTGTCCAGGTGCGTGAAAGCAAGGCAAAGCTACTAGGTGATCGTGTCATCGCACTGAAGGCTTGTTGACGAAAGTGTGTCGATACTGTGAATTTTATTCACTCACCCACGGCAAGAAGAGCTCTTTTCCTCTATTTCGGAACAGAAGCTGGGAGTTTCGCCGTGTTTCAACAAAATGACATGACTTTGTCACAAGAATGTTGACTCTCTCATTAATAATTGGGTAAATCCATCGAAGAGAATCATGAGCTCTGAACCCATTCCCGAAATCCTTGTCGTTGATAACGAAGACGGCTGCTTTGTTGAAGTCGAAAACGCCCTCGATCGACGCCACTTCCATGTTAACCGGGCCGACTCGATTTCGAGTGCACTGAGTACACTTGAGACAAAGACCTTCAACATACTGATCTCCGAGATCAAATTGACCGATGGTTCCGGCTTCGGGCTCTGCAAGACGATTCGGGAAAACCCAACGACCTCCGCCATACCGATCATTCTCTTCAGTCGGTGGGACTCGGAGGCGGATCGTATTCTGTCCTTCGAATCCGGTGCAGACGACTTTGTTCGACGTCCCTTTTTCAACAGAGAATTGGAATCTCGAGTCCGAATCTTGGCTCGGCAGAACTGGTCCGAGAATACAGACACCTTCAGACCAAGCCCCGGTCAGGACCCCCACCTCTCAGCCGGAAAGTTTGAAGTCAAGATCCAGAGCAAACGCATTGAGCTGACTGGCAAGGAAGCGGCGATCTTGAAACTGCTGGCCAACGCGAGGGGGGCTGTTCGCTCCCGAGAAGATCTCATCAACCAACTCTGGAATGATGGAAAGAAGCCCTCAAACCGATGCATCGACAGTCATATCAAGTCACTTCGTCGTAAAATCGAACCTTGTTCAGAGGCCATCCAGACTGTACGCGGAGTGGGCTATCGCTTCGTAGCCGAGTCGGATCTCGAAATTTCCTGAAGAGACTTACCCTTCGGGGGGGGGCAGGGGCTGGCATTCCTGGCCAAAAGGGCGAATCTTGCGCCCCTATGTCTCTGACTTGTGGAATCGTGGGCCTCCCGAACGTCGGCAAGAGCACCATCTTCAATGCTCTCACGGCGGCGGGCATTCAGGCCGAGAACTATCCGTTTTGCACCATCGACCCGAATACGGGAGTCGTCACTGTCCCCGATGCGCGTCTAGCTCAGCTGGACGGAATCGTTCACTCCGCGCAGGTCATCCCCACGACGGTGGAATTTGTGGATATCGCGGGACTCGTCAAAGGAGCGAGTCAGGGCGAAGGGCTCGGAAATCGCTTCCTCGGAAACATCCGTGAAACCAACGCAATCGTTCACGTGGTGCGCTGCTTTGATGACGACAATGTGGTGCATGTCGACGGACACTCAGACCCCATACGAGATGTCGAAACCATCGAGGTGGAACTCGGGTTAGCCGACATTGATACAATCGAGAAGCGACTCGATCGCGCCCAACGAGGGGCAAAAAGCGGCGACAAGGCTGCCAAGGCCGAAAGCGAATTTTTCGGAGCCTTACTTGAATTCGTCTCCGATGGAAACGCGGCTCGGCATTTCGAAGTCCCCGATTCACTGGCGGCCGCCCTTCGCGAATGTCACCTCCTGAGCGCAAAGCCGGTTCTCTATGTCGCCAATGTCGATGAATCCGCCCTGGCCGAAGGCAATGATTACAGCCGAGCCTTGGAAGCTCACGCCCAGAAGGTCGGCGCTGGAATGGTGAGGATCTGCGGTAAAGTCGAGGCTGAGCTCGCCGACCTTGAAGACGATGAAAAGGAGGAGTTCCTCGCCGAACTGGGCGTGGAAGAACCCGGCCTCAACCGACTCACCCAAGCCGCCTACCGGCTCCTCAACTTAATCACTTTTTTTACAGCCGGCGAAAAAGAAGTCCGCGCATGGACGACCCGCAAAGGGGCCCTGGCACCCGAAGCAGCCGGCGAAATTCATACCGACTTCACGAAGCATTTTATCCGCGCCGAAGTCATCCCGTTTGAGACTTACATGAAGGTAGGCGGCGAAGCGAATGCCAAGAGCCAAGGCCTCATGCAGGTCGAAGGAAAAGGATACGAAGTCGAGGACGGCGACGTGATGCACTTTCGCGTTGGCGTCTAATTAGAAACGATTTGAGTCGCGCTCGTCAAAAAACACTCTCTCCCTCAAGGATGTACAGCTTGGCTGACCTACAAACCACAGACGAAGTACTCGCGCGCTACTCCGGCGGACCCGACACAGGCATCTTTACGGACGGTTCATGCGATCCCAACCCTGGGCCTGGAGGCTGGGGGTTCGTTTGGGTTAAAAAAGGCGAGATCATTCAGGAGCACTCAGGGAAGGCTCCCGACACGACGAACAACCGAATGGAGCTTCAAGCCCTCATCGAGGCCTACAAGCTCCTTCCAGAAAACGAGCCTCACACCGTTTACTCGGATAGCCAACTGGCCGTGAACACCATCAACCAATGGGCCAGTGGTTGGGAAAAAAGGGGCTGGAAAAGAAAGACCGGCCCCATTAAAAACCTAGAACTGGTACAGGAACTCTGGGCCCTTTCGAAGCAGAAGCCAGAAATTGAACTGAAGTGGATCAAGGCCCACGACGGGTCTCTCTGGAACGAATATGCGGATGCCTTAGCGTCTTCATATATGCGGCCTTAAAGAAGTTAAAACCTCGAACACGTCCGTCGTCACCCCACCCTAACCCCGACGTCTTCCGATCTGGCCTTCCGGCACCCGTTCGAAATAAAGCTTCTCATCCACCGAGGCACGCGGCGGACGGCCATGCCGGCCCTTTGGCCAACCGATGGGAAGAAGAGCGCAGCTCGGCGTATCCTCCGAAAGCCCGAGATAAGCATCAATCTCAGGACCATCGGCGAGGTGGACGGTGGTCAGCGAAGCGCCGAGACCCACCGCCCGGCAGGCGAGCAAGATGTTTTGAATACACGGGAACAGAGCTTGAGACTGAGGACTTCCTCCCCGAGTCCAACCCGCCACAAATAAAAGCACAGGGGCTTCATGTAGATGATCGGCCAGGTGAAGAGCGGCCTTCATATTCCGTACCTTGACCGGGGGGAAATTCGGGTCGCTCTCCGCTTTTTCAATCGCCGGATGAATGTAGGCATGAAAACGTTTTCGATACCGCTTGGCAATAAATGCCCGGCGCTCGGGCTCCGTCACAGCCACAAAGATCCAAGGCTGACGGTTGCCTCCGCTGGGCCCGAAGGTTCCGGCTTCGCACACTTTACGAATCAGCCTCTCAGGAACGGAGTCTGTTTTTAACCTCCGAATCGCTCTTGCCGTCCGTAAACCCTCAAGCAGCGGTGTCTCTTCACCCAGAGCATCGACTTCAGCGTCTGTCATTTTTTGATTCCTTGCTCACCCTATTTCTTTCCTTCATGGATAAATCCTAAAGGGTTGCGAGCGTGAAAGTTAGGAACACCATTCCAGAAGGTCTCCTTATCTTTCACCCAATCTACCCAAGCATATGCGAAGGGGTCTGATGTGATCAACTAATCATGGAGATTCCTTGTCTCCTCAGGTTCTCGGAGTTTAGCCAAGGTCCCGTCTCAGAGACCCATCTGACGAACCGCGAGGTCGCGCATGATCTCCTGTGAGCCACCCCCGATAGACATTACTTTCACCTCGCGATAAACCCGCTCCACGGGATTTCCACGCAAATAAGCCGCTCCTCCGAAGATTTGCATGGCCTCATTGGCAATGAACTCAAGTTCCTTCGAACAGAACAGCTTGAGTTTGGCGATCTCCGCAGCCGTTTTATGTCCCTCTTCCACGAGCCAGCAAACTTGATACACGTACGCCTGCATCGCCTCAATTTTCGACGACATATCGGCCAACTTATGTCGAATCGACTGATGCTGAACGAGGGGCCTCCCAAACGTTTTTCTTTCCTGGGCGTACGTCACGCTTTGTTCAAAACACAACTCCGCCATTCCAAGCATCTGGGCCGCCATTCCCAGTCTTTCAAAATTAAAGTTATTCATAATGGCCAGGAACCCTTGACCTTCTTGACCCAACATCTGCGACGCGTGCACCCGACAGTGGTCGAAATGAAGCGTCGCGGTATCCGAGGCCCACCAACCCATCTTTCGGCCCACACTCTCACGCGAGAATCCGGCGATATCGTCACGAAGAAAGAAAAGCGAAATCCCGTCGAGGCCGTCTCCGCCCGTTCGAGCCCCCACCACAAAGTAGGAAGCATGCATCCCCCCCGTAATGAAGGTCTTAGAACCGTTGAGGATGTAATGATCCCCGTCCCGTTCGGCTCGCGTGGCCATATTGGCTACGTCCGAGCCACCCGACGGTTCCGTGATGGCCAGTGCGCCCCCTTTTTGACCCGAAACGATTTCAACCAAAGCGGTCTGCTTAATCTCTTCGGAGGCCAAATCCTGAATGGGACCCGTCATAATATTTCGTGAGGCTAAGCTCGCCGTGACACCCCCCGAGCACCCTCGACCAAACTCTTGCCAAAGAGCAGCCCGCATAAAGGCGTTATCAAAGCCCAGCCCACCGTAGGCCTCATCAATTCCTAAACCAAAAACACCTAGACTTCCGGCCTTCTCATGAATCGACCACGGGAAGTGACCCTCTTCATCCCACTCGTCCACGTAAGGCCAAACCTCTTGAGCCAAAAATTGAGCCAACGAGTGACGGAAGGCGCGGATCTCTTCCGTCTCAAACGGGTTTTGCACGACCACTCTCCTACGTTTTTAGAGAAACTTTTTCGTCGAAAATTTTTTGCCTCGCCAATCGTGTGTGTTCACTTTCTCGCTCTTTCAGAGACCCTCAAAAAATCAAACCTACCGGGACCTTGAAAATCCACCGCGCCCATCAACCCCTCGAACTTAATTTTTGCGCCGTCAAAAACAAGATGGAACTCATCAAGACTTCGATCACGATGAACTGAATCGCCCAGTCGGCATTTTGTGTCAGAGCGGCGATGCTACGCATGAAGGCGGCGCCCAAAACAAAACAAGCCGGTGGATAGAGCCAGAAGCTTCGACCCGGAAGCTGGCCCACGATCATCATGCATCCCGAGACCAGAAAGAAACTTCCAAGATCGCCAATTTGTGTGCTGGCCCCTACTCCCTCAAGCAAAGGCATCCCAAGTGAATTCGCTACCTCGCCCGGAGAAAAAACCCATTGAAGACCCTGACGCATAAACAGAAGAGCGACTAGACCGGAAAGAACACGCAGCAGAATGATCATTGATGGTTCCTTTAAAAGTTGAAGATCGTTTGGAGGGCCACCCTATGCGCCCCGTAGTAAACCCCTTCGGCTCAAAGAGCCTCAAAGAAATCACCTCATATCGGCCGGAGTCTGAACCTCCATGACCTCTCGAGCCACATACGCCACCATGGGTCGCGACCCGATGCGACTGGCGGCATTGGCTCGCAACCAATTCATCCAACCCGAAATCACAGACGGCTGCTGACCCAAGGCACCCAGGGCCGTCTCCACCACTTCAACGACGGATTGGCCGTGATGTTGAATCTCGCCGGCCACCTCTTGAAATTCCGTCACCGTCGAACCGGGCTCCAAAACGAGCACATCGATTCCTTGATCGCGCAATTCAACATAAAGCGATTCTCCCAGCATCAGATCAAAGGCCTTCGTGGCCCCATAGACGCCGTGGAGCGGGAGAGGCTGTCTTCCCGCCACTGAACCTGTAATCACAATGGCTCCTCGGCCGCGAGCCATCAACCCAGGCAGAAGCGCATGCGTTAGAGCCACGGGAGCCAAGCAATTCAGATTGACCATCTGGCGCAGACGATGGATGCCCAACTTATCAAAACGACCCGCTCCTCCAACACCTGCGTTATTGATCAAGAGGCCTAAATCGAGATCGGCTACGGCCGCGGCCGCCTGCTCGGGCCCATCCGCTTCGGCTAAATCACAGGCGATGACCCGAGTCTCAACCCCATGCAAGGTCTCTAGTTCCTCGGCCAAAGCCTCTAGCTTCTCAGCCCGTCGGGCCAAAAGCGCACAATGAATGCCCTCTCGGGCCAAGGCGCGTGCGAACTCTTCGCCAATCCCAGCCGAGGCTCCAGTCACTAAGGCCCAGCCCCCATAACGTTCTTGAAGGGAGCGGCGTCCCTCGGAGAAATGGTCTCGGGCGTTCCAAAAAGCCAAGGTAAGACCGATAAAGGGAGTCGCCGCGATGAAGGCCAACAACCATCCCATGAGTGAGCCGTAGTGCAAAATCGGCCAAATAAACATTCCAATGGCCACTTGCCCCACGTATAAGGTGGCGGCTAGGCCCATCCAGGGTCGACGGCGCCTAAATCCATAGACGGCGGCTCCGTAAACAAACCAGTGGGGGAAGGCCAGAATCTTCGCCCACGCGCCGGTAAACACAATCCCAAACCAAACCTCTTGATCTAGAGCGGTGGGCTTAATGAAAATATCCCAAGGCATATACACAAAGGTCATCCAGGCACTGAAGGCCATCACGCCATTCATCCACCAGGGGCGGTCTCGGAAGATTTCTCTCCACCAATCACTCATCACGTTCTCCCAGCGCGGGTTTTTAAAAGGGCAGGCACTCAACCCAAACCTCTTTTTGAAGCCCAAGCATAGACGATTGCACGATGTCGACCGGGGCCTCTCTGGGCCGGGCCACTGAATCCAACTGGAGAAAACCGTCCATCGGAGAGGTCCATCCGCATCCGGGGCTCAAGGTCGGGGGCCCGCAAAACAAAGATCACGACCTACACCCTTTGCCCGGAGGCGGAGATGGCCATTTCCAGTTACCTTGAGGGCCTTAATCCCAGGGGGCCCACGGTGAGCAGCCGATTCGGAAAAGTCTTTCAGATCACTACGTTTGGAGAATCACACGGAGGAGGCGTCGGAGTGGTCATCGACGGATGCCCCCCTCGACTCGCCTTGGATGTCGCTGAAATTCAAGCTGAACTCGACCGTCGCCGCCCAGGCCAGAGTCGACTCACCACCCCTCGCCAGGAAGCCGACCAAGCCGAAATTCTCTCCGGCCTTTTCGAAGGCCGTACGATTGGCTCACCCATCGCCCTCATGGTTCGCAACAAAGATGCACGTTCAAGCGCCTATGTGGACATGAAAGATCTCTACCGCCCCTCTCATGCCGACTATACGACCGAAGCCAAATACGGCATTCGGGCTTGGGCAGGTGGAGGACGAGCCAGCGCCCGTGAAACCATCGGGCGAGTCGCCGCAGGTGCCATTGCCCGCAAACTTTTGCGCGAAGTGGCCGGGATCGAAATCGTGGCCTGGGTGCAACGTATTCAGGAAATCGAAGCCCAGGTCAACCTAGATTCAGTCCACGCCGATCAAGTGGATGAAAGTCTCGCGCGTTGCCCAGATCCTGAAGCCTCGGAACGAATGGTGGAACGGATTGACGAAGTACGAAAAGCCGGTGATTCCGTTGGAGGAATCATCGAATGCGTTGCCCGCCATGTGCCCGCCGGTCTGGGCGAGCCTATTTTTGAAAAGCTCGATGCTGACCTTGCCGCGGCCATGCTCTCACTGCCCGCCGTCAAAGGTTTTGAAGTCGGCAGTGGTTTCGCTGGCGTCGAACTCCGGGGGAGCGAACACAACGACTCCTTCATTCCCAGTGAGGACGGGACTCCACGAACGGCCACGAACCGATCCGGTGGGATCCAGGGCGGAATCTCAAATGGAGAACCCCTCTTATTTCGAGTGGCCTTCAAGCCCACCGCCACAGTGGGGGTTTCTCAAGATACGGTCGATAAGAATGGCGAAGCCGTCAAGCTTGAAGCCCGTGGACGCCACGACCCCTGCGTGCTCCCACGCGCGGTCCCCATCGTCGAAGCCATGACGGCCCTCGTGCTCGCCGACCATTGGCTCCGGCAACGGACCGTGGATGTCCTGCCGAGTCTTTAACGACTCCCACGTGATCCCTCTATGCCTTTTCAAAGAAGCTAAACGGTCTGGACCCTCAATGGAACTCGACCCTCTTCAACCCCTGCCTCCTCCCGCTGCTCGCAATGCCCCTGCGCTTAGGCGTCCAGAAGAAAAAGGCTCAAGGCAGCAAGACGAGGCCTGCTAAGGCCGCCAGAGCCGCAAGACCCACCCCCGCCAAGGCTAATCCGCCGTGAAGCGTCGCGGCTCGAGAGCGACCTTGATAGAGCGCTTGCCCAAACCAAGCCGCCGAAAAAAAGAGAGCCACGGCCAACACCGCTAAGCCCCCATGCAAGGTGCCGAAGGGAGCCCAGTTTCTCAACCAAACCGCCGAAACCGGTCCCGCCAGAAAACCCACAGCCAGCACCCCGACGGCCACGCGGGCCCAACGTACATGCTGCTTCACCTGGTCTCCACCGAGAGGTCGTCCTCCCCTTCGAAGTCGCCGGAGCGCTAAGCCAAATCGCAAAGTCAGCAAGAGCAGGACTAAAACGCCCAACATAAAAGCAGGATGAACGAACGCCAACCAACGCGCCCAGGGGTCAACTTGGGTGGGGTCCATCGCCTCCCCGCTTACTCGATCCGGTGAATCGCAGCATCCGAGAGCTTCTCACGGAGCGATGAGGTCGCGCGCGCCAAGTACTCTTGGTCTCGAGACTCAAGCGTTAACATGACTCGATACTCTGTCTCTCCGATTCGAGGATAAGAGCCCAGCATCAGCTCCGGATACTCCTTCAAAAGAAGATGTAGATCCTCTGCGATTTCACTTTCATACCGAGTCACAAAAATTCGCGTCAAGCGAATCGGCACCCCTGAAAAACGTTCTCGAATTGAATCGAACTTCTTTTCGAAAAGTTGTGGAATCCCCGGAAACACGTAGACGTTCTTGACTTTGACCACAGGAAACCAAAGGTCTCCTGCATCGAGGGTCTCGGCGCCCTCCGGAATAATCGCCATCTTTTTCATGGCGTCGTTGGGCGGACCCTCCTGGGCGCGCTGAATCCTCTCCCAGATGGTCCCATTGAGTTCCATGCTCTGACCAAAAGCCAGCGCGACTCCGTCCATCGTTAAATCATCATGAGTGGGACCAATGCCCCCTGAAGTGAAGACATGATCATAGTCTTCACTCATGCGACGCACCTCGGACGCGATGATCTCAATCTCATCAGGAATCACGAGAATTCGCTCTAGATCCACGCCCAATTCACGCAGCTGTCCCGCAAGAAAGGGTGAATTTGTATCCACCACTTTCCCGGACAAAATTTCATTCCCGATCACAAGAAGCCCGGCGCTTGGCATATAACCATCCTATCGGAAGCAGGCCGTGGGTCAAACATCGAATTTGAGTCAAAAGAGGCCGATCTTTCGAGCCTCCCTTATTCTAGGGCCATGGTATGTCGAATCCAGTTCATGCCGGCTGGCCTTAGCGTCGAGATCGACCCGGGAACCAGCCTTCTAGAAGCCGCCCAGAGCATGGGTCTGCCGGTCGCTCAGGCCTGCGGATCGGAAGGGATCTGCGCCCGCTGTGGCATGCAAATCCTAGAAGGGGGCGAAAGCCTTCCCCCCGAAGGTGAGAATGAACGGCGCGCCAAAGAAAGAAACCGCGTTCCTGAAAACCTTCGCTTGGCCTGCCAAATCTGGCCCGCCGATGACCTCTCCGTCACAACCCCCTACTGGTCCGAGCAATGAGTCTTAAAAAAGCGCTTCTCATCGTCGATCACGGGAGTCGACAACCCGAAGCCAATCAGGCGGTGGTTGAAATCGTACGAATGACAAAGACTCTGCGGCCCGATCTCATCGTCGAGTACGCCCACATGGAGATGGTTGAGCCGAATCTAGCCACCGGCGTTAGCGCCTGCGTGAAGGCCGGCGCTGACGAAATTCGGGTTCAACCCTATTTGCTGGCCGATGGTCGGCACACACGAGAAACGATTCCTGAGTTGGTCGATGAAGCCGCCCTGGCCCATCCGAACGTTCAATTTCGCATCGCTCAGCCGCTGGGGCCCCACGAACAGCTCGCCCACTTAGTCCTTCTTCGTATGGACGAACTGGACTCCGAATAAGTCCACGAAACTAAATACGTGGAAAACCGGATTCCATTGAGAGAAACGCACCGCTATCGCTCAAGATCCCGGAGCCGCCAGAAGTGAAGGGCCGAGACCACCAGCGCGTGATCAATGATTCCTTGCTTGAGAAGCCGTGGGATCTCAGAGGCCGCGATGAGCTCCACCGAGGTCTCCTCTGTCGAGCTATTCGCAATCTCGGCCACCGGTTCCGCGTCCAGGATTAAAAAAGTATGGCAGCGGTTTCCAAAAAGCGCCGGGTTGGGATTCACACACCCAAGCGATTCTGGAGCTCTTCCCGCATAGCCTGTCTCTTCGAGCGTCTCCCGAGCAGCCGCCACATCAGGCGCCTCTGAGGGCTCGATGATTCCGCCTGGGATTTCAAGTGTGACGGTCCGGCTGCCGTGCCGGTACTGCTTCACCATCACCACCTCACCCGAAGGCGTCACGGGGATCACGTTGACCCAATCATCCGCATCAATCCGGTAAAAAGGGTGAGGGGCACCGCCGTGAGGCGAATGAGCGAGGGAGCGGCCCACTTTAAAAACCCGACAGTCCTGCAGCCATTGAGTTTCTTCATGTTTCCAGGGTTTTGGTTCATTCATATCGAAGAAGGATACATCAACAAACCTTGACCCGGACACAATCGTCTTAGCGGGCTACGATGCGCCCACTCCCGAGCCGTCAGGCGGAGATCCACCCGATGAATCCTCTAAACCGAAATCGCTCCGAACTCTTCCAACGCGGTGGCCACCTTTATATGGTCATCGCAGCGATTGTCATTGGACTCGCGGGAGCGATTGGGGCGGTGCTCTTCCGGCTCATGATCCGAGGCGTTCAAGCTGTGGCCTTTGGAGGTACGGAAGGTGTTCATGATCTCATCGCCGCCGGATGGCTAGCAGAACCCGAAGACCCGATTCACTGGGCCCGAGAACTCAGCTGGTACTGGAAGATCAGCATCCCAGCTATCGGCGGTTTAATCGTAGGGCCTTTGATCTGGTTCTTCGCACGCGAGGCCCGCGGGCACGGCGTGCCCGAAGTGATGAAAGCCGTGGCTCTCCGGGGGGGCGTCATTCGCGGCCGCGTTGCCGCCATCAAAGCCACCGCCTCGGCTCTGACCATTGGCACCGGAGGTTCGGTGGGACGAGAAGGGCCCATTATTCAGATTGGGTCTGCTGTGGGGTCCCAACTCGGGCAGCTGCTTGGACTGAACTCGGCGGGGATTCGGACCCTCGTCGGCTGCGGGGCCGCGGCTGGAATCGCCGCGACCTTCAACGCCCCCATTGCAGGGGCCATCTTTGCTGCAGAAATTATTGTGGGCCATTTTGCCGTGACGCAATTCACGCCCATCGTGATCTCCTCCGTGGTGGCCACCGTCCTCTCGCGTGTGTTGCTTGGCAACTATCCCGCGTTTCGAGTCCCCGAATACCAGATCGTCAACCCGTTTGAACTTCTTCCATATATCGCCACGGGAGTCGTGGCCGGAGTGGTGGCCGTGGCGTTTATTCGAAGTCTCGCCATCGCCGAGAAAACGTTTGAGCACATTGGCGTACCCGAATACCTTAAGGCTTCTCTTGGTGGCGCTCTCGTCGGCGTCATCGCTCTGCAATTGCCTGAAGTCTATGGCGTTGGATACAATACGATTAGTCTTGCGCTTGCCGGAACCCTCTCCGCAATCACGATGGGGGCTCTCGTCGTCGCGAAGGTCGTGGCCACCTCCATCACCATCGGTTCAGGGGGCTCAGGAGGTGTCTTTGCACCCTCGCTTTTTCTCGGAGCGATGTCGGGCGGAGTGGTAGGCACCCTGGTCGAGCGCTACTTCCCTGGAGCGACGGCGACCTCAGGCGCCTATGCGTTAGTCACTATGGGCGCTGTCGTCGCGGCCACCACCCATGCCCCAATCAGCGCCATCATCATCATCTTCGAGCTCACTCAGACCATCGATATCATTCCGGCCCTAATGACCGCCTGTGTGGTCAGCAGCCTCATCTCCCAGCTTCTTGAACAGGACTCCATCTACACTTCAAAACTCAGGCGCCAGGGCGTTGACTTGAACCAATCCGAAGATCCCAACGTACTTCTGGGCCTTCATGTGCGCGACGTCGTTGACCCCAACCCTGAAATCGTAAGTGAATCAGCCAACTTCCAGACCCTGCTTGACCTCGTCGTGCAAAGTGATCACACCCAATTCTTCGTGGTCAGCGAGAACAAGGAGTTAATGGGAGCCGTCTCCATGTCGGAAATCCGCCGCCTCATCTACGAAAGAGACACCCTGCAACATCTTGTCGTGGCCCGGGACCTCATTGAGGAACAAATTCCCACCCTCAATGCAAAGGATGACCTTGACCTTGTGATGCGGATCTTCAGCGGAACACAGCTCACAGAACTGCCTGTCGTTGACCCGGATCAACCTCGCACTCTAATCGGCACGGTCTCCGAAAAAGATATTCTCCCCGCCGCGCAAAGTGAGCAGATGCGAAGAGACTTGGCCGGGGGACTTTCAAGCTCCATGTCGGCCGTGAGTAAAGGTCGACCTGTCGACCTGGGAGACGGCTATTGGCTCCGCGAAATACTCGTGCCGGGCTATATGGTGGGCCATAGCTTGAGTGAGCTCGAGATTCGAAAGAGAACCGGGGTCCAGGTCTTGCTCATCCGGAGCCCGGGTCAAACCCCGGATGAAGCGCATCAAGTTCAAGTGCCGGGGCCCAGCAACCGACTGGACGAGGGGCAAACCCTCATCGTCGCAGGGACCAAGGAAGGTTTGGACGAAGTCGACCGCTTCAGGACCTAAGCGCTGGACTTTATGAAGAGGGCGCCGAGACCTGCAAGAGGAGCTCAACGCCTTCGTCGCCGGGCATGGCTTCAACCACGGACACGGTCGCTGGATCAGAGGGCTCACGTGTCATCGCATTGCCGTCCCTATCGAGCCGAGCCGAAATCGAAACAGGACCTTCGAATCGAAGAGTCGGAATCATCACCTGTTCGGGACCCAACTCGAAACTCTGGGGAAACTCCGGGTTTCCGATGCGCATGACGGCCAGAGGCGGTCCGCCTGAGAGCCCTCGCTTTCGGGCAATCACAAACAAGACCGACCCGGGTTCAGGCGTAACCCCCTCATCCAGATCGATTTCACCTCGAACCACTGACCCCGAAGATCCCAAATCGGCGACCTCTGTCGGGCGTGCGCCCATCGCCGCCTGCATCGGGGCCTCGGCCCGCTCAGGGGCCGGAAAGATCTGACGAAGATCAGGCGCGGCCGACTTTTCCGTTGGGTCGTAGGCCGCGATATTTCGATCACAACCCACCCATCCAACCCATCCAACC
>NZHD01000067.1 GCA_002691205.1 Deltaproteobacteria bacterium
GCGAACATAGTAAAAAGCGCGTTCTTTTTGATCGAAGTTTGGGTCCTTCCAAAGTGTTTTTAGCTCTCCGCTGCCCGTCTCCGCGGTGTATGAGCAATCAGAGAGGTCGACCTGAGCTCCATTGTCCTCGCACCGGTGTGTCTCTGTGTTGGGCTGGCTCCCGCCGGCGCACGCGACATCATAGACTTGCTCATGGGTCCCCGAGGAGTCTGACCACCCCTTGATGATTTGAAGGCGTTGAAGGGGAGCACTGAGAGGATCACCGACGGCCCAAGCCACAAAGGATGGAGAAGCGTCTCCTTGCGCCTGTAACTCACCGCCCATGGGAACGCCCTGGGTGTAGGCATCGCCGATGGCCTCGCGGGCCGTGAGCATATCCGCGTTCAGATCATAGCCAGCGAAGAAGCGCACTCGGATGCGAGGCCCAGAAGTGGCAAACGTTTCCTTGCGCCGAAACGCATCATAAATGGCCTCGCGGGTATTTTCTTCAGCCCAAACCGCGGCCAACCCCGAAGCGCCGAATGTGGTGGTGGGCGTCTGTGTGTAGGCGGTTCCCTCTACTTCTTGAACCAGTTGAGGGGCCAAGACGCCATAGGCCATGGACTGCCAGGCGGGAAGCGGGACCGAGCCACGGAGTTGAGGAGTCGCGTCAAGAATTCCTAGTTTGGAAAAGAAATTCGTCTCATCGTCCGAAATGGCCCCGGTGTGGGTATCGCTTGCCGCCACAAAACCGAATCGGTAGGGGCTGGTCATTCCAGCCTCCTCGAAGGCCAGCCCGCGTCGTAACGCTTGACGAAGGTAGCTGCCGTCGGCCTGACTCAGTTCCATGGCCCCCACTCGGTACGGCATGATTTCAAATTCGGCCCACTCGTCGTTGTCTGAAAGGCTTGGGTGAGTTTCGGAAGTTCCTTTGACTTGCGTGATTTCAACCAGAGGTTCATTGCGGATCCGTCTCTCTGTATACGCATCGTCCATGGGGTTACCGGCCCAGTCGACGAGTTTGAACATTTGTCCATTGGATCCGTTTGAGTTGTGAGGAATCGCGAGACTTTCGATTCCCTGCTCTCTGAGCCCATCCATCCAGTCCCATAGCCCTTCAGGGTTTTGAGAGTGGAAACGAGAGAACGGCTCGGCGGGCAGTCTGTCCGATTCTCGAAAGATGACATTGCGGTGCAGATTTCCTCGGTCGTCTGAAGAAGAGGTGTACTCATACGCGACGAAGGTCGTGAATCGACCCGGGTCATTGAATTGGTCAGCGGCTTCAATGATGTCGCGCCAGGCGGACTGGGTGGCGGCGCCGGTGAGTTCGGGGTCAAGGCTTCCATTTAAGATTTGGTCGAGAGCCGCTGGGACGAAGGTGCCGAAAACTTGCAGGCGCGGAAGAAGACTGAGAATCCCATCATTTCCAGGCGCATTGAGGTTATGCAACGGTTCGGAGATCTCGAGCTTTGAGAGTTCAGTGGACGTATCGGCGGCGGCTTTGGCCACGCCGAGGAACATCGCATGATCGGTGACGGCATAGAAGTCCAATGGTTGTCGGAGTGTCATGTCGAAGCCGGCTGGATGTTGAATCGTTTCTCCAAGCGCGTATCGATAGGCGTCGCGCGGGCCAATCGTCGTGCCAAAAGCGAAGGCATCAAATGAATAGGTGGTGTGGACGTGGAGATCACCAAAATAGGCATTTCGATCGGGATTGGCCGGGGGCGCGCCGCGTTCCAGAATTGCTTCATTCACTTCAAGCAAGCGTTCGGGAATTTCCCGGGTTTGAGATGACCCCAAGGGAGAGTCCCCTGTCCGTGACGTCGGCTCGGTGGGATCCCATTCGTCCGACCCACAGCCCATGGTTATGACCAAGAGGCCCGCGATGAGGCCGATACGAAAAAATGTTTTCATGGAAGGCGCCTCCAATTTAAAGGGCTCTCTTACGGTACCCCACTCGTACGAAGAGGGGGTCAGCCAAGAAACACGGCTTGGCCAACACTGCGAGTTCCCTCAGTTCGAATTGGAACGGATGGGGGGAAAAGGTCGATCATGGTCGGGCCGGCGGGATTCGAACCCGCGACCTCTTGACCCCCAGTCAAGCGCGCTACCAAGCTGCGCCACGGCCCGACACGGTCTCTGTGTGTAGCCATCCCTGAGCGCCCTGTCGACTGTGATTCGAAGGGGACTGGAGGACGTCTCCTCGGACAGACGAGTTAAAGAAGGTCGCGAATCTCCATCAGATCACGTCTGAGGTCTCGATATTGAGCGCGAATCGCCTCGACTTTAGGTCCGGCGGTGGTTTCTGTCGCGGGAGGCGAAGCCTCTTCCATGGCTTCAATGGTGCCCGAGAGGCCGAGTTCACGCAGCTTTTGCCGTGCCCCCGCGATCGTATACCGCTTCTCATACAGCAAGGCCTTGATGGCCTTCACCATCTCAATATCTTTTTGCCGGTAGAGTCGTTGTTTCGATCTTGACTTCGGCGGAGCCATCCATCGAAATTCTGTTTCCCAGTAACGAAGAACATGCGGTTTGACGCCCGTCAGATTGGAAACTTCGCCAATACGGTAATAGAGCTTCCCCGTGGCAGCCGAGTTCGTTGCACGGTTTGGCTTCGCTGCCTTTGCCGTGCTGGCGGCTTTGGCTGGGGTGGAACTCGACTTGGCTTTGGCGCTCGAGGCCACCTTCGCTTTAAGGCTGGTCTTGGCCTTGGCCTTCGCCTTCGCCTTAGGCTTCGCGCTCGCTTTGGCCTTTGCCGCCATTTCGCCGTCCCCCTTTTTTTGAACAGACTTTGCGGCGCGCGTGCTGTCTTATTGAACCACAGAAGCGCTGCGCAAGTCCTGTCCAGCAAGATACGCGTAGACAAAGAGGGGTGCACCCTCCGCTTTTCTTACAGGCAATCGTAGCATCAGATGTGAAATCCTACGCATGGCATTCAGTAAATATCGGAGGGTTCGCCGACGGTCTCGATTGATTGTGGATTGCCCTCATCGACTTCGTCTTCGTCGTTGAGAACATTTTTTAAGACCAGACTTGGCTTAAAGGTCAGTACCTTGCGGGCATCGAGAAGAATCTCTTGTCCGGTTTGCGGGTTGCGCCCCTTGCGTGCGTTCTTGTGCCTCACAACGAAGTTTCCAAAACCTGAAACCTTGACCTTCTCCCCTTCGGCCAGAGTTTCTTTTATGATTTCAAAGACTTTCTCTACGAGTTCGGCTGCTTCTTTCTTTGAGAAGCCGACTCTTTCATAGATCTGTTCGACGATCTCTGCCTTAGTCATGATCCCCTCCCGAATGGGTTTCGTCTTCTCGCACTTCGAGTCGTTTCAGCGCCCCGCCTTAACGCTATTCTACTCATTTCGCGGGCGTCTTCCCGCTCCAAGTGTACGAAAAGTAGACGATTTTCGGCATTTTTCCGCATCCACGAAAAAAGCGAGACGGACAAACCAGCCCAAGGCCAGATTCAGGCTGAATCCAGAAGGGCATGCATCATTCGGAGCCTGGGGCTCCCGTGTGCATCTTTAAGCAGCTGATTCGCGTGCGATCTCGGCCAATTTGGAAAAGGCCGGCGGATTGGTTAAGGCGAGTTGGGCCAGAACCTTCCGGTCGAGTTCGACTCCGGCCTTGCGTAGACCACTCATGAAGCGGCTGTACGAGAGGCCATGCTCTCGCGAGGCTGCATTAATTCGGGCGATCCAAAGACTTCGAAAATCTCGCTTTCGGAGTTTTCGTCCGCGATACGCATTCGCGGCAGAGCGATCTACCGCTTCCTGAGCCACGGTGGTGAGCTTACTTCGCCCGCCCGAAAAGCCCTTGGCTCTCTTGAGAATACGATTGCGTCGCTTGTTGGCGGTTACGCCACGCTTAACCCTTGACATGATTTACCTTCCTGCGCCGTGCCATTCAATCAGCCCGGCTCAAAACTCTAGCTGTATGGGAGGAGTCGCTCGACACGCGGTACATCATTGGCCGCGATTTCTTCAGAGCCTCGGAACTGCCTCTTCTGTTTTGTCGATTTATTAGTGAGAATATGGTTCCGGTTGGCCTTGTTCCTTCTGAGCTTCCCGCTCCCGGTTCGGCTGAAGCGTTTTGAGGCTCCCCGGTGTGATTTCATCTTAGGCATTGCTGGCTCTCCCTCCTGCGTATCTATTCCGCAGCTGTTTCTGTGCTTTCGGGTTCGGATTCTTTTTCGCCGGCTTCGCTGGGTACATCGACCACTTTGATCTCTTTGGCCGACTCGCTCTGCTTGGTCTCAAGCTCCTGTGCCCGTCGTATTTCGTTTATGGTTTCTCGATCACCCACCAAGATCATGGACATAAATCGTCCTTCCATGCGAGGTGGGTTTTCAAGTTTAGCCACCGCACCGAGCTGCTTCAGGACCTCCTCAAGCTGATCTCGACCACGGCTCTTATGCACCATTTCACGGCCTCGGAACATGACAGTCACTTTGACCTTGTCGCCCTCAATTAAAAACTTTCGAACATTGTTGAGTTTAAAATTGAGATCGTGCTGATCTGTTCCGGGACGAAGCTTAATCTCCTTCAGCGTGGCCGAATGCGATGGCTTGCTGGTTTTTTTCTTTTTCTGTTCGTACTTATACTTCCCGTAATCCATGATCCGGCAAACCGGAGGTTTAGAATTAGCGGCGACCTCGACGAGGTCCAAGCCTTCGGCTTGGGCCAAGACGATAGCCTCCTCTGGCGTCATCACGCCAAGTTGCTCACTGTCAGCTCCGATGACTCGAACCTCACGAACGCGAATCCGTTCGTTGATCCGTGTGGTGTCTTTCTCCGGCGCACTGACTCTGAATCTCGATCTCGATCTAGCGGGAATGCTGCACTCCTCTCACGGCCTCTTAAGATAGGGGCCCCATTTTGCGCTCTGTGGCAGAAATCGCAAGTCTTGAGACGATGGCATCGACTGACATCGGCTCTATTTTCTCTTTTGACTTCCTCAATCGGGGCGCCACCGTCCCCGAGGAGGCCTCTTGTTCACCGACAACAAGGCTCAGTGGAATCTTTTGTTTCTCGGCGTCTCGAATTTTAAATCCAAGGGTTTCGCTGCGATCGTCGAATTCGGCTCGAATACCGGCTCCCCGCAGGGCATCCGTCACACTCTGGCCGTAAGCGTGTTGCCCCTCTCCAATGGGCAGAATGGCGACCTGGACGGGAGAGAGCCAAAAGGGGAAGTCCCCCCCTGTGTGCTCGATATAAATGCCCATGAATCTTTCGATGGAGCCTAGAACCGCCCTGTGCAACATGGAGGGCTGATGGAGTTCACCGTCGGACCCGACGTACCGGAGCCCGAAACGACCCGGCATGGCCATATCAATCTGAATGGTCGCGAGAGTCCAAGCGCGACCCAGTACGTCGCGGAAGTCAGCCTCGACTTTCGGAGCGTAGAATGCGGCATCCCCCGCTTTGATGCGGCACTTGAATCCGGCTCCTTCGACGGCGTCGATCAGCGCCTGCTCCGCGACATCCCAATCTTCGGGCTCGCCTAAAAATTCATCGCCCCGGGTGGACACGGCCATTTCGAGTCCTTCGAGTCCCAGCTTTTCATAGACTTCGGCCACCATCTCGAAAAAGGACGTAATTTCGGCAGGCACCTGTTCAGCTGTGCAATAAATATGCGCATCGTCTTGCGCAAAACTCCGGACCCGGGTCAAGCCCGTAAGGGTTCCGCTGCGTTCGTTCCTGTGAAGACGGGAGAACTCGGCCCATCGCACGGGAAGCTCTCGGTAGGATCTCTTGGTCGTTGAGAAGAGATGGCAGTGGCCCGGGCAGTTCATGGCCTTCACGCCCAGTTCTTCCTCCGAGTCGTCTCCTTCGAACCAGTACATGTCATCGTGAAACTTGTCGTAGTGACCCGACCGTTCAAAAAGGTTTGAGCGAAAGAGTTGTGGCGTGATGACTTCTTGATAACCGTACTTGGGATAGAGATCTCGTATGAAGTCGCATAAGCCGTTGTAGATCACGACTCCTTTCGGCAAATAGAAAGGGGCGCCGGGGGAAAGCGTGGGCTCCAGTAAAAAGAGTCCCAATTCAACGCCCACTCGGCGATGGTCTCTTTTCTTGGCCTCTTCCAGACGATGGAGGTGGGCTTTGAGCTCCTTACGGGTCGCAAAGGCTGTCCCGTAGATTCGCTGGAGAGGCTGGGCTGTCTCGTCCCCCCGAAAGTACGTTCCGGAGACTTCAAGAAGTTGCGTCGCTCCGATTTGCCCTGCTCGACTGACGTGCGGGCCGCGACAGAGATCGATAAAATCGCCGTGTTGGAAAACGGTGATCGTATCCCCTTCAGGGATATCGCCTAACCTTTCAAGCTTGAGCAATTCGCCGCGTTCCGTAAAGAGAGCGGCCGCTTCTTCTCGCGTAACGACCCGGCGCTCAAAGGCCGCGTCTTCCTTGATGATCTTTTTCATCTCGTCCGAAATGCGTTCAAGGTCTTCCGGCGAGAAAGGGGTTTCGACGAGAAAGTCATATTGAAATTTTTCACTGTGATCGGTTCGTCCAGCGTCCACCTGGGCTTCTGGGAACAATCTCTTGACGGCATCTGCCATAACGTGTTCGGCGGAGTGTCTGATGACCTCTCCGGCTTCGTCGTCTTTGCTGGTGACAATTTGAAGCTCTACGTCTTCGGTCAGCGGAGTTCGAAGGTCGATCAAGCGCCCGGCGATGCGGCCCGCCAAAGCGGCTTTGGCTAATCCGGGACCGATTTCGCCCGCGACATCCAGCACAGAGGCGCCCTTCTCGACAGGCAATTTTTTGCCGTCCGGAAGTTGGATTGAGATCACGTTACTCATGTGGCGAGCGGGTCATAAGATTCAGGTTTCGATTTCTCTAAAGGCGTTGGACCTCACTGAAAGGTCGTCATGCCCTGTGTCATACTGGTAGGCACGGGCGGAATCGAACCGCCGACCCCCACCGTGTCAAGGTGGTGCTCTAGCCGCTGAGCTACGTGCCTAGTGAAATGCAGCAGAGTCGTGCGCCGAGGCCCTCGCTCTGCCCTAAGGAGCCGGAATATTTACCGATTTGCGAGGTGAGTGTCAATTCCGGCCCGTTTTTTGGGGATCCGAGGGCGTGTCTCCCTCCAGAATGCCTGCCGGATCGATGGAAAGGACCTCCATTTCTTCCTCCACAGGGGGCGCCCACCCGACTCGGAGCGAGAGTTTAGGTCCCGATGAGGTTTCCCAGGGCCAAAGAGGACTGGCCGCCTCTCCGTCGTTGACCTCAAGTGTGACCAAACTCAGATTCGAAGGCACTCCGCTGTAGATCAGTGTTTCGAGTTCCGATGCGCTCCATGTTCCCTCGACTCGCAGCTCAGCCCGTCGTTGTGCAAAGGCCTCTGGGATCACGGTGGCCGCTTGGATGGTGGGGCCTTTAAGAAGGTCGATCATGGCGCTGTAGAGCCGATAATCAACGAGCCCTTGGAGGTCCAGGGTGATGCCTTCGCGACGAAGACGCTTTTGGACTTCGATAAGACCTTTTTCCTCAAGCTTTTTGCGGACGGAATCGGCCTCGACGTCGACTTCAATGACTACGACATATTCATTCGCTGAATCCAGCGTCTGGGTAAAAATCGCGGGCCTTTCGCCTTGATCGTCAATAATTCGAAAGCTTTTTGTGTAAGGGACCATATTTGAGCCGAGTGCCTTGCGAACGCTTTCCATATCTACGTTCTGGGCTGAGTCGTACGGCATGACCGGCGTCTCCCAAGCCAGAGCGGTTCCCGCTAAAAGGTCAGGCAACGCCGTTGGATCGTTGCTTTGGCTTTGCGCGCGCTTGAGCATTCTATTCTCAAAGAGAAGATCAGACCCAACCCGCATGACCCCGTTACGCAGCCCCTGCTGTACGGCCTGGTCTTTTGGCGTGTTACGAGATGTGCCTTTGTCCTTGACGGCAACAGCCCCCACCACTTCAAGGGTCCGCACCTCGGCATGAGCCACAGACTGAGTGATAAGCAAGATAAAAAGGAGTCCCCCCAAGAGTGCAACCACGTCGGCTCGTGGAGAACCGCTCACAGGGTGCGTTCCGTAACGGGTCGTCCGAATAGCGCATCCACATCCCGTTGCAGAGCCTCATTAGGCTCGACGCCTCGCAATTCTCCTACGGAGAGAATCGTTTCGCTTTCACCGGGAATGGTGATGTGAACGAAGACGGGGCAATCGCCTGGATGGGTCTTTAGGACGTTTCTGAGAGCCACCATCCTGTCGCGGTTGACCTCAGGTTCGTTCACTCTGACGCGTAAATAGGTGGTGAGCCTTTGCTCCCCTTCGTCAAGACGCATGATGTCACGGACTAACACCTTAGGCGGGTCCCCGGCTTCAAGATTCCCTGAGACTAGGAGAGGCGTTGGCCCCTCCCCTTCGGCGCCGGCCACAGACTCTCGTAAAAGCTCGTGATGAAGCTCATAGGGGTCGGAAAAAATGACAAGCTCAAAGCTTCCTTCGAGGTCTTCGAGGGTGGCAAAGGCCATTCTCTTCCCACGTTTCGTCCGTGTCTCTCGCATCGTCGTGAGGAGGCCTCCGACTCGAACCTCTCGCCCAGCCATATCCTCAGCTCGACTGGATGTGCAGTCGGTGTAGCGTTTTAGTTCGGCGGAGACTTCACCCAGTGGGTGTCCGCTGACATAAAAGCCCAGCAGTTCCTTTTCGAAAGCAAGACGCTCTCGATCGTTCCATTCGGTGAGTTCAAGAAGAGAGGGCTCATCGGTCCACTCGCCGCCGGTGAGTTCTCCGAAGAGGCTTTCCTGGCCGGATGCACGATCCCGTTGCTCCGATGCCGCTCTTTCGAGAGCCGAATCGATAGATGCCCAGACTGAAGCTCGGTTATCATGAAGACTGTCGAAAGCTCCACATCGAACCAGTGCTTCGATGACTCGGCGGTTGAGTTTTCGTCCATCGACTCTTTTGGCAAAATCAAAAAGACTCGTAAAGGCACCCTCTTGTGTGCGCGCTTCGATGATGGATTGGATCGCGCCTGCGCCCACGTTTTTGATGCCGCCAAAGCCAAAGCGGATATTGCCTTCAACCACACTGAAGTCCTGAATGGATTGGTTGACATCCGGCGGAACGATCTCAAGGCCACTGTCGCGAACATGGCCAATGTAGCGCGACATTTTATCGTGATTGGTGGATTCGATGGTCAGCGTAGCGGCCAAGTACTCAGGCCGATGATTGGCCTTCAGATACGCGGTCTGATAGGTGAGATAGGCATAAGCGGCGGAGTGCGCCTTAGGGAAGCCATACCCGGCAAATTCAGTGATGACATCAAAGACGTTTCCGGCCTCGTCGGTATCAATTCCGTTCGCCTTACATCCGTCCACGAAGCGCGCGCGTTGCTTGGCCATCTCTTCAACTTTTTTCTTACCCATGGCTCTGCGAAGGAGATCGGCTTCGCCCAGGCTATAGCCGGCCATGCACTGCGCGATCTGTAGAACCTGATCTTGGTAAACAATGACGCCGAGAGTTTCCCTCGTGAGGTGTTCGACGGAAATGTGGATGGGCTCCGGTGTAGCCTGCCCTGATTTGCGAGCGATAAAGTCATCCACCATCCCTGATTGTAAGGGGCCGGGTCGATAAAGAGCGACCAAGCTGATGATTTCGCGAAATGAGCGAGGCCCAATCTTCATGACCATATCGGTCATTCCAGAGGATTCCACTTGAAAAACCGCTTCTGTATCGCCTCGGCAAAGGAGATCGAAGGTGGATACATCGTCGATGGGGATTTTGGCAAGATCGAAGTCTTCGAAGCCCTCTTTGTTACGAATCAGGCGCTCCGCATCGGCAAGGAGGGTTAGGGTTTTTAAGCCGAGGAAGTCAAACTTAATGAGCCCCACTTTTTCGACGCAGCCCATGTTGTATTGGGACATGACGTCGCCGGACTTCGCGTCTCGGTAGAGGGGGACCATATCGATGAGGGGCCGATTTCCGATGACCACTCCAGCAGCATGTTTGGAGGCATGGCGCGTGAGGCCCTCGAGCTTGCGAGCGGTCTGGATGAGTTGGTTGACCTGGCCGTCTGCATCCATGCTCGCGCGAAGCTCTGGGGATTGGGCGATGGCCTCCTCCAGTGAGATGCCCAGGACATCGGGAATACGCTTTGCGATCCTGTCCACGTCACCGAACGACAGCCCCAACACGCGGCCCACGTCGCGGATGGCGGCCCGGGCCTGAAGGGTTCCGAAGGTGACGATCTGCGCCACTTTCATGCCATCGTAGGCGCCTTCCAGACTTTCCGGCGTGCCGTCCTCCTTCTGAGGGACCTTCTCGTCGTATTTCTCAGCGACGTAACGGATGACCTGTTCCCGGCCTCGCATACAGAAGTCCACGTCGATATCCGGCATGCTGATGCGCTCCGGATTGAGGAAGCGCTCAAAGATGATGTCGTACTCAATAGGGTCGACGTTGGTGATGTTCATCCCGTACGCGACCAGGCTACCGGCGGAACTTCCCCGTCCCGGGCCCACTGGTATACCGTTCTTTTTGGCGTAATTGATGAAGTCCGCGACGATCAGGAAATAACCGGGGAAGCCCATCTGCTCGATGACAGAGAGCTCGTGATTCATCCGATCTACGTAGGGCTTGTGGTGAGTTTTTTCGAAGGGCTCATCCGAATCCATCCCGAGTCGTTCCCGGAGTCCATCCCAGGCCTGTTCCCGCATGACTTCTTCCAGACTCTTACCGGCCGGGACCTGGAAGTCGGGCATGTGATACTCGCCCATGGGAATTTCCACGTCACATCGTTCAGCGATCTCCAGCGTGCGGTCCACCGCCTCGGGATGGTCGTGAAAGACTTCGTGCATGGCGTCGCCGTCTTTCACGAAAAAACCCCGTCCGTCAAAGCGAAAGCGGTTTTTGTCGGAAAGGTTGGCCGCCGTCCCGATGCAAAGGAGCGCATCGTGGTGCTCGTGATCGTCATGCTCCAGATAGTGGGCATCGTTGGTGGCCACCAGCGGAATGCCCAGATCCGAATTCATCTTGAAGAGTTCTTGATTGACGCGCTCCTGGGCATCAATGCCATGGCGTTGTATTTCGAGATAGTAGCGGTCGCCAAAAAGTCGTTTAAAGTCCTCAGCCAGTTCCCATGCCCGGTCTTTTTCGCCGTGTTCCAGGGCCCTGGGGATCGGGGCAGAAAGACAGCCCGATGTGCAGATAAGTCCTTCGTGTTTTTGTTCCAGCAGACTCCAATCGATCCGGGGCTTGTAGTAAAAACCTTCGAGGTAGGCTTTTGAAACGAGATGCATGAGGTTCTGGTAGCCCGTCTCATTCATGGCCAGCAAGAGCAGGTGGTTGATGGCGTCGTACCCCGTCTCATCGCGCGCTCGCTTCTCGCGCTCAAATCGGGAGCCGCCGGCAAAGTACACCTCGCAGCCGATGATGGGCTTGACGTTGTTAGCGCGGGCTTTTTCGTAGAACTCCACGGAGCCAAACAGATTTCCATGATCGGTTTGCGCCACGGCAGGCATGTTGCACCGACTGGCTCGCTCAAAGAGCGGGTTGTGCTTGATGGCGCCGTCCAGCAGCGAGTACTGCGTATGCAGA
>NZHD01000068.1 GCA_002691205.1 Deltaproteobacteria bacterium
CGGACGGAAGTCACTAACCTAGTTTCAGCTAGGCAGCGAGTGCATAGTTATCGTCGGCAATTATAAAGTTACCAACAGTGCCGTCTGATTAACGAGAGCTCGACCATCTCGGCACGCAGCGTCTCCCTTCGACCACCCGTCGAAGCCAGATCGCCCCCACAAGAGAACCATCATATCGGCACACGGACCCCTCTGGCAAGCCGCGGGGAAGATTAAAGAGGACCTAAACCCCCCGGGCAGCGACAAAGGCGCCTCGGTGCTGGGGCGACTCATGGAACTTCAGGCGCCCGGGGTCCCTGGGAAACCGCTGACTCAGTGCAGGACCCGCGCCCCTGGGTGGGGCAATTCATCCACCAATCGCATGATGGCGGTTTGGACAGCCTCGGGTGTAAACGCGCTGTCGACGAAACCAATGTGGGCCAACCCCTGAGTGGTGCCCAAGAGCAACCCTTCTGGATCAATGGAAAGCAATCTTGGGCTGATCATATGAACGCCCAAGTAATGTGCCAGAAGCCCTGAGAGTGTCTCGGGGTGGCCTTCGTTGAGATGACGAACAATTTCCACTTCGTCGCGATGAGAACACGCTTTGGGCAAAAGCCACTCCGAGTCCAAAAAGGCATGAGGCTCATCGCTTGATGAATTCCAAAGCACGATGTCGGGCTCGAGTTTCCAACGCAAAGCCGTCTGACGATGAACCGCTGAGAAGCGGGCATAGTCTGCGCCCAGGCGATGGTCGCCCACCAGCCCCTGGATCACGAGTGGACTCTGGTCTCCGGCTTCAAAATAGAGCTTGGCCGTAGCCAGCCCCTTCAAAGCGATGGGCAATTCGTCTCCTAAAAGAAAATGGCCTCGAGAAGAAAGAGCAATCCGCATCGGGAAAGTCTCAAACACACCATCCGCCTCAAGCTCAAGCAGACCAAAGGCCTGGGTACGAGCAAAAGATCGGGCCTGTCTATCGGGAGTAATATTCGACAACATACTGCTCTTCACACACAACCGGAATTTCTTCCCGTTCGGGTTTACGAACCATCGACGCCTTGAGTTCTTCCGTATTTCGATCGATGTAATCGGGCGGCGAGTAGACGCTCCAGTCCATCTCAAAGATCTCAAGCTTGCGGCTCTTCTCTCGAACCGAAATCTCATCGCCTGCTCTCACCAAGATCGACGGAATGCGGGCTCGCTTTCCATTGAGATCAAAATGACCGTGGGAAACAATCTGCCGAGCGGCAAAAATAGTGGGCGCGAAACCCGCACGTAAGACCAGCGCGTCAAGCCGCGACTCAAGCAAGGAGACCAAGTTGCTGCCGGTCTTGCCTTTCATGCGCGAGGCCTTCTGGAAATATCGACGCATCTGCTTCTCTGAGATGTTGTACTGGAAGCGAAGCTTCTGCTTCTCCAAAAGCTGAAAGCCATAATCAGAAAGACGATCACGGCGCGGTCCGCCCCGCTGACTGGCACTTTTATCCAGAGCCTCTTGCGCCTTTGGCTTTAAAGCCACCCCGATTTTACGAGACAGCTTGACCTTCGGACCTGTGTATTTCATCGCTCTATCCTCACTGAACAAAAAGAGTCATCCACAAAAACCCACCGCCGAAAGGGACTCAAACGGTCCTTGTCAGCAGGTCTGTCGAAGGCACCGAATCCATCGATCCCTTGACCTGGCTGATCTCCTCATCTCGCCTCGAGGAGTGGCTGGGTCCCATTACTATATGGAAAAAGAAATTCATTTTCAATACATGGAGCCATTTTTCATGCTTTCATGCCGATCCAGGCCCTCCCAACGCCGTCTAGGCAGGGGTCTGGGAAGCTCGCGACCTGGGCGCCGGCCGGCGCGCCTTTCAGGAGGCCGGCTTAGAGTCGGCGGACGCTCCGGCCAATGAAACAATCCCCGCGAACATCAGGATGGACGAAAAGCCGGTCACGACGAGCGAAAGCGCGCCGGTCTTTGGCTGCTCGCCAAAAAGCAGAATCCCCAGAACCACCGCCAGAACAATTTCCACCACGGTGTAGCTCACCAACGCATGAGTTAGAGAACCTGCCGCGAAGGCTTTTTGCAATAAGAGAAAGCCCCCGATCGCCGTGACCAAGAGACCATAAAAATAAGGCTCCACAAACATAGACAGCATTCCCTCTACGCCTGCGCCCTCCCCCATTCGGTGTGTGACGACTTTCATGAGAACGATCATAAATCCCCAAAGTAAGCCGGACGCCACTCCGTAAAGCGAGGATTTCACGGCGCCCTGGGTGCGCGACCCAACGATCCAAAAAACAGCGGTGCCCAGTGCGGTCGCCGTGGTGGCTAAAATCCAGCCCCATGTCGACGCGTCAGGGTTTCCCGCCGAAGGATTCGTGCCCACAATAAAGCCGCCTAGCCCCACGGTCACCCCCACGGCCCCCAACCACTCGCGAGCGCCCGCACGACGCCCCATAAACATCGTGCCCAGCAACAGGGAAAAAACCAACTGCGCGGCAATCAACGGCTGAATCACAACCACCGGCCCCAAACTCACCGCCCACACCTGAAGACCATAAGCCGCGATATAGGCCACGAGCCCCAGGACCCATTTAGGCTGCTTAAGCAGACGCCAAATCAAGGCTCCGCTCGCGGACTCGCTTTCTTCTGAGCGCGCCGCCTCGGCTTGCTGGAGCACAGCCGCCGCCGCAAAACCGAAAGCTGCCAACAAAGTGAGAGGAACGTAAACAGATGGGTCGTTTTGCACGGATTCGTTGATCCCCGTCTAAGAATGAGAGACGTCTGCGCTCCTCTTTATTAAAAAGAGCAGACAGAAACGTCGCTAAGCCTAGCTTGCCCAGGGAACCGGGTCGAAGACCTCGTCTATTGGACCCCATCCGCTAAATCAGAGAAATGACTCCACTCACCGCCTCTGCTTCTCGTTGAAGTCCACCACCCACCAGAGATTCGACGGAAGAGCCATCGGCGTATTGAGCCGAGCCGGCTGATTGACGCTAATCGGCAGCGAGCAATTCGTACGAACCACTTCTTCCTCGCCATTGATCCGAATTTTCGTCCAGCCCCCCAACTTGGCGGCTCCGTGGGCGGCCCCGTCAATCGTAAACCCGTTCTCAGAAGGCAGAGACAAAATCATGCCCGCCGTGAGGTCAATCCCCGAATACACCACCGGGTCATGGGCAAATGACTTCGCCACAAGCTCCACCTCCGCATCGTGCACGTCGGGCCCCGTATACTGAAGCAGCAAAGACGTGAGCCGACGGGTGCAGGTCTTGGCCTCTTCGGGAGGGGTCGCGACACGAACTTCAGTGCTGTCCGTTCCTGGGGTGCAGACCAAACCGGCGACTTGCCCCGTGACCGTCCCCTCGTTGGTGGAAGCCGTCTCAATGAGCGCGCTTGCACTAAACGTCTCCGTTGCCCCCGGATCGATGGAAGCGCCGCTCACAATTTCTCCCAGCAACGAATCTTGAACATCTACTTGAGTCATCGTCTCATCGTTTGGATTCGTGACGCGATAGCGATACTCCACCTCTGAACCCAAGGCCGAAGTCCCTCCCTTGCTGGCGTCAATGGCAAACACCTGAAGGGATCCGATCTGATTCCCCAAGTCCAAGGGCTGAGAACACGATGTGTGAAAGAACCCTTCCTGAATCAATTCATCGGTGACCGCATCGCGAATCCAAAAGCCAGTCACACTCGTGAGACTTCCTCGCCCGCAAAGAGGCGCGTCAGCCTCGATGATCTCGCCGCCCTGAACGGAAGCCTCGTCCACATAAGCGAACGAACTCGGCGGCTCGTCCTTTCCATCCGCCACAATGATCCGCACGGCCCCGGACGTGGGTGCGGCGACATCCGTACAACTCACTTTATTCGAGCTCTGGGTCGTGAGCGTTTGACTGCAGTCTCCCCCGGTGTAGCGAAGCGCCAGACTCTTCACCTTGCCCAAACAATGCGGCGCAGGAACCACATCGATCTCGTCAACACACTCCTCTTCTTCAGGCGGCAAATCCACGGTCCCACCGTAAGTTGAGGTCACAGAGGTGATCTGAATACTTCCAAAAACCATTCCGGGTCCGAAGGGCTGCGAACAGTTGGTCTTGAAATGATCCATCTCAAGCAGCTCATGGCTTCCATCGGATTTCGCAATCATGATCCCCGTATGGCCCCCAATGCGCTGACGACCCGCCGAAGCGGCCTCGACCACGATTTCATCACCCACATTGACACCCGACTCGGATGAGAAAATAACTTTGCGCGTTTCAAGATTCCCCCACCAACCGGCATCCCAGCTCCACCGCTTACGGCGTTTTCCGCTGACTAAAATATCCACCGGGTCCGAGTCACTCACGCCTCCCACGCAAGAAACCTTCCGAGGATTCTGCAAATGGCTCGTGGCCTCACACCCTCCCCCGGTATACGTGAAGCTAAACGACGTGACCTTCCCCACACAGGCGTCGCCCACCACATCCGGCGGCTGCACCACACAGGCCTGCTGCTCTAGAACTAAATTGCATTGCTCCACCACAGGCTCATCCAAAGGCCCCAAGCAACTGCCCACGGCGGCCAGCCCCGCTTGCGCATCCACAGAGGCGACATTGTTTTCCACCGAACCGGGCATCAGGGCCGAATGGATATACAACTGCTTCGCCGAGGCGTCACTGGCAATGGGCGAACTATTAAAGCTCCAATCAACCGTGGAAGCGCCCACCACCACGCCATCCGGGGCCACGCCGGGCGTCGAAGGCAAGTGTCCGGCCTCGGCGACCTGACTCGTGTCCACCGCGATCTCAAAACGCGTCAGAGCGGGCACAAAAGGCCCTGACCCACTCGCGTGCGTCACCTTGTAGATATAGGTGTTATGACCCGCCAAAGGCAGTGGGTTGTCGGGGTTGCCCGGCAACCAAACCTCCACTTCCACCGCCGCAACAAAACAAGGAGCGTCGCAGACGCCTGGGAATCCATTGGCTTCAACCAAGTCTGAACTTGAAGCGTAATCGGGAGGATTCGCTGCAGCGGTCCACGAACAAAGCAATCCAAGAAGCGTGATCAGAACCAGAGCGAGGTCACGAGCCATGATGGGCGACCCTCCATTTCAGCGAGGCCACGGCATCGAAATCCAACCGCAAAGATTGACTTCCGATCCGAACAGCAAAAAGAGCGGGTGGGCTCGAGTCGGCCCACGGACTTGAGCGGGCCTTTGACTCGACTTGGAACCGCATGCCTCACCCTTAAGGCACACCCTCCAATAGGATCATTACATCATATAAGGCCTGCATCAGTAAACATAAAAAACCGTTTATTTACAGATGCATGGATGCGCTTCGTGCCGTTCCAATGCGAGATTTATCTTTCACATCGGATCCCTAAATCCTCAGCCAACAATTCAGCCGGAAGGAAAGCCCGACGCAGGGAACCCGGACGTAAAAATTCAGACGTCTCCGTGGATCAGAGTTCGATGCGCCCACTGGTGGGCGTCTTAAAATCAAACACGTGGGAACCCTTTGCGGTTCCGCGTTAAGCCCAGGCCCACCGAGAGGGGTTTACTCGACAGGCAAAACGAAGGCCACACGGGCTCCGCCTGAGTCCCCGGTCTGAAAGCGCAGTTCGCCTCCGTGCTCTTCAACGATTCGAAAACAAACGGGCAGTCCCAAACCGCCGGGTCCGTTCTCGTCCGCTTCAGAGACGAAGGGATCAAAAACCTCATCGAGGAGGTCCGCTTCGATGCCTTGGCCTTGGTCGAGCACAGCCACCTCGACACCGTCGGCATGAGGACGAAGAGAGAGACTCACCCGCCCCACGTGACCGTTTGCTTTTGCAGCGTTCTGAAGAAGTTGCTCCACGACAATTTCAATTTGGAGCGGATCGCAATGGACGGGAGGAAGTGCACCGGCGACATCCACTTCAAATTCTAAACCGTTCGAATGATCCCTCTGAAGTCGAGAAATCGCCCGTTCAACAAGCGCTCTCAAATCGGATTTACGCCGAATCAAACCGCCCCCCACCGCGCGGTCAATCTCCGATGCCGCTTCGCCAATCTGTCGACCGTACTCCTCACACCTTTCAAGGCGCACCATCAGCTCGCTTCGATCAAGAGAAACCCATTCCGTTCGTAAGGCCGCTAAGTCATCCCGCAAATCAGAAGAAGAGGAATAGACCTCGGCGGCGCCTTCTCGGACGACGCCGGTCGTCTCGCCCACAGAAACCGGCGAGACCTCCCTTTGAATGCTGGCCGGCACCAACCCCTCGCCTTGGTCAAAGCTCGACGCAGAAGGCAACGCACGCGAGACCTCTTGATCGCCCTGAAGTTGAGCCAGGGCGTCCATTCGATCTGAAAGACCTGAGTCGAGTTGCTCCAAGAGCGCTAACTGCCCTCGGCTCACTCCCGCCACCGCCTCCAGTTGAAGAGATAAATCGACACTGCGGCCCAAAGCGGCACCTAATAAGGGAAAGCCCAGCATGACCAAAACCCCAGGCAGACCCAGCGCCGCGGCCACGGCTCCGGCTGAAAGTCCGATCCCGGTTCCCATCCACAGGCCTCGACGGCGACTGCGTGCCCACTGTACGGAAAATTCGCAGCAGGGATCTCCGTTATGAACGCAGGCGGTTTCCACAACATCAGCCGGTCTCAGTCCAAAAAGACTCGGAAGCATGGCCAGCATGCCCTGACGCATTCCGCACAACAGTTCGCCGCATTCAGACCAATCGGCGGCGGACAAAACCTCGGTTTCATCCGGCCCCTCATGGCCAGACGAGTAGCGAATGCAAGCACTCTGCTCGCCCACTTGAATGGGCTCATAGAACCCACAGCGGGACTCACGCGCAAGCAACTGGTCCACGCGACGATAGACCTTTGAGGGCGAAGCCAAGCCGCTGTAACACAGCGCGATACTCAAAACGGAAGGCCGGACGAGGGCCTCGCCCAAACGGCGAGCCCGCCCTCGATCAAAATGCGCCGCCGCCAACATCGTGCGTAGGCTTTCCACGGGAATCCAAGGATCGGGCCGCTCAAGCATCGCGGCATCCTCGCCCAAGGCTCGCAAGACACGAGAGCGCGTGGACGATTGTCCGTCCTCGGTGAGAACCCCAATCAGGGCGTCGGCGATACGCCGATTCCCCACGAGTCCACCGAGACGTGAATGAAAGTCCAACATGCTCCTGTACATCGGCTCGATAGGCACCAAAGCCAAGGGGTATGGGGTTATTCCAGTCGGACTGGAAATTTCCTGATGGGGGCGAGCCCACGGAGCAAAGAGAGGCTTTTCAAAACCCGTGAAGGCGCTGGGTGGGTCTTCGCCCGCAGTCGCAGTCCTTGGCTACAAACCTACTGGCTCGAGTCGGAGCGGGATATCCTGCGTCCGATCGCCGGTCAAACCGATCAACACATCCGCGATCTCGTATTTTTCAGCCATGAGATGATTAATCGGTTCTCGTACCCTTTTCGTGGGAACCACGCGAAAACGCACTTTCTGTCCCCCTCGATCGAGTTCCACCTCTGGGTTTCGTATCACGCGACCCACCCAATCCGAGTCGGGGCCCCCTCGCAGATACCCTCTCCCGTCGTAATCCACAATCCAGACTCGCGTGTCGTAGCCTCGACCGTCCGAATCAAAACTACGCAGAACCACGACTTCTCCGCCCAGTTCCGAAGCCAGATACAGGCCGCCCACAAAGATCACGAACGCTGCAAAGAGCGAAAGAAGCATCATCCCTAAAAAACGAATCATCGATTGGAGCCCCTCTTGAGTCCGCTCACCGGTTCCGCTCCCGCATGGCTCGCGCCGCTTCCCGATCTGCGTCTTTTCGTTTTAGACTCTCGCGCTTATCGTGCAAGCGCTTGCCCCGCACCAAGGCCAGCTCGACCTTCGCGCGACCTTCTTTGAAATAAATGCGCAAAGGCACCAAGGTAAATCCACGTTCGATGACTCGACCCTGAAGTTTATGAATCTGGTGACGATGCAGTAAAAGCTTCCGCGGACGTTGAACTTCTAGGTTATCTCGGGTGGCCGGCTCATAGGGGCTGATGTGCAGCTTCTCAAGCCAACACTCGCCGTTTCGAATCACGCCATACGCATCACCGAGATTTGCCCGGGCCTCTCGTAAACTTTTCACTTCCGGGCCGGCTAAAACCATCCCGGCCTCAAAAGTCTCGAGGACCTCATAGAGGTGATACGCACGCCGATTCGAAGCCACCACTTTCTCTTGTTCAGCGCCCATGGAGCGAATGCTAGCCTGCCTTCCCTCTAAAAGAATGGGGTGTGTGAAGTCAGCTCTTATCGAGTCGGCGTGGGATCAAGAAGCCGGTTATCGATGAGCCGAACCAGGCCCTCGTCCCCGCCCTCGGGTCGACGAAACTGCACGGCCAGAGCCAGTAAAGTCGGGCCACTTAGAAACTCTGGGGCCAGGGCGAGGCTGATGGGGTCTCGGAGCTCCGCGTAGTCGGTCTCACCGAGGGGCATTTCACGGAGAATGGTCTCGACCTCAGAAATCAAACGGTCCCGACTCAACTCGCCGCCGAGCACGGCCCTTTCAGCGGCATCGAGCGCCTTCACCAACCCCCTGGCCTGAATCCGAGCTTCGGGATGAAGACGCACGTTGCGGCTGGACATAGCGACGCCATCCGCTTCTCGCACCGTGGGGGCGCCGACGACCTCAATCCCAAATCCGAGATCACGTTCCATCGCCCGAATCACTGCCAACTGCTGAAAATCTTTTGCACCAAAGACCGCAACGTGGGGGCGGGCCGCCAAAAACAGCTTGCTCACCACGGTGGTCACGCCCCGAAAGTGACCGGGTCGGCTCGCTCCACATAAAGACTCGGAAAGCCCTTCCACTTCAACCCAGGTCTGAGCTCCCTGTGGATAGAGTTCCTCGACCCCCGGTGCGAAGACGACGTCTACCCCGTTCTCGCCGGCCAGCGCAAGATCCCGGTCAAAGTTTACGGGGTACGCCTCGAAGTCGTTGGGATCGTTGAACTGAGTGGGGTTCACGAAAATCGACATCCAAACCACGTCCGCTCGCGCCCGGGCTTCACGCACCAAAGACAAATGCCCCTCGTGCAAAGCGCCCATGGTCGGGACTAAAGCCACGCGGAGACCTTGAGCCCGACAATGGTCAGACTCATCCTGAAGCTCCCCCACGGTGCGAATGACCCGAGGAAAAGGCATGGGTTCCATCGGAACGAATCCTTATCTATCGGTAACAGTGCCGTTCTTCAGGGAACTTTCGATTTCCGACCTCTTCGGCGAACTGCCGTGCCGCCTGTGCGGCCAACGAACCCAGATTGACATACTGCTTTACAAAACTCGGGTGCTCATCATTCAGCCCAAGCATGTCATGCATGACCAAAACCTGGCCATCGCAAGACGGCCCAGCGCCAATCCCGATCGTTGGAATCTCTAACAGCTGTGTCACCTCGGTGGCCAGTTCAGCCGGAATGCCTTCAAGCACCACCGCAAAAGCGCCAGCCTCTTGAACCGCAAGGGCGTCGCGTTTGACTTGTGCCCGACCGTTTTCGCCGCGACCTTGAACTCGAAAGCCGCCCATTTTATTCACAGACTGGGGAGTCAAACCCACATGCGCCATCACCGGAATCTGCGCCGCTGAGATTCGCTCGATGGCTTCGGCCACATGGGTCCCGCCCTCAAGCTTCACGGCATGCGCACCGCCCTCTTTCACCAAGCGAATCGAACTCTCCACCGCCTGCTCGGGGCTCACCTGATAGCTCCCAAAGGGCATATCGCCCACCAACAATGAGCGCCTGACCCCACGCGACACCAAACGCGTGTGATAGATCACTTCGTCCAGGGTCACCGGAAGCGTGGTCTCGCAGCCCTGAACCACATTGCCCATGGAATCGCCCACGAGCAGGACATCGATTCCGGCTTCATCGAAGATCCGCGCAAAGGAAAAGTCGTACGCGGTGAGCATGGTGATGGGCTCATCTCGAGATTTTCTTTGAGCAAGAGAACGAGCGGTGACGCGGTGTTCACGAGGGGAAGACGCAGTAAGAGTGGACATGGGGGATCTCCGACTGAACCGAGCATCCTTCACACAATTTCAGAAGCAAACAAAGGCCCTCATCGCTTCGTTTCTGGGGCACGAACAGATCCGATGCATTCGCTTGAGAGACCCGATCCGCTGGACTTCAGAAACGGGCCTAGCTGAGACTCTCTAACGACTGCGACCTCTCCGTATTCACCCCCGTCTCGGTCTCTTAACCCCAACCGACCCTCAGGTCTCAATCAGGACAGTGCTTTCGCACTCAAGATCCAAGCGTTTTCAGAGCGAGTGGAGCGCCTCTCTTTGATTCCGAGCGAATTGGACTCGGGTTTGTTTGTTGATGAGGCCCGCAACCTGCGGTGCCCTTCGACGCCGTAATTGTGGCTTGACCGCCTGCGATCGTCAAGCAGAACCGAAAGATTCGGTTCCCGCGGGGTCAATCAGCTCTCGAATCGCCGGGGGGAGGTGTCGGTCCTGGAGGAAGTCACCTCCGTGTTCGCGAAGGGCCGTGGCGAGGGTGTCGATCTGCATGGGAACGGACTCGCCGGCCGAAAGCACGATATAGAGTTGGCCACGCAGACGGCACACGCCGCTGGTCAAGGGCGGGTCATCCGGGCCGAGTCTTCCGGCCGCGCGAATTTGAAACTGAGCCGCTCGGGCAAGCTCAAACAAATTTTCAAGAATATCTGTTTCGTCCACACACCGACCTTGCATGCCTTCTGGCCCCAGCGCAAGACGCAAGAATCAATTGGGCTCTTTGTCCGTGACCGTTCGAAGAGCTCGGGCCAAGGCCAACAAGCGCGTGGGGTCGATGCTTTCAGCCCGAGCCGAAGGATCAATTTCAACCTGAGCCAAGACGGATTCAAGAACAGAACGCTCTTCACGAGCCACGAAGCCCGCCGCTCTCAAAGTATTTAAAATCGTTTTTCGACGCTTTGCAAAAGCGGCTCGAATCACGCGCTCCACCCAGAGCAATTCATCGCTCCGCAAAAGAGGGGTACGACGCGGCCACACTCTCAGAAAACTCGAATGCACCTTCGGCGGTGGAAAAAAACTGCCGGGTCCTAAATCTTGCTGGACCTGTGCGTCGACAGTAAGCGCATGAAGAACCGCGAAAGACCCGTAGTCCGGCTGCCCACAGCGCGAGACACACCGGCGCGCCACCTCTCTTTGGACCATCACCGACCAATCCTCAAGACGATCCCGTTGGTCTAGAAGGATGCGCAGCAATGGCGTCGCTGCCGAATAGGGCAAATTCGCCACCACCCGCACGGGCGAATCCAAGCCGGCGATCAAGGCGGACCAATCGAGATCCAATGCGTCCGCGTGCACTAACTCCACATGGTCGGGCAGAAGAGCTTCTTCCTTGAGGGCCAACACCAACCCCGAATCGATCTCTACGCTGATCACACGCGCTGCGCGTTTGGCCAGCGCGCGGGTTAAAACGCCGAGCCCTGTTCCCACTTCGATCACCTGATCGCCCTCTTGAACTCCCGCCAGGTCGGCGAGACGATCCGCGAGACGAGCATCGGTGAGAAAGTTTTGCCCTAATTCGCGGCGAAGTCGCAACCCTCGACGATTTAAGAGCGAGCGAGCCGATTCGCTCACTCAGCCCCCCCTCGCCAGGGCGTTTCTCCCACGGGCACCCGAGAAAAGGCGCTCACCGACCAACCGTCCCGCTCACCCCGAGCCAGTGCCCTTGACCCGGCGGCCGCGATCATCACCGCATTGTCTGTGCAAAGAGACGGGGGCGGAAATATCACTTCAAACTGAAGTTTCCGGCCTTCGTCCTCAAGGCGCTCCCGCAAAACTCGGTTCGCCGCCACGCCGCCCACAACCGCCAATCGATCAAGATTCTCGGACTTCAGAGCTCTCCGACTGCGCACCACCAAGGAATCAACGGCCGCCGCCTCAAAGGAAGCCGCGACATCCGCGATCCCGGATTCGCCCAGAGCCTCTTGACCGCCTCGCCGCTGAACTTCAAGTGCCACCGCCGTTTTCAACCCGCTAAATGAAAAGTCGAGACCGGCCTTCCGTGACATGGGGCGTGGAAAGTCCACCGCTGTTGGATTGCCTGATTGCGCCGCGGCCGAGACCGCAGGTCCACCGGGGAAACCCAGACCCAACAATTTAGCCACCTTGTCAAAGGCCTCGCCCACGGCATCGTCCCGAGTCTCTCCGAGCAACCGGGGCGGCCCCTCCTCTTCCACTCGGTATAGAGCGGTATGCCCGCCCGAGACCACCAACCCCATATACGGCGCGATCAACGTGGGCTCCGAAAGCTCTGCTGCCGCGAGATGGCCCGCCAAGTGATGAACGGCCACGAGCGGCAATTCGGCCCGGTAAGCCAGCGCCTTGGCAAAGGAGAGCCCCACCAGGAGAGACCCCACGAGCCCCGGCCCGGCCGTCACGGCAATGCCGGCCAGGTCAGAGAGTTTTACGCCGGCCTCATCCAGCGCCTGCTCGGCGACCTGAGAAACCACCCGGGCGTGATCTCGAGAAGCCAATTCGGGCACGACCCCTCCGTAGGGAGAGTGCACCTCCACCTGACTTGAAACAACGCTTGAACAAATTTCGCGCCCCTCACGAACGACGGCGGCCGCCATCTCGTCACAGGAACTTTCAATTCCGAGAACAAGGGCGGATGGAGCCTGAGAAGCCAAACGAAAGTCGCCTTTCAGGCGTTGCGTCGCTCGAGCTGTTCTTGCTCGGCTTTACAATCAATACAAAGCTCAGCCACAGGACGTGCCTGAATCCGCTTCAGCGAAATTTGCTCGCCACACTCCTCACACTCGCCATAAATACCGTCTTCGATTTTATCCAGGGCCTGATTAATCTTGCTAATCAAGCCTCGCTCTCGCTCTCGCAAGCGCCCTTGGAAAGCCAGATTCATTTCCGAGGAGGCCGTATCAATCTCATCCGGAAAGTCGTCTGGATCCAAATGGATATCTCCCGAAAGCGTTTTGCGAGCATTCCCCAGCAGATCGTCCTTCTGTTGCAGGAGGATCTTCTTGAACTTTTCCATGTCCCGCTTCTTCAAATGCTCACCCTCTCGACGTCGAGGTTACGAGGCGACTTTGCCATTTGGCCGGGTCCGCCTATATCACCCGCTCACTTTTTAATCCGCCTAGCCGACACCTAGGCTTTGAAGTTTCTGCTCCGCTTCCCGGGCTCTGTCCGAATCCGGATAGTCCTTCACCACTTGCTTAAAAACGGTACGAGCAGCATCGTGAAAACCGGGCCCCAACTTGAGCAGAGACTCCCCTTGTCGGTAAAGCGCATCCGCCGCTTTGTTTCCCGTTGGGTAGACCCTCACGACATCATTAAAACGTAACACCGCCACTCGATAATCGGCCTGCTTAAAGTAACAGTCCGCCATCCAGTAAGCGGCATCGTCTGCATACGGAGAGGCAGGATATTTCTGAAGAAAATCTCGGAACTGATCAATGCAGAGTTGCTGTTCGTCGGCCCGCCAGGCGCGAAGCGCCTCTTGGTACGCCACCAGTTCTTTAGACGCCGCGGCAGTTTCAGCCGCTTCCTTGGCCGCCGCCGCTTTTGCCACCTGGGCTTCTTTGGCTTTAGTCGCTTTTGAGACTTCCGCTTGCCGGGCCTTACGTGCCTCGGTCAGAGCGTCTTCGGCCTTTTTCTGTGTGACTTCAAGCTGACCGGCCATCCTCTGCTGGTCTTGCCTTAATGATTCAATCTCAGCCGAAAGAGCGGCGATCCGCTCAAAAGGGTCAGGCTGTTTTTTAGACTGGCGTGACTGATCAAGGACACGCTCTTCAAGCTTCCTAAAATCGCCCTTCGTCGCACACCCAGAACCGAAACCCAGAGCCAAGACCGAAAGAGCCAGAATCACAAGCGAAGCCGTCCGCGAGCCACCTCGGGATGCGTCTTGCATGCGGCCTTTTCGGGCGTCTTTCATTGTGTGTCTCCTCATGATCTGGTGTCCCACCCCTCTTCGTATGGAGTCTAGGGACGCAGCAGTTTAGCGCGAGATTTCGCTCGCGAAGGGCCCCCAGGCCGGTTGCAGATTATCCCCCTGTTTTTTTGTCAATCGGCGGAGTTTTTCACCCCTTAAATCCACGCTGTAGAGGTCGGCACGCCCCCGACGAGTCGAGCTAAAGACGACCCTACGGCCGTCTGGAGACCAACTCGGGGATTCATCATTCCGAGGATGGGTCACAAGGGGCACATTCACCTCTCCTGCAGGATCAATCAGCCAGACATCAAATTGGCCCGAAATTCGTGTCTCGTAGGCGATCCAGCGACCGTCGGGGGACCATGCGGGGGAGGTGTTGTAATCGCCGTTAAAGCTCAACCGCCGCACGCCCTGACCATCGCTTTGCATAATGTAGAGCTGCGGCGAACCCGAACGGTCGGAAACGAACGCGATTTGTTCCCCATCGGGCGACCAGGAGGGGGAGATATCGATGCTGCGATTTCGAGTCAGACGCTTCGGATTGCGGCCCGATCGGTCCACTCGATAGATCTCCGTGGCGCCATCATCGCTGGTCACCATGGCCAAGAAGCGACCTTCGGGCCCAAAAACACCCCGATACTTGGGTTTTCCTGGCAAAACACGGGTCAAAATCGGCCCGGGCGTATAGGCGCCACGCGAGCTCAAATAAAGCCCCGGAATGCCCTGATCTTGATAGGAGGTGTACAAAATCGCGCCCCCATCCGGCATCCAGTCGGGGAAAGCTTTGATGCTTTGTCCCCGCGTCGCCTTCCTTTGACGCCCTCCATCCGCATCCATCACATACACCTCGCGTTCTCCAGAACGGTCTGAAATAAACGCAATCTCCGTGCCGGCCACGCCGGGGGTTCCTGTGAGCGCCCCCACAACATCGTCCGCCAACCATTTCGCCAACCGAAGACGATTTGCGTCTGGACCCACGAGTTCTCCCAGGGTCAACCGCTTGCAGCGCGCGGTGTCCCACACCTGATACCTCACCGCGAGCTCCTGCCCCCGACGTTCAATCACCCCCTCGACCAACGCATCCGCCCCACCCTGCGTCCACTGCGCACAGTCGGCCCTGCGACCCGAGACTAAACCCAAGCTGGTTTCGGAACCCAGGAAGGCCGCGTGAGAAAGCGGCTGTAAAACATCAGAAAACACCATGGCTTCTTCTATTTCTTCGCGGAGGTCTCCTGAACGGGCCCCATCTTGCGGCAACGCGTCATCGCGAAAAACCTGCACCGCCACCCGAAAAACGCGCCCCTCGCCTGGGGTCACGACAATGGCCGGCCCTTGCGCCCAAACAGGCACCGAAAGCCCGACGCCCATGAGAACCCACAAAAACGAAGAAGAGAAAGAAAGACGCCCCCATCTCCTTCCTGAATCCACTCTCAACCGTGACTTCTTCAATGTCTTCACTCCTCAGCGGCCAAGACGAGCACTTTGCGTCCTGGAGTGGGCGGTGGCGGCAACGGACTCGCCTTGGCGAGAGCCCGTATTGCGTTGTCGTCGTAGTAGGGATTCCCCGAAGTGCGCAACAGTTCGGGACGGCCTTGAATCGCCCCGCTTCCCGTCACTTCAATCGCAAGTTCAGCCACCAAGAGAGTGTTTCGAAATTCAGGCGGCATCACCCAATAACCACGGATGTGACGTTTCACCGCCAAGTGCCAAGCGGCCAATTCAGGAGAAATGGCCTCTCCCCTTGACGAGGCCGAAGGCGATACCAAAGCTGAAGGCGCAGCCGACGCTTCCGGCTGCTTAGGAGTCGCGAGAGCCGCGACGGCAGGAACGGGAGGCGCCACGGTTTCTCCCAATTCCCCTCTGAGCTTCGCTAAAGCGTCGTCATAAGACAGCTCTTCGGGACGAGGAGCTCTCTTCTTAGGCTTCGGCTTCGCAGCCGGCGCGGTGCGCTTCTTCGGCAGCACCTTGACCTTCGCCGGCGCGGGAGGCGGAGGGGGTTTGGGGACGGGCTTGACCTGAGCGGGCGGCTTGGGCGCCGGCTTCACGACTCTCTTTTGAACGGGGGCCGGCTTCGGCTCAGGCCGTGGCGCAGCTTTGGGCGTGGCGCGTGGAGCCGGCGGAGCCGCAGCCACCAAATTCACCGAGATCGAGGCCGGCGCCATTCGACGGGGCGGAGAACTCGACATCCAAATGAGAATGAAGAAAAGCGCTAGATGACCCGCTCCGGAAAGAAGCCACATCCGACGGGGCCCACGACTTGGGGCCGCGTAAAAATTCGTCCAGTTCTGAGTGGATGTCGCACTCGCCAAGATGCTGTCTGCCCCTACTTGTCTTGCCCTTTTAGACCCGTGAATCGATTTTGGGTTCCCGTGAGCCCCACTTCAGACCTCATGGCCCCGCCTCGGTCACAATGCCGATCTGCGTCGAGCCCGCACGGCGGGCCGCCGCCATCGCCTTCACGACCACGCCATAGGGGGCCTTGCGATCAGCTCTCAGAAAAATTTCTTTTGAATCGCGCGCCTCAAAGATTGCCTTTAAGCGAGTCTCAAGTTCGGCTGAAGCCACCGCCTTCTTGCCCAAAAAGTATTCTCCCTCCACGTTGACCGACAAAATCAAAGGCGCATCGGTGACTCGAAGGGGCTGGGTTGTGGTCTTCGGCAAGTTCACATCCATGCCTTGTTGCAGCATGGGAGCCGTGGCCAAGAAAATCACCAAAAGCACCAACATCACATCGACAAAAGGCGTGACGTTGATCTCAGAGCGCGTTCGACGAGAGGATCGAGAGAGGGAAACGCCCATAATGGCCTAAAGCTCCTCCAACAAACCCACATTCGAATGGGTCTGATTATCCAGACCCAGATCGTCCACCAGATCGGAGGCATAGAGATCCATTGACCCTCCCAAGACATCCAGGCGAGAGACGAACACGTTGTACGCAATCGTGGCTGGAATGGCCGCCAACAACCCCACCCCGGTCGCAATTAAAGCCTCCGCCATACCCGGTCCCACCACGGCCAAGCTGGCATTGCCGGCCTCTCCGATGCTCTGAAAGGTCGTAATAATGCCCACGACCGTTCCAAAGAGGCCGATGAAAGGCGCGGAACTGCCCACAGTTCCCAGGAATTGAACCCCTCGCTCCAAACGCCAGCGTTCCCGATCCGCTGTCCAATAAATCACCTTCCGCAGAGAGCGCCGATGCGAAGCCTGTAACCCGTTGACCTCCACTTCTTCGTTTTCCGACGTCATTCGGCTCATTTCAGTGCATGTGGAGAGCAAAATGATCGAAAGTGGACTTTGGCCCAGGTGCCGAGCCGCTCCGATAGACTCATCCAAAGATTCCCGGTGATAGACCTCGAGAAAGGCCTCGCTATCCTTTTGAGCAGAACGAAGTTCCCGCCACTTGGAAAGTATGATCGCCCAAGACCCCACTGAACAACCCAGTAGAATCAAAAGCACCGCTTGAACAATCAAACCCGCTTGGAGAATCAGATCCGTAAAATCGATGACCACGTATCGCCCCCGTCCTCAAACAAGCGCTTTTGCGCCTGCTGTCTGACTCCGAGCTTCGCCCAAAACAGTGAGACTCGGCTAAATTAGTAAAGTGCTTAAACGGCGCGAAGTTCTGCGACTCAAGCAACAGGGGGGTTCCACTGCAAGTCTATAGAAGCCGTCGAAAGGCTTCAACCAAAGCTCGCCCCCATGGACTGATTCAAAGCGGGCTGTGACCTAAAAATATGAGAGGGAAGTGAAAGAATGATCAAACTGATTGTAAAAACCCAAAGTGCAGCAGAGATTCCGTCAGAACTCTTGGTGGTTCCCGTATTCAGCCCCGCAAAAGAGACGGATACGCCTCAAGGGTTGCTTTCAAAAGCCCTGATCAAACTGGACACGGAACTCGGTGGCTCCGCTCAGGCCGCTCTCCAAAGTGGCGATTTCAAAGCTGGACTGGGACAAAGGTCTGTCACCTACGCCACGGAAAAAGGAGCCAAGGTCACTCGCCTTATGCTCTACGGGCTGGGTCCGGCCGAGAATTTGGAACTCGAAGATCTACGCAACCTCGCCGGCACGGCGGCTCAAGAAGCCCAAAATCGGAAAATCGCAAAGATTTCCATTCTTGGAGTCAAGACACGACGATTCTCAAGTGAAGCCTGCGCGACAGCGCTCACGGAAGGCTTGGTGCTCGGCGCATACCGATACGATCGCTACAAGACAACGGGCAAGAAGAAGAAAGCAGCCCTCCAAGACCACGGAAGCCTGCGACAAGTTTCATTGATCTTCGAAGGCGCCAAAAAAATCACGGAACTCCGCAACTCCGTCAATCAAGCCCTCATCACAAGTCGGGGCCAAAATTTGGCACGCGACCTTTCAAACGCACCCGCCAACGCGCTTCCGCCCGCGGTCCTCGCTCGCGAAGCCCGACGCGTCGCTCGGGAAACAGGCCTGGCTTGCCGCGTTCTAAAAGGGGCGGAACTGGAACGAGGCGGCTTCGAGGCCCTGATGGCCGTGGGCCAAGGCAGCGAAAACCCGCCCCAGTTCATCGTTCTTGAACACCGGGGTGCGCGAAATCCGAAGAGCCGAAAAATCGGCACCCTGTGTCTTGTAGGCAAGGGCATTACTTTTGATTCCGGAGGCATTTCCATCAAGCCCTCGGCCGGTATGCAAGATATGAAACACGACATGTCGGGCGCGGCTGCGGTGATCGGAGCCATGCAAGCCATTGCTGAACTTCGTTTGCCCGTGCATGTCGTTGGCCTCGTCGCCGCCGCTGAAAACATGCCGGGGGGTCGAGCGTACCGCCCCGGAGACGTGATTGGCAGCCGTGCCGGCAAGACCATCGAAATCACGAACACCGATGCCGAAGGCCGACTTGTTCTGGCTGACGCGCTCGACTACGCGGTGGACCAGTACTCACCGAGAGCGATGATTGACCTCGCCACTCTCACCGGCGCGTGCATGATTGCGCTGGGAGAATGGGCCACGGGGTGCTTCGCCAACGACCGAGCACTTCAAGAAGAACTGGCCGAGGCCGGCGATGAAACCGGCGAGTGCATGTGGCCCATGCCCCTGTTCCCCGATCATCTGCGAATCATGAAAAGCTCCATCGCCGATCTCAAAAATTCGGGTACCCGGGAGGCCGGGGCCTCAACCGCAGCGGCCTTCTTAAAGGAATTTGTGGGGGATACCCCGTGGGCACACCTGGATATCGCAGGGACCGGTTGGAAGAGCCCTCAGAACAGCTACCACTCAACAGGGGCGACAGGCGTCGCTGTACGGACTCTCGTCAGGTGGGTCGAAGACCGGGTGCAACAAAACGAGTAATTGCCGAGCGTCTTCAGGGAACTAGGATGAAAGGGTCGACCTCGATCTGGATTCACCCTCGGGTCAGTCTCAAGGAGGCGCCAAATGAATCGAGCTAAGATCCTCACTTGGATTCCAATCCTTCTCGTTCAACTCGTCACGGCCGGGTCTGTACAAGCGGCGGCGGACGCCGAAGCCGGCAAGGTCTTATTCGACGCCAACTGTGCTTCGTGTCATGGCATCTCCGGCCAAGGAGACGGGCCCATTGCGGCCGCCTTGACCCCCGGCCCACGGGACTTCACAGTGGGCGACTTTCAGTTTGACGCGGATGAGGACGGCGTGCCGGGAGGAGATGCAGATTTAATTCTTGTCATTCAAAACGGAGCCATGAAATATGGGGGCTCTCCCTTTATGGCGCCCGTTCCCACGCTGACAGACCCTCAACTCAACGACATCGTGGCGCACATTCGCACGATGAAGGGCGATGAGGACGAGGATCTCACGGCGGAAGAGGAAGCCACTCCCATCACGGAAGCGCCCTAAAGCGGGCCTTAAGCGACCTCTTCACTCGCTCTGTCATCAACTCCAATCTCGCCTCTACGAGAAAGGCCCCTGGGTCGCGCGAGCATCTCCGGGCGCTCTGCTATCCTGAACGCGTGCGCACCCCGGGTCGATGGCCGACGCGATGTGCGCTTTTTAAGGCGGGTCTCATTTTGTGGCCCCGTCTTTTGAGGACTCCGATTGAGCGGCCAAGACCCCGAAGTACTGCCTCCAATCGAGGAGGACGAATTACCTTCGAACGAAGATCTTCGTGAGGGGGCCATCGACATCGACGTGGATACGGCGGGTCATATCGACACCCTCGCCGACGGTTCACTGATCCTCGATTCCGAGAAGGCCGCCACACCCATCCCGCTTGAAAGCTTTGCTGAAGACGAGTCCGCCACGCTTCCCAGCGCGCCCGGTCAAGGCACAGCGCTCTCAAACTACATGTCGCAACTTTCAGAACATGCTCCCATCTCTCGAGAAGACGAACACGAGCTCGCAATTCGCTGGACCGAGGAAGGCGACATGGATGCCGGTCGGCGTCTAGTGCTCTCAAATCTCAGACTCGTCGTCAAAGTCGCCATGGAGTACCGCAGAGCTTGGACGAATACCCTCGACCTGATTCAAGAAGGCAACATGGGACTGATGGAAGCCGTGCAACGCTACGACCCCTATCAAGGCGTTCGTCTGTCTTCTTATGCGGTCTACTGGGTGCGTGCCTACATCCTGAAATACATTCTCGACAACATGCGAAGCGTTCGACTCGGCACGACACGGGCTTCTCGCAAGCTTTTCTTCCAACTGAACAAGGAAAAAGCTCGACTCGAGCGAGAGGGCTTTGAAGTTTCGCCGAAACTAATCGCGGAGAGACTCGACGTCAGCGAAGACGATGTCCTTGAAATGGAAAACCGACTTTCACGCCCGGACACCTACCTCGACACGCCATTAAACCGTGACGAAGGCGGACGGTCGACGGTGGGCGATGGCTTTGCCGCTCCCACCGAGAGCGCCGAGGTGAGCCTGGGCGCCGCCGAACTTCAGCGCACCTTTCAAGAGCAGATCAAATCCTTTGCCACCACTCTCAGTGAGCGTGATGCGCAAATTCTGCGCGAGCGCTTACTTCAAGAGGAACCGCGCACCCTCGCCGACATGGGCGCTGAATTCGGTGTCTCTCGAGAGCGAGTCCGTCAACTTGAGGCTCGCCTGATTGACCGCCTAAGAGCCTACATGCAGGAACACATGGTGGATTTTGACTTCTATCGACCTCCTCAAGACGTCTAAGACCCACCGTGTCTTCAGGCTGCCTCTGCTGAGCCTGATTCTACGACTGAGTGCTGTTCTGATCCTCTCGGGATGCGGCGAAACAGCTGCTCGCTTCAACCAAGGTCAACCAGACGCGAAAGCCTGGGTCAGCATCGGTCATTCACGCATTCCTGTGGAACTGGCTCTCACCCCAGAGGAGCAGAGACTCGGACTGGGAGAGCGCGATACGTTGAGTTGGGGGCACGGATTGTTATTCGTTTTCGATCAACCCAATTTCAGACGGTTCTGGATGAAAGGGATGCGCTTCGACATCGACATCATCTGGATTCGAGACGGTCGCATCTCAAGCATCGCTCGAGACGTACGCCATGTTCTCGGAGAGAACGGCCCCACCGTGATGAGTTCGGAGCTCGTCGATCAAGTCTTGGAGGTGCCCGCTGGCTTCTCCCAAAGTCAAGGCTGGCGAAAAGGGCAAAAAGTGCGAATTGAGTGGGCCCAAGGTTCTCCTTAGGGTGCCTGAGACGTTTCTCCAATAAAACTTGAAGCGGGAAGCGTCGCTCTTAACTGCGGAAACTGGCCTCGTAGCTGTTCCTGAACATGCACCTCAATATCGGTGCTCGATTGCCCCATGGCCAACTCAAGAGACTGATCCACCGAAAGCCCTTTGCCTAAACCTTCTAAAATTTTCGCGATCTCACCTGGCTCCAATTGAGACGTCAACCAATCCACCACCAGAACAGACTGTAAATAAGCAATGCGAGCCTCTTTGTCGGATCGACCTGAAAATCCCGCCACCAGGTCACGCAACGGGATCCATCGTCCGGTCTCAAGCTGAGCGCGCAAAAGAGATCTCTCGCTCCGGCTGAGCGTTGATCCACCGCTCGCCAAACGTTCCACCTGAAGCGACAAACCTTCATTGAGCCAGTACGGACGATCCCCTCCCGTCTTTTCGCGAAAAACCGCATGGGTGTATTCATGAAACAAAAGTGGACGCAGACCCGACTCCGCGTGAGCCGGCGCAGCCACGTGAATCTGACCATCGAAAAATCCCACCGTTCGAAAACTAAAACGATGTGCATGGGCCCGCGCGTAGGCGGCGCGCCCATAAAAAACAACTCCTAAAGGCTCAGTCGGGGTCACCCCCATGTGATCGGCCACCACTCTGCGAGCCTCTTCGAGGTCGGCCCGGACACGCTCCACAAAGTCGCTACTCAGAGCCTCGATATCTTGGTCTACGCGAATCTCAAAATGAGCCGTTGGTGTTGATATCAACCTTAAAGGACCTCGCGGCCGTTCAGAATCCGCCAACGCCCGCTCGTCTTCAAGCAACGCCAAACGCTGACGTGCAAGAACCCTCCACGTCTCAAGCGATGGGTCGGCATACTCAATAAAGCTTCTAAGATGGTCCGCCGCCCGGGCATAACGCCCTCGCTGTCGATCCATGGAAGCTAAGTACCAATGCGCTTCGGCTTGACGGGGAGCCATACGTAGAACACTTCGAAGGGCGGCTTGAGCTCGGGCCTCCTCCCCTTTCGAGAGATCTTGAATCGCCGCATGCAAGATCCTCTGCACACGCGCCTCGGAGCGACTTGAACCTTCGGCCGGCATCTCAAGAACGGGACCCATGAGACCATCGGACCAGAGGCCGGAAAGCCGCTCCCAATCCAGTTCTGCCTGAGCTTCTTCGTCCGGCACCTGATCCGCATCGTCAGTGAAGTGAGTGATCCCCGCTTCATCCACCCAGATCCAAACATCCGACACTGCGATGCCAGGCCCCAAAAGCCAGATCGCAAGGCTGCTCCCGAGAAGGCCCCTCCAGCCACATGGACTGGAGCCGAGCTTGAGCGCGATTTTAAAGAGGTTTCTCACTCGGAAGCGTATCGGCTGATTGAAGCACGGCCTTGACGGGCAGACTCCACCGAACACACTTAAAAAACCGATTTCAAGCTCACTCTGGCTTCCAAGTCAGTCTAGGCCACGGAGGCGCCAGAAGGTCCTTTCACCGCTTCGGCCGCAAGGTGACCCAGCTCGGGCAAAATCAGCTTTTCCATCGCTAACCGCACGGCCCCACGTGAGCCTGGAATGACGAAAATGACTCGCCCCTGGGATAAACCCGCCAAGGCTCGAGACAGCAAAGCCGCCGAACCAATGTCCTCGTATGAAAGAGCCCTGAAAAGTTCGCCGAAGCCAGGCACCTCTCTTTCAAGCAAAGGCGCCACGCTTTCCGGTGTGACATCTCGAGGCGCAACTCCGGTTCCTCCGGTCAAAATAACCGCTCGAAGCCCCTCCTTTTTAAGGCATTCTCTCAGTGCCGATTGAATCGCCTCTCTGTCATCGGGGACAATTTCCCGAGCCACCACAGTGTGTCCAGCCGCGCGAAGGAGTTCCTCCACCACGGCGCCACCGGTGTCGGTTTCGAGGGTTCGTGTGTCGCTCACCGTGATCACGGCGCTCAAAACGTCAACGGCTTCTTCTTTTCGGTGATGATGTTTTTTGTGACTCGGTTTCGGTTCATTTTCCGTCATGCGTGATCATCCACCCAATAGGCCCCGTCCACGGCCACTTCTTTTTTCCAAATCGGAACCGTCTCCTTCAAAGTATCGATGCAAAACCGACAAGCCTCAAACGCTTCGCCTCGATGAGGCGCACACGCCGCAATCACGACAGCCGCCTCGCCAATTTCGAGATGGCCTACGCGATGAGCCATGGCGACCCGAGAGCCTGGCCAACGCACCGCCGCCTCAGCTCCAATCTTCTCCATCTCTCGCTCAGCCATCTCCGGGTAGGCCTCGTATTCAAGATATTTAATTTGATGCCCCCGGGCTTGATTGCGTACCGTTCCAACAAAGGTCACGACGCCTCCGGTATCGTCACCGGCCACACGGGCCACCACTTCACTCTCCACCAGTGGAGCCTCGGACAAAGTGCATAGCTTGACGTCATCCAATCCTGATCCCCCTGCCACCGGCGGAAGCAAAGCCACCTCGTCGCCGGCCGTCAACGTTTGGTCAGGTCGTGTGAACTCAAGGTTGACAGAAATTCGTAAACGATCGCCAAACTGAGCCACCGAAGAAAAGCGTTCGGCCAGCGCGGTGCGAACGTCGCCCGCCAAGGCACCCTCAGGCAATTCAAGCTCTAAACCCTCTTCCCCTGCTTCTTCACGCAGGGCCCCAAATAACCGAACACGCACTTTCATGAACTCCGCCTCTCCTTAACGTCAGGCTTTGATTCCGACGAAAACAGAAGCGTACCTCAAACAAGTCATTGAACTCAAGCCGAAGTCCAGATCGGGATTTCACACCTCTGACGGAGTCGATTCCAGCCGCCTGTCCGAATCAAATCCTGAATCGTCTTTTTCCCAGTCTGCCTTCTCGGTCACGCGAAGCTTTGTCTCAGGGGACATCTCTGCTGGAGACTTCATCTCGACTCGCCCGTTGAGAACAGCCCCTTCCTCGATCACACAACTCGGAGCGGTCAAGTCGCCCTGAACCCGAGCCGTCTTATGCAGAACGATGCTTTCTTGAGCGATCACATTTCCAATCAGCGATCCGCTGATCTCCACTTGTCCGGAGAGAACTTCGGCCTCTATTTCACCGGTTTCCCCCACCACCAACGTATTTTCACTCCGTATTTCACCGCGAAAAACCCCATCGATCCGAACCGTATCCCGGAAGGAGAGCTTGCCTTCAAACTCAGAGCCTTGGTCGATGAAGGCGGAGACCATATCGGCCTGAGGCGGAGCAAGCGTAGGAACCGGTGGGCTCGCTTCTGCTTCTGAATCATTCTCGACACGTCTTGCGCGACTAAAGTTTCCCATGGCCATAGAGCTAAATCTCCCTTTTAAAGATCAACCCGATTTACTCAATCCGGTCATCGAGCCCGCCCAACTCCCGTGAGCGATGGCTCGGTCTTTTTCTTCCTTTCGGCGGCCTGCGAAAATGCTTGAGGGGGGGCTCTCCCGAACCGAGTTCCGGGTCCCAGGCTTTTAGAGACCCCCCACTCACCGCCCAGCGACCGCGCGGTAAATGCGAGCTAGACTCTGGCCGACGATGAATCAGCCCACTCAAAGCCCTGACATCCTGCTGGAAAACAGTCTGCAAAGCGGCCGAATTCACTCCGCTTATTTAGTTTCAGGGGCCGGTGAAACCCCACTTGAAACGGCCGTTCGTTTTGCGCGCGGAACGGTTTGCCAAGCCGACCCCCAACACACAAGACCCTGCGAACGCTGTTCAGCCTGTCGCCGATCCACGCCCGCAGAAGATCCTCTTCCCTTAATCGCCAAGCCCGCAGAAGGGCCCCGCTTTCGACAAATCGGAGATCACCCCGATTTGTATTGGATCGAAATTCCCGAGAAGAAAACTCGCGTCCTCATCGAACAGGTTCGAGAACTGCAAAAAGCCTTACAGCTCGGGAGCCACGAAGGGGGATGGCGAACCGCCATTATCGCCGACGCGGCCTGGCTTCACCCGTCCGCCGAGAACGCCTTGCTTCGACTGCTTGAGGAACCCCCCGCAAACACTTCCATCCTCTTGGTGGCCCCCATCGCCACTACTCTCCTGCCGACCATTCGCTCTCGGTGCGTCCGAGTCGCCTATCCCGCGGAGCACAGCCGACCACTTCGCGGGGAGGACGTAGACGAGGAGGTAGAGAATCTCGTAGAGAGACTCGATGGCATCACAAAGCTTGGCATGTCCGGGTTGATGGATTGGGCTGAGGAATACCAAGGCGCTCGAGCCGAAGCAGCCGAATCCGTCGACCTTATGCTGTCGGTGGCCGGTGACTGGATCCGGGAAAAGATTCACGAACAGGCTGATGAGGGCCACATCACGTCGGTTGAACGACTCGATGCCTACAAAACCCTTCTCAACTGTCGACGTGAACTCGTCCGACGTAATGCCAACCCCCGAATGACCGCCGAGCGAGGCCTCTTCGCACTCCGCGCGTCCATGAGCCAGTAAGCCAACAAACAGAAAGGAGGACCGTATGTGGCTAGACAGCCACTGTCACCTCACGGCGGATCGATTCGATGAAGACCGAGCTTTTGTACTTGCCCGTGCTCGAGAGGTGGGTGTAAAGGAAATGGTGGCCATCGGGTCCGGGTACGGAATTGCTGCCAATCAGGCCGCCGTGGATTTAGCAAAGACCGAACCCGACATCTATGCAACTGTCGGCGTTCACCCGCACGAGGCCTCCGAATCCGACGAAAACGTCCTCGCCAAAATCCGGGAGTGGTCCGTGGACCCTAAGGTTGTGGCCATCGGCGAATGCGGACTGGACTATCACTACATGAAGTCCCACCGCGACATCCAGCGAGAGGTCTTTGCCCAACAAATCGCCCTCGCCCGCGAGCTCGACATGCCGGTGTCGATCCATGTTCGCGGAGACGAACCCGACGCCTACTCCGAAATGCTTGAGATCTGGCTCGCCGAGGGCCGAGGTGAGATCCAAGGCGTTCTTCATTGCTATACCGGCAACCTGCCTTTTGCTTTGCTCGCCCTGGAAGCCAACTTCATGGTCTCGTTCTCGGGGATCGTCACCTTTAAAAACAGCGCGTCCCTCCGAGAAGTCGCTCAGGGACTCCCTCTAGAACGATTAATGGTTGAAACGGATGCTCCATTCCTCGCTCCTGAAGGTCACCGGGGAAAGCGAAATGAGCCGGCCTTCGTTGTTCGCGTAGGCGAGTGCCTTGCGGAGCTTCACGGAAAAGAACTCAGCGAAATCAGTCAAATCACGCGTCACAACGCACAAACATTTTATCGACTCGGCTCGTGAAAGCCGAGCTCATCTGAAAGCAGACCGAGACACATGGACCGAAACCGAATAGCCCCGCAGGACGAAGCCGTGCTGGAACTGGCCATCCGTTGCGCCAAAGGCGCCGGTGAAATTCAGCGAGACCGATATGAAACCGACATCTCAATTCGAACTAAAAGTGCGCACATCGATTTAGTCACCGAAGTCGACCATGCCTGCGAAGAACTCATTGTCGCCGCGATTGAAAAGGATCGCCCCGAAGACGCGATTCTCGCCGAAGAAGGCGGTGGCCAAGAACGGGCCGATAGCGACTGGCGTTGGGTGGTGGACCCTCTCGACGGAACCACTAATTATGCGCATGGCTTTCCGCGCTTTTGCGTTTCCATCGGCGTTGAATTCCGCGGCAAGACGCAAGTCGGCGTCGTCTACGACCCTTTGCTCGATGAACTTTTTTACTCCGTCAAAGGCTCCGGGGCATGGCTGGGAGAGCGAAAACTCAAAGTGTCTTCGACATCGGTTTTCAACCAAGCCTTAATCGCCACCGGATTTGCCTACGATGTTCACAAGAGCCCTTCCGACAATATCGAGAGGTTCGCGCGGGTTCTCAAATCCGCCCGGGGACTCAGAAGAGACGGCAGCGCCGCTCTCGACCTCTGCTACGTGGCGGCCGGGCGACTGGATGCCTATTGGGAACTCAAGTTGCATGCCTGGGACGTTTCGGCCGGTTCGCTGATCGTTCAAGAGGCCGGTGGAACGGTCACGAATTGCACAGGTGGGCCGGCTCCGCTCACGGGCGAAGAGCTTGTCTCAAGCAATGGCCTGCTCCACGAAACCCTCATCTCCCTGGTTCAGGATCAATAGGTGAGCGCCCTTCTCCGAAGGCGAGAGTCTCATCCGAACAGGAGGGCGCGGCCCTCGCTTTTCTGGATGGGACTATGGCTCTCTCTTGCACTCTGGGGATGCGCCGAAGAGCCGTCGGGAGAAGCCTCGATTCTCCGTGCGGCCCGGCATGGAGACCTCATCACCTTAAGAAACCTAACTGAGTCCGGGACCCCGCTGAATCAAACGGGCTTAAACGGCCTCACGGCACTGGAGTTGGCCGCCCAGTCCGGCCATGCCCAGGCGGTAGAACTCCTGGCCCTCAAGGGGGCTTCTCTTCAATCACAGTCGCCAAGCGGCCCCACGCCTCTTCACCGTGCAGCTAAAGCCGGACATCCAAGCGTCGTCGCCCAACTTCTTGCACTTGGGATCTTGCCTGACCAAGCCACCTCCGATCACTGGCGACCCTTGCACGATGCCGCGCAGGCGGGCCATGTGGACGTGATCGAGATTCTCCTTTCCGCAGGAGCCCTCCCCGACCACCCCAATTCTGACCCCGTCAGCCCTCTCTCCCTGGCTTTCCAATCCGGCCACGTGGAGGCCGCGCGAACCCTGCTTCAAGCCGGGGCGAATTTTCGTTGGGTGACAAAAAACGGCTGGACGCCTCTCCACATAGCCGCCCAGGGCGGTGCACCCGAACTCGCCAAAATCATAGCCCCCACATCCGAGGAGCTTGACGTCCTCAGCCAAAGCGGACAAGCCTCTCTTCATGTCGCCCTCACCGAGGGCCATGACGCGATGGTCGACTGGCTCGTTCAGGCGGGCTCGAATATTCATGTCCGCGACCACGATCAGCGAATGCCCATTCACTACGCCTCTCAACAAGGGAACACCGGACAGATCGAAAAGCTCCTCTCGGCCGGCGCAAGCCTTAATCTCCAAAGCCCTCAATTCGGAGCGCCTCTGCATGAAGCTGCTCGAGCCGGAGAACTTCAAGCGACCCTCTTGCTCATCGCCCACGGTGCGGATGTCAATGCATCCGACCCGGAGGGCTGGACGCCCCTTCTTCTCAGCCTGACTCGAGACCAACCCAAACTTACGGCCTCTCTTGTTCAGGCGGGAGCAAAAACGGACGTCTTATCGCCCGACGGCGAGAGCGTGATGAGCTTGGCCGCTCTGAACAAGCACCCCAACACCCTCGATGTCCTCCTCGATGTGGGCCTCCCCATCGACCAAAGGGATCAAAAAGGGTCCAGTGCTCTTCACCGAATCGCAATGACGGACCGGATCGAGGTGGCTCAATACCTTGTTGAAAGAGGAGCCGACCCCAACGCAAGAAACGCTCGCCAGCTCACGCCCCTTCACTTTAGCGCCTTCGGTGGCAATGCCGAGATGGCCTCGGTCCTCCTTGAACTTGGCGCCGAAATCGAAGCCAACGATCTCAATCAGGTCACACCTCTCATCATGGCCGCCCAACAAGGCAACCTGCCCGTCCTCGAAGTCCTCCTTGATGTGGGCCTCCCCATCGACCAAAGGGATCAAAAAGGGTCCAGTGCTCTTCACCAAATCGCAATGACGGACCGGATCGAGGTGGCTCAATACCTTGTTGAAAGAGGAGCCGACCCCAACGCAAAAAACGCGAGCCAGCTCACGCCCCTTCACTTCAGCGCCTTCGGTGGCAATGCCGAGATGGCCTCGGTCCTCCTTGAACTTGGCGCCGAAATCGAAGCCAACGATCTCAATCGAGTCACACCTCTCATCATGGCCGCCCAACAAGGCAACCTGCCCGTCCTCGAAGTCCTCCTTGAAAATGGAGCCGACCTCCAAGCCCGATCTATCGATGGAAAAAACGCACTCGCGACGGCCCAATCGGAGAACAAAGAAAACGTCGTCCATGCGCTCAAGCGCCATCAGAGATCAAGCCCCTAAGAGCCGGCCTCCTCCCTCTCTCATAGGCCCGTGGAACGCGGCAGAAGGTCGGCATAGATCGGTTTTCTTTTTTCTTGACGCGCGATGAAAGCCTCTCGGGTGTCCTCTTTATGGAACATCCCCGCCTGCCAAGTCGCAATGTAATTAAGGCCTTCAGCGACCGTGTGGTCCCGCGTGTAATTCAACATCTCTTTCGTGCCCCACATTGCCAGAGGGGAACGCTCGGCGATTTCGGCCGCCACACCAAGAACAGCTTGAATCATCGACTCCGCATCGGGATAAACTTCGTTCACGAGACCCACATCGCGAGCCCATGAAGAATTCATTCTTCGCCCCGTGTAAGCCATCTCCCGTGCGTGACCTTCCGAAATCACCTTCGGCAGGCGCTGCAAGGTTCCTACATCGGCCGTCAGCCCCACGTTAATCTCCTGCACGCAGAAAAAGGCATCTTCTGTGCAGTACCGCATATCGCATGCGGTGGACAAATCCACCGCACCACCGATGCACCCACCTTGAATCGCCACCAACACCGGCATTCGGACTTCCTCAAGACTCGTAAACGCATCCTGCAACTTCAGAATCTGTTCTCGGGCACGCGCCTGAGAGCGAGAAAGATCTCCTTGCTGGCCCCCCACCCCTTCACTCAAGAGACTCGTATCCAGACCGGAGCAAAAATGTTTTCCCGTCGAAGAAAGAACAATCGCACGCGTCTTGCCTGTGGCATCAAGGCTTCGAACGATCTCAGGCAACTCAGTCCAGAACTCTCGGACCATGGAGTTGAATTCATCGGGACGCGACATACGTACATGCGCAACGCCATTGTCCTCTTCAATTTCAAAACAGCGATATCCCATTCTTCTTCTCCTCGTCCCGATGTAGGTTTCTTCTCATTCTAGACAAGCTAGAAGCCAGAACCCATTTAAAGTTTGAGATTCTTCAGAACAAACCCATTTCTTAAACATTAAATCCCTTCGGGATGGGATGCTTCAGATCATGGGTCGAGATACCCTTTAGGCATGGATCTTTCTGTTCATCCAACTCGACTTGTACGGGCCATGCAGGTACACCCTCGCCGACTCGGCCCTTTGTCCGGAATGGCTTTTGCGCTCTGGATGGGATCCGCTCTCCTGAGTGGAGTCGCCACCGCTGAAGAGCTCCCTCGCGAACTGGCTTTTGGGCTGCCCGAGGTGGAAGTCCCATCCTCCTCCACCGCGAAGGCTCCTTTTTGCCCCCTCGGTGTCTGCCAACCCCGGAGTCAAGATTCTATCTGGGCCGGGCTGGGTTTCACCCTCAGTGCTGTAGCCTGCGCCTGGATCGGAAAACGTAAAAACCAGAACGGACAGTAAATGAATTTTATATTTACAAGCTTCCGTGGCGACTCTCGCAAGAACACCCCTCAAGCTCTCACGCCGTCCGGATACACCTAGGAATGAAACAACCCTTGCTCTGGATTCACGGAGATGACTCCCTCCGCACCCACATCAACGAGTGGTGGCGCAACGATGACACCCAACCCTCTCACCTACACGTTATAGCTCGCTCTAAACATCGACGAGTCCTGCGCTTAGATCGGCCTCATGATCAATCGCTCCTCGTCAAACATTTTGAATCCTCACGCCACCAGACACCGCTCGTAAATCTCATCAAGCGTCTGCTAAAACGCGAGCCGTGGCGACGAGAATGGCGCTCTCTCAGAACCTTAAGAAACTCCACCTCACTGGCGCCCAAACCTTTAGGACTCGCTCGAACCTCAACGGGCGATGTCCTTCTCGTGAGCCAATTTATCCATGCGCCGAGCCTAGGAAGCCAATTGGCCGAAGCCAAGCCAGACACACACCAACTCGCGTCGGACTGTGGAGGAGCCATCTTTAACCTACATGAAGCCGGCGTCGCTCACGGCGACCTCCACCCAGGCAATATCCTATTGACGCCTTCAGGCCCTCTTTTTATTGACTTTCAGCGAGGTCAAAAACTTCGTTATCGTCGTCGAATCAGTGATCTCGCTCGCCTCGACTTCTCTCTCGAGCTTGAAGGCCTGCCTCATGAAGAACGTAAAGAACTCATCAGCAGAGCCCTCCCTCACCCGCTTATGACACCCGAACACGATTCCCTCATTCAGAAAAAATCTCGCCAGTTGGCCCGCCAACATCAGCGCACTCGAATTCGCCAAAGTGTGCGAGTGGGCCATGGCCGGGAACCTCTAGACTCAAAGAGCGGGAGGGGCTTACGTCGAACCGATCTAACACAATCGGATATGCAAAGTGCGTTCAAGTCCCATTTGGCTTCAAGTGCAGACAAAAGAAAAGCCCATTTCCTGAACCCAATCACAACTTCAGTCACGGTGAATGGTCGAGCACTACGCATTCATGAGCAGAGACTCACCAACCTTCGATCACGACTCCACATGACAATCGTGGGTTCGCCCGCCCGACGCGCTTGGAAGGCCTCCCACGACCCGTGCCCAAGCGAAGGCCATCCGCGAGTTCTCGCTTTCCGAGAACAACATCGCCACGGCTTGCTCATCTCATGTGAGTGGATCACGGAATCAAGCCGATCCGATTCAAGCTAGATTGGGCTTCGGATCTAAGGCGGCCACCGTAAAGGCCTAGAGACCCCGCCCTTTCAGGATTGGCGTTTAACCACGAGCCACTGATATGAACTCGAAGAAGCCAAAATGCTTCCCGCCTGCCCCTCATCAAAAGTGACCTGTTTCGCGCTGCTGGATGTCCCCATAATCTGCTTAAAGCTCGCAATCTTGCGCTGGGGATCTTCAGGGTTCAGACCGTGAAATACAATCTCGACGGCTTCGTGAGACTCAAGAACATTCATCGTTAGAGTCGCCAGCGTAAAAAGTTTCCCAATGCCTTCTTGTGCCTCAACGGCGAAACGAGGTGTCGCGACCTCATCGAGAGCAAATCCATATTCTAGCCGCATAATGCTTTCCCCTTTGTGCTGCGCTGATTCAGTCACGTGACCATTTGAGCGACTTCAAAACTTCATTGCCCAAAACTTAAAATGGGCTGCCTATACAGATCTTCGAATGAGCCCCTGAAACGTACGTCGCGGTGTCTCAAAACTCGAACGCGAGCGGAGGGTCGCTTGGAGATCCCTGACTGTCAATAGAGGTCAAAGGAATCTAAAGTCGAAGCCTTCAACCTGAATGACTTGAATCCGCTAAAAAGCAGCGAACTCGACCGTCCTCGAGCAGGCTCTCCTCCGGCATCTGATCACGACAGCGATCCATCACGTCGGGACATCGAGTGTGAAAGGCACACCCGGGTGGGGGATCGGACGGAGACGGAACGTCTCCACCCACCGGCGGGGCGGCTCCGCGAACATCAGGGTCCACAGAGGGCGCTGCAGCCAGTAAGGCTCGGGTATAGGGGTGCTTCGGATCGTTAAAAATTCTTTCGGTCAAGCCCGCTTCAACGATTCGACCGAGGTACATCACGGCCACACGGTCCGCGAGGTAGCGAACCACACCCAAGTCATGAGTAATAAACAGATAGGCCAACCCGAGTTCGCTCTGCAGATCGCTCAACAAGTTGAGAATCTGAGCCTGAATAGACACATCCAACGCGGAGACGGCTTCATCGCAGATAATAAGCTCTGGCTCCAAAGCTAAAGCGCGCGCAATGCAAATGCGCTGGCGTTGCCCTCCTGAAAACTCATGTGGGTAACGCCAAATATGCTTTGAGTCGAGTTGGACTCGCTCAAAAAGGCGAACCACTCGGTCCGTTCGATCGGCCTCACTTGAACCAATACCAAAGCTCCGCATTCCCTCCGCCACGGCATCGCGCACACGCATGCGTGGGTTCAATGAGGCCATGGGATCCTGAAAGACGATTTGAACCTTCTTCCGATAGGGTTTCAAATCGTCGCTGGAAAGTGAAAGAAGATCCACCCCGTCAAAGACTACGCGACCGGCTTGAGTGGGCGTCAGCCCCAAAATAGAACGACCCACAGTGGTCTTCCCACAACCCGACTCACCCACCAAAGCGAGTGTTTCGCCGGCTTTAATCTCAAGATCAACGCCCGAAACCGCTTGGACATGGCCAACGGTTCGGCTCAAAAGCCCTTTTCGAATGGGAAACCAGGTCTGCAATCCCTCAACAGAGAGCAGCGGAGAAGAGACATCTTTCTTCATGCTCCGTCCCCGCTGTTCGTCGACGACGTCACGCCATGGCAATCGCAGCGATGGCCTTCTCCGAGGTTCGTAGTCTGAGGAACATCAATCCGACAAGGCTCAAAGACTTCGCTGCACCGCGTCGAGAACCGACACCCTTGGGGCCATTCGACGGGCGAAGGAACGACGCCTTGAATCTCCGGCAGTCTCTCTCCTGGCACAGCGAGAGCAGGGTTAGAGCGCAGAAGCCCGCGAGTGTACGGATGGCGAGGACGCTTAAAAATGTCCTGCCGAGAGCCCGTTTCCACAATCCTTCCTGCATACATTACGGCCACGCGGTCAGAAAGTTCATTCACGACACCTAGATCGTGAGTAATTAAAAGAATGGACATTCCGCGATCTCGCTGAAGATCACGAAGCAGTCTCACAATCTGAGCCTGAATCGTCACGTCTAAGGCCGTCGTAGGCTCATCGGCAATCAGCAACTCGGGCCGCGTCGAGAGCGCCATCGCAATCATCACTCTCTGCTTAAGCCCACCTGAGAGCTGATGCGGATAGGCATCGAGACGAGCTTCTGGATCAGGAATGCCCACTTCAGAGAAAAGTTCCAGGGAGCGCAAGCGAGCCGCCGACCGGCTCACATCCTCATGTAAACGAATCGCCTCCATGACTTGCTTTCCGACGCGTACAACCGGATTCAGACTAGTCATGGGCTCTTGAAAAATCATAGCCATGCGATGCCCTCTGACTCGGCGCATCGCGTTCACAGACATCGATAAGACTTCCTCATCCCCAAGCCGCACACGTCCACTTGCGATTCGACCCGGCTTGGGCAGTAAACGCATCAGAGAAAGAGCCGTCATCGACTTGCCGCATCCAGACTCGCCCACCAACGCGAGGACCTCTCCAGAATCGATATGAAAATCGACTCCATCTACGATAGGAAGACCCTCTCCCGGCCCTGGAAATCGAGCGGTTAACCCTTTCACCTCAAGCAAAGCTGTCATTCCGTCTCCCGCAGGGTCCGAGGGTCAAGCGTATCTCGTAGGGCATCGCCTACAAAATTAACCGCCAAGATCAAACCGAAGAGCGCTAAGCCCGCTGACACGATGTTCCACCAAACAATCGGATCTCGAGAAAGTTCATTGCGCGCCTGGTCGATCATCTGACCCCAACTTCCGTCGACGCCGATACCGAGCCAAGACAAAATCGCCTCGGAGAGAACGAGGCCCGAAAACATCAACACAAAGGTAATAATCACGAGATGCATCAGATTCGGCAGAATATGTCGTACGATGATTCCAAACTCAGAAACCCCCAAGGCACGAGCAGCCGAAACGTATTCGAGTTCACGCAATTTAAAGGTTTCTCCGCGCACCACCCGACAAAAACCAACCCATCCCGTGATCGCAAGAGCAAAACAAACAGCCACTGTACTCTTCCCGAGAACCATGATCAGAGCAATAAGAAGAAGCAATCCTGGCATGGAGGCAAGAGTCGACATCACGAAAAAAACGACGTCATCGATACGACCACCAAAATAGCCGGCCGAGATACCAAACAGAAGAGCAAGAGGAATCGCAAGCAAGCTCGTGAGCCCACCAATCAGAAGTGCAACTCGAGCCCCTTTCAGAGAAAGGTAGAGAACGTCACGTCCAATTAAATCTGTGCCAAGAATATGTGCTCCCGGATGCGTCAAAGGAGCGCCCCCATAAAATTCTACATCTGCAAAAGGAGCCGAGTAACTCCTCTCTTGGCTGCCGGCAAATAGGCGATCGAGAATACTCTGAGCCTCGTAGCGGGCCACGGTATCCTCCCCCTGATCCATGCCACCCACCCAGGCGACGCTATCAAGCAACGCGACTAAAACGTAAAAACCAATAACGAGCACAGCAAATCGACGACGACGCCAAAGGTCAGAAAAGGTCTCCGTCCACATTCGTGAGCGGCGCGCATAGAAGACAACCCCGCCCGTGCCCATGAGCAAGAGCGCAACCACGACATTTGACCAGACCCAATCCGCCACCAATTCTCCTTATTCGAGTCTGACTCGAGGGTCGACGAGTCCATAGGAAAGGTCCGTCAGAATTTGCCCGCCTACAAAAAGCAACGAACCGATGTAAACCATAGTGCGCAGGACTGAGAAATCGTTGCCCTGAATGGCATCGACCGTGATCGCACCAAGTCCGGGGATCCCAAAGAAAGACTCCAGCAAAAGAGAACCCATAAAAAGAAAGGGAATCGCCAACACGACTCGAGTCAGAAGTGGAATGAGGGAGTTACGAAAAACGTGCCTCGACATAATTCGCGCCTCGCCGCAGCCTTTGGCGCGAGCTGTTCTGACGTAATCCGTATTGCTCTCTTCAAGAAAAACGGTCCTATAAAATCTCAGATCACCGCCGATTCCAGCGCACAGACCCACCAGAATAGGCAGAGCGAGAAACCGAAGAATGACACGCGGGTCTGCATCGAATCCTGAAATTGGAAACCAATGCAAAACGCGCCCGATGATGTACTGCGCGCCAATGATGTACAAAAGGATCGACACACTCATGGCCAAAACCGCAAGAACAACGCCTGTTCGGTCGATATAAGTCTCTCTAAAAAAAGCGACCAACAATGAGAGGGGCAAAGCCACCACCAATGACAGAATAAAGAGAGGGAGTGTGAGCGCTAAACTTGGCCCAATCCCGCTCTTAATTCTCTCGCTAATCGGGACATCGTCCGCGTCACTTCGGCCAAAATCAAAGGTTAACATTCGACGGTAATGTTCAACCAGCATGTTGTCTCGCCACGCACCTGGACCAGGAAGCAGAGGCTTGTCATAGCCATGATTGACTTTCCACTGCTCGATCACAGCCACTGGAACTCGCTCGCCTAAAGCTTTTCGTGCGACATCTTCCGGCGTCGTCACTGCAAAAAAGAGAATAAATAAAAGCAAGAGTACGCCCAGGACCACAAAAATTCCGTAGCCGATTCGACGGAGTACGTAATTCAGCATTACTGACGCTCCCGCATGAAAGTGAAGATTCCGGGGATCACAAGAGCAACAACAAGAGCGGACCCCACATAGATAGGCCAAAGGACCGGGCGATTCCAAGCCTCTCTCTTCTGAGCGCGCAATCCATGATCCAAATCTCGATATTTGGTCATCGGCGTAGACATGCCCATGGTTTTTACATTTTTTAACCACTTGTGAAAGAGCGAGTAGGCTTCAGAGTGAGTCAACTCAATCCATGGCCTTTCCTCTTCAAGGATCCCCAGCATCTCTCCGATCACCTCCTGTCGACGAGGGCCATTCGGCAGACCCTTCATCTCAAGGTACAACTCATCGTATTCAGGATTCTGAAAATTAGCAGTATTGGGTCCATCGCTCACTGAACGAGACATCTCGGAGGACAGCAAGAATAAGAAATTTTCAGGGTCCGGATAATCAGCGATCCACCCCCACATAAACAGCTGATACGCTCCGTTTCTTACCTTTTCCTGAAACTGGTTGTAATTTGTGGCTTCGATCTTCACGTTAATTCCCAGCTGCCGCCAGGCGCGAGTGAAAAACTCGAAACGAAGGCGCCCTTGAGCCGAGGTGTCTTGGGTATCAAACGTAAGCTCCAGAGGTCGACCCGTCTCGGGGTCGATGCCATCGGGATAGCCGGCCTCGGCCAGCAGTTCCCGCGCACGCTCAAGGTCAATTAAACGATACGGATTTACATATTCGGGGTCATACCCGAACAAGCCAGGCGGCAATGGGGACTGAGCAGAGACTCCACGCCCATTACTAAATAACCGAGTGTACTCGTCAGTATCCACAACCAAACTCATGGCTTGCCTGAGCTTACGGCTGCGTTCACCCCCTTCGGATCCCACCGTCGCATCATCCATATTAAAGCCGATGTAAAAAATCGATGGCTGAACACTCTTCTCCAGAGAGATTCCTGACTCCTCCATCGAATCCGACAATCCGCCCTCATGGATCACCTTATCGAAGCTCTCCTTGATCACACCGGCCGCATCGTAATAACCCTGGAGAAATTTATTAAATAGGGGAATCGATTCCTTTTCACGGGAAAACTCAATCCGCTCTATGAAGGGAAGCGGTTGCCCCACCATCTCTGGATCCAGTCGGCCGGCCTCAAAGTCACCGGGGGCCCCTTCACTGGGATAAGTAGCCGCAGGCGCCTTCCATTCCGGATGCAACACGCCATACCAATTGGGGTTGGCTTCGAGCACAAACCGAGACTGCTTATCGTACTCCGACAATACATAGGGTCCCGCTCCTACGGGGTGGTCCGAAAAGCTAGGGCGCCCTTCATCACCATCATAATATTCCACCGCCTCCCACGGGACGGGAGCCGTAAAAGGCATAGCGAACCAATACAGTATCTGCGGATACTCGGTAGACACACGGAGAGTCAATGTGTACCGCCCCTCCACCTTCGCGCCCTCAATCGGCCCCACCTCGGCGTACTGCAAAGGCAACGGTTGCTCCGAGAAGGCAGGATCAGCCTCTCGCCTTGCCATCAATCGAGCAGAGAAGTCTTGGAAGCCCTGAATGTTGGACATGGGTTCCACAATTGGACTGTTCACCTCTGGATCCGCCAAGCGCATCAGTTCAAAGGCTACGTCTTCCATCACGACTTCTCGAGTCAGGTGCCCAGGGCCATCCAATTCAAAGCAAGGATCATTCTGATACAGAAGCCCCTTTCGCATCTCAAAACGATACGACGTCCATCCGTCATTCAGAGTCATCACCTCTGGCAAGGCGGCCGCGAGGGCGGGGATCAGCTCATAGGGCCGCTTGAGGTAGTGATATTCAAGCAGCGTGTCATAAACCTCACCCGTAATCGCATGCGCGTTTGTCGTGTAAGCCACTGCAGGATCGAGCGTTCTAGGGGCTTCGACATACGATCGGTAGAGAATTTTTTTATCGCTGTCGGCATCTGGATAGGGATTATTTGTACAGGCTAAAACCAGAAGGACAAATAGAAAAAGAGCGCGTTTAGAAAATCTTTTCGCTAACGACTTCATGGCTGAAGAGGCTCCATGGAGGCCCACTGCCCTTTCGACGAATCCCCCTCTTCATGCTTAGCCAGCTTCAACAAGAAGAGGCCGTCTGGCAGGTCCGACGGAAGCTCCACCTGACTAAAGATGAATCGTGCTTCGGCCTCGACTCTGAGAAATCTGAGTTCGACATCAAATGCAAAATCAATTGTCTGACCGTCCCCTTGCTGGATCGACTTAAAATTCGTATAACGAGCGCTCCAAATTTGGCGCCCGCTCTCATCCATTCGTTGCATCGCGACTAACCGCCCCTTCGAATCAAAAGTCAACTGAGCTCGCGACACACCCGCTGGGTCCACCAATCCAAAGGCTACGCTTCCATTCTCAAACACTTCCGCACCAGAAACAGTTAAGCCAGCATGTCCAGTCGGGACACCCAGAAGCAGGCCCACCGCCTCCTCTGGAGATAGATCGATCCGGGCGACTCGCCAAAGGATTTCAGGGTCCACTCGCCCCTCTTCCAATTGACCACTTCGAGCGTCATAGAATTGATAGGCGTGATCTCGAGTCACAATCAAAGCGGCCACCTGATCGAATAAGCCCAAAACCTCAACGCGTAGACGACCAGGCCGCTCGAGAGCCAGTCGCTGCGGGCGATTAAAAGAAAGGTCCGGAGCTTCCACTGAGAGACGGGCTCGTCCCTGAAGCGCCCTTAGGTCTTGAGATCGCTTACGCAAATCTTCGCGCAGTCGCTCAGGGCGTGGGTCGTCCTTGGGCAAAGCGCTGCCCACAAGAGGCGTACGACACGCCATCGGGCCCAAAGAAAAAAGAAAAAGAAGAACCAAAATCCACTTTTTCACTGGGCATCTAACTCCCGGGCGGCGCCATCCGTATGGCTAAGATTTTTTTTCAAAGTCTCAATCTTGTCGAGCAAATCTGGCTGTTCGAGTTCTCGTGGCTCAAGTTCAACGGCTTCCTCGTAATACTCAAGGGCTCTCTGAGGGCGGCCACTCTGTAAATAGACATCCCCCAAATGTTCAGAAACCACAGGATCTCCTCCTGTTAATTCCACGGCTAAATCCAATTGCTCAATGGCCTTCTCAAGAAGGGCAAGGCCCTCTGCCCGATTTTTTCCCTCAAGGAGAGGCTGAGCTTGACGAAAGTAGACCCACCCTAAGCTATCCACAATATAGCCGTCACCCGGACTCAACCGAACCGCCTGTCGAATCATCTCTTCTGCCTCATCCAGCCTCTGACCCCTCTCCGCCCAGGTGTAACCCACATAATTTAAAGCTTGAGGGTTTTGAGGGTTCTGAATCAGAACTTGTTCCATGTAGAAGAGAGCTTGATCCGGATCGTTATGATTACCGTAGAGAACGCCGAGCTGATACAACACCTCTTCATCATTGGGCGTCTCCTTCAGCATTCCCTTGAGCAGCTCCGCTCCACCCGACAAGTCGCCCGTTTGCGCGCGAAGAGTGGCCGCGTGAAAATCGAGTCCCCGATCAGACCGAAGCTCGCGAACGATTTCAACTTCTTCTAAGGCCAGCTCAGGTCGACCTTGCTCCTGGTGTAATAGAGCAATCTGCATTCGTGACTCAACGTAAAGAGGGTGGTCGCTGTTGATCTCATCAAAAACGAGAATCGCCTCTTCGGGCTCCGAGGTGACTCTGAGAACTTGCCCCAGCGAATATCTAAACTCGACCTGTTCAGGATATTGGTCAACGGCATATCGCAGCCTCTTGGCTGCATCCTCGTACCGCCCCGCGCCGAACTCAAGAGAAGCTAAACGCCGAACGACCTCAGGGTCATCGGGGTACACCTCAAGAATACGAACATACGTTTCGATGGCGCCGTCCATGTCTTTATCAGAAATCTGAGCCTCACCCAAACTAACCAGGGTTCCATAGTGGTCAGGATATTTGACCAAGACATCCCGATACAGTTGGATCTCGCCGGCCCCGTCTCCGCGAGCACGACGCATACGCGCCAAGCGCGCATAAATCACAAAGCGATCGGGGTGGTAGTCAAGAACGCGAAGAAGAGCCGCCTCCGCATCGGCCATTCGCCCCATACGTTCGTAAACCGTGGCCACGGCCATGGCCGCTCCTAAGCTTTTCGGATCCGCTTCAACTAAACCCTGAGCCAAACCAAGAGCCGTCGACAATTGACCGGTCTCTAAATAAATTTCATACAGAGCCAAGGCCGCTTCAGGATTGACCGGTTGCCCCTCTGAATTCAGGAGAACTCGCTCCGCCGCAGGAAGATTTCTTTGCAGTCGATAAAGGCGAGCCAGAAAAAGACGACCCTTCAAATCTTCCGGATCAAGAGTCTCGCCTCGCTGAGCCAGTCGAGTGGCCTCAGCGAGATCTCCATTTTGAGCCACCAGTTGTGCGAGACGAAAATGGAGGGTGGCTGAGTCGGGATCCTTCTCCAGAGCCCGCTCAAAAGCCGCCTGTGCACCTGCGAAATCGGCCTCTCGAACACTCATCTCAGCCACGAGAATGTCGTACTCGGCGCCGACTTCAGGACGCACCACACGCCCCGAACCCTTCGAACGATCATCGACCGAACGGTGAGAAAATGGGGATGATGCGCAGCCGGCCAAGCTGACCACTGTCGCCAGGATGGCCACAAGATTTAGTCTTGAACGACTGATTTTCAGGATCTCCGCAGACGCTCTCATTCTCTCCTTATCGACCGGCCCCACCTCAAGCTGAAAGACCGATATATGTTTTAGCCGGAGAGATAGCCGTTCTTTTCAAGGTGTTCGATGAGGATGGCCACGCTTTGGTCCAGAGTCAAACTCCCTGTGTCCACGATCAATTCGGCCTTTTCTGGCTCCTCATAAGGGGCTGAGATGCCTGTAAACTCCGGGATCTCCCCTTTTCGTGCTTTGGCGTACAGGCCCTTGACGTCGCGATCCTCGCATTTCTCGAGACTGGCGGCGGCATACACTTCAATAAAGTCGCCTTCGGCCATAATCTCCCGGACGGCATCCCGATCTGAGCGATACGGCGAAATGAATGAACTGAAGACCACGCAACCGGAATCGGTAAAAAGTTTGGCGACTTCTCCGATCCGGCGAATATTCTCCGTACGGTCCTCGGGCGAGAATCCAAGATTACTGTTTAAGCCCTGACGAATGTTATCTCCGTCGAGGATGTAAGTCTGGTGCCCACGATCCGCGAGCACCTTCTCGGCTGCAACCGCTAGCGTGGATTTGCCTGACCCCGAAAGGCCCGTCAACCAGATTGTACAGCCTTTTTGGCCCAGCTTTTTCTCACGATCCTGGCGAGAAACCTGGCCCTCATGCCAAGTGAGGTTCTTCGATTTCGGTTCCGACACAGCTCTTATTCCTCTTATTCTACGTTTTTCATGTCACTGTTAAAATTCACGAATGGCCTGCCCTGACCGTATCCGGTGCGTCTCATGAGGCCATCGATTGAAATCCAGGCTTCCACCTGACACCTCTATCGAGAAGCTCTTCAGCGCCACTCAAAACCTGAGAGGGCTTCGTCGCGCAACCCTTCGAATGGGAACGATCAAAAACTTAGCCCGCAGAGACTAGCTAGCCCGGCCCCTGAGCGCAGCAGCCCCCGTGGGTAAATACTCGGGCCAACGGACCTCCTTCTCAGGGATGGAAACAGGCCCAAAAGGGATCTAGCTCGTCGCCCTAAGCCGGCTCTCGACATCGCACTGCGCCCCGCGCGCGGCATACACGCTCACGCTTAATGGCCACAGCCACGCCTTCATTGAAGCTGTGCAGACAGAATTAAGCCGGAACAGTGCTCCATCGCACTTTGTTTGGATGCCATCCTTATGGCGCAGCGTTCCGGAGACAATCTATTTTCACTTCAGAAAGTCATCCACAGGCCGTTCTGATCGAAGATTTATGCGGACGCTCGACTGATTTTAAATCCCTTTTAGGTTGATATGCGCTATTCGACCCGGTCACACTCAAACTAACCGCAACCCATCCCTGTCTCATTTTAGGAACAGGGGGTTCACGAAAACGTTGGAAAGCATGTAGACTCCTCCCTGCTCGCGAATTGCAGTCGAAGTCTTTTTGAACCAACGACGGATCCTTAGGGAGTCGAAAATGAAATTCATCGCTCAAATCTTGGTACTGCTCTGCTTTACAAGTCTCGCTTCTGCAGAGGAAGGGGGGCGTCCCTACGTCTCCATTCGACCTCTCGGTTTCACGTTCTCCGCTGACACCGAAGTGCTTGAACAAAATCAAGACATCAACCGCGGCTGGGCGGTGGGAGGGTCCATAGGCGCCTCTTTGAATGACTACTTTAAGATTGACCTTCTTGCGATTGACTATGCCGAGAACAAATATGGGGGCAGTGAAGTCGATACGCTGACCATTATGCCCGTGCTCAAGGTCGGACTCTTCGGGGGCGACTTCGCCCTAAAACCGTACGCCACTCTGGGGCTCGGAGCCTCTCATGTGAACTTTCAGTTTGAAGACACTCAGATCCCTGATCTCGACGGATGGGGGCTCGGTTGGCAAGTGGGCGCCGGGGTAGACTATCCGATTCCAAGTAGAAACCTGGCCATTGGCGTGTTCTACAGATACAGCAGCTCGGTCTCCCTCAGCGAAGACTGGGATCCGGTCGTCTCCGACTATGCTCTGCCAACAGAGATTAGGAATAAAATGGAAGCGGGCTGGGAAGTAAATTATCACTCCATCGGCATCGAGATCCGCTTTGGGGGCGTGCTGAATCCATAATCCAGCCGCCCCACGATCTAAACTCAAGGCACTTGGTTTTTAAGCGGCCTACTCAGGTCGGATTCCTCTCGATGTGGAATCACCCTTCCTATTCTCCAAAGGCTCACGCCCGAACGAGCCAAACGAAAATTTCACGATTGCCACTGGGGCCGGCCAAACGGCTATCTGAACGTTGATGAAGGCAGTACCCATAGTTCTCGGCCTCCTTTACAACGAGACTCACAGCCTCCTCGCGAAGAGCGTCGTCTCGAACCACTCCCCCTTTTCCCACTTGGCTCCGCCCCACTTCGAACTGAGGCTTAACGAGGAGAAGCCAATCCGACTGGGGAGCCACCCGCGCAAAAGCGGGAAAGAGAAGGCGCAGAGAGATAAAAGACACATCGGCCACTACGAGGTCGACGGGCAGGGAAATATCTTTGGCTTCAAGATGTCGAGCGTTTACGCGTTCGAGCAAGACCACTCGCGCATGATTTCGAAGCTTTTCATGAATTTGGCCGCGGCCGACATCCACTGCGACGACGCTCTTCGCGCCATTCTGCAAAAGGCAATCCGTAAAACCACCGGTTGAGGCCCCTGCATCCAAACATGAAAGGCCATCCACATTGAGAGCGAAATCCTCAATGGCTCCGGCCAACTTATCTCCACCCCGCGAGACAAATCGAGACACCTCTCCACGGAGCCGAACCACTGCGGTATCGAGCACCGACATCCCCGCCTTATCGGCCGGCGTGTCATTGACCAAGACCACGCCTGACAGGATCAGAGCGCGAGCATGGCTGCGGGAATGGGCGAAGCCGTCGTCGAGCACGCGTTCGTCTAGACGACGACGGCCTTTCGCACGTGACCCTTCGGAGGACAGGGTCTACTCCACGCTTGTTCTTCGAAGAGTGGGGCCCAAAATCACTTCAAAAGCCCTTGAGCCGCCGAAATAATATCTGAGACACCCAGACCTTGAGTCTCCGGCGTTTCCCCATGCTCCACCACGCCAGACCCGATCGCCAAACAGTGAACCGGAACATTCACGCCCTCACGCGCAAGCAATTCCAGTACTGAGCTGCCAAAGCCACCCGGTCCCGTGTGCTCTTCGATGGTAATCAAGGCACCGCAGCGACGTGCGAGAGCTACGATCTTCTCGTCATCCAAAGGTTTGACGAAGCGGGCATTTAGAACAGAAGAAGAGATCCCGTCACCGACGAGTTCTTGGGCTGCTTCCATGGCGGGATGCACCATCGTGCCGATGGCGACGATCAGGAGATCGTCCCCATCCTTAAGCAACTCGCTCTCGCCGATCTGAATCGGTTTGATCTCAGGATCAAGCGGAACCCCCAAACCACTTCCACGTGGGAACCGAACCGCCGCAGGCCCGGGATATTCAATCGCAGAGGCCAGCATGTGCTGCAATTCATTTTCATCTTTGGGCGCCATCACGACGGTGTTCGGCAAATTCCGAAAATAAGCCATGTCCCAAAGACCTTGGTGCGTCGCTCCATCTGCTCCCACGAGGCCCGCACGGTCCAAGGCAAAGGTCACGTCCAAGTTCTGCAAACACACATCATGCAAAACTTGGTCGTAAGCCCGTTGCAAAAAGGTGGAGTAAATCGCCGCGACGGGCTTCATTCCCTCCGTGGCTAAACCAGCGGCGAAAGTCACCGCATGTTGCTCTGCGATTCCCACATCATAAAAGCGATCGGGGAACTTTTCTTGAAAGCGATCCAGGCCTGTACCGGGCGCCATCGCTGCCGTAATTCCGACAATTCGTTCATCTTTGGCGGCCATACGAATCAGGGTGTCCGAGAAGACACGCGTATAGGAAGGCGGTGCAGACTTCTTGGGCGCAAACTCCCCTGAAGGAACATCAAAGCGGCTCACCCCGTGATACTTAAGTGGGTCCGCTTCGGCCGGAGCATAGCCATGGCCTTTTTCCGTCAAGGCATGGATCAGAATCGGACCTGAACCGGCCGCAATCATATCCTTGGCGTTCTTAAACGTTTCCAGCACCACATCCATCCGGTGACCCTGAATTGGGCCCACATAACGAAAATTCAGAGCTTCGAAAAGGAGGCCGGGGGAGAAAAAGACCTTCACCGACTCCTCAGCCTTTCTCGCCCAATGCAGCATGTCTCCAGGCAGACCTGTCAAAAGCTCTTTGGCCCACCCCTTCATCCGACGCATCATCGGAGCCGTCATTTTTCGTGAGAGGAACGAGGACAAAGCTCCCACATTCGGTGAAATCGACATTTCATTATCGTTCAAAACAACGATCAAGTTTTGCTCTTGGAGGTGGCCGGCGTGGTTCAGGGCCTCAAAGGCCATGCCCGCGGTCATGGCACCATCCCCAATCAGAGCGATCACAATCCCATCTTCGCCTCGATGTAGCTTGCCCCGAGCCATTCCAAGCGCGGCTGAAATCGAAGTCCCTGCATGGCCGGCACCAAAATGGTCATGTTCAGACTCGCTTCGCCTCAAAAATTTAGAGATCCCGTCTCTTTGGCCAATCTCATCAAAGCCTACACGCCGCCCCGTCAACATCTTATGGGCGTACCCTTGATGCCCCACATCGAGAACAAGACGATCATTAGGGGTATTGAATACGTAATGAATCGCCGTAATCAATTCCACCGTTCCAAGGCTTGAAGCTAAATGCCCCCCTGTTTGAGAAACCCGTTCAAGAATTTCCGTTCGAATTTCATTGGCCACCTGCTCCACTTGATCTTGCGGCAACCGCCGTAAATCCGCGGGCATTTCGATGCCATGCAAAAGGCGTTTTTCGCTCATGCGTCCCTCCCCACTGAAAATCGAGCTAACGCCCGGAGAGGCTCAGCCTCCTCACCCATGCCTTCAATCCTCCTCAGGGCCGAATCGAGCAAAGACTCGGCTCGATCCAGACAAGCCTCTCGTCCCAGCAAGGTCACCAAGGAGCAGCTTTCATCGTCTTCTCCCTCGTCAAGGCAGTCATCGGCAATTTGAAAAGCCACGCCCACCTCAGATCCAAAGCAAGCGAGTTCAGAAAGCCACTCAAGAGATGCCCCGGCGAGTCGAGCGCCACCGACCACGCTGGCTTCGATTAAACAGGCCGTTTTACGTTGGTGGATGCCGAGCACGAACGATTCGTCCCCCGGCTCGCGAGACTGCACCAAGTCATCCACTTGCCCCCCCACTAAACCACCGGCTCCGATGGCTGTCGCCAAATCAAGAGCGGCCCCCGCGCCGAGAGTGGGTTCTGTGTGACGCAACAAACCTTCAAAGGCCAGACTCTGCAAAGCGTCCCCGGCCAACACGGCCGTGGACTCATCCCAGGCCACATGCACCGTTGGCTGACCCCGGCGCTCATGATCGTCGTCCATACACGGAAGATCGTCGTGAATCAGTGAATACACGTGGACCAGTTCCACCGCGGCCGCCATGGGCAGAGCCGCCTGATGGGGGCCGCCCACGGCTTCGGCCGCCGCAAGGGCCAAGCCCGGCCGAAATCGCTTTCCCCCTGGAAACACCAGGTGTCTCATGGCCCCGTGGAGAGAGGACGGCGGAGTCGTCGTTTCGGGGAGCCATTGCTGGAGCATTGCATCCACAGCGGGACGCCGTTCAAGGAGCCAAGCCCGAACATCCATCAGACCTCTCCTTCGGCTGAATCTTCTTCGCCATTTGAGCCGAGATCAAAAGGTTCGACCACCGTATGACCGTTCTGCTCAATCAAGACCTCGATCCGGCGATCCGCAGCATCGAGCTGCTCATGACAGCGGCGACTGAGCGCCACACCGCGTTCAAACTCCAGCAGGGCATCCTCGAGGGGCAATTCTCCGTCTTCGAGACGATCGACAACGGTCTCGAGGGCCTCCATGGCCCCCTCAAACGATAAAGACTCCAAGACCCCGCCTTCGGCTGGTCCGGATTTAGAGGCCGCTTTATCATGATCTTCAGGCATGTTATGAAGCTACCCCAGCGATTCCCACACGACAAACGGATTAAACTCGGAACAGTCTGATTCCAAAAGCTTTTTTTGGAGTTCAGTCCTGATTCCGGAGCCCGAACCATTCCAGAGAGCCGAGGCTCAATCAGACTCCTCCACCACCGCACGAATCTGGCCTTCACTCAGGCGAATCGAGATACGTTCACCCGGGCTGACATCGGTCTCCTTGCGAACGATCTGGTCGCCCTCATCGCGCTGGACCAAGGCATATCCCCGAGCCAAGACCGCTAGGGGAGACAATGAATCTAGAAGACCCACATGGCGAGTCAGCTCCGCTCTTCGAAGACGAGACTGATGCAGTCCGGCTTGAATCAATGCACGCTGAGCGGCTTCGGTTCGGCGTCGCTGAGCGGCCAATCGAACCGACGGCGCCAGGCGATAAAGAACGTCTCTTTCTCGCGACCACTGCTCATGCCGGTCTCTCATTTGTTGGCGGATTCCCGCCAACAAACGTCGGGAACTCTGTGTGACCAAATGGCTCAGATGATCGCGGTCGGGAAGCACGCGAGCCGCTGCCGCCGATGGGGTCGGAGCCCGCACGTCCGCTGCAAGATCGACCAACGTCAGATCTGTCTCATGTCCCACGCCTGTAATGACCGGCACAGGGCATCTCGAGACGGCGCGAACCATCACCTCAGTGTTGAAACACCATAGGTCCTCCAAAGAGCCCCCTCCTCGGACCAGCAGAACAACATCCACCTCGGGCTGACGTGAGACCGAATCCAAGGCGGCCGCGATCTCATGTTCAGCACCTTCCCCCTGAACCCGAGTGGGCGAAAGCAACAATCGCATGGACGGAAACCTTTGACCCGAGACCTTGAAGACATCCCGAACGGCTGCACTGGTCGCCGACGTCACGACTCCTACACGGGCAGGGAAAGTCGGGACTTCGCGCTTCCGCTCTACGTCGAACAAACCTTCCGCGGTCAACTTCTCCTTAAGTTGCTCAAAGGCTAACTGTAAAGATCCCTGCCCTCTCGGCTCGAGCTTCCGAACCACAAGCTGAAGCTCGCCTCGCTGGTCGTAGATCGAGACATCGGCGTAGACCACCACTTCCAGGCCATCTTTTAACTCAAAGGGAACTCTGGCCGCGGCCCCCCTGAAGAAGGCCGCTCTGATCCGGGTCCGTTCGTCGCCGAGCGTGAAGTAGATATGACCAGAGCTCGGACGGGAAAGGCCGCTGATCTCTCCCATCACCCAAATCCGACCCACACGGTCTTCAAGAAGAGCATTCAAGCCACCGATTAAGTCGGAAACGGAATGAATACGACGACGGGAAGAGGCCGCAGACTGATCACTCATAACGGCCCTCCTCGCCTTCCCGAACCGATCCTAGAACTAAGGAGACTCATCTTTCGAGACACTTTCATCAGGGATGACCATTGCGGCTGACTTCTCACTTCGGCGCTGACTCAAGTTCTCAAAATAAGTCCAACTCTTGAGAACTTCGAGTGCTCGAGCCAAAAGAACATCCTCGTTTTCAAGCTCCGCCGTCTCAGCCGAAGCGTCTTGATCCTCCGACTGGGGCACACTCGTGGTGGCCTCTTCGACTTCCTCGGCATCCACCAGCTCAGCCTCTTTCAGATCGGACTCTGCTTCACCGTGTGTAAAGTGGCCCCTCAAATCAGCCTCACGCAACCGTTGAGTCAAGACGCCCTGGCTCGGGGAATTCGGGTACACCTCGATATCCGGCTCGATTCCCACTTCCTGAATAGAGCGACCCGACGGCGTGTAATAAAGGGCTGTCGTCAATCTCAAGCCGGCTCCACCCTCAAGCGGGTAGACGGTCTGGACTGAACCCTTTCCGAACGTGCGTGTTCCCATCACCAAGCCTCGATCATGATCTTGAAGTGCCCCTGCCACGATTTCCGAGGCACTCGCACTGCCCGCGTTCACAAGAACAACGATGGGGTAATCGGGTTCATCCATCCCTGCATGCGAACGATAGTCTTCCCGCTGTGAGGCATCCCGGCCCTGGGTATAGACGATCAATCCATCATCAATCCAATAATCGGCCATGGCCACCGCCTGATTTAGAAGACCGCCTGGGTTGTCACGCAAGTCAATGATGAGCCCCTCTAAACCATCCGGGTTTTCTTCGTGCAATTTCTTGAGTCCAGTCGCCAGCTCCGCCTGAGTGCGTTCCTGAAACGCACGCACATTCAACTGGCCATACCCCGGTGCCAAGGTTTCAGCCTCAACCGAAGCCAATTGAACGACGTCGCGACGAATTTCGAACGGGCGCGGTTCATCAAAATCTTCTCGCCAAATATAAATCGTAATCTCTGAACCCAGCTCACCGCGCATGAGGCCTACGGCCTCGATGAGGCTCATATCCTGGGTGCCCCGACATTTCTCATCGGCCCCCCAGTTCTCCGGGATCTCAGTTGGACAAATGGCCGTAAGCTGATCTCGAGGCTTAATGCCCGCCTGAAAAGCAGGAGTCCCCTCGATGGGTGAAATCACTTCGATAAAACCACCCTGATCCTTGGTGATCTCGATCCCTAACCCATGGAACTCCCCCTTCGTATCCACCTGCATCTCATCGAAGTCTTGAGCATCCATGAAGGAAGAATGGGGGTCGAGTTCTTCAAGCAGGCCATGCACTGCACTCTGCATCAATGCGTTTTCGTCTACGGGTGAAACATAATTCTGACGCACCAAGTCCAAAACGCTGGCAAAAAGAGCCAGATCATCATATTGAACCGCGGCCCGGCTCAGGCCTCCACTCCCTGTCAGCGCCAGCGCGAAAAGCGCAGCCGCGACACCTAAAAAGAATGATTTCAGAGCGGTGGAAAAACGACGTCTTCCGGGCATGGTTATCTCCAACTCGGGGCCACCCGTTTCTGTGGACTCCAGCCAACTCATCGCCGAACAGCAGAAGGGCGACCTCACGATCGAACTTACGTAACGGTCTCTCTGATCCTAACCTTTTGTCAACCATTCTGCCGGATCTAGAGGGACTCCCCCCCGACGGACTTCAAAGTACAAGCCGGGCCCCTCTAAACTTCCGGTCTCTCCCACGGTGCCCAGGACCTGGCCGGTCTGGATCGTCTCGCCCACTTTTACACGGATTTGAGCCATCTGACCCGAAACCGTGAAATAGCGGTCGCCGTGATCAACGATCACGATTTTCCCATACCCTCGAAACCATCCCGCAAATCTCACTCTACCCGGCGCCACCGCACGAACGTCTTCTCCCACGCCAGCCGAGAATTCCACTCCCTTACGGAAAATTTGCGTCTGATATTGGGCGTCCACAACTCGACCGAACCGGCGTCTCACCCGACCCTCCACCGGAGAAGCCATCTTCCCTCTGCGAGCAAAAAACGAACTCGACTTCGCTCTTTCGGCCTCCAGGACTTGAGGCTGCCTCTGTAAACTCGCCAAGGTTTCTTCGAGAGCCAAAGCCGCTTGCTCAAGCCCCTTCAAGAGAGCTCGTTCTTGAGTTCGATTCTCTCTCACAACAGCCAGCAGACGACCGCGCTCGTTTTTTTCTTCCATCAAAGCACGCTGGCGCGCCGCTAATTTCGTGCCTGCTGATTCAAGTCCACTTCGTGCGCGAGAAGCTTGTGCGTTTTTCTCCTGAAGCTCAACCTGTTCTGACTGAAAACGCGCCAGCAGAACGGAGTCCGATCGGAGTATTCTCTCAAGATTCCAAAGCTTAGAAAACATCTCTCGGAGGTCTTCTGAGGCGAACAACAAACGAAGTGGAGCCTCGGTACCCGCTTTGTAAAGAGCCACCGCACGTAGAGACATGGCGCTTTGGGTCTCTGCCAGCTTCCGTTCTGCTCTCTTTAGACTCTCCTCCGTCATCTCTAACCGAATCTCAGCCCGGTCAAAATCCTTTCGACTTTCCGAAACCTGAGCATCCAACTCGGCCAGCCCTTGGTCAAGCTGGTCAAGCAATTCAATGATGTCTCGCTCTTCACGCTCATGGTCCACCACTCGTCCGCGACTCTCAGCGATCGCGTTACGTAGCTTTTGCAGCTCAGGATCCACTGGCGCTTTTTGAGCAATGGCCGTCCCCGATCCCAAAAACCCAAAAAAAATCCAAAAACACAACATCGCCCCGACCCGCCCGGCAACGAATCCCTTTGATCTTCGCACTATGAACGCCGATCCATAAGCGCAGCCACCGAGCCCACGAGACCAAGAACAGCTCCACCCATAACCAATCGAGAGATTTGAGCGAGTCCAAAAAAACGAGGCTCGGCCTGTCCGAGCAAAAAAGCGAGGCCGTACTCCAGAGAAGGCGTAAATATCATGAACGAGATCCAAAGTAATCCGGAGGCCAAAAGACCCCCGAGCATCCCCTGTAATGTTCCCTCGAGTAAAAAAGGTGTCCGCACGAATGTGCGACTCGCTCCAACGAGTTGGAGAATCTCCAACTCATCGCGGCGAGCATAAAGGCCCAGCTGAATTGTGTTTGCGACGATGAGAAGAGTCGCCAGCGACAAGACGAGGCCAACGACATAGCCCGAAACGCGAACAAGAGAAGCGACGCGAGCATAACCATCAATCCATTCCTGACCGTGCCGCACTTCGTCGATGCCTGGGAGTCCTTGCGTGGCGGTCTCGAGGATTGAGATGCCCGCTGCGCTTCGACTCTCGGGGCGTAGTGTCATCTCAAAAGAAGCCGGAAGAGGATTCCCTTGGATCCCCACAAGCAAAGAGGCGCCGCCTGTCATTTCCTTAAATCGCTCTAACGCTTCTTCTTTCCCCACAACGGAAACACTCGCGACCCCTTCAATGCTTTGAACCGTCTCTGCAAGGCCCGCCATTTCCTGGACCGTCAAATGGTCCTCTAGATAGGCCGTCACGGTGAGGTCCTGTCCAAACTCTTCAAGCAAGCCGTCCATATTGATCACGACGAGATAAAAAGCGCCCACTAAAAAAAGAGCCACAGAAATCGTCAACACGGAGACCCAAGCCGTCATTCCCGAACCTCGAAATCCGCGCCAAGCGGCTCGGCCAAGGATCGAAGCGATGACCCAAACGCTTCTCAAGACGGGGTCCCTTCCTGGGATTCCTCGAGCAGCCGGCCCCCTTCTAAACGAATGTTTCGCATGCCATATCGTTGGACAAGCGAGATATCATGCGTCGCCACAATCACCGTCGTGCCACGGCGCGCTGCCGCGATCATCAGTTCGATGATCTCCACGGATAACTCGGGGTCGAGATTTCCTGTCGGTTCATCGGCAAGCAAAATCTCTGGATCCCCCACCAGCGCACGAGCGATGGCGACGCGTTGCTGTTCGCCTCCAGACAGGGCTTTGGGCTGGTCATATCGTCGATGCTGAAGACCCACCTGTCTCAATGTATTAAAAACCCGAGAACGAGCTTCTCGGCGAGGGGTGCCCAAAACATCGAGAGTGAAGCGAACGTTCTCTTCGACAGTGCGATTCGGCAACAGCTTGAAATCCTGAAATACGACGCCCACCCGTCTTCGAAGAGCCGGAATCGCTCCGCCTCGAAGCCGGGCGATATTGCGACCTAGGACCAGAATTTGGCCCTCGTTGGGCCGCTCTGCGGCAAACAGAAGCTCTAGCAGAGTCGTTTTTCCGGCCCCGCTCTGCCCCGTCACAAACAGAAACTGCCCCCGCCCCACTTCAAGCGAAACGTCTTGAAGGGCCCATGTCCCTGGCGAGTAAGATTTAGAGACGTGAAACATCCGAACGGGATAATCGCCGCGCGGATGAAACTTCCCAGAGCCCCGACTTTTTTCTGGATCTAAGACAACACCCATCGGGCCTCAGTGTAGCCACATGTCTCTGACTAGCGATGGAGAAGGTCTCAAGAAGAATGTGTTTTCTCTGGAATACTCGAATCCCACTCGCCTCGTTTGAGTCCATCCAGCATGGTCGCATGTTGTCTTTCCATCAATTCACGCACACGAACACTCAAATCGGATGATTTCAGATCGGACGGGTAATCCAATCGGGTCGATGCAACCACGGTCCCCTCCAAGAAAACATGGGTCGTCACGTACGGACGAGCCTCACCTCCATCCTCGGTCTGGACATGAAACACGCGACCCTGATATTCCGTGTTTGAGTTAAAACCTGTGAGCACCGCTCCCCCTCCATTCCACCATGGCCGACCCAACGAGTCCAACTCAGAGCCAGGCCGCTGCTGAACCGCCACGCCTTACCCTCCCTATCGGATTTCGGGTTGGATTCTAAACCTCTAAGCCCATCACCCCTCCGGGAAGCCAGAGCGCGTTCCGCTCATCGTACACCTCCTGAGTGAACCCCTCACCTGTAAGACAAAGCATATTCTTGTTAGATTCTCGACCGCACTTCTGAGCCCTCCCGGCCTGGTCCTTTCTCGCTCAAGGAGACCTTCTCCGTGTTTACGCCAAATTTGACCCATGCCACCAGGTAGCCACTCATCCCCTATGTCTGTTCTCTCCGTTAATTGTGGTTCGTCGTCCATTAAATTGGCGGTCTTCGAAACCCATGGCGCAGAATGCTTATTCAGAATTCAGCTTGATCTGAATGGACGTACCTATGATGAAACCATGACCGAAGCGCTCAACCAACTCTTTGTATGGTCCCATCAGGCCCAACCCATTGAAGCCATCGGACATCGCATCGTTCACGGCGGAGAAATCTTTCAGAAACCAACGGTGATCAATCAGGAAGTCATTGACGGAATCACCTCTGTTTCAAGCCTCGCACCTCTGCATAATCCCATCGGACTTTTAGGAATCAAACGTCTGCAAGAGGCTTTCCCGGAACAGACCCATGTCGCCGTCTTTGATACTGCTTTCCACCAAACCCTTCCTGAACGGGCCTACCTTTATGCGATCCCTCAAAAGCTGTATCGAGACTACGGTGTCAGGCGTTACGGATTTCACGGCCTCTCGCATCGATTCGTGTCACAAGAAGCTGAAAAACGCTTGAGTCTGCCTCCTTCGACCAGTCGCATCATCACGGCACATCTCGGAAATGGCTGTAGTGCATGTGCGGTCCTCGCCGGGAAAAGCATTGAAACCACGATGGGTCTCAGTCCATCAGAGGGGCTCGTGATGGGGACTCGATCAGGGGACGTTGATCCAGGCTTACATTCTTTTTTGGCCGAAAAATTAGGGCTCAATCTCAGCGAAATTCAAAGTCTTTTAAATAACGAAAGCGGCTTGCTGGGACTTTCAGAACTCTCCTCCGACGTGAGAGAACTCGAAGCGGCGTCCGACCGGGGTCACGCACAAGCGAGCCTTGCGCTCGAAATTTTCGCCTATCGGCTCGCACGTCAAATCGCCGGCCTTTGCGTTCCTCTAAACGGCCTCGATGCCCTTGTTTTCGCCGGTGGAATTGGCGAAAACTCATCGCGGTTACGCCAGCAGGTCGCCCAATGGCTCTCTCACCTTGGACTTGAACTAGACGATACGAAAAATCAAAATCATGGGATCCATCACAATGGGATTATTAGTACTGAAACCAAGCCTGCCATCATGGTCATTCCCACCGACGAAGAATCTCTAATCGCGCGCGAGACAGCTCAAAAAATGTCACACTAAGAACGACACACACAAGCTCTTCCACCTCAAAGCACTTGGAGACCTTCCATGGAAAAACACTATGCCACGATCTGGGAATCAATTGCCGATGTCATTGGCGACCGAGATGCACTCGTGCACGGAGAAAACCGGAAGACTTGGAGTGAATACGACGAAAGAGCTGCACGCCTTGCTCAGGCTATGTCCGAGGCCGGACTCAAGCCCGGTGCCAAAGTCGGTCTCTACGTTTACAACAGCAATGAATACCTTGAGGCCCAATACGCCACGATGAAATTTCGAGGCGTTCCCATCAATATCAACTATCGATATCTCGATGACGAACTTCTTTATCTTCTCGAGAACTCGGATGCAGAAGCGCTGTTCTTTCATTCAAGCCTGAGCGATCGCGTAGCCCGCATTATGGACAGGGCCCCCAAGGTCCGACTTTGGATCCAAATTGACGATGGGGGCCCGCTTCTCCCCGGAGCAGTGGAGTATGAAGAACTGGTTCGAGCTCACTCTCCAGCAGCCCGAATCAAGAGGTCTGAAGAAGACCTGTATATGCTCTACACGGGCGGGACAACAGGTATGCCAAAAGGCGTAATGTACGACACGGGGGCGATGGTCCAATTCTTCATGTCTCTTGGGTTTCCCATCTTGGGCCTTGGCCTCCCTGAGCCTCAAGACGTGGCCAAAACGGTCAAATCCGCCTGCGAAGAGGGCGTCAACATTGCTTCGATCCCTGGCTGCCCCCTCATGCATGGAACGGGCATGTGGCTCGGCGCCATGATGCCTTCATTGGCCGGTGGAAAAATCGTAACGCTCACAAATCGATCGTTCGACGGCGAGGAACTCTGGAAAACAGCTGAACGTGAAGGTGCCTCTCAACTGGTGATTGTTGGAGATGCTTTTGCGAAGCCTATGCTTCTCGCTCTGGAAGCGGCTCGGGAAAGGGGGGAATCGTATGACCTCTCAAAGATCCGCTTCCTCATCTCTTCCGGCGTCATGTGGACGACTGAAGTTAAAGAGGCTCTCCTTGAGTGGAATGACTGGATGCTCATTGATGCCATGGGCTCCACCGAAGGCAGCATGGGAACACAAATCACAACCCGGGGTAACCTCGGTGAGACGGCTCGCTTCTCAAAGGGCGAACACACGAAGGTCTTTACCGAAGACGGCCGCGAAGTTGAGCCTGGATCAGGTGAATCAGGCATGGTCGCCGCGGGGGGAACCGTTCCACTCGGCTACTACAAAGATGAAGCCAAAAGCGCAGCCACCTTCAAGACCATTGGAGGCATCCGCTATTCCTTTCCCGGAGACTGGGCCATCGTCGAAGCCGATGGAACACTCACTCTGCTCGGCAGAGGCTCAAACTGCATCAACACTGCTGGAGAAAAAGTCTACCCAGAAGAAGTCGAAGAGGCCGTTAAGCAACACCCGGATGTCATCGACTGCCTAGTGGTCGGCGTCGACGATGAGAAATTCGGCCAGAGAGTGACGGGGGTTGCTTCTTTGCAAGAAGGGAGTGCCGCCGATCACGATGCCATCCGGCAATTCACAAAAACAAAGCTGGCGGCCTACAAGGTGCCTAAGCAAATCCTCATTGTGGACCGAGTCAAACGGGCCCCCAACGGCAAAGCCGACTACGTCTGGGCTCGGGAACAAGTCGAAGGTGCCTTGAGTTAGCTCTCCCTCTTCACTCTGAAAAGTCTATCTAGACCCTCCTTAACCTTGAATGCTGGAGAGCAAACTGAATGTCTGAAGATGTCATCCTCATTCAAAAAAACCAGGGCATCGCCACCTTGACCTTAAATCGCCCGAAGGCGCTCAACGCCATCTCGAGCGAGCTGAGCGAGAGACTCAGCTTGGCCTTTCGCGAAATCCAAGAAGATCGTGAAACACGAGTTGCCATCGTTGCAGGCAACGGTCGAGCCTTTTGCGCAGGCATGGATCTCAAAGAACTCGGATCTGGCGGCCCAGCTAGCCGAGGGGACAAAATCGGGAATCCTCTGGATGCCGCCATGAGAGATTTTGAAGGACCCATCATTGCCGCCGTGGGCGGATTTGCTGTGACCGCTGGGTTTGAACTTGCTCTCGCCGCAGACGTCATCGTCGCCTCAACGGAAGCTCAGTTTGTCGATAGTCACGCTCGGGTGGGCATTCTCCCTGGCTGGGGCCTGGCTGTAAAATTGCCTCAACTGATCGGAATTGTGCGTGCCAAGAGCGTGTCGCTCACCGGTAATCCCATTGATGCCGAAACCGCCGAAAGGTGGGGACTTGTCTCACAAGTAGTCTCTCCCCATGATTTGATGCCCACTTGCGAGGCACTCGCCCGCGACATGCTTTCCTGCGATCCCGATATTCTGGTCCAATACAAAGAATTGATCGATCGCTGCTTCGGCATGACTGTGTCGGAGGCCCTTCCCTACGAAACGGCCATAGCGACTGAGTCGGCTCGAAACATAAGCGCCGATCGGATCGCCGAGCGCCGAGAAGATGTCCAAAACCGAAATAGAAGTAAATCTTCCTAACTCAGAATCGAGATGAGCCCGGATCTAGCTAAACGTGCCGCGCTCATCCTAAATCAGATCCGTCACTGCACGATGAGCTTGACCAATCGCTCCCTCGGTCATTGCGGTGGCCGCCGCGTCTGAATTCGCGATGGCAATTCGCCCAAAGCGCTTTCGGCCTTTCACCCAAGGAGCCGTCTCCTCATCCAGCTCATCTAGCATGTACGCAATCTCCCCCGTAGTGGGGTCTTGACCGTACGCGTACCCGTGAGGCCAGCGATTGACGGTGATCGCTTCTATATCTCGAGACGAATCAAACCCGCCCGGCCCCAAAACTCGATCAAGTTGTTCTCTAATCTCACGTTCGAAAGTCTCGAACGTTGTAGAAAGCAAATTGTAACGACCCGCCTTCCATTGCTCTTGAGCCGACCGTCCGGGTGCCAGGGGCACTCGAAACATATGAACCACAACCGGCTCCTCCGGGTTTTTTGAGTGAAGGTAGTCTCCCATACTGACCGGTGTGCTCAACCGGAAAGAATCGAAATAGCAACCAGGACAATTCACGTCTTGAACGCCGAGATTCAGAAACGCTTTCCAGTTTCGGATCAACACATTCACGTAGACCAGTGGTGCTTTCAACGACTGTGACAGCGCCTTATTTTGTTCTTCAGGCAGCTCGTCACAGAGATACGGTATTACAGTGTTGTAACAGGCTAAAACCGTATGGGCCGAACGAACTGAATGGGCCTTCCCCTCATGCACATACGTAATCTCAACTTCATTTGCTTCCTCTGGCTTGCCCAAATGCTGAACTCGCACCACTGTGCTGTCTAGACGAATTCGAATGGGCGCTTCATCTCGATCCAATTCTGCATAATCAAACGGCGACGTGACCACATCTTCCATCGTGCTGCCTGCCGCGATTTGAGGAATCAGTGAACGCACCAGCAAACGCGCAATGCTCGCATTGCCATCTGGGAACTGGAAGTAACTTCCAGATTCTCCATCTTCTTCCTCAAGCCCCAACCCTTCGGTGCCCGGAGCGCCCTCCACTGCGGCCGCCCAAGCCGAAAGACCATCTATCCCGATGGCCCAATAAGTCGTCTGATTTAGGACGCGGAGGCTTTCTGGCGTCGCTCCCACATAATCCACGAGAAAGCGTTGATAGCTCATGCCCTGGAGTTTTTTCTGCTTCTCTTCGTAATCCATCCCAGCGAGATAGTCGGTCTGAGTCTCATACACGTGGGCAATATTCTCTTTGGTCGCCTCCGGCAACGGAGCATCCGAAAGAAACTGACGAATAGAATCCTCCTCCGAACTCACCACCAACCTGTTCACACCAAAGGTCGATCCGTCGAAGAAAAAGCCATCCCGTAAGCCGAGAGATGGGTACAACTCGCGGTCCACAAACTCGCCATACCGAGAGGGATCAATTCCCAGGGACCGAATCATTCGCTGTGCAGCCTCTCCATACTCATTAAAATCCTCGATATTAATGGTCCCACCGTGCCCGAGAAACATGCGGTCTTCATGCCAGAATTCATTGCGTTTCGCGTGACC
>NZHD01000069.1 GCA_002691205.1 Deltaproteobacteria bacterium
GTTTCCCCGCAGCGCTGGACCCAAAATTAACGCAAACCCGTCTTTCGGTCGGTCCCCTTTCCAATCAAACGTGCGCTGGAGACATAAAGACTCTGTGAGACAAAGCTTCGCGATGACTTCGCCAGTTCTCGACACAGTATTGCTTTCAAGGCACGCGCCTCTTCGACAACGGGCAAATTACCCGGCGCGAGAGCGATCACATCAATGACATGAAGAGCGAGCTGCGGTTCACCGGCGTCCGCCAATTCACGGGCTCGCACTAGCACCGCCTCCGGGTCAGCGATCGCCGAAAGAACCGCCTCGCCGGCCGCATCCGGATGAGCCGGATGCAAGGATGTAGGGTTTCTGTCCCACCAGCCCGTCTCGGAACGAAAGATATCGCGCACGATATATTCAGCGTCACCGTACAACGGCTTCATCCATGGCACGTCGAAAAGCTCAGGTGGCAACTCCAAATCATGAACAATTTCCACCGCGCCCATTCCAAGATTCATCCTCTCAACAACCGCTTCTCTGAGCCAACGAAGTGCAGCCGCAGTAGAAACTAAAACCTTTTGAATATACTCCTCCCCCTCAAGCGGAGGGCCAAACTCCATCACGACAAGAACGGGCCGAAGAGCCGCCAGTTGCTCTAGGGTTGTGGCCCAGCGAATCGGGTCGCGAAGACTCCTCAGAGGCGTACCGACATTCGGAATACTGGGAGTCACAGCAGCCCCACCGTAAAGAATGCGTTGATGAGGCATCCAGAGCACAATCGCGTCGTCTGTTTCCGAGGGCGCCCACAAAAGCTGAATGCTCCTCTTGGGATCGTGCAATGTCAGCGCTCTACTAAAGGTCTGCATGGGCATATGCATCGAAAGAGGTTGGCTGTCCATGATTCCTCGCGGCAAGCGAAACTGGAGTTCGATGAAATACTTCTGCACTCCTTGCGTCTCCGTGTAACGCCGCCACCTTCGAACCAAGTTCTCATGAGCGATCGTGGCCGGCACGGAATCTCCCCGACGCTCTGAATCCCTCAACCAGTCGACCACAGCATCGTTATAACCCAAGTGACCATGGCTATAAGCGATCGCTCTCACGGGAGCATCCGAAATCTCACGAAGACGACCAAGCATTTGCTCCGCTTTCGGGCCAGACGGTCCGGTATCCATCTGGACAATTCCGGACTGTGTCTCCACCGAAAGTGCGTTCCCCATCCCTCCGACGACATGCACCCCATCAGCGAGAGTGCCCATAAACGAAGGAACCGTCGCCGGGTTCGCACTGGCCGCCGCCGTTTTTGACAGTTCTACATCATCATCCATGCGAGTCTCCTTTAACTCGGAAAGCCTAGCAGGCTACCTCTCGTGCAGGAGGGCCCCATTTCAAAGCACGAGTGGGAGTCCTCGCCAGATTACTCGCCGGAGTTAGACTATTCCCCTAGCATCCATCCGCCGTCTCAATTCAAACATGACTACAAGGAGATTCAAAATGAATCAGCCAATCCAGCTCCCGAGTAAAGATGAACTGATAGAGACACTCAGGCCACACCGAACCGCACTGGTCATCGTGGGCCTTATTCAAGGAATTCTCGGGATAGCCGCGATCGGCGCTCCTCAATTCGCCACCCAAGTCGGCACGGCATTATTTGGCTTTCTGCTATTGCTGGCAGGCGTGGTTCAAATCACGCAAAGCCTTAGGATTCAGGGTTGGAAAGGAGCAACTATCCTGCTCCTCAGTGGTGTCCTCGACCTGGCTATGGCCGGTGTCCTTTTGGTTTTCCCACATCGTGGCGCCGTTGCGCTCACGCTCCTGCTCGCCATCATTCTCCTTTGCCAGGGAATTGTCAGAATGGGCTTCTCCTTCAGTCCACAATTGCCTCAAGGCAAGGGATGGTTCTTTATGGGCGGCCTCTCCAGTGCGGTTCTTGGAGGACTCCTATGGTGGGAATGGCCCGCCGACTCTGTCTGGGCCATTGGGCTGATCTTAGGCGTAAATCTACTCCTTGGAGGGCTGAGTGTCGTCGGCCTCGCCGGCTCACTGGGCGGCGGCGGCTCCGACCAAGCTGCCACCGGCTAATTCTCTAGGGGGATGAGCCACTTCAAGGCGCTCCAACCATTTATTTTCAGGCTGTATTCACCATCGGAATCACGAATGCATCTCTCTACCATGCGCTTTCGGGAGGAACTCAATGCTGTTGTATAAGACCCTACGAAAAATCATTCTAGGCATGCTCTTCGTCTCGCTGCTGGGCTTACTCGCTTGCACGGCCGTCAATCAGTCTGGCGTCTATTACGCCACAAGTAAAGATTCGGTCACCGCGGATGGGCTACACCGGGTTCTGTGGGAGCCGTTCGAAATCACTTTCGTCCGGCCAGGAGCCAAGCTCTCAGAGTACGATGCCGTGATCGTGGACCGAGTGAGAATAGGATACAAACGCACTCCCAAAGGAACGCTGTCCTCTGAAGCTGCCATTTCACCGAACTACAAGCTATCTCCCGAAGAGATCGCAGGCATGGCTGACCTATTCAAGAACACGCTCGTAAAAACTTTAACCACCCAAAATCACTTTAAGGTCGCCACGGAAGCCGGGCCAAAAGTGCTCCGCATTGGTGCCCATATCCTCGACCTCACCATCACGGCTCCACCACAGAATCAACAAGCTGGGGACGAGACCACGTATGTTAGTTCTTCCGGCAACATGACACTCGTTCTCAATGTCGAGGATTCGGAAACAAACACGCCCCTCGTTCGCGTTGGAGATCGACGTGACATCGCTTTGTATTTTCAAAATTCTTTTTACGCTGCGGACAACACGACTAACTCAATTGCCCTGAAGAGTCTTTTTCAGGGTTGGGCTACACGCCTTAACGACGAACTTGACCAACTCTCGTCCATCCCTGAAATTCCCGTTCCACCCAGGAAAGAGCAAAGTACGAACACTGGATCTAAGGAGTAGCCGACTCGGCGTCTTCCGTAAGGTCTTGGGCGATGGTTTGGTAGAGCTTCTTTAGCTGCCGAAGCATCAAACTATCGCCAATGCGACGGCGTGCCGAGCCTCCAAAGCCATCGACTTGATCGGTGGAGGTTCGATTTGTGTATATCACCACGGATCCCCCCTCCACTGGGATAACGCGCGCCAGCGCCTGCTCTACATTGTAGCCGTCACTCACGTAGAACTGCCGCTGGACGGTGGCATACCCGTCCCCATCTGGCATGGAGAACCGGTGTGTCAAACTGATGAGCGAGCTGTCTGAACCCTTCTCAATCGCCCAAAAGAAATTCTCTTCGAAGCCTGGGGGAGTCCTGTCCGGATACGCGAGGAGAACGTCGTAAACGTCGGAAGAGAACAAATTAAACTTGGCTGAGGCATGAGTCGCAATGCGTAATTCTTCGCCCCCTTTCCGTACATCATCGTCACTGCGCTGATAGGGAGAGATTCCGTTTAGACCCGACTGCTGATACGACCGTATTCTAGACACGAGAATTTGGCGCACGACCTCCCCAACCTGGCTTGCGGAAGCCACCTCGGCCGAACCCTCAGCAAGCTGACTCCGTACCTGCTCAATTTCATCTTTGGACAAATTGATGCCTTCACCCGCCTTGGCACCACGCCAGCGCGCTAACTGACTCTTTCTTAAGACCAGCGAATTAAGTGCTTCAGTCGTCATGGGCTTTGGCAATTCGCCATAGCTAAAAACCCGTTTATCTTTTTCGATGACGACGCCCGCCAACAATTTTTGCACAACCACGCGAGGAGGAAGTTCCACTTTAACGACCAAAGCCACCGCGAGCTCGCGATCCGAGGCCGATGTGAGCGACGCGGTCATAAGCTTCCCGTCCAAAACCTGTTGCGCATCAGACTTCGAAAAAGAAATCTTAGCCATCAGCTCGTCGAGCTCGGCCGCCTTTCCTTCGGTCACCCAAGGACATAAGAGCAAGAACCCAATCAAAAATCCAATTGTTTTCTTAAGCATGCATTCCATGGACCACCCGCTCATTTGATCTCTTCGCCATCCCAGGCAATATCAAAGAATTGCGCAGCCATTAGATCGGAGTGCTTGTGATGTCTCACATGCATACGATGACGAAACGCGAACACATGAGAGTAAGATAAAATTTGATAGAGACCTGGGAGTCGATCTCCTTTTTGCGAGTACACATCTTTAGTGCCCGAGAATAGGTAATGCAGATCCTCTGGGATCTCGCGCGGATCTCGAAACATATTCCTCAGAATAGCGCTGTCGATCTGCGCACTTTCTCCCTCAGGAACGACATACGGATGCTCCGGATTCGGCGCCGTCACCGCTCCCGAAAACCCTTCCGAAGACATCAAGGTGACCCCCGCGCAAGGCCGCGGATTACATTCGACCATATACAAGTCATCCTCTGACTTGAGATAATCAAAACTCACACTCCCGTGGAACTGCGTCTCTCTGGCATACGTCTGCGCAATTTCAAGACTCCGAGGTTCGTCCACTGACTCAAAAACGATGCCTCCGGCATGCTCAATAGTCAGCGGGTGCCGATAGGTACTGTGCGCCACAATCTCACCCTCGTGGGCGAAGCTGAAACTACACAAGTCCTCGCCGTGAACAAACTCTTGCACCACCCAAGGTGAATCTGGCGTAGGGTGCACTTCGTCTATGGATATCTTGCCGGCCAGAGGACCCGTATTCGTGAACAACTCCACGCCGCCCCGAGAGAAGGCGGCCCGACCAAAGTATTCAGGAAACACCTCGATCGCTTCTCGAAGCTGATCATCACTGGTCACCGTACGCGTCTCTGCAATTGGCAGTGACAGATCCCGGGTCAGGTCTGCGAAGCTTTCCTTATTGTGCAATTTGGCCAGAGACTCAAAAGAGGGACATCTGACGTCGGTCAACGCAGCGAGTTGGTCGCGATGCTTCGCAATGTAAAAGACCTCTTCGAAGCAGGGCAGAAGCATATCGATTTTGTGCTCTTTGATTATTTCTTCGAGCTGTTCGATGAAACGCAAAGTCTCAAACACTGGAGATTCAGTGATAAAAGCCTGCTTCACATACTTCGAATTCAATCCCGGCGAAGTCCGGAAAGTATCGGTTGCATACACTTCGTGACCGGCGCGACCAAGAGCACGAATTACACCCAATGCATGCGGCAAACGAACACTGGTCAAAAGAATCTTCATCTCTATCTCCCTACTCAAGAATAAAACGATCCTGTACAGTCTAAGCTCTCCTCCGCAACAGCGAAAGGTACCTTTTGATGGACCGCAGCTGCCATCTTGGGCTTGAAAGCGATTCAGGACATCCGAACCCCTTAGACGAATGAACCAACACCTATGATCGACGCCTCTTATCTAAAAAAGCTTGCCGCTCAGACCCCTTTTCGGGTCGCTGCCGGAATCGCCCTTGTCCTCGTTCTCGCTCTCCTGACCTCCGATCGCATCCTTCTGCACTACACCGAAGGGCTTCTTACCCGGGCGCTCGCCACAGAGGTCGAAATTGGCAACGTCTCAATTCACCCACTCTCTAGCCAGGTCGTGCTGACTGACTTCGAAGTTCGGAACCCCACGGGCTTCTCCGAACCCAATATCTTTATCTCCAAAAAAATGACTCTAAAAGGCTCAATCCTAAGGATGCTACGTGGCGAACTTCACCTTCGCTTGCTTGATATCGGAAAGGTCCATGCATGGATTCTCAAAAATGACCAAGGCTATAACTACGAACTTCTGCTCAGCGGAATAGAATCAGACAATTCCAAAAAACCAGCTTCTCAGAACGAAGATCAAGCCCTCCAGCCCCCTCATACGAGGTCACCCCACTCCATGTCGGGCAAGGCGGCACCCACGCAATCTGAAGAACGCATTCGAATCAAAGAGGTCCGAATCCAAAACATTCAGGCCAAAGTGAATACAAACGCCGACCCACACAAAAAAACCTCGGACCTCACACAGACCGACTCCATGGATATCTCTTTACATGAGATTATTCTTTATAACGTCGATCTACATGAAGGCGGCGAGGCGGCGCTTCAAAGGCTCTCACTTCTGATCACCGAAGCCCTCGTTACAGCGACTGCCCGCAAAGCCACCAAGCTGCCCCTCGCCTTTCTGAGAGCTGGACTTGAGTTAGGCGGCACGACCGTGCGGATCGTCGATCACGAACCCTTGGTCAAGCAGATAGAAAATCCGGTTGAGGACATAGTCCATGGCGCGAAGCATTGGATTCATAAAACGACCCAAGAAGTAGAATCGGCCAACAAAACAACAACCGGCCCCTCGCAATAACATTCAGCCCCATCGAGATGGAACCTAAGCCCTGTCGAACGAAGAGACTCACTCTTTAAGTATTTTCTGCCCCAGGCCCACCGGGCGACGACAGAAGACTTTGAACTGAGTGGCACAATTCCTCGAGACCAAAGGGCTTCTGCAAGAACACGGTACCCGCCTCAGCCAAATCATCAATCCCGAGATCTTCTTCCGAGTAGCCGGAAACGTAAACCACCTTCAAGTTCGGCTGGGCCACTCTAAGTTGACGCACGGTCTCCGGGCCGCCTAGCCGAGGCATCACAACGTCCGTAACTACTAGATCAACGTCACCCTCGTGCTCGGCTACACGTTCAACCGCTTCTTCACCGTCGGAGGCAATAATCACGGTATATCCGATCTCCTCAAGAGTATTTTTGACCAAATCACGAACACCCACTTGGTCCTCTACAACCAGAAGTGTTTCTCCGTGAGTCGGCTCGAGGGACGTCGTACTCTCAACGGACACACTTGCACTCCCGTCGTGGCGAGGAAGGAATATCTTAAACGTGGTGCCGCCCCCAGGCTGCGTTTCTACTTTCATCGCTCCACCGCTCTGACGCACCGTCCCGTAGGCCGTCGCTAAACCAAGACCCGTTCCCTCGCCGATCGGTTTAGTGGTAAAAAATGGCTCAAAAATCTTTCCGGCCGTATACGAATCCATTCCAGTGCCTGTGTCCCGCACGGAGACACACACATAGTCGCCCCCACTGAGTTCATCAAAATGGGAGAGCTCACCTTCTTCGAGCTTTACATTAGAGGTCACAAGCGTAAGTTCACCTCCCTCGGGCATCGCATCTCCCGCGTTCAAAACCAGGTTCAGCAAGGCTTGCTCTAGCCGGGCCCCATCGGTCTTGACCAAACCAATATCGTCGGCAAGGCGAGTTTCTAGAATAATTGAATCGGACAAGACACGACTCATCATGGCCAACAATCCCGAGATCATCTCATTCGGATCCACCAGCTCGGATTCAAGTCGATCACTCCGGCTGAAAGCGAGTAGCTGCTGCGTCAGCGTTCGAGCTTGATCACCCGCATGAGCAACTTGCTCAAGCCCCATTCGCGCGCTCTCATCGAGATCTGTTCGATTCAGAAGTAATTCGGCGTATCCATTAATCGCGGTGAGTAGATTATTAAAATCGTGAGCGACACCACCAGCAAGCCGTCCGATCGCTTCCAATCGGCGGGACTGCGCCAGTTGCTGATTGTTCACCCGAAGTTCCTCTTCCGCCGCGCGCTGCTCAGTCAGGTCACGAATATAGGCGGCAAACTGATCTTTCCCCGACAGCAACAGTGGCTGAATCGCCATCTCAATCGGGAATTCTTTTCCATCGGCCCGAACCGCAATGGTCTCTACTTTTGATCCTATAATCCGCCTTTGCCCCGTTCTCTGAAACCGAGCGAAGCCTTCGACATGAGCCTCTCGAAACCTTTCAGGGATGAGCATCTCCGGCAGATACGTATTCTTTACATCGGCTTTAGAACGGGAGAAAATAGCTTCCGCCGCTGGATTAAAATCAAGGATTCGATTATCTCCGTCGACCACGACAATTGCATCCAGCGCGGCGTCTAGACTGGCACGAAAACGGGAATTGCTCTCTTTAAGCGCAACCGCCTTAAGCTGATCAGCCTCCATAGCCTCATGTAACCGCTGCCCAGACGAAACCAGACTATGGGCACACACCATCCCGACAACTCCACTAAAGGAGATGCCTAAAACCAGGTTGAGATAGACCAGCAAGGCGCCCTGCTCTTCCGCACTCGGAGAGGGCAGCATCTTTTCGCTCTCAAGAATCGCCAGCACACTCATAGCTGCGACCCCAAGGAAGGCGGTCAAAAGAGCCATTCGTGGCCCCAAGAGCAAGCCACCCACCAATGGGATCACGAGAAACCAAATTGAGAAAGCAGCCGAGACGCCGCCTTGGAAGTAAGCCGGCACAACAGTCATCGCCACGCCCGTCAGGGTTAAGATCGAACCCGATCGCGCGATAGAACCCGTTTTTCGGGCCTCAAAAGCCGCCCACGTAAAACCGGCCATTCCAAAAAGAAAAGCTCCGTGCCGAACCCACTCAACCGGATGCAGTGTGACTGAATACAGGTACGCGAGAAGCAGAGAGGCTGCCGCGCCAAGAGCCACGATGTAGATAAAATTACGCTGTGCGGACTCATCGAAGAAGTAATTTAAAGGGAGGCTTCCGCTTGAACGTTGGCTGCCTTTAGACTTGATCTCCTCGAGAGACTGACCGTCGACCATCTAGACCTCCTGGCCAGCCTCACTGAGCCCATCTCAACAACAGCTACAAAGAGATCGTCGTGAGCATTCGAATGGAGGTCATTTCCCCCTCAAAGCGCACACCCAATCGACTCAAAACTAATCGTCTGATTTCTCTCGACCGGCTTCTAACACCGCCTGATACGCATTGCCGGCAGCTTCAACGACACCCTCTCCCTCGGCACGGTCTTCGCGATACGTCTTATCCATAATCTCTTGAGATTTTTCCACATTTTCTCCGATCACATCAGCAGGCGTCTTGTCCTCCTCGTGGTGGCCCGCCAAGGCCGGGAGAGACAAAATGAGAATGGAGGCGAGAGCCCCTAGAAGCAGAATCGGTCGAGAGCAAAGCTGGATGCGCATAATTCGTTCCTCGTTCGGGCAAGAATCTCTTTAGCTGTGTTGATCGAGCCAAGAACTTACGTCCACCTCAAGAGATGTACGCGCGCTCCGCCTCGACCGCTGAGTCCGGATTCTACACGATCAATCGTTTCCAAGCGAGCGTACCTTCAAAGAAGGTCTCGAGAGTCAATCTCGTCCGTTCCAGCCGGTAAGACAATGAACGTGCCATCTCTCCCCAATGTCACCGGTCCTTCATAGACTTCATCCACCCCCTGAAGAAAAACGGCTTCAAGAGGCGCCAAGAGGAGAGGAGGAACAACATGATAATAAAGAAGGTGACCGACCTCTGCGTCGCGCGCTATTTCCGCAGCCTCGACGGGAGTCGCGTGATAGCCCAAGATATCGTCGAGCAGCTTGGCTCGTCTATCAAAGCCCTGCTCCCGGGACACAGCGGCCATTCGAGCGACGACTTTCGAGTCCAAAGCTTCATGCACCAAAAGGTCCACGCCTTCTGAGTAATGCTCCAGATTCGCAGACTTTACAGTATCCCCACTGATCACGATGGAGCGACCTTTGTAATCGAAGCGGTATCCAACGGCTGGCTCCACGGGAAAATGATTGACCTTAAACGCACTTACAGTCAAGTCACCTTCCTTCAGAAGAGGGATCAGCTCTCCCTCCTTCGGCTCCACGAAAGGACGGGCCACTCCCCCCGCCCCGGCCAGCGGGACCACCTCCTCGCCGTGATGCGCGACTCGACTCACTCGAGATGGGCCGTACATGAGGTTAATTCCATCCACAATCGCCTCGACGCCGGCGGGGCCATAAATCGGCAAAGGAGCATCAGCTCCCCCTCCAGCCCAATGTTGCATCTGGAGCTCACCCAAGCCGTCAATATGATCGGAGTGCAGATGCGTCAAGAAGACCGCCTCGAGTTCAGAGAGAGGCAACCCGACCTGCTGAATGACTCGCGGAGAGCCCGAGCCTGAGTCCACAACGTAGAAGCGATCCCCTGCAATCACCGCTACGCACGGCCCAGACCGATTCGGATCAGGAAGAGGTGACCCCGCACCACATAGCATCAGATGGAGCCCATCGGGCTGTTCCGCGATCAGGTTCCGCGTCATATTGGTCAAGACGACTCGTGGAAGCATGGCCATCACGAGCTGAGTGCGGAATACGTAACCGATGCACCCTAAAATCAATAAGACGATGACACTAAAGCCTATAAACCGTTTCATAGGTACCCCTTCTATCGTGGAATCGAGCTCAGTTAAGACCTGAATCCTACAGCAAGCGCACAAGACTCAAAAGCGCGTCCGAAACGGACGAGCGCACCCCCAGGAAAAATAGCCCTCTTCATCTGCGTGCTACTTCAAGGCCGCGATGACGTCATTGCCAAGTTTGTCTAGAGCCTGAATGGGATTCCCGGGACCGAAAGCAAACAGCGGCACAACCAAGCGAGACACACCAATCTCCTCAAAGGCTTTCACCGAATCCAAACCCATCTGAGGGGTCCACATGCATGAAATCTCAACGGTGCTGACATCCCGCCCCTCTTCTTCACAGGCTTTGGCAAGTTTCTCAAGATCTTCGCTCAATCGGCCCACCTCAGGCGTGGGTGCAAACCAGCCCTGGCCATAACGAGCAATTCTTTGAAATGCTTTGCCTTTCGACCCCCCGATAACCACAGGAAACGGATCTTGTTGAGGCAAGGGATAGCTTTTGAAGCCCGACCACTGAACGAACTCGCTCTCATGCTCGACCACTCCCTCTGACCACACCTTCCTCATGGCCACGATATAGTCATCAAAGCGAGCACCCCGGCGACCGAAAGGAACACCCATCGCGTTGAATTCCTCTTCAAGCCACCCGATCCCCACCCCAAGCATAAAGCGCCCCCCCGAAATCACATCCAGACTGGCGGATTGTTTCGCGAGCAGAAGCGGGCTGACCTGAGGAAGGATATTGACCCCCGTACCGAGTCTAATTTTCTGAGTGTGCGCAGCCACCAGGGTCAAAGCGATAAGAGGATCTAAAAAAGGCGTTTCAGGCGTCACTCCCATCTTGCCGTCCGCGCTGTAGGGATATTTAGACGCGTACTCAACCGGAACGATGGCATGCTCAAAAGTCCAAACCGATTCGACACCGATCTCCTCGGCTTTCTGAGCTAGAGCGACAACCGACTCGGCACTCGACGAGCCTACGTTTACAGGAATTAGACCAAATTTCATCACATTCTCCCGTGAGATAGAGGGGGACCTCTGAGGCAAAATGTCCGCTCAGAGACTCCATCCGTAAGCGCGAAATAATGACACATGAAATGCCAAATGACGAACCCCAATTGGAGTCGTCAGAATGCACTATTTTGAGAGGAGCCGGCTGAGCCGTTTTCAACGACCCAGGGGTGATCCCTTAGCTCCCACGAGAGTTCAAGCTGGGCTCTTCGCGTCCCCGATTCACACACGGGTCTCAAAATTAATCAGAAGCCCCGACTGATCGGTTACCATGCGAGCTTAGGCAAGCCTTTCTAAAGGCCTACTGCCAAATGTCTCTCAAGGCTCGCCCTTAGAGAAGCACGGGACCCCGATTCGGACTCATCAATATCCATAAGGACTCGCCACAAAAACGGCGCATCCAAAAACAGTCAGGAGCCGAAGATGACCGCACCCAACGGAATTCACCACATCGCACTCTGCACCGCCGACATTCGCGCGCAGCTAGACTTTTTCAATGATGTACTGGGGATGAAACTCGTGGGCCTTTTCTGGATGCACGGCGTCGAAGGTGCGTGGCACGCATTCATGACACTCGACGATCAATGCTTTGTGTCTTTCGTCCAAACGCCCGAGGTCTCTAAAATAGAAAGGGAGCTTGGGAAGACACATGCGGGTCATCCGGGCGGGGCCGTCTCAGGAGGAGCCATGCAACATCTCGCTCTCAATGTGGATACGCTCGACGATCTACTCTCCCTGCGCGATCGAATCCGCTCTCGCAACGTTCATGTCTTTGGCCCCATGGATCACGGGATGTGCCACTCTATCTACTTCGCAGGCCCCGAAGATCTAACCCTTGAAATCACGACCAACGGCCTTCCCATGGAGCCTGAGCGCTGGATCGATCCCGAAGTGGTTGAGGCGGCTCACATCTCGCCCGAAGAGCTCAAGCGATTTTGCGAACCCACCTCTTTCGAACCGCCCGAAACCCCAATCAAACAACCTGGTCTTGATGCTTCCCAGCCCCACATGCGGGGTTATCCCGAGAAGCTCTACGAAAAAATGCTCAAAACCCCCGACGAGGTCCTCACCGAGGCCACTCGAGTCAGTGAGCCGCCCGTATCCAAGGCCTAAACGGGACTCTCCAATCTGAGGCGATCCCCACCCCAAATCGATTTAAAAGCCAAGCGCTCCTCGAAGCCTAACCGGCCTTGACTGAGGCTCGCTCTGAGATCCGCGCATACCATGACGAGACCCACTGAAGGTCTTCACTGAAAGGCTGCCCCACGTTGGCCCCAAATTCGAGAAACCCATAGAGCAGAATATCAGCCAGTGTGAAACGATCTCCGGCAACAAAGCTCCGCCCAGCACATACACCGTCGAGCCAAGCCAGTTGTTCTTGCGCCAAAACTTTCAAACCCGAAGCCGCCTCCGGAATCGTACGAATTCGGTCCTTGAACATTGAAAGGCCCTCGCCATACCTAAAGGCGCCGACAATGGGTTCGCAGATATTGAGATCGATTCGACGCACCCACATTCGCGTTAGCGCCCGCTCTTCGGCCGTTGCCCCCATGAGTGAAGGCTCCGGGTGCAGTTCATCGATGTACTCGCAGATCGCGGTGATTTCTGACAAAAATTGCCCATCGTCAAGTTCAAGTGTGGGCAATTGCCCTGCCGGATTTCGCGCAAGATGTGCGGGCTCTCGATTTTCACCCTTCATTAGGTCTACTTCAACCAACGGCACCTCAAGTCCTTTTTCAAGGAAAAACAGACTTACAACTCGAGGGTTAGGTCCCATACCGCCATAAAATTTCATCGCTCTACATCTCCACATCTTGTTTAAAAACAGGGCCGTCTGACCCGCAGACAAAAGCGTCGCGTATTTAATCGGTTCTCGCCAACCGTTTGATTCGCTAGCCTCGGAGTCTCATGAACAAAAAAAACAGCCTCATCAAGCGCGATCAACAACATGTATGGCATCCCTACTCGGCTCCTCAAGCCGCTCCTTTGTTCGGCGTCCACCGTGCACACGGCGTTCGACTTCAGCTGACTGATGGACGTGAGCTTATCGACGGGATGTCGTCGTGGTGGTCCGCCATTCACGGGTATCGAAATCCGCACATAGAAAAAGCCGTTCGCGAACAACTTGAACGAATGCCACACGTGATGTTCGGAGGGCTCACGCACGAACCTGCAGTCAGCCTTTGCGAAAGGCTCGCAAAGATCAGCCCCGATGGGCTTGAGCGGGTCTTCCTCTCAGACTCGGGCTCCGTCGCTGTGGAAGTCGCCATTAAAATGGCTTTCCAATATTGGATCGCACGTGGGGAACCCAAGCGAAATCGACTGCTCACGATCAGAGGGGGCTACCACGGAGATACATTCGGAACCATGGCCGTCTGCGACCCTGTGAACGGAATGCATGAATTTTTTCAAGACATCCTGACGCAACACTTTTTCGCTCCCCGCCCCGAGTCCCGCTTCGGAGAACAATGCACCGATCAACAGTTCTCGGCCTTCACATCCGCCCTGGAAGCCGCACAGGAGAGCCTAGCCGCCGTGATCCTTGAACCCATTGTCCAGGGCGCGGGAGGCATGTGGTTCTACTCAGCCGATTTTTTACGTCGCGTTCACGCTCTCTGCCGCGAAAAAAATATTCTTCTCATCTTCGATGAAGTCGCCACGGGCTTCGGTCGAACGGGCAAAATGTTTGCGGCTCAACATGCGGGAATTGCCCCGGATATCTTATGCGTCGGAAAATCCCTCACCGGAGGAACGCTCACACTTGCGGCCACTCTCTGTACGAATGAGGTGACGTCTACGATCGCTTCCGTCGAGCCGGGAGCTCTTATGCACGGACCCACTTTTATGGGAAATCCTCTTGCCTGCGCGGCAGCTCATGCCAGCCTTGACTTGCTTGCAAGAGCCACTTGGCAAGACGAAGTCGCCCATATCGAGAGCGCTCTGCAGGCAGGGCTTGAGCCCTGCAAGTCAATCCCAGGGGTGAAAGAGGTGCGAGTACTCGGTGCCATCGGCGTGGTCGAACTTGAAAGGCCAGTGGATATGAATCAAGTTCAGCCTGCCTTTGTTGACGAGGGCGTGTGGATCCGGCCCTTCGGCCGACTGGTCTATACCATGCCGCCCTTCATCACGAAGCGAGAAGACGTTGACCAGATCTGCACCGCGATCAAAAACGTCCTCCGAAAACACCACCCGAACAGTTAGAACCGATTAGGTTCTCAGCTGCTTCTTTTCAGAGCTGAGAGCTTCGGGCATCTAATCAAGTCGCCTTTATGCAAGCAGATCTAATCCTCAGCCGAAGGATAGAAAAGCTCCAGCACTGATTCGATGTGAGAAGCCACTAACTCCTCATCGGTGGCGGAGCGATTTGAGATCTGTTCGAAAGCAGGCCCCACTGCGTAAAGCAGTCCGATTGACCCAATGATCATAAAGAAAATCTGATCGGGACGGCCCACGCGTCCATAGCCACTCTGCTGAGCACCTCGAATTTCGGCTTCCACGTACTCAAATTGTGGACGAAGATGCGTCTCCACAAACCACCTAAGCCGAGGCGTATCGGCCGTCCCTTCATGCAAGAGGAGCCGAATAAACTCGGGGCGTTCGACCGTGAATAAAAGAAACTCGCGCAACTGATTCCGACTTTGACTGCGCGGATCGAGCCCCGGACTCATCCTTCGGCGTTCAATGAGTCGCTCATTAAAACCGGCATAGATTCGATCGACAGATGCTTTCCAGAGCTGCTCCTTGGTCTTAAAGTGATAAGGCACAGAGGCCAGAGCAACGCCCGCAGCCCTCACGATTTCACGAGTTGTCGACGCTTTGAACCCGCGAGTCGCAAACATTTCAATCGCGGCCTCGATCAGCCGGTCTCGAGTCTGAATGGATCGCCTTTGTCCAGATTCACTGACTGAAGGAGAAGTAGTAGTGTTTGCAACCATCGAATCGTGTTCACCCAAAGAGACTCTCCGTTTTTTTATTTTTTCAATTCACGAAATTGTCTCTCAACCAAGAAGCGATGTACAGGCCTAATTCCTGACAAGACAGCAGGACCCCGCTCAATCTCAAAATAAACAAACGAATCATGGCGCCGCCCACTCGCCGCGCTCAAGCGACACACTAAAAATTCAAGCGCAGTCACACTGTACATACTATCTTTGAGCAAATCGTCTTTGGAGGTGAGTCAATGTATCCGTCGGTCCACGCCTTGCGAAGCCCTGACAAACCCGCCTACATCATGGCCGAGTCAGGCGAAACAGTCAGCTACCTACAGCTTGATCGACGCTCCAATCAAGGTGCACAGCTATTCTCCAAACTGGGGCTTGTCCCAGGCGATCACATTGCTCTATGTATGGAGAACAACGCTCGCTTCTTTGAAATCTGCTGGGCTGCGCAACGCTCCGGACTCTATTTCACCGCGATTAGTTCCCGTCTGACTGAAAATGAAATCGAATATATTCTCGATGACTGTCAAGCTCAGGTTTTCATTACATCGGAAGCCAAACGGGATACGGCCATCGCTCTGGCCCATCGCTGCCCTGGCCTTAAAGCTCGTTACATGGTGGGAGGAACTGAATCAGGCTACGAATCCTGGGAAGACACCACTGCTGAAGAGCCATCCAGTCCGATCCCAGAGGAATTCGAAGGTCGCCCCATGCTCTACTCGTCGGGAACGACAGGAAAACCAAAAGGAGTGAAGCACCCCCTCCCCGGCATCAAGGCCGGCGAGGATCCCACTCAAACCTTGCTCATCACCAAGGCCTACGGCGCGACCGAAGATTCGGTCTACCTTTCTCCAGCGCCTCTTTACCACGCCGCGCCGCTGATCTTTACGATGAACTTCCTACGCCTCGGAGCCACCTGCGTCATTATGGAGAACTTCGATGCATTAAGATCACTCACACTCATCGAACAATATGGTGTGACCCACAGCCAATGGGTCCCCACCATGTTCGTGCGCATGCTTAAACTCCCTGAGCAAGACCGTAATCGTCCAGACTTATCGAGCCTAGAGGTTGCGATTCACGCCGCGGCCCCTTGTCCCATTCCCATTAAAGAGAAGATGATCGAATGGTGGGGCCCCGTTATCCACGAATACTACGCCGGGACAGAAGGCAACGGTTTCGTGATGATCAACAGTGAAGAGTGGTTGGCCCACAAGGGCAGCGTGGGCCAAGCCACGAATGCAACGATACACATCCTCGACGATGACGGGCTTGAAGTCGAGGCCGAGGAAACAGGAGGCATCTTCTTCGAAAGCGACATTCAGTACGAATACCACAATGCTCCAGAAAAGACGGCTTCCGCTCGCAGTCAGCAAGGCTGGACGACACTTGGAGATGTCGGCTATCTCGACAAAGAAGGATGGCTCTACTTGACTGACCGAAAAGCCCACATGATCATTTCGGGTGGAGTCAACATTTACCCTCAGGAGGCAGAGAACCGCCTGATCACTCACCCACGAGTTCAAGATGTCGCTGTCATTGGTGTCCCCAACGAGGATTTCGGAGAGGAAGTCAAAGCGGTGGTACAACTGATTAAGGGAGAGCAGGCGAATACCCAGTTGGCCCAAGAGCTCATGGAATACTGCCGATCGGAACTGGCCGACATCAAGTGTCCACGGAGTGTCGATTTTCTGGACGAGTTACCTCGACATCCAACTGGAAAATTATACAAACGGCTTCTCAAAGACAAATACTGGAAAGACATGCCCTCATAAGTCGAGCTAAGAACTCGGCGTCTGTCATTCGCTCTTTCGCAACGCTTTCATATTGGGAGAAAACCCTCAACCTATGTCAAGCTTGATACGCGAACCATCAAATCCCATGCACTGGGACGAAGAGGTCGATGTCTTAGTCGTCGGGCTTGGCGCCGCCGGTGCCGCAGCAGGCCTCGAGGCTTCTGCTCAAGGCGCCAATACGCTCATCCTCGAACGGGCCAGCGGTGGCGGTGGAACTTCGGCTATGTCTGGAGGCGTGATCTATCTCGGCGGAGGCACGGCGCTACAAAAAGCCTGTGGCTTTGATGACTCTCCTGAAGAGATGTTTAAATACCTCATGGCCTCTACCGGTGACGCTCCCGATGAGACCAAGATGCGGATGTACTGTGAAGGCTCCGTCGCGCATTTTGACTGGCTCTGCTCACAGGGCGTTCCCTTCAAGCCGACCTACTACCACGGTACGAGTGGCGAGCCACCCACCGATGATGGCCTTGTCTGGTCTGGGGCTGAACAGGCTCACCCTTTCAAGGATCTGGCTCGGCCAGCACCTCGCGGCCACGTTCCTCAGGTCGAACACCAGGGCGGCCCTCTTCTTATGCAAAAGCTCTGCCATGCAGTCAGTCAAAGCCCGGCCCGGGTTGGAACCGACCAAAGATGTATCGCTCTGTATCAGTCGAGCGAAGGTGAAGTTTTGGGGGCGGCGGTGGAAAGCTTTGGCAAAGAGCGCCGAATTCGGGCCCATGGAGGGGTCGTCGTGACGACCGGAGGATTTGTCCTGAACGATAAAATGTTAAGTCAACATGCCCCTCTCGCTCATCAATGCTCAATGCGAGTCGCTGCAAACGGAGACGATGGAAGCGGAATCCGTTTAGGAATGGCTGCAGGGGCCGCAACTCTGAATATGAATTCGATTTCAGTCTCGCTGCCCATCACTCAACCCTGGGGTCTCAAGCGAGGTCTTCTGGTCAATGCCCAAGGCCAAAGGTTCATTAATGAAGACACCTACTACGGACGTCTGGGAGAAGCCGCCCTCCTGAAGCAAAAAGGCCAGGTCTGGCTCATCGTCGACAATGAAATCTTTGAAAAGCCCGAATACATCGAAGAAATTGCTGCGACCGGAGATGACTTTTCTTCTCTCGCACAGGAGCTACGACTGCCGCCGGGGAGCCTCGAGGCAACACTTGAATACTACAACGAACACGCTGAGAAAGGGCTCGATCCGGTGTTTCACAAGCGCAGCGAATATGTGTCTCCGCTGAAAAACCCACCTTTCGGCGCCATCGACTGCACGACGGATAAAGCGTTATACGCCGTCTTTACCCTGGGCGGGCTTCACACAGATACGGAAGGCCACGTCCTCGATCCAGAGGGAGAGCCCATCCCAGGATTATTTGCAGCCGGCCGGAGTACCTCCGGATTAGCGATCGATGGATACAGCAGCGGCCTCTCGCTGGGCGATGGCACCTTTTTTGGTCGACGTGCTGGAAGGTCTGCGGCCAAGCGCTGAAACAACCATCCCCTCCTCTATGAGACCCGCGCACAACGACACAATCGGGTATCCTTCCCCGCCTAATCTCCGCTCATAGATGGATGGAACCATGGACGAAACCCAAAGTGAATCGCAAAAGGCCTTTCGCGAACTCATCGCCCTCCTCCAAGAAGTCGACCAACGATTCCTTGGACCCGAATGGGCTCTCAATACTCCTGCAGATCTAGCGGGCGGAGCACGGGCCGTGATGCACCTTTTGCACGGCGCACTGTATTCGCATTTCGAGGACGACCCTCAGCACCCTCGCTTTTTACGCATCGTTTCCCCCACACGAAAATTCACAGGCGATAATGCTGATGCCATCTATTACGATGCGCCCGTCGACCCACAATTGACCTATCGAATTCAAGGCAACACAGGTGGAGCTGTCTATACATCTCTCACCTTGGAAGCAACTTCAGAGGGTGGAAGTTTCGGTGGAAACACCGCAGGCGTTCTGAACGACGACGACTTCGATATTGATGAAAATGGCAATTTTGAAATTCAATTAGGCGGTCCCAGTCAACCACGAAACTGGATTGGGCTCTCCCACGAAGTCACTCGAGTCACAAGCCGCCACTATTTTGAAAACAAACGCTCTGCGGCCGATGACCCTGCGGTCCGCGTGAAAATATTTATCGAACCTCTCCAAGCTTCGCCGCCTCCTCCAGCACCTGACGACAAAGGGATCGCGGCGGGGATCCGACGCGTTCATCAGTTTGTTCAAAGCCGAACTGTGGGCATGCCCCCTCCCGGGCAAAGAGAGCAACCCCCATTTGTCTCACTGACCCCCAATGAATTTCCTCAACCCATCAAGCCGGGTGATTTTGCACTTGCGGCGGCCGATGCGGCCTACGCCATGGCCCCATATGTGCTTGGTCCCGACGAGGCCTTAGAAATAACGGGGGAGTGGCCCGCCTGCCGTTGCGCCAACGTGTCTTTGTGGAATCGTCATATGCAAACCTATGACTATTCCCATCGATCAGTCTCCCTCAATCGAGTACAAACCGAAGTGGACTCTGACGGACGTTTTAAAATGATTCTTGCACATCAGGATCCAGGTCTACCCAACTGGCTAGACACCGAAGGACAGCCGTTTGGAATGGTCTTCTGGAGATATATGCTACCTGAAGGATCCATCACTCAACCGAAAGCCCGGGTGGTCAGATTCGATGATCTCAAGACTTAGTGCCCCGTCCTCAAAATTGAATTCAAGTCAAAAAATCGTATGGAACGGGCTCGCTAAAATTACGACGAGCACACTCACCCAGTCGCATCCCGACTCAAAGGCGTATTCCTTTCCGTGAAATCAACAATGCGGGCTTATACATACTTAGGCGCTCTCGTCCTTTCGCTGAGCGTCTTGGCCGCGGCGGGAGGAGTCACTGAAGCTCGTGGGAGCGACTCTTCAACTCCCAACGAATCGATTCTTTTAGTCACGACCACAAGCGTACGTGACTCAGGCCTTCTCGATGCTCTAATCCCAGCCTTTACCCGTAAAACCGGCATCATCGTCAGGTCAGTTGCAGTGGGTACAGGAGCTGCGCTTCGAATGGGCGCCGAGGGCAACGCCGATATTCTCCTCACCCATGCCCCCTCATCTGAGAAAGCACTAGTCGAGAAAGGCCTTCTTTCTGCGCGTGTGCCCATCATGGAGAACTACTTCATACTGGCCGGGCCCCCGGATGACCCCGCCGGAGTTGCCCTTGCCGAGAACGCCGTGGAAGCACTTCGAAAAATCCGAAACCATGAGTCTCGCTTTGTAAGCCGAGCCGACGACTCGGGCACCCACAAAAAAGAAAGTGAGCTCTTCCGGGAGGCCGGATTCGAAGTCCCAACTCTTTGGCCAAACCTCACCCGTACGGGCTCCGGGATGGGTGCTTCTTTACTCGTCGCTGGCCAACGGCGCGCTTATATCCTTTCAGACATGGGTACCTTCCTTGCCTTCCAAGATCGTATCGACCTCGTCTCCCTCACGAATTCGACCCCAGATCTCCAAAATATTTACTCAGTCCTCCTGGTCAATTCCGAATTATTTCCCAAGACAAGAGCCCATCAATCCCAGCAACTCGCATCTTACCTACAGAGCCCTGGCGCCCAGGAGATCATGCGTACCTTTGGTCTAGAGCGATTTGGACAGCCTCTCTTCACTCCCCTACCGCCGACAACGCTCCCCTCCGAGTAATTATGATCGACCTAGACACACCGACACTGCTCGAGATCACTTTACGAACGCTCGGCGTCTGCTTGACATCGCTTTCCATCGCACTTCTTCTAGGGGTTCCTCTTGGAATCTGGTTAGGCAGCCGACTGTTTCCAGGACGACGATGGCTTCTCGGCCTCGTCAATTCAGGAATGGGCGCTCCTCCTGTTGTCATCGGATTGATTGTGGCTCAGATGTTTTATCGCAGCGGACCACTCGGTCACTTCGAACTGTGGTACTCGGTTCAAGCCATGGTTGTCGCTCAAGTTCTGCTCGCTTTGCCTTTGGTCATCGCGCTCGTGGTCGCCGCCGTCGCCTCCCTCGACCCTGACTGGCAGCTTCAAGTCAAAACCCTTGGAATCCCAACGCCCTGGAGGATGCTTCTACTTTTGCGAGAAATCCGACTCGGCTTGCTTGCCGCTGTCATCGCCGCACTCGGAGGGACCCTCTCAGAAGTCGGAGCTGTTATGCAGACAGGCGGAAACCTTGAAGGTGAGACCCGAGTCCTGACCACATCGATCCTCATGTACACACAAATGGGTCTATTTGAGTCCGCCTACGCCTTAGCGGCCGTACTCCTCGGACTCATGCTCGTGCTCGCTGGCCTTCTGACATGGGTTCAATACGGTGAACGACGATGAAAACCGCCCTTCTCGCTGAGAACCTCGAGATTCTAAAAAAGTCTAAAGGAGGCGACTTCGAACTCATCATCCCGGAGCTCGCCATCTACCGAGATGAAGTTCTTGTTATCCTTGGACCCAACGGTTCGGGCAAGAGCACGCTTCTCAGAACTCTAGCTGGGGTGGACATTCCCTATGCAGGGACCCTTAAACAAAAAACGAACGGGCGCGTCACTATGGTCTTTCAGCGTCCCATTGCCTTCGCGGGCTCCGTGCTTCACAACGCCCGAATCGCACTTCGAGCTCAGGGTTTATCAAAACAGGTTGTCGAGAAAAGAAGCCAAGATGCTCTTACTCACTTCGGTATTGCTCATCTGTCAGAACGACCTGCCAGCGAACTCTCAGGAGGCGAGCTGCGACGCCTTGCACTGGCTAGGGCCTTTGCCCTGGAACCCGCCGTTTTACTTCTCGATGAACCTTTTGACGACCTTGACGCCCGGGCACAAGAGGCCCTCTCCACCGACTTACGCAACGCCGTCGCTCAAACCGGAACCGCCGTTGTCGTGGTGACTCACGATCTCCAGCGGGCTGCACTTGTGTCGGATCGAATCGCCGTCCTTCTGCAGGGCCGCATGCGACAGATCGGCACTCAGAGCGAGGTCCTGAATCAGCCTGTGGACCGAGAAACCGCAGAGCTTGTCGGCATGAGCAATCTCATTCAAGCCGAACTTGATTCCCAAGGCCTGGCACACTTTGGATCAGGTCAAGCAATCCAAACAAAGTCGGTCAATTCACCCGGGCCAGTCTACATTGGCCTCCGTCCAGAACACCTCAAGCTTGAGCTGAGCCTTCAAGGACAAACGATCCTCAACGAAGTGAGGGTAACGGCCCTCGCCTCGGACGGCTTGCTCACCACACTACATCTGGACTGGGGCGGAGAAACGCTTCGAACACACTTGGTGGCAGGCCGAGGTCTCGCTCGACAGATCGACATTGGCACACCTCTATCCCTCTCTGTTCTGCCAGAGGACGTCCACATCCTGTCTCGCAATTGAAGCAGGGGCCTATTCGCCGGGTGGGCTGCGGCCGTTTTAGCCACACAAGACGATTACAAAGAGAGCGGAACCTAAGTTTGTCTTCTTTCTCTCAGTCAATCATTGGGATTTCTCCCTTTCTGCCGATAAGAGATGCATTATGGCAGAAGACAAAGCTTTCCAGATGCGGGACTCCGAATGGCTCGATACAAATGAGGCATTTCGGCCCCCTCTGTCACTCAGCGAACTACTCGAAATACTCATCGAAAGTAAGGCCATCGAACGGGGCCAAGCCTCAGAGATTGAGTCGAGAACCACGACTCTCCGAAGCCAAGTCCTCAAAGACCGAGTCGGCTCAGTAAGGTCACAAGCAGCCGCGCGATATGAAGTTTCACCCCCTGAAATTGTGGCTGCCGCTGGTCTGCCCCTCGCCACAAATCCGCGACAGCGCCTCACTGAAGATGTCATCGCGCAGTGCCTCGCCGATGCGGCGTCGTGCTCCTACCGAAAACTCGACCCACTGGCTCTCGACAATGACTTGGTCCAAAAAACCTTTTCTCGAGCCTACGCCCACCACAATGTGGTGGTGCCCGTCGCTGAAGAAGGCGACCAAATCGAACTGGCAGTGACAGACCCTTTCGATCGCAGCCTAAGAGAATCCATCGAAAGCACGCTCGCACGACCCGTTCGCTACTCGGTTGCCAGCAAACGAGACATTATATCCATCATCGAACGAGTCCACGGCTTTCGGTCACGAGTAGACAGCGCGAGTGCTGAGCTTGGAACGGGATCTCAACACAAGCCACTTGTTGAACTGGTGGAACTTCGGAGTCACTCGCAACTCTCAAGTTCTGGGGACGAGCATGTCGTCGCCGCCGTCGACTACCTACTTCAATACGCTTTTGATCAACGGGCCTCCGATATTCATTTGGAGCCTGGACCCGAGAATGCTGCGATCCGATTTCGTATCGATGGCATTCTTCACGACATCGAACATCTTCCTTCCACCGTCCATGGGGCCATCACTTCTCGAATCAAAGTTCTTGCCCGGATGGATATTGCAGAAAGAAGGAGACCTCAAGACGGTCGTATTAAAACGCGCCGAGGCGAAAGGGAAGTTGAGCTTCGAGTATCCAGTATGGCCACCGCATTTGGAGAAAAAGTTGTCATCCGAGTTTTCGATCCCAACATTCTCATGGCAGAGCTTCACGATTTAGGTTTCAACACGGACGAACGAGAACGTTTCGAAAAGTGGATCACCTCACCCAGCGGGCTTGTTCTGGTCACCGGCCCCACCGGGTCAGGCAAAACGACCACCCTCTATTCCACGCTGCGATATCTCTCAGGACCTGAAACGAATATCACGACCGTAGAAGACCCCATTGAGTTAGTGGACCCACGCTTTAGCCAAGTCCAAGTCCAGCCACAGATCGACCTGACCTTTGCCCACGCACTTAGAACGATTCTTAGGCAAGACCCCGACATTATAATGGTGGGTGAAATCCGAGATGCGGAAACGGCGGCCATGGCGGTCCAAGCGGCCCTGACCGGACATCTCGTCTTTTCCACGGTCCATACTCGAGATGCCGCGGGCGCCGTCACCCGACTCACCGAACTCGGAGTCGAACCCTTTTTGCTTTCAAGCGTTTTGAGAGGTGCCGTGGCTCAACGCCTAGTTCGCAAGATCTGCACTCACTGCGGAACAGACTCTCGACTCAGCCCAGACCAAGTCAATGCACTCGGCATTAAAGTTCCCGCCGAGCGGCGGCAACAACTGCCTGTTCGGATTGGACAAGGATGCCCCGAATGCCGACAAACAGGCCTGCTAGGTCGGGTCGGAATCTTTGAAATGCTCGATGTAGGACGCCGTATCCAAAACCTAATCCGAGAGGGTCGCGACGCCAACGAAATCTCCGAAGCCGCTCGAATCGAAGGAATGGAAAGCCTTCGAGAATCAGCCATCAGGCGCTTGGCCGAAGGCGTGACTACTTTTGAAGAAGTCATTCGTATTACGGGAGACGGAACCTTATGAGTGCCACCTCTTCAGAACTCTCCCTGCTCGTTCAGTCTGGGTGGCGACTCATCGCATTGGAAAGTTTCGAGGAAGACCGAGCAATCCGGGTCTTGGGACATGTAGCCGACCAATTTGGCCAGAAATTAATCTCATGGAGCGTTGCATCGGGCATGGAGGACTCAGGGCACGGCAGCGGGGGCCTCGATCAAGGAATTCATGCCATGGCTCAAATCCAAGAACCCGCACTTTTTGTGTTGCTCGACTGCCCACCAGAGCTGGCCCGTCACGAGGTGGCGCGGCAACTCCGAGACTGGCTCCCAAGGCTCGCCGAGCGCGAGCAAACCGTGATTCTTCTTGGCCCGAGCATCGAACTTCCTATTGAGCTTGAACGCGAAGCCGGCCGAGTGAGCCTTCCTCTGCCCAACCGGAGAGAACTGCTAAGCCTGCTTCACCGAGTCGTTCAACCGGACCCTGGGGCGTCTTCTCAAAAAAATCTTGAAGCGGTTGCGGCCGCGGCCTCTGGCCTGACGGTCACCGAGGCGATTCGTGTCACTCGCAAGTCTCTCCATCTTGCGGGTGGTCTGACTTCCGAGACGGCCACCTACGTCGCCGCCGAAAAGAAACAGGCCCTCCGTCACACTCCTGCACTCACTTTTCATGACAACGAGGAGAGTCTTCAGCAAGTCGGAGGCCTCGGGGAGTTAAAAAGATGGCTCGAGGAGCGCCGAGAAGCCTTCGGCGATCAAGCCAGAGAATTTGGAATCCCGCAACCTCGCGGTCTACTGCTTCTCGGTGTTCAGGGCTGTGGAAAATCGCTCTCCGCGAAGGCCGTTGCCCAGGAGTGGCAGTTTCCTCTGCTCAGACTCGACCTCTCGGCCATCTTCGGAGGGACAGGACAGAGCCCAGAAGCAGCCATACGGGAAGCCAGTGCGGTGGCGGAGTCTATTGCGCCCGTGGTTCTTTGGATCGATGAAATCGAAAAGGGGTTTGCCGCCAGCGGCGAAGATGCGAAAGCGTCGAGAGTTTTTGGATCTTTTCTCACATGGATGGCTGAAAAGAAATCACCTGTTTTCGTGGTCGCCACAGCCAACGACATTACCGCCCTGCCCCCCGAACTTCTGCGCAGGGGACGATTCGACGAACTCTTCTTTGTGGATCTTCCCTCTCACCAGGAGCGAATAGAGATTTTCTCGATCCACCTCAGGGCGCGCGGTCGAGACCCCCATGACTTTGACCTTGAACAGCTTGCCGACGAATCCGACCGACTTTCAGGGGCGGAGATCGAACAAGTGATCTCACAAGGACTCTACACCGCTTTTGCAGCTTCACGTGAACTTACGGAACCCGATATTGTCAACGCCATATCCGAGACGGTCCCCCTCTATGAAACCTACGAAGACCGCATTAAGGAGCTGCGGGACTGGGCGAAGCTTCGAACCCGTTCTGCGAGTCGAGACGCGCGAATGGTCGAACTCTTTCAGAGAGAAAGCTTGGGATCCTCATCGAACGTAAGGTGAACCAGAAGGCTTCGCTCTCGGGGAAGCCGCCGGTGTTCAAATAAAAAAATGCCTTGCCAAGTTCCCAGCATCAATTCGTTTTCAGAGACCGGAATCGACAAAGAGGCGGGCAGAAGCGCAGACTTCACATGGGCCGGCATGTCATCCAAGCCCTCGCTCGTGTGAGTAAAAATCGAGTCTCCCTCGGTCACACACCGATTGAGCCACGCTTCAAGGTCTCGACAAACAGCGGGGTCGGCATTTTCTTGAATCAGCAGGCTGGCCGAGGTGTGCTGAAGAAAAAGCGTACACAGCCCACTAGACATCCCCGACTCGGAGACGACACCCCTGACCCTGTCTGTAATTTCAATCAGGCCGGGCCTCGTCGGAGCCAGATTCAATGTGTAAACCACTCACCCCTCCGCATGAAACCCTCTTCTCATAAAGCAAGCCAGCGGCGACTAACTTTCACCGAGACTCGCCAGCATGGGCGCTGGAGTCCCCACGCTGGTCAACCAAAGCTGATGAATCGCCCGGGTCGCGCCGACATGCAAAAGACGCCTAGCTTCAGGAAGGTCGGGAAACTGAGTGGCATCGACATCCAAGAGGATAACGTAATCAAACTCCAGCCCCTTGACCTGATCGATCTCAGCAATTTCCACTCCTGCTTTGAAAGAGAATTTCTCGTCTCTCACCCAATGGAGACGAGGTAACTCGCAGCGCTCAAGCGTCTCGTAATAAGCAGCACTCGCCGCCACAGAGGGCGTCAGCAGAGCGACTGACGCTTGAGGCTCATCCGTACAGAGTTGTCTCAGCGCATCAGCCACAAAGGCCACACAGGCACCCCGGTCGGCAAAGCGAAAGAGCTCCACGGGCGGCCCATCACGTGTCGCTTCCGGCCCATCTTCGTCCTCAGTCAAATCTCCCAGTAGCTCCTGAGCAAACTCAACGATGGGTCGAGCCGAGCGATAACTCACTCGGAGCGTATCGACCTCTGTTCCCGGAATCCCGAGAAGCCTAAAAAAATCGGTCCACGATGAAAACCCACTGTGCTTCATCACATGCTGATGCGTATCGCCCGCTAAGGTGATTGAGGCATTCGAATCCATACAGTCCAGCAAAACCTGAACTTCCAAGGCTGAAAAGTCTTGGACCTCATCGATCACAAGATGTCGCAGTCGGAGCGGCTTTTTCCCCGATGATCGAAGCGGACCCACTCGAAGCTGCCAAGCTCTCAACAAAAGCGCATCGTCTTCCGGGTCCAATTCCGCCTGAGCCGTTTCGTCTCCGCCCAAGGCAGCAAAAATTGCTTCGAGTTGAACTCGCTGGCCATCGACAAACTTTCGAATTTCAGCTGCGGAATCCCAATCCGGCTCGATCTCCTGAGCGGCCGCAAGAAGAAGTTCCTCTTCACATAAAACCCCGGCCCAGTCATCGATGGCCCTCTCAGCCGTTGCCTCCCCTGGATGTGCAGCGACGTAGCGCTCCATTGCCAGGGAAAGAAGGGGGTGCAATTTAATTCTCTGAGCCAGCGCCGATGTATCATGTCGAACACCGATTGAAAGATTCCTAAAATGCTTGCGACGCTCCTCGGCCACCCACTCCCGATAACTCACGATGCGAACGTTTGAGAGTCCTAGGGAAGGCAGAACGTGCCCCACAAAATTCCGCAGGGCGGGCGAGAAAACCACCACAAGCGTCTCGGGCCCATCGATGCGGGGCTCCGCAAAGGCAAGGTAGGCCACACGATGAAGAGCCACAGTGGTCTTGCCTGAGCCCGCCGCTCCTCGGATGACAAGAAATCCGGGCCGACTCTCCGTAATAAGCTCAAACTGAAGCGGGTCGATCAAACCCGTAATCTCGGGCAGACGTTTATCGACTCGCATGACCTGGCCACTCTCTAAGGTGCCCATTCGACGGTCTTGACCTTCGCCGACCTTGAAGGCCCGCAAAGCGACCCCCTCGCCTCCTTGCAGACGAGCGGTACGGGGCTCGGCCCGCGTCCACCCATCAGAGTCTTTCTCATCGAGCGCATAATCGCCTTCGGGGGATTGCACACGCTCGAGCGCTCCTTGCTGAATTCGCACCATTCGCCTTACAGCCACTTCACCGATTCTTTCGCGACCCGCGATCTCCTCGTCATAATGCTCGCCCTGTCGGTAGCTGTAAAAAATCTTAGAGATCGGGGCATCCCGCCAATCAACGATACGAATTCCGCGCTCAATACACGTCGTCCGCCCAAGACAAAGGTCACGCTCTTTACCATTTTCTTTCAGACGAAGATGGGCGAAATAAGGACTGCTCGGGTCGACCCCCTCGACGGCACCTGCACTTCGGAGTTGATTCAGCACCGAAGCCTGATGATGATATTGCTCACTGAGGGCCGAAATATCTTTGGCCTCGTCTCCCGAAAGAATCACTTCGCGCAGTCGCTCGAGTTCTCTCACAATCGGGGCTTCCGAAGCTGTCTTCGTCTGTGGCAATTCACTCAACAGGCTCAACACCTTTGCGAGTAAATCCATTTCCTCGGCAACGACCGGCTCCAGCAAACCACTCCCTCCCCTGAATGCGACTCTGGACAGTCTTATTTTATAATCGATTCACCGACCTCGGCACAAGCGTTTTTTTGCAAATTTTACAGCTCCGAAAACCGACTCGAGACAAGAATCCACCTGCACGAAACGGCGTTCTGCTAAGCCAGAAAACCTCTCGGTCGAGGGGACTAAAAAAACGCCCACATCCAATCAATCAATCGATCAGGACCCGAGACCGCCGAGGGCCCAACAACTGCACCCCCACTGGATGTAGACCCTCCACGGGATTCCAGGCCACATCAAAACCGCTCGATTCGGCGAGATAACGCGCCTCCAGATACACCTCAAAACTATCCGGCCAAACCCAGAACTGTATAAAACGACGTCTGGGTGAACTTTCTTCAAGGTCTATGCGAAATTTTGAGTCGCCCAACCTCAATTCGGACAACGAATCACCGGATTCTTTTTGACGCCAGGCGAGTCCCGCAAAAAGCGATTTTGAGTTCTCGTCCTGAAGAGACCAATAGAAGTTTTCGTCGCCCAACATACGCTTATGTTTTTCGAAAAAATTGGTCATCCAGCGACGCTCTTCAGAGCTGTAGCCTTGCTCCACACGCCCAAGTGCCAGCTGAATGCCATCCTCCAGTTGCTTCACCAAAGCCGTTCCATCCACCGCCGTGATCCGTCCGTATCGAGCCAAGAAGACGAGAGCGCTCTTGTTCTTCGGAGGTGGCCGGGGATCCGGCAGACGAGCAATCTTCGGACGCTGCTCGGTCGCGACCCCTTTAAGAAGGTCATCCAGTTTTGAAATTCGTGTTTGCTCCTGGGAAAGCGATTCCTCTAGCTTTCTCGCAATTCGTCCCTGCTCGGCCACGAAGGCGGCCCATGAACTGGGGTCTTGGCCCCGCACATTCTCGGCGCCGGCCAGCCCTTCCAATTTTTCAAGCAACGGGGCTGCAGCCTCGAGCAACATCCCCTCTCGCTGAGCCGTGGCGGGCATCGCCTGAAGTTCTCCTTGAGCTCGAGCAATCGCTTCTTCAACTTCCTCGCTTTGGGCCTCCGATGCCTCGACCACCACTGGCGTCAGCTCATCGGGAGCGGCTTCTTCTGTGATCCGCTCAAGAGCGTCCCCCACCGACAATTGCGCGACGGCCACTAACATAACCAGAATACCCACTACATTGGCCATCGTATCCAGAAGAGAATCTAAATTTTGCCCTTCGCGCTGTCCTCGAGAATGACGACGGCTCATCGTGACTTTTCCCTCAACATTGAAAAGTCGATCTCACCTGTTCCCGGCAGCGGGAGCTTCGCGTTCCGAACATTTAACTGGTCCGCGATGCGAGAAGCTTGAGTATGCGTCTCTACCCCATCTGGCCGAATCATAAAGATCACAATGGCGTCCGAGATATTCCGGACACGCCGGAGGAAACGCTTAAAGTCGCGATCAAATTCAAGCTGATCGCTTGGGTATCGACCTGCAGTATCGCCATAGCGATGAAACAACTCGACATACTCAGCCGTACATAAGACCAGATAAGGAATTTGATCCCTTGACATGCCACTGGGGTCAATGATGATGGGAGCGCCGGCCTGAAGGGCCTCTTTTTTTTCAATTTCGGCCGCCTTGCTTTTCGCAGTGGCCGCAAGACGAATCACTTGCCCTTCCAAGAGGCCTTGCTGTTCTTTTAGGTCGGCGGCCTCCTCCTGAAGTGAAACTAGCCGTTCAAGTTCTTCTAGAGAAATCTCTCGATCGAGGCCGAGCCCCTCTAAACGGCGCCCCAGTTCGTCCTGTCTCTGGGCCTGCTCGGCCCTCTTTTCTAGCTGAGCCTCAATTTCCAGGAGACGTGCTTTCCCTCCAGCCAAGGACATCTTCGCCGTCTGGAGTCGTTCGGCCAACCAAATTTGCTCCACGGACGCACCTCCCATGTGCCCCACCGCCATAGCCGACAGCAACAAAGTCAGGGTCCCAATCACGCAGGCCAACACACTTAGGAAGGGAAACAGAGAGACGGCCGTTTCATCGCGACGTCGACGTCGGGCCATGGGTCAGCTCGATCGGGAGCCCCGTCGTTCCAAGGCCTCCAGCAGGGCATCCGCCCATTTGTCGCCCCAAGCCGCCAAACCATCGGTGGCGGGCGAAGCCGGCTCATGGGCTTCAAGGCGTGAAACAAACTGGCGTTGACAATAGTCATCCACCCGGGCCAGATAGTCCTCCTCGGCTTTCTGCAAAGAACTCGTGGGGAACATGATAAAAATACTCGTCACAAGCGCCAGAAGCGTTGTGTCAAACGCAACGCCCAGACCTGATGTCACGCCCCCAATAGAGTCCTTCATCACGTCAAGATCTGCAGCGCTTGAAACGGCCTCGGAAAAGCCGGCCACTGAAGCTCCGATTCCCAGCACGGTGCCGATAAACCCGAGAATCGGAATGGCCCAAATAAAAACGCGGAGCATCGTGTAACTCGACTCAATGGAGTTTTCATCGCGCTCCGCCTGCAACCGAAGCTGATCTACGGTTTCAGACACGCTTTGCCGCGCAGCAAAGTACTCCAGTGCTCTGACCAAGCGGCGAATCAAAAAGTTTTCAGGGAGGGCCTGCGAAAGGGTCTTGAGGTGAGCACTGAATTCGGGCGACGCCTCAGGAGTGATCCTCTCCCCGACACTGTTGGGGAGTAAATCTTGCTCAAAGACACGGATCTCTTGGCTCAGCCGGCGGTAACGAGCCACCAAGAGAACGCCCGACCAAAAAGCCAAGTCGCTGATGACATAGGGGACCCACCCCCGATGGCCGAAGAGTTGTCCAAAATAGGTCTCATCCAGGGGGCCCACGACGAGAACATAAAAGACCAGAGTCAAGACCACGGCGATGGCTCCGGTCACCCCAAGCCCAATCTCTCCGGGAGCCCCCTCGCCCGGACTGGGCGAACCCTTTCCTGCCCGAGGAACCAGCGACTCAGAGGACGCCCCCTCCTCAGAGGGCGGCAAAATATAGGACCGGTCACACTCCGAGCAATCAATCACTGCCCCCGCCCGTGTTCCGACCGCGACGAAACCTGAAGTCTGGCAATGGGGACACATAGTCTGTTGGGAGGATTTCATAGCCTCAGAGGTTCCTTCTTTTTCTTTTTTAAACCGACTTCTCTTCCCAGAGGGTAGAGGCTCGGCGCCTAGGCAGGTAGCCTCTTCTTTATGTTCCGTTTTCGTCGCTCTCAAAAAGCCCTCTTGGCTCGAACTCTTCTCGGCTTGCCCGAGGAGGCCTCTCAGGCCCAATGGGCGGAAGCGGCGGAATCCCTGCGGCGGCATATCCGTGAGCGTCGAGATCGGTCCGAAGAAAGCCTTTTTCGTTCTGCTCGAGAAACCGAGCTTCAGCGCCTTGAACAAACCCTCGCCCCGAGTCCGGCCTCCGCGCCCAAAAAACGGCCACGCGCTCTTCCGGGGAAGACCCCGTTTTTCTGGGGGGCGGCACTGGTTCTCGTCGCCCTCGCAGGTCTTCGATTCGGCCTCGCTTATCTATCCAATGAAAGCCCCCCCCTCTCGCCCTCGCCCCGGCCTAGCCTGGCTGTCCTCGCTGACCCTCCCGGCGCCACGTTCTGGCTCCTCGACCCCAGCGACGAAAGCGTCCTCATCCGAGCCGCAGCCAACGGGCAGAGTTCGGAATGGCCGGAAGGCGAATACCAACTGCGCGTCGAACACCCGGATTGCCCAGACACATGGGACCGCATGATCCGCCTTCCGTCGGGCGGAAACAAAGTCTTTGAGCCTCGGCTCTGCCAGGGCGAAGCCCAATTGATCGTCCGGGGCAATCTCGCCAACGACCGCGTCCAAGTCGATGGTTTCGACGTGGGGCCATCCGGAGAAACCCCTCACCCCCTGCGTGTGGGCAAGCATCGCGTCAGTGTGCAAAAGGAAGGCTTTGTTCCCTGGGAGGCTCAGGTGGCCCTCCGTCCCGATCAAACCCTCACCCTTTTGGCCGAGCTTACGCCCGAGGCCTCGGCCACTTCGGAAGCGAAGAACTCACCCCCACCCGCGAACCCAACGTCTTCGGCCTCATCGCCGCCTCCCCCGCCGCCTCCGGCCGGAGCCCCCGGCCGTTCGTCCCCCGAAAGCGATTTCAAGGAGCGGACTTCGCTCAAGCCCGGCCCGGGCCTGGGAGGCTCAAAAACTTGGCACGATGCCATCAAACACGAACTCGTGTCTACATACGACCAAAACGGCTCCCGAAGTCTCGACACCCAAGAAGAGCTTCTGTCGATTCCTTGCTCAGTTTGGCTCAATATTGAAAAGCAATACGAGACCGGAGGACTCGGCGTCGACATGACCCATCTCTACGGGTTTGACGGCTCCGACGCCCCAGCGAACACCCTTGGCATCACATACGGACTTCGAGGTGAAGCCTTCCAGCGCATGAAGGATTGCGGACTTAAAACCCGACTCTAAGCGAAACCCTGCCCTAGTAGCTGGCTCCAATTCGCACGCCCCAGGTTCGCGGAGGCTCGTACGCGCCGAGAACAGGACGGCCCAGCAGACTACTCCCGACACTCTGAGTCGAACGAACGTCCTGGTCGGTCAGGTTGTCCGCAAACCCCTCCACGAACAGATTCGCATCATCGGATTCCCAGCGCATGCGCACCTGAAGCTTCCCGAACCAAGGCTGTTCATCCTCAGGTCGATTCGCCGCCGTGAAGTAAATCGCGGAAGAAACCGTGTACTGAATTCGAGGAATCAGGGCCCCAAAGCCCGACGGCAGGCGCCATAGATAGTCGGCCGCCAGCGTGGCCGAATGCTCGGGCGCACGCACCATCTGATTCCCGGAGAAATCGGTATTAGGGATACCCGTCGTAAAATCAAAACCCTGATAATCCACGTACTTCGCATTGAGATAGCCATAGACGACGCTCAGAGAGAGATCGTCCAAGAAAGTCGGCTGCCAAATCCCCTCGAACTCGACCCCCCAGGTTCTGGCCTCGGCTGCATTCTGGATAAAGCCCGTATTGTCGAACTGCGAAGCCACCTGCAGGTTGTCGTAGTTGTAGTAGAAGCCGGTCACGTTCGCCTGGATCGAGTTGTCCATGAAACGGTTTTTAGAACCGATTTCGAGCGCATTCACACTCTCGGGATCCGCGTTCTCGAGAGCAACGGGAGGGATCGCGCAATTCAGACCCACCGCAGATCCGTTGATATAACCGGGCTTCCAGCCGTGCGTGTACTTCCCGTAGGCCATGTTCTCATCGGTGATGAGATACTCCACCACGATCTCACCCGTAAGAGAATCCCAACTCTCCTCCGTCGAATCACTCTCTCCCGCCGCCGGATAGCCGGGCTGAATACAAGCCGAACCGAAAAGTGTCTCCGTCGTCACCTCAGAGCCCCTCCGCACGCCCCTCTTCTTATCGTAGTTCCACCGAAGCCCACTAGACACCTGCAGGGCTTCATCAAAAAGCAAGAATTTGGCATGCGCATACGGAGCCAGACTCAAATTGTAATTGGATCCATAGGTCTCAGAGCCAATGAGCGGGATCTCATTATTAAGGATGAGGAAACTCGGCCTACAGGCCCCCTGTTGGATCACGCACGCATTAAAAATAGTCGACTCTCCATTGAGCCCTGGAAGACCCGTGGTCAACTCGCCATCCGCGTCAAGAAAGAAAAATCCAACAAGCCATTCCATCTTTGCGACTTTGAGATCGAAAGGCTCAAGGCTACGCAGATGGCCATCCACGACCCGGTCCTGCGTACTGGCTGTCACATTGGCCGTCACCATAGGCGCTTCGGTGAGATCCCCATCAAAATTCTGAGCGCGGGTCTCCGAACGGTAGGAGCCCACGACCGAAAATTCGACTTTGTCCTGGATATTCCAAACCAAGGTACCGTTCACATCCCAGCTATGGATGTCCTGAAACTGCCTCGTATCCTTATAGATTTGGCGAGGATCCGACGGCTTCGGCGCAATCAAATTCGGCGTATCAAGCGGGCCCCATCCGGGCGGCTTCGTTGATGCAAATGGATCCACATAAATATCCACCGGCGACGTAGTGAAGAGGTATTCCCCGGGATACGGGTCGATCATCACGTTGCTCCAACCGACCCCGCCCTGATGATTGTAGTTGCCGCGCAAGTTGAGCGACAGATCATCGGTGATGTCAAGTGCGACCTGAGGTCGAATGCCCCAGTTTTTCGCATCATTGGCGTCCTGCTCGGTTCCCGGGTAGAAAAGATTTTCTTGGAAGCCATCCCGGTAGTCCATGTACCCAGCCACACGCATGGCCATCCGCTCTTCGATGATGGGCACATTGACGACACCTCGGGCCGAAACCTGATTGTACGAACCGGTGAGAACATCTCCGAAAATTTCAAACTCATCCGTCGGTGCGCGCGTCGAGACATTGATAGCCCCCGCCGTTGAGTTCCGACCCCAAAGAGTTCCTTGTGGGCCTCGAAGAACTTCGATCTGAGCCAAGTCATAAAAACTGAGCGCGCTCGCCGCTGTCGGATTGTTCTGATAAATCCCATCGATATTGAAAGCCACCGAAGGGTCCGCAAACCCATCACTCCCGATTCCGCGAATGGTAATTCGGGATACACCAAACGTTTCACCGTACTGAAGGTTTGGAACTTGAGTCGCCAGCGCCTCAACGTCGTAGATACCCCGGTCAAAGAGTTGGGCCCCGCTCAAAGCCGTAATAGCAGAGGGCGTCTCTTGAAGACTCGAAGAACGCTTTTGCGCCGTGACCATCACTTCCTCGATGCCCGAATAATCGACGTCCTCGCCCATTTGGCCTTCGATGGGCACCGTATCCTCAATGCCCCCCGCCTCAAGGATCGGCTCGCCATCCGCCGCTTTGATCGCTTCGGGCGTCGGGTCGGCCACAACGAGGTTCGGATCGGCCTCGTCTCGCGCCTGGGCCTCAGGCGTGGATTTCTCATCGGACGAAGAAGACGAAGGCGGGGAAGACTGAGATTGCCCCCAAGCGCCTCCCGCGCAGAAGCCGCCTATAAAGATAAACAGGCTGGCGGCCAGAGCGAGTCTAGACCCTCGCACCCAAACGTGGCTTCTTGAATCCTTGGTCAAACGATGCGCGTTCTTCATATCTCGGTCCGTCCTCCTGTGAGACCTCCACCGAGCCACACGACGTTCGGCGCGACGCATTCGCATCGTCCCGACACACCAGCGCCCCCAGAGCCCCGCGTATCCATTCGTCTTGCGATCCTGCGATTCCGTAAAACACGTTGGCCACGTCCTGCTCAACTTGCCCTACATGCAATATGCTATCAGCTTCAGACCCAAATGAGAGTCACTTTCTCCCATTACCGGTGGAATCATCGAATTAAAAATTCGATGTCGAATGTCGTGATATGGCCCCTGTTCGAATCCTCCGCGGGAAGAGAACGCGATCGTCTGAAGATTCTTTCCAGACGATGGGGGTCAGATGGGATTCGTTCTGTCACTTCTCTCACAGAGGCTGAAAACTTCTTATAGGTTCTCGAAGGACCGCAGCAAATCGTCCACACGAGCGCCATTTAATCGACCCTGGCTTTCAAGCACCTCAGCCAAGGCCCCCACCGCCGCCCAATTCGAACGTAAAAGCCGAGCCGCCTCTTCCCAGTATTCGGAAAAGAAGGTCTCGGGAGCCCGATCACTGCCCACCAAGGCACACATGGCCGCCAAGGCCGCCCGATCCGCCTTCATGCGCTCAAGCGTGGCCGGGCTCTGGAGATTCTCGGCCCGGGCTTCCCAAGAAACGAGCAAGGATTCAGCAACAGCCCCTGCGTAAGAAAGGATTCCGTGGGCATCCACAATGGCATCGGATGAGACGGGAGCTGGATTCCCGCGACGAGGCTCGCCCCCGCTGGGTCGGCAAACCATAGGGATGGGAAGCTTCGAAAAGGTACTTACCCCTCCGGCTTCAGCGCCACGGCCTCGCACCACCACTTCCCGCACCACTTCCTCGCCGTAGAGCAGAAAACAGATCAAGGCCTGAGCGGCGTCATGAAACGCGTGGCTCCGCGTCTCGTCGCTTTCCCAATTCGGGCCCTCTGCCTTTCTCGATCTCGGCTGAAGTAAGGTCTCGGTCTGATTCTCAATCAACATAATCGTCGCCCTTTCATGTGCGGCTCCTGAGCCGCTCCCCCTGGGTAATCTGGATTCGATTCACCCGCATTCCGTGTGTATTTTATCGGCAACATTCCGAAGAAGTTGAGCTCTATCCGCCCCCCAAACCCGGGTGTGTCTTTTTGAATACGCGGCAAACCTTGTCTCTTAAATGATATTCCGTGTCTTAATCACTACACCCGTAGGCCCTTTCAAAGGCTCCTTCGGGCCTGGTTCTTCGGCCTCAAACCTGCCCCTCGTCACGACTCAGGAAACTCTCTAACACTGAATCGTGAATTCGGATGTGCACAACGCGCTCATGTTGGCTAGCAACTAGGACAGAGAACGCAGCGGGTTTGTCTGCACAGAAAGTCGCGGGCAGCCCGTTCTCTGTTTTTAAACATTCATAAGATCCACAAACACAGACGAATCGTCTTATTCAAGATACGGATTAAACCCGTGTCCACTATATAAGCTGGGGGATAAGTTGAGAACCTTCACGTGCGTCCTCTCCGGACGACGTTCCTTTTCATTCGCGACGAGCCTTGCGGGCATCCTGCTCGTAGGTTTCGCGGGAACAGCTATGGCGCAGCAGAACATCGACACCGCCATTGCTGAAGAACGTCAAGACAATGATAAATCCATCGCGTCGCAAAATCGCATCAATGTCATCGATGACGAGACCGACGAAATGGCGGTGCAGTACCGCGCAACACTCGACACCATCGAGTCACTTCGTGTGTACAACGCCCAACTTGAGAAGCTCATCGCTTCACAAGAAGAAGAGCTGGCTTCCCTGGATGACCAGATCGGAAATGTGACCCAAGTCGGTCGAGAGGTGACCCCTCTCATGCTTCGCATGGTGGATGCGCTCGCGACCTTCGTCGCCGCAGACGTTCCTATGCTGATGACCGAACGGGCCGAACGCATCGCCAACCTTCAAACATTGATGGACCGGGCGGATGTCGAGGACTCCGAGAAGTATCGTCGAATCATGGAGGCCTACCAAATCGAAAACGAGTACGGCCGAACCATCGAGGTCTACCAAGACACACTTTCAATGGATGGCGAGGCTCGCACGCTGGACTTTCTCCGAGTCGGCCGCGTCGCCTTGCTGTATCAGACCCTGGACGGTGAAGAAGTGGGTGCCTGGGACCAAAAGGCTCGAGAATGGGTCGAACTCCCAAGCTCCTACTTGGACTCCATTCGAAAGGGCATTCGGATTGCCCGCAAGCAACTCGCGCCGGACATGATCCGTGTCCCCGTCGCCGCGCCGGAGGATAAGAGCTGATGAAACGTTTACTCCTGGGCCTACTCGCCCTCACCTTTGGAATGCAGCTCGCCGGTTTTGCCGTGGCCCAAGACGCTGCCCCCGCAAAAGCAGCACCGGCTGTCACTCAACAAGAGATTGAAACCCTTTCCCTCGATGAACTCCTTGAACGCGTGCGTACCGGCTGGCGCGCTGAGCGAGTTGAGAATGAAGCTCGCGAAAAGGACTTCCGCAGCGCTCGGAGTCGTCAAGCTGGCCTCCTTGAACAAGCTCTTCAGTCCAAGCAATTCGAAGAAGATCGAGCCGCCTTCCTTGAGCAGAGTTTTGAAGACAACGAAGTGTCTATCGCCGAACAAGAAGATTTGTTGGCTCAAAAACTTGGAACCCTGGGAGAGCTCTTCGGCGTTGTGCGCCAAGTGGCCGGAGACACCCGGAGCCAAGTGGAGAACTCCATTATCAGTTCCGAATTCCCCAACCGGCTCCCCTTCCTCGATGCTCTAGGACAGAGCAAAGAACTTCCTTCCATCGAAAATCTCGAGGGACTCTGGGCCACCCTGCTTGAGGAAATGATCGAATCCAGCCAGGTCAGCCGCTACACGACCTCAGTTGTCCGTGCGAGTGGAGAAGAAGAACCCATGGAAGTCATTCGGGTCGGCGCATTCAATGCCGTCGGAGATGACCAATACCTTAAATGGATTCCTGATGTTCAGAAACTTGGAGAGATTGGAAGACAGCCTGCTCCGAAATACGTAGACACCGTGGCTGACCTAGAAGAGGCTACGACTGGGCTCGTCAAGTTCGCAATCGACCCTGCGCGTGGTCAAATCTTGGCACTCCTCGTCTCTACCCCAACTTTCCGCGAGCGCCTCGATTACGGCGGAACCGTGGGTTACGCCATTATCATTCTCGGACTCTCCACGTTCATCTTCGGCCTCATCCGACTCGGTTATGTCACCATCATTAGCCGCAAAGTGGCGAGCCAGAAGAAGACATCTGTTCCCGACGAGGGCAACCCGCTCGGCCGTGTTTTGAAAGTCCATGCCGACAACAAAGACATGGATACTGAAACATTGGAACTACGCCTTGAGGAACAGGTTCTCAAAGAGACAGCCAAGATCGAAGGCTTCCTCTGGCTAATCAAGGTGGTTTCTGCCGTAGCGCCCCTCATGGGGCTCCTGGGAACGGTGACCGGTATGATCAATACCTTCCAAATCATTACCCTGTTCGGAACAGGCGACCCGAAGATGATGGCCAGCGGCATCTCGGAAGCGCTTGTGACGACCATGCTTGGTCTGGTGGTGGCGATCCCATTGGTGCTCATGCACAGCCTCTTGGCCAGCATGGCCAAAGGCATCACCACTGTCCTGGAAGAACAGAGCACTGGGCTCATCGCCAATCAATCCGAGGCCGAAGGCGCAGGTCGCCCCGGCGTGGATCGAGCCTAATCGGTTCCTTAAGTTAAGGAAGATCAAAGATGTTCGAAGCGGTTAGCGACTTCATAAATCGAGGGGGTGACGTACTCATCGTCATCTTCATTGTCACCATGGCCATGTGGACACTCATTCTAGAGCGCCAGTACTACTTTAGAGTGAGTTACCCGCCGGTCGCTAAGGTCATTTTGAAGAGGTGGCATGATCGCTCGGACCAGATCTCCTGGAGAGCTCGGCAAATCCGATCCCTCTGGATCTCAGAGGCTTCGGCCGAGTTAAACCGATCCATCAGTCTCATCAACACACTTGTGGCGCTCTGCCCTCTCCTTGGGTTGCTCGGCACTGTGACGGGGATGATCGAAGTCTTCGACGTGATGGCGACGGCAGGAAATAGCAATGCACGTGCGATGGCGGCCGGTGTATCTAAGGCGACGATTCCAACCATGGCCGGAATGGTCGCCGCACTCTCAGGTCTCTACTTTTCCGTACAACTCCAGCGTTTCGCTAAGGACCAAGGCGAAAAGCTGGCTGACCAGATGACCCACGACTGACGAGCTTCGTGCTCGCAATTTAAAGAATGGCGGCATAGACAATGCGTCGTAGAAGAGCCACTCAGGAAGAAGAAGCTGAGATCAACATCACACCCATGCTCGATGTGGTGTTTATCATGCTTATTTTCTTCATCGTCACGGCCTCGTTCGTCAAAGAATCCGGGATTGATGTGAATCGTCCGGATGCAGCGACGGCGACCGTTAAGGAACGCGGCAACATCTTGGTCGCGATCACCGACAACAACCAGATATGGATCGACCGACGCCAGGTCGATGTTCGCTCTGTCCGAGCGAACATCGAACGACTGCATGCGGAAAATCCGCAGGGAGCCGTTGTAATCCAGGCAGACGAAAACTCCAAGAATGGCCTTTTGGTTCAGGTCATGGATGCTGCACGCCAAGCCGGAGTTTTTAACGTATCCATCGCAGCAAATGAGGCCGCTGAATAGCCCGGAATGCCCCTTCTCTTACGCCACATTGTCGCCGCTCTAGTCGCCCTTTCTGTCACCTTCGGCCTGTTTTATTTCATGCAGGCTTTGATCTCCATGGGAATGGACCGCGGAGCTGATATCAAAAAGGGTCGTGTCATCGAGTTTGTCCGTCTTCGACGTGACTCGGACCTCATGACTCGGAAGCGTGAACTGCCGAAGAAAGAGAAACCGCCTGAACCTCCTCCGCCGCCTGAACTGCAAATGTCTCAAACAGATGCACCGAGCGCGGACACCATGGCGATCGCGGCTCCTTCTCTGGATGTAGGCCCAGAATTAGGCGGCCCCAATCTTGGAGCCGGTGCAAGTGATTCAGACAGCGTCCCTCTCGTTCGCGTCCCTCCCCAATATCCGATCCGAGCTTCAGAGCGCGGAATCGAGGGCTGGGTTGTGCTCAGTTTCACGATCACCGAAACCGGCACTGTGCGTGACGCGAAGGTCATTGATGCCAAACCTAAACGTATTTTTAACCGCGCAGCCATTCAGGCGATTCGAAAATGGAAGTACCGTCCCCGGGTCGTGGACGGCACAGCAGTCACTCGAACCGAAGAAGTCAAGCTCTCCTTCGACCTTGACGACGCCTGAACTTTTTTGAGGCTCGCAGCATCTCAAGAGAGTGTTCTAAAGGAGGTATTCTAGATGGTCTTTCCCCGAACTCCAGCTTCAGTACTACGCGCCCTCACCGTCTTTCTCGTGATCGGTTTCCTTGCCTTTTCAGGAGCCGCCCCCCTAGACGCCGCTGAGAAGAAAAAGAAGAAGTCTCGGAAGAACTTCATCCCCAGTGAATCGGTGGGGAAGAAACTCATGAAGATCCAAGAGTTCATGGAGGAGGAGCAGTGGGAAGAGGCCCTAGGCATCATCACCCCGCTCACCCAAAAGAAGCGACTGAAGAAGTTCGACAAAGCCAATCTTTATATGTTCCAAGGTTTTAATCTGGGAGCCCTCGAGCGATACGACGAGACCCTCGTCGCCTTCGAGAACGCACTGGCCATCGACTATCTCCCGGACTCGGCGACTCAACAGCTTAAATACAACCTCGGGCAACTCTACCTAGGGCAGCAGAACTACGATCGAGCCATCGAACTTTTCGAAGATTGGCTTGCGAATGCCGAAAAACCGGACGCTCAGGCCAGCTTCATGATCACCATCGCATATGTGGGCAAAGACGACTGGCCCTCTGCGTTGGTGTGGGCGAGAAAGTCTGTGGATCTCTCGGCCAGCCCCGTGGAAAACAGACTCCGTCTTCAGTTAGCCGCAGAGTTCCAAAACGGAAACATGCCCGAGGTCTTAGAAACTTTAAAAACACTCGCCACCCTGTTTCCCAAAAAGGACTACTACCTTCAATTGGCCCACGGCTACTCTCAAGTCGGCCAAGAGGAGGATGCACTGGCTCTCCTCGAGCTCGCCTACCTCCAGAACTTCTTGGACAAAGAACGAGACCTGACAAATCTGACTCAACGATACCTCTATCACAGCCTCCCCTGGCCTGGAGCCAAAGTCATGCAAAAGGGGCTCGAAGATGAGATTATCGAAACCAATTCTGAAAACTTAGAGCTTTACGCGAACTCGCTACTCCACGCACGAGAATACGACATGGCCATTGGGCCACTCACTGAGGCCGCTGAGACTTCTGAAGATGGCGACCTCTATCACCGTGTCGCCCAAGTGCATATCGAAGTCGAGAATTGGAAATCGGCTCGCAAGGCTCTCGAGAAAGCCGTCCAAAAAGGGAGCCTTCGTGACGAAGGGAGTGTTCAGCTTCTTCTCGGAATTGCGAACTTCAACGAGAAAAGATACGTATCCGCTCGCAAGGCTTTTAATGAAGCCGCCAAGAACGAGCGAAATGCGGACAGCGCGAGCAAGTGGCTTGAGCATGTTGAACGAGCCTCCAGCGCAAACGAGTCACAGCAAAGCTAGAGCAATCGATCTAGGTTCCACGAATTGGGGATCTGTCCATGGTCGACTCCAAATTCTATAGAAAAGGCCTCGAGGATCTCGGAGACGGCCTGTTCGCATGGATGCAGCCCGATGGCTCATGGGGCTACAGCAACGCAGGCCTAGTCACGGACGGAGATCAATCTCTGCTGGTCGACACGCTCTTCGACCTCCCGTTGACTGAGTCCATGCTCGTAGCCATGCGGGACGCCTCCCCGGCCGCTCACAAAATCGACACGCTCGTGAATACGCATGCCAACGGCGACCACACCTACGGCAACCAACTCGTCAAAGACGCAGTGATTATCGCTTCAAAGAGCAGCGCTCTTGAAATGACTGAAGTCACACCCGCGGTCATGGCTGAGATGATGCGACATGCCGATGAACTCGGTGAAACGGGCGTCTATCTCAAACGAATTTTTGGCGCTTTCGACTTTGAATCCATTACAAGCACCTTACCGACTCAAACCTTCGAAAACGAGCACGTGCATCACGTCGGGGACAAAGAAGTTCGCCTCATCGAGGTCGGCCCGGCACACACACGCGGTGATGTCCTCGTCCATGTGCCCGGGGCAGATACGATCTACACGGGAGATATTCTTTTTATCGACGGGACCCCGATTATGTGGGAGGGGCCCGTCGAAAATTATATCCGGGCCTGTGAACTCATCCTTGAACTCAAGCCAAGCATCATCATCCCCGGCCACGGCCCAATGACCGACGCGGCTGGCGTGCGCGGAGTCCAAGATTATCTCATTTACATTCGAGACGAGGCTAAGATTCGATACGACGCAGGCCTTTCAGCTCAAGATGCCGCTCGCGATATTGCCCTCGCAGATTTTTCATCATGGCTCGATTCAGAGCGCATCGCCGTCAACGTCTACACCCTCTACCGTGAGTTCGGCTCAACCGAGCCACCTCCTGAACCCCTTGAAGTTTTTCAACTCATGGCCGAACTCGCGTAGCGTAAGCCTCATGTCCATCAGTGCCCTTACTTCAAAGAAGTCGGACTCGGTTTAAAGCCACGGAGCTCCGCCACGCTGGGGCGAGCTAAGACTGACTCACACGTTTCTGGCTTCGCGAGAAAACTTAGGACCGAAGGCGCATTCAGCCCCGTAGAGGCCATCATCGAATCTGTGGTGGAGCCGACGCCGACCACGACGTTCGCGACCTGAGGGGAAACTGCCCGCACGGCCCGAAGTGTTCGACCAATCAAGCCTCGCGCAAGGTCAGTGGCCGTCTGAAAGGGCTCGGGCCGAACTGACAAATTTTCAATCGGGCCCTCGATTCGAATTGCGGCCGTGATCGACGTGGCGATTGCTCTCTTAAGGTGCGGTCTGAGCAATAGATCGAGATGGTCGGTCTTCAGATTCGCCACTCCGACACCGCGAACCAATTTAATCGGTGTATCCCACAAAAGCCCTTCCGTATGAACCACTCCTTTTTCGGATTTAAGAGCCAAAATCAAACAATTCATGGGCTGCTGCCCTCCCCGTGACAGAGAGCCCAGCCCGAGTTGCAGAGCGTCAGCGTACCGATCAAGGACACTCCCATGCTGAACGTAAAGAAGCGCCCCCCCGTCCAGCCCCGCAAGAAGTTCTTTTTTGGATGAGCCTGATGTTTTGAGATCCATCGCCCATTCCGCACGACCCGAGATCGCATGGGCTTGCCCAAACCAACCGGCCATGGCCGAAACGTCCATGCCTTTCGTTGAAAGTCCCATCGCGAATGAGGGAACTTGACCCGCCGCATCCAAGCGCCCCAAGGCCTGGGCACCTCCTCCCTCCCAAGTCAGATCAAGACGCGGGCCGTTCAAAACACCCTTCGCCCAGTCGAGAGAAAGCTGAAATTTTTCTCCCATCCAGCCTTTCCCTAAAATGACCTGGTCGGCTGTAAACTCAAAATCAGCCTGAGTCGTTTGCAACCAGCCAAAGTCTAGAGGGGGATCAGAGGTCGCCGACTGACCCTGAGTCCCAGAGCCTTTGACTTTGGCCTTTCCTTCTTCTCGAATGGCAAGCGCCGTGTCCACGAGATCAAATCGATTCGTGTGCAACCGAACTTTAAAAAGAGGTATTTTCTGGGCATACAGCCAACCGCCGGAACCCGTCAACTGGGTTTTTCCCAGCTCTAGAGAGAGATCTTTTAACGATAGACTGACCGAGTCTCCTTCAAAACGGCTCGCCACACGAACAGGAGCCCAAGCTGGCAATGCACGCCCAGCCACACCATCGAATACATCAAGACTTTTGGCCTCCAACGTAATCTGTCCTTGGGTCCCAACAAACTGGCTTCCCTTGAGTCGAGCACTCCCCTGTGCCACCAAAGATGTACCGTCGACACCATTGAGCTTTAAGACGATGTCTTCAATTCCCGCCTCATTCCCCGATTGGCCCCGCCACGTTCCGGAAAGTTCCACCGCTTCAAACTGGTCGAACGGCGAAGCGACCTCTTTCGCTGAAGAGTTCGAATTTTCAATCCGTGACTCAAGACGGAAATCAAGACCGCGCGGAGCCGGCCAAATCTCAGGCGCCTTACCTGAAACGCGGATAAATTGATTCTTCTCGGGCCCCGCCTCTCCCTTTAGGTTCACAAGCCCCCAGCCATCGGCGCTGCCCCGCACCGTGGCCGTCACAGCCACCGGCCCAAGAGCCAAGACCCGATGAGCCAGAGCGCGCTCGCGCGTCATAGACAAAATGGAGGAAACATTCTTCCCCAAACCACCGGGGGTCTCTTCCAATGCACTTACGATGGGCTCAATCCTCTTCGACACTAAAGATAGAGCCAATGTCGCATTGGTCTCGGAATTCTCATACTTCAGTTCACCTTTCATCCCGAGCTTCACGCCTGTTTTCAAAACGGCCTCGACTTCAATGTCTTCTAGCTTGGGAACGGTCAGGGTCCCCCTTAAGCTCGCTTTGGCTGAAACATTACCCACCGGCGGCAACTCCACACCCATCAAGGCAAAGATCCGATTCACTCCATGTGTCTCGACTGCAATCTGAGATTCCACCCCTGCTCCATTGATTAAGTCTTCTATGTCTCCAGACATTGAAAGACTCAAATTTTTATCGGAGCCCAATTCAAGGCGCCCCGCCTTCAGCGACAAACCGTCCGGACCACGGCCCACTAGTTGTCCTGCGAAGTCAACCGCTCCCGCCTCTTTGGCCCATTTCTCCGCCTCTGGCTCTCCCACTTCCTGTGCGAGAAAGGCCGGCTCGTCACTCTTTAAAGTGACCTCTAGAGAAGTCTTCGAAAAGTCCGAGGGCAAACCCGTAAACCCCTTCAGATCACCCTGTAAGGCTTTTCCTGAGAAGCTTCCCGTAAAAGCCACCTTGAGCCCGGCCGAAGGCGAGCCTCCTTGAGACGCCTGAGTCGTCTCTGGGAGGCTGTATGTTCCCTGAATCAGCAAGGGATGCCCATTTAAGTCGCCCTTGAGATTTGCTTGCCCCGGAGCTTTCCCTTCTGGACGACTCACATACAAGCTTTTCAAGTCCAGCTTGACCTCACGAGCCGTTATCTCATCTCGGTACTGGAGACTCAGAAAATCGACTTTCAGATCGGCCACGCGACCCAGGAGGTCACTATCGCCCTCCTGCGTTGAGTCCTCTGCGGCCGGAACTGGATTCACCGGTTCTAGAGACCAGTTCCCTTGCCCCTTTGCGTCCCTAATCAGAAAAACATTTACACGGGAGAGGGCCAATTCGCCGAGGACCACTTGCCGTTGAAAAAGCGAGCCCAAAAGATCGATGCGAATCCGAAGTTGCTCGACAGACACCAAGGACGTCTTCGAATCGAATGACGGATTCACCAAGGACAAGCCGTTCACCACTAGCCCAGGCGCGGGAAGCCACTCAAAATCCAATGGCTGACTTAATTGGACGGTAAATCCGCTAACTTCCGAGAGCCGAGCTGTAAGGATCCTCTCAATCTGCCCCGAATCCAAAGCACTTCCAAGCCAACGCGAAAACAAGAAAAGTGCAAGAAAAACAAGAACGGCTCCCCCAATAAATAAACGCCGCAACTCTATTTCTCCTTATCTTGAACCCGTAATCTGTTCAAAGCACCTCTTGCCGGCTTCCAATGTAGCGAAACCAAAACGAACCAAGAAAATTTTTTAAATCTTGATGATAGAGGGACCTTCGATGATGACTTCACCGGCTTCACCTCGCTACGCGCGATATGTCCTCGGACTCCTCACGGCCGTCTACATCGTCAACTACATCGACCGAAACCTATTGGCCATCTTGTTGCAATCTATCAAAGAGGACTTGGAACTCAGTGACAGCCAGCTCGGACTTCTCTCCGGGACTGCCTTTGGTCTATTTTACGCCACACTCGGCGTCCCCATCGCTCGTCTGGCCGACCTTTATTCCCGCAAATGGGTCGTCGTCACCTCGCTCACCCTTTGGAGCGGAATGACTGCACTCTGTGGGACGGCCGCCAGCTTCACGTCCCTTCTCTTTTATCGCGTCGGCGTGGGTGTCGGAGAGGCCGGAGGCAGTCCTCCATCACACTCAATCATCTCAGACTTATTTCCTCCGGAAAGAAGAGGGACTGCGCTCGGGATCTTTTCCCTCGGTGTCCCGATTGGCATTCTCATTGGTCTCATGGCCGGTGGGTGGCTCGATGAAACATTGGGATGGCGAATGGCGTTCTTCGTCGTCGGCTTACCGGGGCTGATTCTCTCCCTCATCGTCACATTCACGCTGCGAGAACCCACACGAGGTGCCATCGAGGGTGTTCAAGCCGGCGAGGTCTCCTACAACGCCCGTGAGGTTTTTATCTACCTTTTCCGACTTAGAAGTTTTCGGCATACGGCCATTGCCTCCGCGCTCTATGCTTTCGTCGGGTACACCTCGGTCATCTGGACTCCTTCCTTCCTAATCCGGTCCTATGGCATGGAAAGCGGCCCCATAGGAACAGCTCTCTCGCTCATTATGGGGATTGGCGGTGCCTTCGGTGTGTACTTTGGAGGGTCACTCTCCGACCGGTGGGCCAAACGCAATCCGCGAGGTCGACTCTATCTTCCCTCACTGGCCATGCTGGCTTCCCTCCCCTTTTCGGTTGCCATGTATCTCGTCGACAGCCCTGAAGCCACTCTCGCCCTTCTCTTGCCCCCGTCTATCTTTGGACTCATGTATCAAGGACCTGCCTTTGCAATCACCCAATCACTCGCCACACCCCGTATGAGAAGCACCGCAGCCGCGGTGCTGCTCTTCGTGATTAATATTATCGGACTGGCCTGCGGGCCTGCGCTCACAGGAATCCTCAGTGATCAACTCGAACCTCGCTTTGGCTCCGAATCCCTCCGCTACGCCATGATGACCGTATCACTTCTTTTCATCTGGGCCGCCTACCACTTCTGGACCGCTAGCCGAACGATCGAAGCGGATCTGCTTTTCGCCCAAAAGACGATGCATCAAGAGAGTGAAACGACTTCTTCCACCGAGACCGTTTAAACGCATCTCGATAAAGGAGCTACACTGGAGGTTCTTGAGAGCTCAGGTAGGCGTCCACCCAAAATGAAGCATCGATGAGGAGACCAGCATGATTCCATCCGCTCGCATCAGATTCATTGGCGTATTGACCGCACTTACTTTCTGGATGCCCGCCATCGCCCCATCTGCCGAGGAAGACGATAGCTGGGCGGGATATGGATCGATCAGCGTAGGCGGCATCTGGCCCTCTCTCGACGTCTCTCGTACCGGCCAAGACGCCATGTACTTCGGGACTGAAGTCGCGGCTTCAGTAGGCCTTGAAATGACTTGGCTGCGCTGGGATGTGGCTGAGATTGCATACAACTGGGCTGATTCAAACGTCGACGGGATCAAGGGCTCCACCTCTCTGCTGAGCCTCGGGACGGGATTCCGCGTAGGCCCATTTCGCAAGGGCTATCGCTTCTACCCCTATGCAAGCCTAGGCTTCGCGGGAGCTCGGATGGAAACTCAGGGCACAGGAGCGTTTACCGAATACTCAAACTGGGGATTTGAATGGAACGTCGGTTTCGGCGCCGAGGCCCGAATCACGGACCGATTTAGAGCCGGCCTCCGCTACCGCTATCGATCCGCCTCATCAAAGGCTGTCCCCGAATTCAGTCGTGGAGTCGTGACCGCCGATATCGATATTCATTCGCTAAGTATCGAGCTGGTGTACTAAGAGCCTCAGCCAAAGGGA
>NZHD01000070.1 GCA_002691205.1 Deltaproteobacteria bacterium
CATCGGATTTTTTTGAGAATCAGCTTAAAATCTGCCCTTGGGGAGGCCCGCTCCTCGGCCTAGAGAAGGAAGACCAATGAGAAGTTTGTCAGTCTTGCTCATGATCATTTTTAGCCTCGGCCTGGGTTGCTCGGACAGCAATGACAGCGGAAGCAACGGAAGCGGAGGCAATGACGGTTTCGGGGACACCGAGGGGCCCGGTCCTGATCCTCTTATACCAGTGGATTCGGGTTGTCCGATGCAAGGCAACCCTTGCTGCGAAGTCCCCGCAACGGCGGATTCTCTAAATCTTTGTTTTCAGTCCTTAACGACTGGCACTATTGAAGCGGGTTTACCGCCTTCTAGGCTTGGCGTACTCGTTCATGGTTGGGACGGTACCGAGAAGGCAGACACGCCGTGGGCGCCTGGCAACCAGCAAAGTGGGGGGGAACGTTGGTCGAGTTCGTACATCAATGTTTATAATATTTCGACCTCGACGATTGCTAGCCCCGGTTACGCGCCTTTCGACACACCGCTGGTCTACGCCCCTGCGACGATTAGCATCTACAGTATTTTTTCGGGTGGCCTTGTTCTTTCGATCCCAGACACGCAGGTATGGTGTGGTTTCGCCCAAGATGCAGGAACTGACGGTAGGACGGACTCTCTTCCTTCGTGGCTACCCGAACAAACTTTCCCGAAAGGGTGCGGGCCGAGGACGAGCATGACGGCCGAATCGGATTTGGGCGGTTGGTGCGCTGAATGCAGCTTCGGCACTCCGAGTAGTGCCTCGACTACTTGCGCGAACTCCAAGATCAAATGGCCTTCCTCATACACCGGTGCCCCCGGAACGGGTCAATGTACTATCCCCGCAGTTCAGCTGAGCGCGATGCTTCAAGCTCAAAATTTTTACTCGGATGACAAAGCCGGCGGGATTCCGAACTTGGACATGGCCTACAACGAGGTCGTGGTCGAGCCGCTTATTGAAGGGAGTACGGATACGATCTCCGCTTTCTATACCCCGTTGGGTACAGACCCTCGAGCTCGCGCATGCGCCTCGCAAACCGAGAGGCCCGGGCTCGAAGGGACGAATTCGGTTTGTTGCCCGATGGATGCCTACACTCGAAAACCGACAGGAGGGACTTGTGTACCCAATGAGTCTCCGGACCAGATGAAGACCTGCGAGCAAATGCAGTATCTGTACGAAGAACTTGCTCTCGTGGGTTCAAGCGCTGAGGTTCCTCTTCTGGAGTTCGATCCGATCAACCAAATAAACCCCTTCAAATTGCTCTGTTCAAGCTGGGCAGAGTGTTCTGCAGAGGGTGGACCCTGCGAGGCGCCCAGCGAATAAAAATACGAGATCTCGGATGAAGTGGCGCGCCTCGAGGGAGGGAGCCTCGTGATGGGTTTGGGTGACTTATTTTGTTTTATTTTGGGAGCGGGCACTAACGAAATTCAAGGCCCTTGAACTTCCCTGAGTTTCGCCACTTGTTGAGATATTTGAAGAAAGCCACGGCTCCGCGCGGGTAGCCCATGGCCTGACCGAGTAGGCCGCCTTCCTGGCCTTCGTTGTTGTAGTAGCCGGGTGTGCACCTTGAGAGCATCTTGGCCATGCGCGCTCTTTGCCCGCCGCCACGCCCCAACAGCTTGAGCCAGTCATCCTCGGCCCTCTGGGTGACTGCGATCTCTTGAAACCCCTTCTCCCGAGCATGGCGGATCATCATGGCGATGGTCAGGCCGGATTCGGTGAAGTTGTGAGGCACATTCGAAAGCAATGCCGCCCCCTGGAAGCCGCCCAGGATGAATAGGTTTGGGAAGCCGTGGACGTGGATACCATGCAAGGAACGCATGCCCTCACTCCAAGCCTCGGAGAGCTTTAAGCCATTCACGCCGGTGACATCGAAGCCGTTGCGGCTGGTCTCGTCCGTTCCGACTTCAAATCCCGAGGCGTAGATGATGCAGTCGAGTTCGTATTCCTTTCCTCCGACGACCAGTCCTTTTGAGGTGACCTGTTCCACCCCTTGGCCGTCTGTGTCGACTAGGGTGGCTCCGGGTTCGTTGTAGGCTTGCAGATATTCATCGTGGAAGCAGGGGCGCTTGCAAAGTTGCCGATACCACGCTTTCAGATTTTGAGCAGTTTCTTCGTCCTCCACCAGGGTATCTACCCGACTGCGAATCTCATTCATTTTCTCATGATCAAGGTCTTCGAAAGCCTCCATCATGTTTTTGGGCGTCATCTTGTAGAACGGGAGCGAGAAGATCCGTCCGCGGATGCGGCGCGAGAGGTCGGTCCAGCCGTCCTGTACGAGGTCTTCCTTAGGCATCCGCAGGCCCATGGTCTGATTCGCTGTGAAGTTTTCAAGCCACTTCTGTTGCCATCCAGGCTCTTTGACCTCTCGCTCAAACCAGTCCATGTCAGTGGGCCCGTTACCGCGTACATCCACCGACGAGGGGGTTCGCTGGAAGACGTAGAGTTCGCCGCAGGCCTTCGCAAGATGAGGAATGCATTGCACGGAGGTCGCGCCCGTCCCGATGATGCCCACCTTTTTGTCGGCGAGTTTAGACATAATGGCGCCCGAAGGATCGCCTCCGGTGTAATCGTAATCCCAGCGGCTTGTATGGAAGGAGTGCCCACTAAATTCGTCGATGCCCTTGAGGCCAGGAAGCTTAGGGACGTGCAGCGGTCCGGTCCCCAGCGTCACGTACTGCGCTGTGAATTCATCGCCGCGGTTCGTCCGCACGATCCAGACCGAGCGGTTTTCGTCCCATTCAAGGTCGTTCACCTCGGTATGAAAGAGTGCGTTTTCGTAGAGGCCGAAGTGTCGACCGATGCGCTGCGAGTGTTCAAGGATCTCGGGTGCATGGGCGTACTTCTCGGTGGGGACGTGCCCGGTCTCTTCAAGCAGAGGCATGTAGACGAAGGACGCCGTGTCGCATTGTGCGCCGGGGTAGCGGTTCCAGTACCAGTTGCCACCAAAGTCGCCCGCCTTGTCGATGACGCGAATTTTTTCGACGCCCGCCTCTTTGAGTCGCGCACCGGTGATCAACCCCGCGAAACCTCCGCCTACAAGAGCCACATCGACGTGGTCCGTGAGAGGTTCGCGCTCCACCACAGGCATGTATGGGTCGTCAACGAAGTGAGAGAGGGGCGAACTGGCCAGTCGCAGGTACTGGTCGTTGCCTTCGGCGCGGAGTCTCTTATCTCGTTCCTCGGCGTATCGGGCGCGGATCGCTTCCTTATCGATGGGTTGCGTGGCGGTCAAGGCGGTTCCTTTCACAATGGGACTCCGAAGTGCCGCCGCGCCGCTGCGTTGCTGAAAGAGAGCGGCAGGAGTCGGGACAATCTCGGAGTCGTCTTGTTAGAAAGAATAGGGCATTTGAGAGCTGCGGCTCACCTAAGGGGGATCGCATTCTCACGGAATAGTATTGAGATCGGCGTGAGCTTGCTTTTGAGTCTCTCTTGGTAAGGCGGGAAAGGAACTGCTCAAGGATAGGACACGGATTTCTAAGCCAAGGACTGGGGCTCGCAGAGAGGCGGAGGCATCTGGAGAATCTCAATGAGAGTTGGTTTGCGCAACGGCGGCGATTCGTTCTCCTGCCCTCATCGCTCCTGAGAGGTTCCGAGAGACGGGGCCGATTTCAAGCTCGGCGAGTGGGCCGGTCACGAAGATTCGAGGGTGCCATCTGAGACTGCGGTCGACAATCGGGTAACCGCATTCAGCGCAGGGTAACTCGTAGGTCTCGATGGCCTCCTTGAGCCATTCTTCGCCTGGAGGGCGGCCGGTGAATCCCGTGGCGAGCACTGTGCGGTCGAAGGCGCGCCAAGACTCGCCAGCCTTTAGGTGTATCTGCCCTTGAGCGAATTGAGCAGAATCGATTTCGACTTTTTCGAGTACCTCGATTCTTCCGTCGGCGATCTCGCGACGAAGCGCCGCGTGAGTATCGGGGGGGATGGAGCCTCTGTGTCGTGCGTCTTGAATACGGAGCCTTCGCTCGCTCGGTTGCTGAATTCGGGAGAAGCCAGCCATGAATTTAGGGCCTTGCCAACCCGGCTCGCTGTCGAACTGATGTATCTGGAGAGGATGACGCGAAAAAAGTACGACTTGGCTCCCCGCCTTCGCCAATCGAAGGGCCACTTGCGCCCCAGAGATGCCTCCGCCCACCACGGCGACAGACTCGGGAGCGGGGGTATCGTTGAGTTCGAATCCGGGTGCAAAGATATGCTCGATGGCGTTCATGCGCCCTTGTTCTGCGGAGGACTCCGCGATCCCCTTTGCCCATTCGGGCCACTCTGGATCGCGTGGAGCACCCAGCGACAAAACGACGCGACGAGCTTCAATCGTGGAGTTTTTTTCGCTGTCGTTTGCGTCTGAGACGCCGATTCTCAGACCTTCGTCAAAGACTTCAAGGGAATTCGCGTAGCCTTGAATGTGAAGCTCCTGGAGTCTCGACCTTTTGATCATTTCGTCAGCATGGAGGTTGAATAAATCGAGGGCAGGGCGGTCATAGGGGCGCGTGAATGGTTTTTCGATTTTCCGTGCTGGTCTCTTTTTCGCGAAGCGACGAAGAGAGGACGATGAGAGATCGATATGGTGCACCGAGGGCGACCGAAGAAATTGCATGCCCGTATTGTGGGTACAACGCTTCCAGCGATCAAGGAGCATCGCTTCGTTGTCGAGGATACGAATCTTTTCGCGCGGTACGTTTGCTTCGTCGATCAGCCGCGCGGCCACGTGGACACCGTGGGGGCCTCCGCCGATTACGAGCCAGTCGAGCATTATTGTAGACCAGCTCGATGCGCAACATCGGTTTCTGTTTGCGAGAATGGTTCTGGGGATGAGATTAAACTAATCGCTTCCTCTTCGGAGAGAAGGCATGCGTCGAGCTCCGAGCCGATTTGATCCCCATCGAGATCGCTTCCGATGAATGCGATTTCTTGTCGGCGGTCACCGAAGTGAGGATGCCATTGCGCAAGCAGGCGATCACGTGCAACCTCGCAGCTTGGCCAAGCCGTACCCCGGTAGTTGGCCCACCAGGGTCCCGCGGAGAAGACGCGATGCACAGACCCCGCGCAGGAGTACCCGAATGATTCAGCGCACCGATGAGCGAACCAGATGCGTCCCTTTCCTCGGAGGATTTGGCTCGGTGGGTTGGAGAGCCACTCTTCGAATCGCACAGGATCAAAGGGGAGGGATCGACGGTAGAGAAATTGCCCTGATGTGCCTGTCGTATGGGAGTTGGCTTGGAGCAGGTCCAGCCAGGGCGGTACGACCTGGGCTGATGCGAACGGACGGGAGAGGTCCATGCGGCCTTGGGAAGCGGTTCGAGAAGAGGAGATGAACTCGCGGAGTTCGGCGTTCGACGTTTGGTCGAGGGCGAGTCTGTTCGCGCCGGGGTTTAAAGCGACAAGGACCTGCGTAATGTTTTCGCAGGAGCGCGAGTGGCCGATGATCAGCAGGTGAGTTGCAGACTCGATTTGGCCGACCAGAATGTCCGCGATGGTTCGGTTGTCGCGCGAACTCTTCCCCCATCCGCGATTGGAGATAGTCTCGGAGGCTCGCAAATGGCTTAAGAGCGAATCCGAATCCACGACAGTGACTACTTTTTCGATGTGAGACCCGGAGCCGAAGCGTTCTGCGAGGTATTCAGACTCCTCCCACTCCTCCACGATTTGAGACGTCTCCACGTGTGGGGGCAGAAGGACCCCCGCAAGCGACTTCGGGTGGGAGGCCGACTCTACGAATTCTAAAAAGGAGTGAACCTGCGCGACCTCCCGAATTCGGCGGAAGCCACGATTCACCGCCTCGGTGGGCAGTCCTGAGAGTATACAGACCGCCACGAACGGTTTTGCGGCGACGTGTTGCGGGCGCATAGGCTGGTCCGTCATCCCTCGTACAGTCCCAAGCTCAAACCGAAGAGAATGAGGGCCGAATGCATTCTTTGGCTGGGCGGCTGTTCACTCTGAGCCTTCGAGATTCTTCGAATTTGCAGATTTGCGTACGGATTATTAGAAAAGTTCGTTAGGGGTTTCGTTTGCATTGCGCCTTTTGATCTAAGGGGGGCCTACCCAAAGAGTGCCGGTCGAGGACGCCGAGTTCCGCAATGACTAAAGGTTTACCTACTCAGACTGGGCACAGTCGGGCCCCCCCCGCCCGATTTCTTGACGTTAGAGAGGCAAAAAACGGTCTTGCTCAGATTTTGACTCTTTTCCCGATGATGCAGATAGACCGCTCGCTTCTGCTGTTGACGGGGACTAATCCTGATCTGAGCGTAAAGATCATGGGGTTCTTGTCCCGGCCAAATCGATGTTCTCGCTGGCGCCTACCCACCTCAAAGCCGGTCGATGGGCTAGCCGAACGACACACCCGTCAAACGTTCGGACTCGGCCCAAAGACGCTCTGCGTTTTCGGTGTCGTAGGCCCATTGGGCGTAACCGCCCGCTGCATTTTCTGCACTGATGGGCTCGGCGACCTGGCAATCGGCTAAATATGCGCCCCCATGATCGGAGAGCGATTCCGAGGTGGCTCCCCAGACCGAGGTGGCCGCACCTTGGGACACGTTCTTCATTTGAACGCCACGTTCCACCAGGCTTTCTCGCATAACGTCAAGCAAGGCCTCAGGGACGTGTCGCGAGAGGTCGGTCTGTATGACGCCGGGATGCACCGAAAGTGAGAGCAGTCGATCGCCGTGTCGACGCTGCAGCTCGGATCCGAACCAGAGATTGGCCGTCTTTGAGTGGGCGTAGGCGAGCCGAGGATCATATTCACGCGTTTTCCAGTTGAGATCGTCCACGTCACAGGTCCCGAAGGCATGGGCGCCTGAACTCAAAGTCACCACGCGCGCGCCGGGGGCGAGGGCCTGGAGAAGGCCGGCCGTCCAGGCGAAGTGGCCGAGGTGGTTCGTTCCGAACTGGGTCTCAAAGCCGTCCTGGGTCTGACCTTCTGGACACATCATCACGCCGGCATTGTTGAGGAGCAGGTCGATGGAGAGTCCCTTCTCGACAATTCTTTTGGTGGCCTCTGCGATGCTGGCTTGCGAAGCGAGTTCAAGTTCTTCCCCGTCGAATTGGGCATCGGGCAATTCGGTGCGGAGGGTCGCCAGGGCTGCGTCGATCTTTTCAGCGGTTCGGCCTGTCACGGTCACGGAAGCCCCCACTGATGCGAGCGCTCGAGCCGTCTCGATCCCAAGTCCGCCGGTGGCTCCTGTCACGATGGCGTGGCGTCCGTCTAGGCGGATGCCTTTAAGAACGTCTTCGGTTGTTGATTCACCGTTAAAAGACATGGAAGGTTCCTTTTTTGAATCTTATGATGTTGGGGATCGATGGAGCCGGAGGTTAACTGATCTATTGTTGAAATGCCGTGAGCCATTTTACGGGTCTTTTCTATATTAATGAGGTCTCCCTACTCTAGACAAAGGATTTATCGACTATGGTTCAATCAAGGCTGGCGATCCTCATTTTACTTTCAGCGACTCTGGCGTTGGGCTGCGGAGGAAGTTCGGATTCGCCTTCTCCTTCCCCGGAACCGCCCGCAGATGGATTCCAGTTCGAAGTCGAACTTTCTTTTTCGAACGGCGACTCTGTGGGGCCCACTCAATATGCGTATCCGCGCTGTCCAAAGATTAATGGAAAAGAGAGTTGCCTTGAGCCGAGTGGCGATCAAAAACAAGGCTGGACGGGAGCCAATGGGAAGACCTTTGAATATCTTCAAACCGGTCAATTTGTGCTCGATGCCGGTTCGATGCCCACGGGCCTGAAGGTCCGCGACCTCAAAGGCCAAGCCCAGTGCATGGCCGTGTACTTCCAGGGACCATCGACTCAAGGCCAAAACTCAAATGCGATTTTCGCGACGGGACTCGACGCAGGCACGGCGGGGTATCCACTGCCGGTGGAGCCGACTCTCGCGGCGCCCGTGCATTTGACTTTGATTCCTTTTCCGAGTGACGATGGTTGTCAAACGAACAGCGGGCCCTACGAGTCGGAAAGGGCTTTGGCGCTTTGGCTCTCAATGCGTCCTGAGGCTGTGACCGAAGGGGCGGATGAGATCGTTTGCAATTTGACCTCGGGTCTCGACTATACACAGGACCCCATTCAGGTCGGTCAGTGTATCCTTGACCAACCTCAGTGGCGGCAAGGCACAGGTTCAAGCTCAGATCGCTTCTACTTCACGGGCACGTTGTGGACGATGCTGAACAGCCCAACGCCTCCTTCAAAAATAACGATCCATTTAGCGGAAGATCTCTCCCTCAATATTCCGATTAGTTCTGCTTATGTTGATCTCAAAGTGGCCTCTGGGTCTAATGTTCAGGATTGCGTGGCAGCCATTGCGAAGCTGAATGCGGGTGAGACACCGGATACCAACTGCCAGACGGATAACATAGGGGTCTGGACCCTTGAAACCGACACGCAATTTGTGGTGAATGGTTTTGGTCGGATTAATGGGTTCTCGGTTCTGGAATCGTTGGACGACCCCAACGACAGGATCTATTCACCATCGAGTGCGTCCGCGATTGGCAATTTTGACGCCTATGCCCGCTTTGTGATCAACTCAGCCCTGATCGCACTTTCTTCTGGGAGCACCGTTTCCCCGAGTATCAAGGTTGAGAATATCACCACCGCATGGACGGCGAAGCGTGGCCAAGGTGCTGCGGAGTTGAATTCAGCGTATTACCCAGTTCAAAGCGGTAATTCGGGCGGCGCCGACTTCGAGGCCAATAATAAGGAAGTCAACGTTTTCGATTATAAGCAGGCGGGCTCTTGGCTCGGAGAGTCGGATGGTCCTGAGATGATGGGGGCGGACTCAAAAATGGATTATGCATATCTGCACATTTGCGATGACGCGATTAAGGTCTCGGCGCCTGGCGTTCAGGTCTCTCAGGCAACCGTGCTGAAAGGAAACTCGGGTGGTGTGGTTAATCTCGGTTCGTATGGGCTAAATCGGGGTGTGAGTGGCTCTCAGGTAAGCGGCGCTTGGGCCCACCGGATCACCCACAAGAAGAGCCGTCCGTCCAATGACCCGGGAATGGGAATTGTGATTTCTCGCACTTGTCCGGTGGCCTCTATCGGGTCTTTAACGAACTCTGGAAGCTTGAGTGACTCGGGCATTTCGAATGTTTACGTGCCTTTCTTGCCCGGCGATGTTAACTCGATGGACGCGCCGATTCGATTGGTTACGTTTTCGGATTGCCGCGGTAGCGAGCCACATGCAACTAATTTTACGATCGGGAATATCGATTTCTTGGATTTCGACCTTCGGGTCATACCGGAGAGTCCCTCGCTTCTTCGCTCTGATTCATGGAGTGCCGACGCTTGGGTCCCGACCTGGACCGACGTGTACTTTTATAACAAGTCCGCGGGAACTCCTCAGCCAACGTCAGGGGTTCTTTTGTATCCGGAGGCCAACGTGGGTGTCGACGCGGGCGGAACGGGGTATTTCATCTGTGGAGTCGGGGATTCGGGCGCAACCAATCCTCTTTGCTGGTCCACGATGGGAGAGGGGCAGGGAAATCCTCTCCCTTCGACGAACTTGGTCTACGAAGGTGAAACCTCAGTTTTTGACGGGATTGTCCAATTCCCTTACGGACCTTTGCCGTGAGCTCCTTTGAGTCGAAGGAAGACTCTACCAAGGCAGAGTCTGGCCATCCCACGACATGAACTGTGCTTCAGGTTCAAAGGGTTGATCTTCGATGATTCTTAGGATGTTCAGGGCCGTTTCGTCGGGTGAATGCAGTTTGAGCTGAGTGTTTTTTATATACGGCTTTGAAAGTTCTGTGACGGTGGTTCCGGGGTGAATGGCGAGTAGGTTGCATCGACAACCGGACCTCTTGAACTCGATGGCCATTGTGCGTTTAATCATGTTTAACGCGGCCTTTGAGCTGCGATATCCATACCAGCCACCGATCCGGTTGTCTTCGATGCTGCCGACTTTGGCGCTGATGGACGCGAAGCATGAGTCTTCCTTGTGTCGAAATTGACGCAAAAAGTATTTCCCAAGCAGGGCGGCTGTGACGCTGTTGACCTTAAAGTATTCCAGCATCTGCTCAGCGTTAATCTGACGGAGACTTTTCTCGGGCTGGTATTGTTCTTGATGCAACCAGCCGGTGGTGTTGATCAATAGATGTAGTTTCCCAGGCAAGGAGTCTGTCCCTTCGCTCAGCGCCTCAAGGTCGGATTCCTGGGTGGGGTCCACTTTTCGAATCCTCGTCGCCTCGACTTGCTCGAGAAGGGGGGCGGCTTTCGCAGGATCGCGGTAAGTCGCGACGAGCTCGGCCTGGGGGGCGAGGGCTTGCAGTTGCTTAAATAAGGCAAAGCCAATGCCATGCCCAGCGCCAATGATAATTGCTTTTTCAATGCTCTTTAGTTGCATATTTTTATCTTTATTTTGAGTATCCTGAAGGCCTGGTGTGGGCGTAGAATACAGGACCGGTTGTCGTGTCGTGTAAGAACTTTGGGCCTTTTTGTCTCGGGTGCCGCTAGGCGCTGATTTTTAAAGGGATGGTTAAAATGCATCGAATCATAGGCTTTTTTTTATTGATCGTGTTTGTCATTCAGGTCTCGTGCGACGCAGGGACAGACAGCGGAGGATCTGGAGGGGAAGGGGCGAATCGGCCTTCCTCAAAAACGCCTGCTCAATTTAATTACAATGACTCGGTGCTGCATTGGGAGAACTCGAACGAAATCATCTTTCGAAATCAGGATTACAGCGGCAAGACCGCCGCCGTTATTAAGTCGGACTACGAAGACTATGCACAGTGGGTCGTTGACGCCAACGTGCATAATTTGCTGGTCCGAGTTCCGGGGCCCGACTGTGTGACGAATAACGCGGGTGTGGTGACGTTGCCCGGCGTCGAAAGTTTTGAAATTCTGGCGAAGGCTCTTCAGAATCTTCAATGGAGAGGGATTCTGTGGTTTACGCCGGACACCGAAATGGCGCCGGAATCCTGGGATTGTTGGGCTCCAGGGGCGGCTCCTCTCGATTCTTGGAAAACGTATGTGGATGTTTTAAAGAACTACAACGATACGCTGATCAGCCAGGGTGTTCCGGCCGATTATGTTTTTCATGGCCTTCTGTTGGAGCCAGAAGGCTCCTCTTTTAAATCGGATCTCTCCGTGAACCCAGCTAATTACGGATGGGGGACGGCGCCCGTCACGGTAGGTCATTACATGAGATCTAAGGGCTTTAGTCGATGGACTGGAGACCTCTGGGCTCCTATCCCATCTTCAGTCGGGGAGTATGAGATGAAGCTGGGATATGGGATTGGCGCTGATGAATTGAAGGTCGGCCCCCCCAGGATTTCGGTTTTAGGACTCAATGTCGATTTGCTTGTTTTAGAGGTCTACAACCTCGATTATCTAGTGCAGTCTCCGGCCGAGACCCCCTCCACGCTGATTGCAGCCAATCAGCCGGTCGCCGTAGGAGAGGATTACGCGACTATCCTCTCTCAGTATCCGACGGTGAGCAACAGTATCTATGCGGCTCCAGAGACGGTGTCGAGCATTAATGCGGGTGAAATCGTCTTCGCTTTTTCATACGAGCAGTACATCCAAAACGCTGCGCTCGGAGTCTTTGGAAATCAGGGATGGTCTGCCCAAGACTTCGCAAACATGTTGATTGAATTCAAGAGTAAGATGCAAGCGGTACATGGCTATTCTGCAGTTCGGACGGGCGTATATCATCAGCCTGTAAAAGAGATCAAGCCTGCTTGCGATTCGAGTATAGAAAATTGCTACAAAGGCTTTCGGCCCCGGTATGCTGGCGACTGGGGGCTCTAAAGTCGCCTCCGTATTCGGTGTCGGAGGCGGACTGTGTTCTCTCTTTCAGGCTCTCTCTAGGGCAGGGCGACTATACGACTTTCATTAATTTCGGCGAGCGATTGGCTTGTCCATGAGGCGCCTGGGCGAGCTCGCATGCAGAAGTCGGGCTGGTCGCAGGAGGGATTCTTGACCTGAAGCTCCCCGTGATTCAGCCCAATGTCCACGTAGGCGTGGGCCATGGTCTGGCACGGGTCATCGGGATTGGGGACGCGACAGAGGCCGGGCTGGCAAAGCGCTTCGATGGGTAGGTTGCCTTGTTCGAGAAGGGAGGTGGCCTCAATAAACCTCCTCCAGGAGCTTTCGATGGGCATGTTCTCGGTATCGCTACTCAGCCATCGGTAGGAATTGGTGTGAACCATGCTTTGTCCAATATCGACGGGAGTTGCGATAAAACCATCTGGGTTGAATTCGATTTGGAAGAGCGAAGTGGTTCCATACCCGGAGAGGCCGGCGAGATTGAGAGAGCTGCCGGCAGCTCGCTTTTCGGTGCTGATGGTGTAGATGGCATCCAGGACAGAGGTCTGGGAAAGAACCGACCTGAGCAGGAAGACAATGCCGACCCCGTTGATATCGACTTCGCGCACGTTCAGGCTGTTTACGCTTAGGCCCACTTGGGAAGAGTTGAGACCAAATGCGTATCCAGGAAGCATGAAGCCGTACATGAAGCCTACGAAGCCGGGTTCGTCATCGATCCGTGCTGCGACGATCAGGTCTTTGGAATCCATACAGACGCCGCCATCCTCACTATGAACGATTCTTGATGAATCCGCTTTCCGTTCCAGAATGCTTGTGCAGGCTGACGAGTTGTCGATGACCGTGGAAAGAGAATCGATTTCATCCCATAGGTTAATCTCCCAAACGGTTCGCTCGGATACTTGCGCGCCATCAGCCAAGCCCCGAATCTCCTCTGCATAGTCACCGTTTTGGAAAGCTTTCGCGGCGTCAATCAGGGAATCGATCTGCGCGGGGTCTAGGGCGTTGGCTTTTTGTAAATGCTTGACCACGGCTTCCTCGTTGAGCGAAGCCTGAAGAGTCGCTCGCGCGAGAGTTCCCAATTGAAAGCCAAAGTCGTAGTGGTCTGAGGCTCGAACCTGGTAGACAGGAATACCCAGGGGCACAGGGTCTATGGCTGGCGATACCACGAACACCGTAGAAAGGTCTTTGCTGGAACCATCGTTGTGGTTGCTGCAGGAAAGGTTTTGCCAAAACAGAAGGCTGATGATCAGAAGAGAACCGAAAATTTTTTTCATAAGCCGAAATTTAGCGCAGTCGAAGCTCTGAATTGGCTCAGAAGAAACGGGGGCAGCGAGATCTCTATTTCTCACGGATCACTTTTGATGGGGAGCAATACTAGGCTCGTTTAGGCTCAGTGTTCGCTTCTAGCTCCATCTCGACGAGTACGAGTTCGGAGGCCACGTTTGCGATGCTCTCTGGTTGAGGTTTTCCGCTTCTGTCAAGCTTGATGCCGTAGACCTTGGCATCGCGAGGCAGTGCGGTGAGAAAACGGTCTACGCCTTCACGCAACGGCTCGCTGTCCCCCTCCCAGAGGCGCGCCAGCCCCGGGTAGATTTTTCCAGCGATCTCCACAGACACCGAGACTGGAGATCCGCGTAGATTGATCCACCAACGCGTCGTCTGTGCGGACATGAAACGAATGGTTGATCCTTCTCGTGTGTAGCTAAGAGGGGTCACGAACTCGCGCCCGCTTTTGCGACCTCGGAAGTGTAGGAGCGCTAAAGATTCACTGGCTATCCCGTGGAGTGGTGATCGAAGGAGTGCCGTGACCACGGGGTTTAGGGTCTTGTAGAAAATCTTTTTGATACTCATGCAGAGGAATCTCTCTGGGTGTGTGCGCTCGGGGCCAATAGGTGATTCAACGTGCGTTGGTGGAGAGAAAGAGCAGCATGAGCTGCTCGACAAGCTCGGCAAAAGGAGGGACAAAGAGCAATCCCAGGACCCAGACCAGGCCGACACCACCGCAGACTTTTGCATATGTGACGTTATTCATGGCTGTTGCCTCCTTGGGGCCATCTCGAAAATCCAGGTATCGCCTTCGTCCACACTTTGTTGGATCTCGGCAACGGCTTCCGGCGACGCACCTCCGGCATACTTTTGGGCCAGTTTATCGGCCACGCCACGAATGATGCCTGGATCTTTGACACGGAGGAGTTCGCGCTCATACCGCACGCCGTTTGTCCGGGCGACGGCAAGATTACTTCCATCTTCGACTTGAAACGCCCAGTCTTTCCAGAGTTTGCCCAGAAAGGAACGCATGTAACCTGAAGGGACGTAAACCTTGCCATCGCTTTCCATTACGAAGATTCGCCGTGAACTCAGAGGCTCGTCTGTTTGTAGTTCGATGAAGAAGACATCATCTGTGAACGACCAATCGGGTTCAGGCCCTTCGTACAACTCTCCGGAGATCAGTTCTCCGCCAGGAAAGAGCACTGAGGGGCCGTCTGCATTTTGGTTTTTAAGTTTCAGCGTGATGATAGTCAGCGCCAAAAGCAAGACGAATATTCCTAGTATTTGGAAGACCGCTCGAATCATTTATTCCCCTTCTCTGAGAGGGGTAAACGGTACCGCGTTCTCAGGCTGTGTCACTCAAAGGCGGCGTGGCGAGAGAAGCTGAACAAAAAGACTATGTTAGTTGATTCAGGATGGGCACAGTGGGAACCGCCATCGTGTCTCCTAATTGCTTATCCCCCACAATCGTTTGAAAAAACTGGCTTCGCACCATTTGGGTAAAGTAATCGACGCCGGGGTAATAAACGATCACGATCTCTTCGAAGCGAGCCTTTCCTTCGACGGTGACTCCTGATCCCAGGTGCATGGGGCCGTGAGCAAGAGCCGCCATTCGCGCAAGCATCTTTCCGCCGTACGAGCGATTGGCTTCCTGTTGCTGTCGGTCTCCGTGGAGAACCAAGTTAAAGACGAGAACCGCTTGGTCGTTGACGTCTTTAAGCTCAAGTAATTTCTCGAGGCGGCTTCTCAAGAGGGCTGCTTCCTGCTCGCTTCCTTCAGGAGTCGGCATAGGCTCAAACTGATCGACTCGCCAATTGCCTTTAAGAATGTCCAAGCCTCGGAGGCCTAAGAGAATTTGAGGTAAAGCCAGATTCGCCAGTGCTGGCCGCTTCATTCCATGGGTGTAGTGTCTCGAAAAAGAGGCCAGTGCGCTTTGTGTCTTGGTATCTTTTGAGATCGTTTCATAGATTTGTTGAGACGGGTAAGAAACAAGGATGACTGCGTTCCACGAAGCCGGGAGCAACTGGCTTGACTCAAGTGGTACCAAGGCGGCCTTCCCCGCGTAGACCACCTTTGCTTCATCCGAGAACTCTAGAGCGGTCTTAAGGCTTCCAATTTTTTGATAGAGGTTGGCGTCCGCCGGAACCTCAAGGAACGTGACCGCGTGAAAAGTTTCGCTTGCGTAAACCATCGGTTGTTGGTCTTGAGTGATGTAGCGTCGAATGCGGAGATATCGGAAATGTTGCCACGCGATCAATCCAACGAAAGTAAACAGCAGAATAGTTACGATACGCATGGGGGCTCCGTTTTCCGGGACTGAAGCAGGCTCAGGCTGAGTTTGTATTCCAGCGCCAAAGTTCATACCGCTAAGGTATCTATATAGTCTGCTCAGACAGTTTTTATGGCAACTCCTCGGCTAGGCGATTGAGTCTTCCGCATTGTCACGGGCTGGCTCAAACTCAAAGCCCTCATACCCATTTTTGGCCATATCCGAGATGCGCTGGTAGTAGATACTTCCTCCCAGGTAAGCGGAGAAGTAACGGGGCTTTCCTGGGATATTCGCACCGGTCCACCACGAATCCGTACGTGGGAAGAGTGTGAAGCTAGCGATTCCATTCACTTCGTTGGCCCAGGCCTCCTCGCTATCGGCGGTGGGTTCGATGGTCCCCAAGTTCTGTTCCTTGAGATGGCTCATGCAGTGGCCGATCCATTCCATTTGGCGCTCAGCACCCAGCGGCATATTGTAAAATACGCCAGGCGACCCCGGGCCGTGGATCATGAATAGGTTGGGGAACCCTCCGATGGTGAGTCCTAGATAGTTATGAAAGCGGTCTTGCCAGCGGTCTTTTAAAGGCACACCTTCGCGTCCCTTAGGATTAAGTCGAAGCATCGAACCACTGATGGCGTCATACCCGGTGGCGAGTACCAGCATGTCAATGTCGTGCTCCCCATTCTGAGTTACAACGCTTTTGGTTGTGAAGTGTTGAATAGGGTCTTCGCGCAGATCAATCAAAGTTACATTTTCGCGGTTAAAGGTTTCGAAATATCCGTTATCAAGGATCGGCCGCTTGGTGATTACGAAGTGATCCGGCATGAGTTTGTCTGCTGTGTTGGGGTCCTTTACGGTCTCGCGGATCTTGTCGCGTACAAAGTCGGCCAGCGAGTTATTGGCCTCCTCGCTCGTTGCAATGTCGCTATACCCATCGAGAAAGAAGTGGAAGCTTCCGCGCTCCCACAGTTTTTCGTAGAGGGCACGGCGCTCTTCAGGCGTATCATCTAGGGCACTGCGCTCTCGGGCATCAAAGGGAAATCCGGTGACGTTAGAGTACATTTTGGCTCGGAATCCATCCCAGTTTTCTCTGGCGTCCGCGAGGTCGTCGGACGTTACGGGCCGATTGCCGCATGGAAAAGCGAATTGAGGTGTTCGCTGAAGGACAGTCACGTGATCAGCTTCACGGGCGATCTCGGGAATCGATTGGACGCCGGAAGAACCTGTTCCGATGACGGCGACACGTTTGCCTTTGAAAGAAACGGGCTCGTGGGGCCAGCTGCCGGTGTGGTAGCACTCTCCTTGGAAGTCATTGATGCCCGGGATATCGGGTCTATTTGCAGTTGATAAAGCGCCCACGGCACAGATGAGAAAACGGGCAGAAGCGCTTACGCCCGTGTTGGTCTTGACTGCCCAGGATTGAGAGTTTTCTTCGTAGCGAGCTTCTTCAACCCATGTTTCGAATTGAATATCGCGCCGCAAGTCGAACCGGTCCGCGACATGGTCGAGATAGTCAAGGACTGCAGACTGCTCAGACTGGGTTTCTTTCCAGTTCCATTCGTTCATGAGTTCTTTTGAGAAGGTGTAACAGTAAAAGGGGCTTCCCGGGCCATCGACTCGAGCTCCTGGGTAGCGGTTGTACCACCAGGTGCCTCCTACATCCGTAGCGCCATCATAGACCCGGACCGAGAGGCCCATTTCACGGAGGTGGTGGAGTGCATACATGCCGCTGACACCCGCTCCGATCACGATTGCATCGTATGTCTCAGTCGATCCGTTCCCTTGGCTTGTCTGATGGGTGCTGGTCATTTCTTCTATTTCTCCTAAAACAGAGATGCCTTCGCTGGCCTACGGCGACCTGCGAGAGAATGCGGTATTTAGGACATTGAGAATAGCGGTCGCGGAGCCCGGAGCCTAATCGTGTGGGCCAGGGGTTCGGCGGGAGCTGTCCTCTTTGATTTTGCAGAGACGCTGGATTAACTCTGAAGGCAATGATTAATCTGCTGCATAATCAGCAATTTACAGTGTATCCGGGAGCTGCCGCCTTCGTCTGTTTTTCGATGAGTGAAGATTCGTGAGACGCTGTTGAAGGGGCTGTGCCTCGACAGCTGAATCGATTCTCGCAGAATGCGGGGGCGAGAACTCTTAATCTCTCGACAGGAGCAGGGAGACTTTAATCTTCAGTCCGCGGACCTGCGGCCAGCTTTCAAAAATGAGGGGTTTGATCTTCTGCGTCAGTGGGAGCTTGAGATGTTAGGCCCGTAGCCATTGGAGTTCTAAAGATCCGAAAAAGATCTCAAGGGGACACCAAGGCGTCCATTGTGGGGCAAGGGGAGTTGACCTCGCTTTCAAATCGAGCTGAAGGTCGAGTGAGTTCACTTGATGGAGGACGTTCCAGAGCTTACTCTTGGCCTACATAAATAGGTTGTATGTCTATTTCTGTTTCGCTTGAAAGAGCACTAAGAAGCATATCTCTCGTGTTGGATTAAAAATGAAACGGTTGAAAGAATTGGCGCCGTATAGAGCCCACTGAGCTTCAGTTTTTGATCGATACCGGAGTGTAGAGAGACGCCTGTGAAAGCCGGACAATACTTAGGAATGAGAGGGGATGACTTAGAGGGGAAGCGGTATGCCAAATATTGGCAACCGGACATGCAGCCTCTTCAGGCCCATGTCGCCCACGCCGTTCTCCATGGTCCCGAAGCGAGTCGATTAGGTTTTTTGATGAGCGAAGCGGATCAGCTTCTTGAACCCGGAGATCTTCCTCTTGAGAATGGGTATACGACTTTACCCAGTGGTCAAATCTTTGTTGCAGTCCGAACTGAGATGCCCCGGGTGACTGGAGCCATGTTTGAGTGGTGGATGGGTTGGCATTACATGGAGGCCCAGCGCTACAAGCTCTGGCATCCACGGGCTCATGTTGCGAACGGGACGGAAGAGATGCTGGGCGATGATCCGGATCTAAGTGATCGGGTTAAATACATGACGACGCATAAAGTGACTGAATACGTTGGCGAACGTCTTGAAGACATCACGATTACCTTCAGCGACCCTGAGACGATCTTCCCCGACCCTTCTCTTTTTAATCAGGCCGGAACCACGGCGATGGTCTGCGGCCGGGTGGCTTTGCAACGCGCTCCAGTGACGATTGGTCATTTGATTCATCAGATTCGCACTACAGCGTCCGGTTCGGAGATGCGCAGTCGATTTTGGCTTGGTCCGCCGCAGTTTTACGGACTGCGTCTAAATAACCCCATCAACCGATTGCTAGGTTCGAAATTCTTTTCAAATCTTTTTCTTGATGCACAGGTGGGTCGGGATTTGCTCGTCCATTGTGGAATGGAGATGAATCACTTGGCTGGATTTCTTCCTAGTCTGTATGAGGATTATCACTCAGAGCCAGGATCCGCCGGTCTCTAGTCGGGATTTTAGTTTTTTGTCCTCGGCCTGTTTGTGCGGTTTAAGTGGAGTGTCTTTCAAGAGGAGGGGGCTCTGCCGGTGGATTGCCGTTTAAGTTTGCCATGAGAGTAGATGAAGAGGCCTTCTTTGGGCATGGCTAGCCTCCCTCACTGTTTTTACGCTGTCTCTAGGCAGGTCAGGGGTGTAAACTGACCGCTTCGGTCTGGAATCATTTGATTTTCGATCCTTTTCAGCCGAAAAAGTCGTTCCAAGGAGCCGAATGATCATGAGCGTGAGGGCGAAGGATACAGGCATCATTATTCTGGGGCACCCCCGTTCAGGGACGACGCTATTGCGTCGCCTGCTGGATGGGCATTCTCAAATTGCTTGTCCACCAGAGACCCATCTCCTCAGCGCATGCGCTCGATTCTTAGAAGCCGAACGAACAGCCGACGGCGTTGATATGGGTGTTTTGGCAGGGCTTAACTTTGCAGGTAGTCCCGATGAGGTCGTCCTGGCCAAGTTGCGTGAATTCGCCTTCTCGTTTTTGTCCGATTACGCTGAAGGGCAGGGAAAACCCCGTTGGGCTGAGAAGACAGCCTTCGATGCTTTTCATATCGATAATATTGACCGTCTCTGCGGTGAACATGCTCTTTTTGTAGGCATTGTCCGCCATGGCCTCGATGTCGCTGTCAGTAGTAAAGATTTCTGTGAGGCCGCAGGGATGTATCCAGCGGTGATGCATGAATACATTCGCAGGTACCCACAGCCCATCGAAGCTTTCGCTCGCTCTTGGCTTGAAGTGAACGAGAAGCTTGTTGCCTTTCGAGAGCGTCATCCCGAAAATACATTTCTCTGCCGCTATGAAGACTTAGTGAATGAGCCTGAGTCGACACTGCAGGAGGTGATGGAGTTCGTAGGCGAAAGATTCGAGCCAGCCATGCTTAAGCGCGGACTGGAAAGTCCAGGACAACTCGGTTTTGGTGATCACAAAAGTTATCAAACTCGCGAAGTCCATGAGTCCAGTGTGGCTCGCTGGCGCAGTCTACCCGCTTCGCAGATCGGTAGTCTGGCTGCATTTATGAATCCGATGCTTGAGCATTTTAGGTACGATGCTCTTGAGGTCGCTGAAGAGGTTGACCCAGAAAAAGCCCGTGATCGATTTACGAAAGGGCTTGGAATGCTCGCTGCTCGTGATGTTCCTCTTAAAGGGACTGTCAACGTACGGGCGGCCAACGAAGTTTCTCGTCGTCGATTCTATGGTCGAGAAGAGATGGCTCTGAGCGGTTCAGTGCAACGTCTGACCCGATCTCTGAATGAAGATGATAGCCGAAAGATCCAAGATCTATACGGGGACCTGTCTAACGCGGATGGTTTTGCTCTTTCATTATATGCCTTGCTTCGCCATGTGAGTGACGATGAGGACCCGGGCATCGATCTTGTTTTTCAACAGAGTTTTGATGCGGGCTCGGGGCAAGCTGACTCAGTACAGGAAGTCTTGTCGGTGCGTCTGGGGATTGAATCTGGAGACACTTTTACAGATCTCCATAAAAAGTATCAAGTGGTCCGTCAGTCTTCTGCGGGTGTCGATTTTCAGGAGAATCAAAAGGCTTCGGACGTTCAAATCAATCTTGGCGCAACGCAGGCCGTCACGCCGGCTGACGATAGTTTTTATGCGCTCAGGGTCAGCGTCACCTATTCCGAGAAAAGCGCCTCCTTCCATTTAAGTTTTGATTTTGACCAACAGGTTTGGCCGGACGCCGTCGAACGCGAACGAGCCGTCGACCATTACTTCGAACTTTTGAATGCGTTACTTCATGGTCAAGACCAGTTCATCGATGGAGTTTCTCTACTTACGGAGCGAGAGCACCAGCTTTTCGTTCCGAAAGAGAATGGAGTTGGCGAAAACGGTTCGAGCCTTCAGCGCGTAACCGAGCGTTTCTTTGAGCAGGTGGATCGAAGGCCAGATCATCCTGCGGTCCTATTTGAAGACGAGGTTCTCACTTATGGAGAGCTGGGACAGAGAGTAACTCGGCTCTCTTCTTTTTTGCGGTCTCGGGGAGTGGAGGCTGGCTCGCTAGTTGCAGTTTGTGTGAGCCGCTCGCTGGACACCGTGACGGCCCTGCTCGCCGTGATGCACGCCGGTGGCGCCTATGTGCCGATTGATCCGGATCATCCCGAGGCGCGTATCAATCAGATCCTCGAAGACGTTGACCCGCCTCTTTTATTAAGTGAGGAAGCCTTGAAAGGTAAGCTCGGGGCGATGAGGCAAGACCGAATCTGTTGTCTAGATCGTGATGAATGGCTTGTTGAGACCAAGCCCTCCGAGGCGGGCGAATGGGATTGCGGCGAACTCGCTTACGTGATCTTTACGTCGGGTTCAACGGGTCGACCCAAAGGTGTTGAGGTTCGCCATCAGGGGCTGAGTGCTTTTCTTCGAGCGATGGCGGAGCAGCCGGGGCTAGACCGAAGCGATCGCTTGCTTGCAGTCACTACGGTCTCTTTCGATATTGCTGCTCTTGAGATGTTTCTGCCGCTTGTTGAAGGAGCGACGGTCTGTCTAGCGAGCCGCCGAGATGGTCTCGATGGTCATGCTTTATCAGATTTGATTCAACGCCACCGCATCACAGTGATTCAAGCGACTCCGGCTACTTTTCATATTCTTGTTGCAGTTGGCTGGCAGGGAAGCTCCGATTTGAAAATCCTGTGCGGCGGAGAAGCCCTGCCTAAGGCTTTAGCTGGGGCGTTGATTGAGCGCAGTGGCGAGCTTTGGAATATGTACGGGCCGACAGAAACTACAATTTGGTCATTAGTTAAGAAAATTGATTCGATTGAAAGAGGAATTACGATAGGTCGCCCTATACAGGGAACGCGAACCTATATTCTAAATGATCGTTTCGTTCCCGTTCCCATCGGCGTTCCTGGAGAACTTTTCATTGCCGGGGAGGGACTTGCTCGGGGTTACTTTGGTCGTCCGGATTTGACGACTGAGAGGTTTGTTCGCGACCCTTTCTCCGATGATTCCGAGTCAAAAATGTACCGGACTGGTGACGAAGCCAGGTTGGCGAGCAATGGGGAGATTGAATTTTTAGGCCGTCTAGACAATCAGGTGAAGGTTCGCGGCTTTCGTATCGAGCTCGGGGAAGTCGAGACAGCTATCTGTGGACATAAAGAGGTCTCCCAATGCGTGGTGGGTGTTTATGAGCCAGTGGCCGATGAGAAAGTGTTGGTGGCCTACGTGGTTCAGTCAAAAGGTGCATCTCGGATTGATATAACGACGATGCGCGAATATCTGGCCTCGTTACTGCCTGCCTATATGATTCCGTCGGCGGTCGTTAACCTTGAGTGCTTGCCGCTGACTCCGAACAATAAAGTGGATCGGAAAGCGCTCCCGAAACCATCGGCAGACGATTTTAGCGGGCAACAGGAAGTGGCTCCGGCATCGACCCCCAAGGAGCTTGCCATTATAGAGAATTGGGAGCGTATATTGGGAATCAGCCCCATTGGTATCGACCAATCCTTTGCTGAACTGGGCGGCGATTCACTTTCGTTTGTTCAGATTTCGGTGGCGCTTGAAGGAGATCTGGGGCACGTCCCTGATAAATGGGAAGAGATGCCGATCAAGTCTCTCGCAGGTGTTGAGAGTCGGAATTCTGTTTTCGCTAGAGTTGATACGGCGATTTTTGCTCGAGCTGCTCTCATTGTCCTCGTTGTTTTTGTGCATTCCGGATTGGTTGGAGTTAAGGGTATTACGAATGGCCTTTTCTTAGTCTCTGGATTCGCATTTGCCAATTTTCAGCTGAAGTCCATCGTCCAAAGAAAGAATATCTCTTCTGTCATTCAGTCGGTACTGAAGATCGTGATTCCGGTTTTTCTATTTTCCAGTTTTTTGCAACTCTCGTCTGGAGAATTTTCAGCTTCCGCCTTATTGAATTACAGTAATTTTCTGGGGCCTCACGCATCGCGTACGGATTTCTGGTTCATACAAGTCCTCGTTCAACTGATGCTGATCATGGCTCTTATTCTCAGTTTTAGACGTGTTCGAGAGTTTGCGAGCAAGAGTCCATTCCAGTTTGGAGTGTGGTTACTTGCGCTTTCGGTTGTGCTTAATTTCGGAATTTCCTTCTGGTGGGACACGAGCCATCTTTTTAACCGCCTCCCTCACTTGAAGCTCTGGATGTTTGCCCTCGGGTGGTGCGTGTATTTCGCGGACAGTGTAATGCGACGAGGAATTGTCGTTGGTCTAATAGTGATCCTATCCATTCCCGTTGTTTTCGCAGTTGAACCCTCGGTGAGTGCTACCGTGACGACAGCCCTTGTCGCGCTCTCGCTTCTCTTTCTATCCAATGTAGTCGTACTCGTTCCTCTTCACCGAGTGGTCTATGCCTTGGCCGGCGCCTCCCTGTTCATCTACATCACCCATCCTTATTTCCGGATTGTGATGCATCGGGCTTTTGGTCTGGAGGGCAGTGGGCTTCTCGACGCAACGGTGGGTATTGTGGGCGGTCTCGTTCTGTGGTTTGTGTGGGAAACTACGGTGACTTTTTTGAATCGTTTTACCTTTTTTCGAAAGATAGGACTTCAATCGGGTGGAGGCGCCCTCTGAAGGCCTTTTGCGGTTCGAATAAAAAGGATCGAAAGCGACGATTATGGATAAACAAAAAGAGAATGGCCGCATGCTCGATGTCGGTAAATTATTTTTTTCTCTGTTATTTTTGTTTGCTTTTCAGGGATGTCTATCGGCTCAGCTAGACCGGTCTAATGGCAAGGATCATGGCAGTTCATGGATTGCGCCAGTGGAAGGAGGCGTCGTCTCGGCGGATGATCAGCCTTGGGTTCAGTTCGGTGAAGGGGTGCGCGGGAAAATTTATTTTAGTGATCGCATGACGCTCGTCTATTTAGAAATGCTCAACTCCCATACGCGACCTAAGTACCCGGCGCATCAACATCACCATGAGCAGATGGTTTATGTTCTTGAGGGGCAATCGATGGTCCAGTTGGGCGATGAGGTTCGCGAAGTGGGACCTGGGGATGCGTACGTTGTGCCTTCGAATACGCCGCACACATTTAACCCGTTGACAGATAGGGCCGTAGTCATTGAAGTCTTTACGCCGACACGCGAAGACTTTAGGCCGAAGTAAGAGCGGTTTTGGTCTCTCCGATTAGCGCCTGAGCCAATCGCTTCTGAATGGGTCACCGGATCGGTGGATGAGAGCCCGGCGGTGAGCCACTTCTGTGGCCTCATGACGAGGGTCTGGACCCTTGGAAAGCAATGTCGTTGCCGAATTTCGGCGCTTGCTTCCCGCAGTTCAGCATTGAACCGGTAGGGTAGGTAAAGGCACGCCTGTTCGTTACCTTTCTTTCTTATGGAAAGTCCCGTGCGTCGGAATTTGAAAGCGATGATTCTAAGAGTAACTACGCTCGTCGTGTCATTGGTTTTTGTGCTGGGCGTGGCGGAGCTTGGCTTCCGTTTTTTGAGCGCCTCGCCATGGTACGAGAGGCTTCCAGAGGAACAGCAGAGAACGCCGAGATACGAATACAGTGTAGGCGCTAGTAAGTTCACTCTAAGGTTCCCTCCTCTTAAGCTTCCCAAGCTGAAGGGGAGTCAGCGGATGCTTTTTCTGGGCGATTCTTTTACTTACGGCTCTGGAGTGAAAGAGTCAGAAACATTTGTTTCCCTAGTGACCAGTCGATTGAATGACAATTCGAAGGTTTCAAGGGGATCTGTCTATGAAACCTTTAACGGCGGCGTCCCGGCAAGTATGACGAGGGACTGGGTTGAGTTATTTGATGAGATGGCTGAGGAGTTTCAACCCGATTCGGTGATTGTCGTTTTTTTTCTCCGGGACGGTGTGCAGGGGGTCACTTCCATTGGTCAAATCAATGCGATTCGTAATCGGATGGTTCGACTTTCTGAGCATTCAATTCTTTATAGATTCTCTCGACTATGGCGATACTTCATCGATCGGGAAGTTCAAAAAGAGCTTTCTGCAGAGTACTTGGGACGATTGGAAAGCGGGTATCTCGGAGAAGAGGGAGAGACGATAGAGTGGAAAAGTGCTCAAGAGAATCTGAAATACCTTCAGCTAGAAAGTAATCGCTTGGGTGCAAATTTTTATCTTGTCATTTTTCCGGTCCTTTTTGATCTGGGAGCGGAGTATCCTCTTGATGGCGTCGTCGATGAAATTTTGAGATTTGCGAACCAAGAGCAGATGACAGCGCTCTCCTTGCTTCCAGCCTTTCGGGGCCTTTCTGCGCCGGATCTTTGGGTATCTCCTCTCGATCAGCACCCAAACGGAGAAGGCCACGCGATTGCCGCCGAAGCAATCTACGATTTTTTGATCAACGTCCCAGCGGGCGAGGCTGGTTTCTCAGAGGGCGCAACACTTCGAAAGTGACCTTTCGGTTTCTTAGGTGGTGTCCCTGCGTGTCTTACCCAATGGTAAAATTCATTTGTGTCTTTTAATGCGAGAGGCGATTGCATTGAAAGAGCGGTGTACAAGGCGGTTGGCTGCTGTGGGTCTAAGAAAAAATTGATTAGAGGAGGGCAGCGTCAGCCGAGGGAGAATGCTGAAATTACTCGGAAAGTAAATGAGGTAAGAGCATTTTTTCAGCGCAGCGGCTTCCACGATCATGTCTGACGCTAAGCTCTCCCGTTGATCTGACTCTAGGTTCTTGTTATGCAAGGGCCCTTGCCCGGAGGAGAAACCGGTTTTTCTGTAGCGAACTGTATCGGGAACATAATTCCGAAGTCTCTCGTGAATTTGATCAGAGTCGGTAAAAAGAACGACGGGAACCCTCTCTTCGTTTTGTGATCTGATTTTTTCGACGATGAGCTTAATTTTTTTGTAGAGCACGTGCTCGCTGCGAGTATCAGAGCGAAGGCTTGTTAAGGAGTCGGGCATACCATCTTGAAAGCGACTCTTGGCGACCAATCGTTGGTCGTGGAAGGAGCCGTATGTTTCGTTTCGGATCAGCTGCCTGAAGGTATCCAAAGGGTCGAGCCAATAGATGCAGCGAGCCCCGATATTTTCACCGTTCCCGTGCCGTAGATGGATCGCGATGAAGCGTTCCTCGCCCACATCGGATCGTATGAATGTCCTTGCTTGCTCAGAAATAGATGTGTTGAAATGCAGGTTCTCTAGAAAGGGTCGTAGGAGTTGTTTATCTAAAGTCCGCATTGGGATGCGGGCATCGAACACAACGGTGGGCTCTGGGCGATCGTGACCCGATTCAACAAGAGCCGATAACGCAGCATTCTCTGCTGCTGAACCCGGGGGAAGATCGGAAGAAGAAATTTTTTCTTGAGTCCACTTGTTGGGAAAGTACGGCGGTCCCAGGAGCGAGTGTTCTATGCCTGGATGAGAGAAGAATATTCGGTTCTCTTTTGAGCTTTCGATCGTGAATATATTGTTAAACCAGTTTGTGTCGCGCTCGGAGCAATAGTTGTTTCCTCGCCAATCAATGAGAAGGTTCCGTTCGGTTTTCTTTGCATAAACAAAGGCGCCCAATAGGGTTAAAAGCTGATCGCCGAATCCGCAATTGGGGGCTCGGGCAACTACCCATTTATGACTCGACATAGTGAGAGCCTCGCATGGAAAAGCGTTCAGTAAAGGCTGACGTGTCGAGGCGGAATCTTCACGAAATGAAAGGCCAGCGAGCTGAGTGTGTCATTGGGGCGGTTTTCGACGAACCCATTGCGAGTGCGTTAGGCAGGTCGAGTCGAAGGCCAGACGAAATTCAGTGGTTGAACCGTCCGCGGAGGCTGATCCCGAAGAGTCCTAGACCCACAAGAAGCGCTGTCGAAGGTTCTGGGATGGCGAACAGCATGTCTTTACCGCTTTCGCTGTTTCCATCTTTATTAATCAGATTGCCCGGGGAATAGGAGGAGTTGGGGTCGACATGAACATAAATTTTTGATGAAGCCGTAGTATCTAGGCGCAAGTAATATTGAGTTCCTGTCGAAAGTTGAGCGTAGACTTCGTCGGAGGAAAACGTAACCGCATCGTGGAGTGTGCTCTGATCAGCGCTATTATCCCTCTCGATGGTATTTGCTGCGATTGTCGATTGCCATATGGCTGCTCCGTTCCAACTTGATCGTATCGAAGCAGTGATAGTCTTATTATTTCCGCTGTTTGCTCGAAATAGGTATACGGTGATTTGATTAAGATAGACCTCTGATTCGTCTCCGTATGTGATTTGAAAAGTCTGCCCCCACTCTTGATCAGATTTCAGTTCAAAAGCGTCTAGGTTAGAGGTCTCTAGGTGACTGGTGTACTTATCCCAGCCTGCAGTCAACGCGAGCGCGGAGTTTGAGAGTAACAAGCAACTTACTGCAATGAGCCAGATGAGGGGTCGCATATCGATCTCCTGGGGGAAGAGTGCCTTTTGTTCGAATAATCTCATACTATCATCGGGACTCGTTCGTTCACAGCTTTTTTAGTGACCGATCGGTTCTATCAGGAGGACGTAACGCTGTTGGCGTCAAAATGAAGCCGAGAGGGCGATTCTATCTGGATTAGGCAAGTGATCGGTTGCGTGAATAGAATGATGTCGAAACTATATAGTTGATTTGCACCATTTGATGATATGCAAGAAACCGACTTGTGGGGCAATCGGGATGGAGTGATTTGGTCCGCAGTTCCCCCGCTTTTTCCGAATCCTCTAAGCCGAGCTTTCCTACGCCGTAAAGGGTCGATTTTTGAAGGGGCGGCCTCTTCTCAGGTCGACGTCATCAAAATGCAAAAAACAGAAAGGCCATGGAGAGAACGGTTTTCATCTTCGATGACAGACCCTTCTAGAAATCATGAAAAATCCGACTGCTTTTGGAATTGAAACCGGTTACATCACGTTGGATCGCGATCGATTTCTCGGCCGACGCAATTTGCTTAATTTTTTACTGCTTCTTTGGGTCCCCATTCCGGCAGTCGTATGTTCGGTGATTTTGTTCGATTGGTTTCCAGTTGGACGAATTCCCCACGACCCTGGTCTGCATTGGCCCCAGAGTGCCGATCAGGCCGCCGCTCTTCTGCTTCACCATCCGGTATTGACGGTCAATCTGTTGTTTTTTGTTTTCGTCGATATTCAGTTTTTTTTGATTGCAATGATCCAGAAGAGTACTTGGTTGATTGACCCCTATTGGACCCTTTTGCCGCCGCTGATCGCTCTATTCTTCTTTTCTCACCCGCTAGCGGATTCATTAAACGTTCGAGCCATTCTCTGTCTGGGCCTGCTCGGAGTCTGGTCGATTCGGCTTACGGGAAACTATTTTCGAAGAGAGCAATGGCGATTCGGGTTGAGGGAGGATTGGCGATACGCAAAAATGCGAATCGAGAGGCGCTTTTTTGGAGTCGAACAGATTGTCGTGGTTTACTTGGCTCAGCACGCCATGTTGGTGGGCTTGAGTCTGCCTTTTTTCGCTGTTGCCTTCTTTGATCTTCCCGTTGGGCTCGCCGACGGGATCTTCTTTCTGGGGGCCTGTGTGGGCTTGGTGATCGCAGGTTTGGCCGATCGCCAGCTAGATGTTTTCATGCGCGAGAATGCTCGGCGTGTGTCGCTTGGAAAGATACGTCACCAGTTGCTGGATTCGGGGATCTGGCGCTACTCGAGGCACCCGAACTACTTTGGCGAACAGCTCTTCTGGTGGTCCATCGCGGGCTTTGGAATAGTCTGTGGTGAATATTGGGTCGTTATGGGAACGGCCTTTAATTCCTGTGTCCTCGCAAGCGTTACTGTGATGACAGAGCGGAGGATGCTAGCTATTCCGGAACGTGCAATGGCCTTCAGGGCTTATCAAGATCGCACATCCGTTTGGGTCCCCTGGTGGCCACGTTAAGTCTTGGTTGGAGTCCTCGGGTTGCCGAGCAAAGTCGGGTTACGCGAATGAGTGAGAAAAGACCTCTTTTTGTGAGTTCCTACCGGCGGGTCGGTTCAGGTCGGCTTTTTTAGAAGCAAGCGAATTTCATTGGTCTTGAGATCGAGTTCATTGTAGCGGACACAGAGTTCGGGAGGTGGTTCTTCTGGCCTTTGGCCGCGATGCTCGCGGATGATCTCGAAACCTACGCTTGAAAAAAGCTGAACGAGTTCGTCTCCAGTGAGTCGATTGAGGCCAAGGTATTCATCAAAGAGCCATCGCTTGAATTCAGGGGTGATGCCATTGCGTGATGCGAGATCTTGCTCGCTTTCGACCAGCTCGCCTTCGAACGACATCACCGATCGTTCCAGTTCATCAGGTTCAAGCAAGAGGTGAGCCCACGGCTGCGAGATGACTCGCTGAAGGTGCGACCCGAACGCAGAATAGTAGAGGGGTTCAATCTGAATAAAAGCAATACCGCCGGATCGTAATGTCTCAAAAAGAATTTGAGCCGTTGGGCGCAAGTCTTGGCGATCGACGTGCTCAAGTACCGACCAACTATAGACTCCGTCTAAGCTTCTCGATCCTGGGGGCTTTCCAGGTTCTACGAGTCGAAACTCCAACTGTTTAGGGAGTGAGGCAAGCTTGATCTGCTTTTGAGCAAGAGATTCAAGCTGCGAGAAGGCTCGAGTGATGTCGACACCAAGTAGGTGCTTGGGTTGACCTCGCAGAACGACGCCAAGGGCCGTGATGCCATCCCCACAGCCGAAATCTAAGAGTTTCGAGCCTTCGATTTTCAACTGAGACCCAAGCCACTCCTGAATCGTTTCGGCTGCGAAACTAAAATGCCCTCGAAACCACTCGTCGCAAATCTCGTCTTCGTCCCAAGTGTTTCGTCGAAAATGATTCTGAATCCATTCTTGGATTGATATCCCGCCTCGCATCAGTCCCATATCCTCTCGGAGAGCAATCGGTGTTCTATTTGAAGAGTGTAACCTTCTTGAGACGAGCGTACCTCCCATCTATCTTGTCTAGGCAGGTGACGGAAATACGGTAGATATAGGCTGCATCATAAAATAGAAGATCATTCCCGCGGCTTCTGATAGCTTTCTGTTTCTATTTGCATTGGCAGATTTTCTAGCGCGTCGAAAAGGAGCTCGAATGAGATGGATTGGCCAGTCAGAGGATGAATCTCAAGTGGTCTTGAATAGATTCACCGGTCAATTTGAAACGAAATCCGAAGAGCGCGTCCCTCAAAGAATTCGTACGGGTCTTGTACTCGATGTTGAGGCGACGGGCCTGGATGTCGAAGCGGATGAAGTCATCGAATTGGCAGGGCGTCCTTTCGAGTATGACTGGGAAACGGGATGCATTATCTCAGTAGGCGAAGCTTTTCATTCCCTACGTGATCCCGGAGTTCCGTTGCAGCCTGTGATTACTAGGATTACGGGCCTCAAGGATTCTGACCTTGCCGGTCAGGTCTTCGATGAGGAGGCTGCATCCGATTTAATCCAGGGAGCCAATATTATTATCGCCCATAACGCGAGCTACGACCGACCGATGACCGAGCGGCTTTTGGGCCGTGGGGACAAAGTTTGGGCCTGTTCGTATCGCCAAATCGATTGGACTGAGCTGGGATTTCCGGCCGCTAAGCTTGAAGTTCTAGCGATCTATCATGGTTTCTTTTTCGAAGCGCATCGCGCCGGTGCGGATGTGGATGCGTTGCTGCATTTGTTGACGTTCGCTCATCCTGAATCGGGACGGCCATACCTAAGTCATCTTTTAGATGCCGCGAGAGAGCCCATGTGCCGCGTGCGAGCGGTGGGGGCCCCATTCGAGAGTAAAGACCAGCTTAAGCAGAGAGGCTATCGCTGGGACGCAAAGAATCGATATTGGGCGACCGAGATTCCCGAGGCCTCTTTGTCGGAAGAGAGGCTGTGGCTTGAGTCAGACGTCTACCGCGGAGCGGAATCTGCGGAGATCGAGTCCATCGGGTTATCTGAGAGGTTTCGTCCATAGGCTGATCGCCTCACGAGGGGGTATGCCATCTAGCTGGATTGGGCGAACGGATTCAGAGGCTGTCGAGGAAATGAAGGATGGCTGAGTTTGTCTCAGAAGGGGCTTCTTGCTGAATCCAATGCCCCTTATTCGGGATCAACTTGACTCCTCGCAGGTCATTTACGGCTTTTTTTATCCCAGCCGTGAGGATTTCCTGAGTCGTTCCAGCGATGACCATATCTTGTTCGCCCGCGATGAATAGAGTTGGAATTTTAATTTTAACATCCTGCAGATGAGCCGTGAGTTCCCAGTTGCGATGAAAATTTCTGTAGTAGTTTATTCCTCCACGGAAGCCGGCTTTCTCAAATTGCTGAACGGTATAATCCAAGTCTTTTTGAGTAAGCCAATCGGGTAGACCCTTAGCGGCGCCCAATCTTTCGATCCAACCGCCGGCCGAGCGATTTGGGTCTGTAATGATTGGGGCCTCTCGTGGAGAATTGGGCGACAGGTACAATCGGCTGATCAGCGCCCGGGGATCACCATCGTATTCTTTTTCAGCCATTCCATTGGGCTCATTGTGATAGAGAATGTAAAAGAAGAGATCACCGAACTTTTCCCGCCAGAGTTCCATGGGTGACTGTGTGGGGCGACCCGAATACGGCACACTCATTGCGACGAGAGCTGAAAACCGATTTGGATGCAGCAGAACAGTGCTCCAGGCGACAATCGCTCCCCAGTCGTGACCGACCAAGATGGCTTTTTCTTCTCCGAAGGCGTCAATCACTCCGACGAGGTCAGCTGCGAGTTCGGTGATGTTGTAGTCCTCAACATGGGTCGGCTTATCGCTTTCGCCATAGCCTCTCATGTCCGGTGCGGCGACTCGATACCCGGCCTCCGCTAAAAACGTAATTTGATGTCGCCACGAGTACCACGATTCTGGCCATCCGTGGGCAAGTAATACGAGGGGGCCAGATTCGCCGGCTTCGGCCACTCTGAGCCGCAACCCGTTCGACTCAATGAACCGAAAAGTGATGCCCTCTATGGGTGATGGAGTCTTCATTTTAGACTTCTCTTTGTTTGAAAGTGAGGCGAATTTTAGAATGTATTCGCCCAGACAGTACTGCAAAATCGATCGCTCAACTGCGATCCAGAGGTTCTGTGTGTTTCTAATCATTACGATCAGCTTTTTATTCGATTGATGATTTCTGGATACTCGCAACGAAGAAAGAGTGTCATCAGTGAGCTTCGCTTCCTCGCACGGGAATTCCGCTCCGAGACCAGAAAGGCCTTCACCGGTCGGTGCGATGAAAATGAAAAAATTAATTTTGACGGGTATTAGGCTGTACTAGACGGAGGGAGATAATCTGCATGCCCTCCTGGAAAGTTGAGTCGAAGAACATGCTCCCACTTAGGTGTCTTTTTTCCGGGCGAATCGCAAGGGATCAGTTTCATGGACCCCATCCCCCGTTGCACTCGAAGGGAGCTTTGGCAAGAAAAGGCTTACGGTTTGAGCGCCAGCTAGTCCCCCACCTAGGTTGATTGGGCCTAGGTGGGGTGGGTGGCGGCTAGCTCGTGTGAGTGCTCTCTCTACTGTTTAAAATCTTCAAGGGATAGGTCGTTATCCCAAGTCTTCACGATTTCGGAGAGCACAGAATTGATCACGGTTGAATTCTCGGCGTTCGCCTTCATGAACTTAGCCCAAGCGCCCGTGGCATAGAGCTGGTCGTTCCACTTCTCCATTTCCGTTTGGCTCTGGTAGCCAATGGAGACGACCATATTGCTCGATCCACCGAAGCCAGCATTTCCGTAGGCGACGCGCGACAGCCAAATTTGACCCGGAAAATTTTTGGTGTCGGTGCTGCTCATCATTTCGTTCATGCTTTGCATAAATAGCATGGGGTCTTTGACTTGAAGGTTGATCGCAGTCCAAATTTTGTCATCGTTTGAAACGGTTCCCCACCCTTGAATGGTGCCGTTTGAGACATTGCTCAGAGGTTTAGCGACCTTGCCTATAGATTTTAAAAGCTTGGGAAAGTCATTTGTTTGACTAGCCGCTTGTGAGATCTTGTCGTAATCCGCTCGTGATCCATAGAGGCCGACGACAATGTGAGTGGCTGGGTTGGCGCCGGCGAACAAGATTCGATGGACGCGAACAGAGCTTTCTCCAGTTTTTCCTGGATCGCTGGCTTTGAATTTATCGATCGCTGCTATGACTTCGGCTGCTTCCCCGGGCTTGACTTGAAGTTCAAGGGCATTCCACATTTGCCCCGACTGTGCCGAAAGAGGCACAATAAGGAGGATTACAATGGAAAGAATTACTGACTTCACTTCACTTCTCCTTCTTTTGAAAGTTGATGGATTTCTCTTGTTAGACGGTTTTGTTATCCAGGAAAGTTTTCTAACACACCAAACTAATCAATGCCTTGATTAAAGAAATTGGAGTAAAAATGTACGCAAAATGTAACCAGAGTGATCTCTTCAGCCTTTTGAGAAGGGGGCAGATATGGCGATAGCAATAGCCTGTGAATCTATAAGGGACATTTGAAAGCAGCGTGAGCGAGGTCTGATTTATTTAATAGGATTAAATAAACCCGGAGAAGCTATCGGGTCTCTATGTTGAGGCAGAGCGCCGAGTGATGGGATGGGCGGGCTCCTCTCGACGTGTGATGTAGCTGATCGGTGACTCGGCCGTTGAGCCCGGGACCAGAGAGCCTGATCGATCCCGATGCCATTGCCCTTGTTGCTGAACCATGAGTGCCTATGGGCTTCGGGTTTCGGGGTCTCTAGGCATCCATCCAGCCGCGTTGTAGAGCTTAATGACGTGCCATTGAGGAACAGGACATTGTGCAATTTTCGTCCATCAAGGCGTTCGGCGCGCTGATCAAAATGGTAGATCAGGTGGGTCCCAAAAAAGTTCGTTTAGAAGGGCCGTCGGCGAATTGTTCGAGCAGCTCGTCGGGCAGCTCTGAGGATGACATTCTCTCTCTTTGGGGTCGGTGGGAACTCATGGAGCGGAATATCTTCGGGCGTTGGATAAAAAACCCCAGACCGATCCGCAGCGGTGCCTGCAAGATTACTTTTCGTCGTAGTCAGGCCAAGGAGTTGTCTGCGGACAGGACTGAGCGGGTTTGAGCCTTCGGCGAATGTGCAGTCACTGAAGGGTTGTATCCAGCGATAGCCATATTGAATAAAAACAGCACGACGAATCATGTCCGAGTGATTTGGACTCTGGAGTGAGTGGATGGTGCGGAAGTCAAAGAGGATCGCATCGCCGGGCCGAGTGTTAAGAGGGATGGCTTCAGCAGGTCTCTTCGGAGAGGGAGGAGGGGGCGCCGATGAGTGGTGACTCCCCGGTAAGATAAAGGTTTGCCCGCGGTTGGGTTCGGAGAGGTCGCTTAAATAGAAACCCACTTTAATAAAAACGAGAGGCACTGGGGAGGGGAGGTCTTCAATGACTGCGCCTCCGTCCCTGTGCCACGAGTATCCAAATTTCCTTTTGGTTGAGGTGGTCGGATTACGGTTGATGTGACTGTGATTGATCCAGATATTGTCGCCGAGTAGTCCTTGTATTTTGGGGAGAATCGTATCCAGGTCAGTAAGCTCGAGGAAAGCACGATCCATTCCAAAGATGTCCACGCGATTTTGTGCTTTATCGGACCGGTCTGACGCGTAGGTATCAATTTTTTCAGAGAGTTCTGTCACTAAACTTTGCGGGATCGCTCCGGGGACATGGAGGTAGCCTTGCGTTAGGAACCTATTTTTGTCTTCTGGAGTTAAGCCAGAGGAAGGGCTTTTTTTCACAGTTGAATGATCCGGCATATTGCTTAACAGTCTAGCCTCAGGCGAAGCCTTGGAGAGTCTTGTCGAATAGGAAACCTTTGGGTCACGAGGACGATTGGATAATGCCTCTATATCGCTCCTAGTTCACGGAGTTCATCGACACGTTCCTCTGAGTATCCCAATAGCTCTCCGTAGACGACATGGTTGGCGGAGGCTTGTGGTAAGCCCGGGAATCGAATTTTGACGGGATGGCCCATCATGCGAAAGGGAACGCCTGGCATCTTTAGCTCGATACCTGTTGTGGGGTCTTCAATCACTCGGAAGGAGTCACGCTCTCGACAATGATCGTCCTCTTCGATGTTCTCCATGGTCAAGATCGGTCCTGCAGTGATTCCTTTGCTCTGAAAGATTTCAAGCGCCTCTGATTCAGTGCGCGTAGAGTGCCATTCTTGAATGATCTCGTTCAAGGCTGTCCGGTGCTCAGGTTTGATGCGATCAGTATTGGTCCGAAAGCGAGGGTCCTCGATGAGTTCTGCCCGATCCATCAGAATGGCCAAGTTCTCCCAAGGCTTTTGAGCCGAACACGAGAGAGCGATCCATCGATGGTCTTTCGTCCGGTAAACGCTCCGCGGGGCGGCCGCTCTTAATTCGTTTCCGATAGGTTCTGGGTTTTCGCCTGTCAATTTGTAGCTGACGAACTCGCCGCCGAAATATCCGAATAAGGGCTCGTAAAGCGAGATGTCAATTAACTGTCCTCCTCGCACTCCGCGCTCTTGTTGAATAAACGCGAGGCTAATGGCGTAGGCGAGATGGATGCCCGTGGTGAGATCGGCCAGCGCCATGGGTGGGCTGAGAGGACCTCGGTCGGTACTGCCGTTTAGGTACGAAAATCCGCTGTAGGCTTCGGCGAGGGTTCCAAAGCCAGGTTGCTCTGACTTTGGGCCGGTCATCCCGTATCCAGATACTTTTCCAACGATTAAGCCGGGGTTCAGTTCCATGAGGTACTCATAGGAAAGGCCCAAACGATCCATGGCTCCAAGTCGTGTGTTCTCAATGAGGACATCGGACTGTTTGATGAGTTCGCAAAAGATTTCCTTGCCTTCCTCCGCTTTGAGATTGATGGTGACAGGAAATTTATTTCGACCTACAACCGAATGGTAGGGTTCGATTCCTAATTCATGAAGGGTTCCCCATGTGCGTAAGGCATCGGGCACTCTAGGGTTCTCAATCTTGATGATATCTGCGCCAGCATCCCCGAGCATGGCGGCCGCATAGGGAGCGGCCATGACGGTAGACATGTCGAGTACTCTTTTGCCTGCGAGCGGGAGCCCTTGGAAGCAAGTGTGCGCACGTTGGGACGCAATAAATTGATCAAGTTCCTCTTTGCTTCGGGCCATCTTCTTTCATCTCCATCTAGCAGTTTTGACAAGTCTGGTTCAGCTTCGGCATTTCCGTAAACGCTTCGCCATATTAAATTAAATATAGGGTGGAGAGGATATCGCTGATATCTCCGGCGCGCATTCTATCAGCGATCAGCCCTTGTCGGCTGGTGTGAGCGGCGCTGTGCGCCGTTGTCGTTGTGGGCCCTGGGTTCTGAGGCTATCTGACTCCGGTGGGCCTCATCGGCGAACGCTCTCCGGGTCTATTCTCTAGGTCCTCTCGTTTTTGTAGGGGACTCGATGGTCTAGGGGGCTCTGGAGAACGTGAACGGTCGGAGATCGAGGGGTGCTCGGTTGATTTAATTTTTTTACCAAGGACTCGCCTTTGTGAGCATAGGAGGTTGTACAGTAGGGGAGGTTGAAGCCTGCCCCATGACTTGTCCGTGACGATTCTCGGTTCGGTGAGGGAGGGCGATCAAGATGTGGAGATAGATGGCTTTGAGTGAGATCAATGAAAATGAGACCTCTCAAGGGAGAGGGCCCGAAGCGATCGCTCCTCTTTATCTTCGATTTTTTTTTCGTCTTGTTCAGGCATGGGACCGTGCGCGTCTTGCCCGCCGCGTTCGTGCTTATCCGGGCTTACAGATTGACCCCGAGGCCAGTTCAAATCTTGCGGTAGCGAGATGGGAACTTGGAAAGAATGCTCGGGTGACCATTGAAGCGGGTGTTGTGGTTGAGCGGGTTTCGAAAGCGTTACGTATCCATGTTGAAGATGGAGGAGAGCTTAGAATTGGTCGCGATACATGGCTCAGAACTGAAGTGGAACCCGTGCATTTAGTGGTCTACCCCAACGGGCGTTTGACTATCGGTCGTGAAGGTTGGTTGAACGGCTGCTTAGTATCCTGCAAAAAAGAAGTGACCACGGGTGCTCGTACCTGGATGGGTCCGGGGACCCACGTCTACGACTCCGATCAGCATGATTTTGATGATCAGACGCCCGAACAGAGTGCGCCCGTACAAATGGGAGACCATATTTGGGTGGGAGCAAGGGTGATGGTTCTCAAGGGAGTCAGCATCGGATCTCACAGCATTATTGGAGCGCATTCCTTGGTCACGCGCGATGTATCTCCTCACTCCGTCGCCTATGGAATTCCCGCTGAAAAACGTGGGGAAGTGGGCGATCGGACTCAGGCGTCGGCTGTGGTCAAGGAATAGACGATCCAAACTGGTTTTATATGGCACCTGGTCGAGTGCATACAATGGAGAGCTGTATCGAGTTCTGAAGTTCCTCGACGTACTTTAGATCACAGACCTTTACTCGGGTTGATTAGAAATTTTGAACCGGTGGCTTGTTGACCGTAAACCCCTATTGCATTGAGGGTCAGGGCCTCAGTCAGAGAAACAGTTTCGCTGTATGAACTGGCGAAAGTCGTTTTGACATCCCGGGCGACGCGCTGTTGTAGCTTGGCGCCTTCTTCCATTCCGATTTTTTCAAGGAAAGGAGTGAGCAGCCATCCACCAATCCCCCAAGCCATGCCGTAGTTTCGCTTCAGCACAGTCGCGGATCGGTCGAGTCCTCCGTAGACATAAACCTGTTTGTGTGTGCTCGAGCCGTAGCCTGAGAATTGACCATCGGCCATAAGGGCTCGCTCCATGGCCGTGAGAATCTGACTGGCCAGTTCGCCTCCGCCGGTGGCATCGAAAGCAAGTGTGGCGCCGGTTTCGGTTAGAGCCGCAGTGAGATCATTCAGGAAGTTGTCCGAACTCGAGTTGACCACATGCTTGGCTCCGATATCTCGCAGAATCTTTTCTTGCTCGGGCTTACGCACAATATTGACGAGTTCCACGTTGTCTTGCTGGCAGATCTTGTTGAGCATTTGCCCGAGATTCGATGCGGCCGCCGTATGGACAAGGGCACTGTGGCCTTCGCGTCGCATGGTTTCGACCATCCCAAGAGCGGTAAGTGGGTTTACGAAACAAGAGGCGCCTTCAGCTGGTGTTGTGCCATCGGGAAGAGGCAAGCATTGAGAGATATGTAGTTTTCGGAATTGGGAATACATTGCTCCCCCAATGGCCGCGACGGTTTTGCCCAACAGGGCCTGGGCGGCGTCCGACTCGCCTGCAGCCACAACCACGCCGGCTCCTTCGTTACCCACAGGCATAGATTGTCCGACTCGGGCGGCTGCGCTGGGCATTAAGCCTGGCGGGATTTCGGCAGTGATAATCGGCTCATCCGATGTGCCTGAAGCTTTTGCGGTGCTCATGTCGGCCGGTCCAAAGAGGAGACCCAAATCCGATGGATTGATGGGCGTAGCTTCAATCCGCACCACGACTTGGTCCCCTTGAGGTTTTGGGATTTGGATATGTGCGAGTGAAAGCTCAAGAGTACCGTCTTCTTTGACAAGAGAGCGGAGTTGGAGTTGGAGATCAGCGTCAGACACGATGGCACCTCACATTTAGTTAAGGAAGGACCCGAGAGTATGCTTAAGGAAGTTTCGAGTGCAAGGTCTTCCATTTGGATGATGAAGCTTTAGTGCAATGTGGCCCCCATCGTTCTCTCGGAGCCGGTACAAGAGGTTCCATCCGATGGCTTCGAGCGAGAAAATCTTAGTTCGACCAGTAGATATATTCGTCATCTGGCGCGTCAGCTTCGGTCAGGTCTTTATCAATGTTAATGGCCATTGAGGCTTGGGCGGGCCAGGCCGGAGGGGCTTGCTCTGCATTATGGGCGGCCAGAGCAGCCTGTAGTTCAGCTACTTTTTCGGGGCGTTCTTTTGAAAGATCTATTTGTTCAGTGGGGTCCCGAGTGAGGTCGTATAGCCAAACACGACCCGGGGGGTCGCTCACGTTGAGTTTCCATCCACCTACGAGAGCAGACTGCGATGTGCCGCTGCGCCAGAAGAGTGACTCGTGCGGAAGGCCTTGAGCTTCACCCGTGATGAAGGGCAATAAATCGACCCCATCAATTTTTCGATCCGTAGGCAAAGGGGCCCCGGCTGCAGCCGCTGCGGTGGCGTAGAAGTCAAAGTGATGGACGGGGGCTTCGACTTCTGTCCCAGGTTCAATACGTCCGGGCCATTTGATGAAGAACGGCACGTGAATGCCACCCTCAAATAAAGTGATCTTCCACCCTCGGAAGGGGTCGTTGACATCAGGCAACCCGATATAGCCTGCGCCTCCGTTATCGGATGTAAAGAGAATGACTGTGTCATCGGCAATGCCATTACGTTCTAAAGCCGCAAGGACCTCACCTACGCTGCGGTCGAGGGATCGAATCATCGCGGCGTAGACTCTCTCTCGATGATTTTCGATATGAGACAAAGCTTCATAATCTTCTTTTGTGGCTTGTAGAGGTGTGTGGGGTGCCCAATGCGCGAGATAGAGAAAGAAGGGACGGCTCTTGTTCGCATCGATAAACTTGACTGCCTCATCGGTGTAATAGTCCGTGAGATACCTTTCGGGTTCAAAGTCTGCGCCGCCATTGAAGGAGGCAGCGAAACGAAGGGCAGCCCAAAGAAATCGGTCAATTGGATCAAAATCTTGTTTCGAGTTGACTACGTCGGGGTCGTCCTCGGGAAGGTAGAGGCCGCTCGACATAAGAAGGCTTTCGTCGAAACCCTGTCCGTTGGGCGCCATGTCCCCCGATCGCCCAAGATGCCACTTTCCAATATGTCCCGTATGGTAGCCCTTGTCTCGCAAGAGTTCGGCGATCGTGATCTCTGAAGGGGGCATTCCCATTTCTTCATAGCTGACGGTCTCCACATCTTCATAGCGAATGGGCCCACGAAGTCGGTTGTCCTCGGCCTCGGAGAGAAGTCCTACGACGGTCATCATGCCGGGTGGGGTGGGCGTGAACTCAAAGCCGAATCGCGTGCCATAGCGTCCAGACATCAATGCGGCCCGGGAGGGAGCGCATGTTGCATTGGCTGCATACCCGTTGGTGAAGTTGGCCCCCTCCTCGGCAATAGAGTCGATATGGGGCGTCGGAACGGTCCCGGCAGCGACTCCCCCCCCGCCGAACGTGAGGTCATTCCAGCCCAAGTCATCGGCTAGGATCATCACGATGTTCGGAGGTCTCTCCGCGGAGTTTTGCGTCAGCGTCTCTTTGTTCTGAGACCATTGGACTTCTTGATTTGGGCCGACCGGCCGTTGGCTATTCATCGCGATTCGAATCAGTCCAAGGGCAATGTCTGTCCGGTTGACATAAACAATTGAGCATAGAATGACCAGACTGATCACGAGGCTTAAGATCCACCGTAGACTTTTACTCATAGGACTCTCCCGAGGCTTCGTAAAAAAAGCCTTTAATGAAATGGCACTACTTAACAGAGAAATGTTTTATTGGATTGAAAGTTCACTCGAACGTGCTCGTTGTTGGACCTTGATGAATGGGGGATGTATCTAGCTGGATTTTTATTACGTTAAAATCCTTCTGGACTCATCCCCTTGATTAGACCTGACTGTTTTGGATAATCTATTCATAGAGGTGGCTCTGTGCCTCTAAGGCCTCTTTGCTGGCTGCTCGCAGAACGGCTGACTCTAGTTCTCGCCTAGCCGTGGCTGTGAGGCAGGGCATAAGGACGGTGAAGTGTTGCTGAAGGCCTCGTTTCTGATCGGTCCAAGTGACCTTTTCAAGGGCCTCAAGCTCCCGAAGATGATCCATCCAGTAGCGGCTGACAATCCAGAGGGAGCGAGAAAGAGAATTGAGATCGATTTGTAGATCTCTTCGAAACATGCCTTCTTTTTTCATTTTGCAAAGGAGCTCGTGCAGTATTTTTAAGTCAGCTTCCATGTCGCGGTCTCGTCGAAGAGGGTTTGACCTGCTGGAGAACTGCGCATGATCACGCAGCAAGAAACGATTTTCCCAAGTGTCGTTCATCGAGCTAAGCAACAGCTCGACATAGTCGTCTGTTACGTTTCCGCTTTGAAAGATTGCGCGATGTGATCTGACTCTAGCCCTTACCTGCTTTTCAATCTCCAGTGCGAGTTCGCTCTTCGTTGAGAAGTGATAGGTTAAGTTACCCTGGGCAATGCCGATGCTCGCTGCAATCTCGGAAAGGGTGGTCGTAGCATAGCCTTTTTCATTGAAGAGCTTGCGGCTCGCTTCAAGAATCCGATCTCGAGTGGAGGTGAAGTCATTCATGCACTGGAGTTTCTAAATCTTTTGGATGATTGTGTTGACGGTTTTCAGGTCTTGATTTAATTATAGGTTACAAAACCTAAACCCTTTAGCCATCCTTTGCGCATCAGGAGACACAAGCTGACTCTTCCAAATCCTCTTCAAATGTTGGGGGCTCCTGGGTCTCCGTATTCACGAAAAATGCGGTCGCTTCTTCGTTTTCGGCGCATCCCTTATGTCTTTATCCTGCAGAACTCCCGGGAGTCTCAGGCTCTTCCTGTGCCTAAGGTGCCATTGCTGCCTACGTTTTTGCTTCCTGGGGATGACGGGGAGCTTGCACCGGTGACCGATTCAACTCCGCTTATCCGTCGTTTTGAAGAGGCTCTTGTGGAGCGATCCGTGATGCCCCCGGACCCTGGCTTGGCGTTCATAAATGATTTGCTTGAGGACTATGCGGACGAATGGTTGACTAAGTGCATGTTTCATTATCGCTGGTATCACGAGGCGGATGCGACGAAGGCACGCCACGTCTTGCCGCATTGGGCTATGACTGATTTCAGCAATGAGGAAATGGCCCCGATTCAGAAAATGATTGGAGATCGACAGATTGATCGACTGGGTGTTGTTGGATCAAACGATACGACAGCGTCTGTCATCGAGGAGAGCTACCTCCGGTTCTTGTCTGTGTTTGATCAGCAATTGCAGGAGAGCCGCTTTCTGTTCGGCCGAAGGCCGTCTTCCAGTGACTTTGCGCTCATGGGGCAATTGACTTGTCTTGCTCTGTTTGATCCGACTCCTTCGGCTATTGCGGCGAATCAATTTCCTCGCGTCTATGGCTGGACAGAAGTCATGGAGGATCTCTCGGGCATGGAGGTTGCCGAAGAAGATTGGTTCGACCCGAGTGAGGTGACGCAGTCGTTGCGTTCATTTTTGGGGGAGGTGGGGCATTACTATGCTCCTTTCTTGCTTGCGAACTCGGAAGCGCTTGAGGCAGGCCTTGATCGAGTGGAAACTGAAATTTCGGGATGTGCTTGGGTGCAAAAGCCTTTCCCGTATCAGGGTAAATGTCTTAAGTGGCTGAGAGAAGGCTATGTAAGCCTTGCCCCTGAGGCCCGTGAAACAGTGAACGGTTTGATTGAAGGCACGGGCTGCGAAGCTCTCTTTGCGTAATGATCGGGAGGAGTTCGACTCCTTTCTGAAAATTGAAGAGCGAAAGAGACTTCCTGCAATCAATGATAAGGAGTGAGAACTATGGGTTTTGAACCAACCGAACGCGTGCTCGAGATATGCGCGCGTGTTGATGCCTTCATGGATGAACATATCTTTCCGCGTGAGCATGAGTATGAAGAATTCGTGATGGATCAGAATAATCTATGGAAGACGCCACCCTTTGTTGGAGAGTTGAAGGCCAAAGCACGTGAGCAGGGATTATGGAATTTCTTCTTGCCCAAAGAGTATGAGCCATGGAGCCCCGGCCTTTTAAATGTCGAAATCGCGCCAATTATTGAGACGATGTCGCGTGTGCCATGGGCCCAAGGGATATTCAACTGCAATGCGCCGGATCGCGGGAACATGGAGGTTCTAGCTAAATACGGAACAACCGCACAGCAAGATCAATGGCTAAGGCCTCTTCTTGACGGCGAAATTCGTTCAGCGTATGCGATGACAGAGCCTCAAGTGGCTTCCTCAGACGCGACAAATATGGAACTAGAGATCCGCCGCGAGGGTGACGAGTATGTTCTAAATGGTCGCAAGTGGTGGACGACGGGTGTGATTAATCCTGATTGCAAAGTCATGCTGGTCATGGGGAAGTCGAACCCTGAGAACGATCGACATGCACAGCATTCTACGATTCTCGTGCCTACGGATACACCTGGGTTTAAGGTGGAGCGAGCCCTGCGTGTTTTTGGAGATTATCACTCGCCCTCAGGAGAAGGGGACTGCAGCTTTACCGATGTTCGCGTACCCGTAGAGAATATGATTCTGGGAGAAGGTCGCGGTTTTGAGATTGCGCAGGGCCGCTTGGGGCCAGGGCGTTTTCAGTATGCGATGACTTTCGTGGGAGCGGCGCAGAGATGTCTCGACTTGATGTGTGAGCGGGCCACGTCCCGGGTGGCTTTTGGTGAAAAGCTCAGTGAAAAGACAAGTGTCCAGCACGAAATCGCACGTTCTCGATGTGAAATTGAGCAGTGTCGATTGCTCGTTTTGGCGGCGGCAGACAAAATGGATCGCGAAGGAGTGGCGGGCTCACGAGACTACATCTCTATGGTCAAAATTGTAGCTCCGCAGATGGCGCAGAACGTTGCAGACCGAGCGATTCAAGTTTTTGGGGGGATGGGGGTCTGTCAGGATACACCGCTCCCCCATGTGTTTGCGCAAGCGCGTTTTTGTCGGATCGCAGATGGTCCTGATGAGGTCCACATGTCTCAACTCGGGAAGTTGACAGTCCGACAGGCATTAAGTGAGCTGTCTAATGACTAGCTCTCAGTCTCTCAATAACAACATGCTGATAGACTGTCACAAGCTCCACGGTGAGCTGCTCAACCGAGAGAACGGAACAGTTTGGCAGACACACGGACCCATCAGTCGTGAAGAGTACCTTGCTCTTGAGCTTCCGGAGAATATGGTCAAGGTCGGTGTAGGCGTGGGCATGATGGACCAGCATTTCTTTCGCCGATCGCCTGGGGCAGAGGTGGATGGCCCCGTAGCGGAGTTTGAGATTTCGGGGCATCTCTTTATTCATTGCGCGAATCCGCCCAAAGGGGGACCCGAAACGCCTATTGAAAACGGGCCCAAGCTTCTTCGTGTCGATAAGCATCACTCTCTTATTTTCGACGCTGGAAGTGACGTGTTTTCAGTTCGGGATCAGGAAGGGCAGGATTTCGTGCAGGTCATTCAGGCTTCGCCCGAAGGTGGAGGGATCCTTCAGCCTTCAGGCAATGCTCAGAGTGGATTGGACACGCTTCTGCCTGAGGGCTGGTTGCTTAGATCGAAAAAGGTCGAGTCAAAGACGACGATTCATCTGCCGAACCCGACGCAAGCCTGGTTCTTCGCCAATGGCGCGAGTTTTCAGGGGCCTGTCGATCCATTCTGAGAAGAAAAAGAGGGCAAGGTGAGAATCATAAAGTGGGCTTTGCGAGGGGTTCTGTTTTTCGTTTTCATTGTGATGGTCGGTTTTTGGCAAATGTTTCTGTCGTCACGCCCGCCGCTGACCACAGATCCCGCCACATTGGCTGGCGATGGAAGTGTGATTGATTACTGTGAACTGCCGATTCTTAATGGGCAAGGAAAGGGTGCAGCGGATATTCCGAAAGGGAATACACCGGGTTGCAGTTATCAGCACTTCCCTTTGCCCATTCTAGCGGAGTGTACTGAACCACTGATTGAGGGCGCCGACGATATTCGCGGCCTTTGGCTTGGCGTTGAAGGGGGGCATGCGGGACATGTGGAGAGAGTCGAGCAGTGCGGCCGCCGTACCGTGATAACTACTTCAGGGGTTATCCACGATGCGGGCCCGAATAGTACGCTGGGCGAAAATACGAACGACACAGAAGGTTCAGTAGCGTTCACGATGGGGGGGCAAGAGTATTGTCCTCGCACCTCAGCTCAGATGGTCTGGGACGCGGGCGTGCTGAATTTTCACATTTTTGGCTGGGGCCCTGTTGTGGTGAAACGTTATCTTGATGGCGACCAGCTGGTCTGGGAATATCTGGATGGCAGCCTCACGCGGATGGACCGAATTTGCGCCTTACCGGCGACTGCTAAAACCCCTAAGCCGAGAGGGCTCCGTTTAAGTTTCTAAAGCTCCGCAGGAACTTGAGAGAGAGGGGTCTAAGGTGGGTTTCTCGTTTTTAGCTGTGCATTTTCATCTCAAATGGATTCGTGCATGAGACGCCGCCCGATTCTTTATGATAGGCCTCTGTGACTTTTCCTGAGCGAGCTACTCTGCGAGATGCATCTTCGCTTGAGGTGAATCCGTAAAATAGACCCTGATGGGTCAGTACAGCGAAGCGAGCCGAGTTCCGTGCCAACACCTCCTCTGGAATTCGATCAGCCATGTCCTCTTCGGTTCTCATGTACGGTCGAGCCATGAGGAGGTTGAGGCTGACTCGAAGTCCGACGGCTTTTCGATGGAAGGCGCCATGCCAGGTGTTCCCATGCCAAAATACGAGAGACCCGGCTTTGGCTTCAACGGGAATGGCGCCTGGGTTTCCACCCTCGCCGATGGCGGTTTCTTCCGGGTTGGGCCGTCGGCAGAGACGATGACTTCCAGGCAAGTAGGCGGTGGAGCCATTTTCTGAATCAAAGTCCGTCAACACATATGTCGAGGCAGCGAGCATCGCATGTGGGGGATAGGGGTCCGGAAGAAAGATGTCTGAGTGCAGGCCCAGGTTGGATTTATTCGGCCCCTTCATAAAGGCTGTCATTCCCGACAGAATCATGGAATAACCCAGAAGGTAAGTGGTCATCGCTAGGTGTACCGGATTCATGAGTGCTTCTTCGAAAGCACGATTCTTGAGAAGGAGGCACTGAAGGAGGGCGCCGAAGGGCGAGTCGCCTCCTTCTTCTACTGCATAACGATTGTTTAAGTAGGAATGAGTGGAGCCCGTTTCCAGGTCTGGCCGAACTCCTGTTTCTTCCTCAGCGACATCAAGCAGTGCGTCGAGAAGTCGTGACTTCAAATCTCCAGGGCAGGCAATTTCCGGAGGAACGACAGTGAGCCCGTTGGCGTCTAGCTCCGCCACGTATTTTTCAAGTTTCAGTCTACGGATCTCGTCCCATGCTGCTTTCAGGGGATCGGGAGTATCTGGCATTGCTTTTTCCTCGCAGTGAGTATTAGAGAGAAGAGGCCGAACTAAAAATGAATGATATTTTTGATAGTCTTTATTAAGTTAGTGCGAGAAATGCGGAGCAATCAAGGCTTTTTACCCAAATGTACCCTTAGGGGGTAGCCCCTTGACGACTGGAGACGCGAAATCTAATGCCAGGCGCTTTTAGATAACAGAGAGCCTGTAATCGAAGAACTAAGGGAGTTGGCTGTTGGTATTTCTTGTCGCCTATCTATGTGTTTTTTTGGGAGGCGCTCTTGGGGCTCTTTCAAGATTTACCGTTCAGGAGCTTTTCGGTCGTTGGACACGTCTGCCGGGCTGGATAGCCATTCTTAGTGTTAATATTTTGGGCTGCTTTGCGATTGGTATGTGCTCAGCTTGGCTTCAGGGTTTGGAGGCGAGCTTGCAGTTCGAGCACTTGAGTCCTCTTCGTCGGTATATCGAATCCCAGACCGATGATCATGGGATATCACTTCTCGTCGTGGGTTTTTCGGGTGCGTTTACGACGTTCAGTACATTTTCACTCGACAACTTCTTTCTCTTCCATGGTCGCCGCGGGTGGCTCGTTTTTAACATCATTTTCTCGGTTGTGATTGGGTACCTATCCGTTTGGTTGGGGTGGACCATGGGGCAGGGGTTCTAGGAACATGAGTGATCGAGAAGGGAAGTTCTTGAATCTATGATTTGGTTGAAGCTGTTGTGTGTTGCTGCGGGAGGCGGGACTGGGGCATGCTTGCGCCATGGCCTGATTTATCTGTTCTCAGATGTGGCCGGGTGGCCTGTTTATATTGCGGTGATGACTGTCAATCTGCTCGGCTGTTTCTTAATCGGCTTTGTATTCATGTACATTGAGCAGAAGTATCGGTATGACGGAGCGATGCGAGTTCGAGAGCTTCCCTATCGGAATTGGTGGCCTGACAAGGACCCCACGGCCTCTGCTGTAGATCAATTCAAGATGGATCAGAATGCAGAGTTAGTGGCGGCCTTCGGGATCACCGGGTTGTTGGGCGCCATGACCACTTTTTCACTTTTCAGCCTGCTCTCGTTCCAGAGCATTCAGTCCGGCGCGCCCCTTGAAGCGGTGATCAATACGGTCGGCTCAGTTTTGATTGGGCTGGTGGCGGTCGCTCTAGGTATGAGCCTTGCCTCTTATCGAGCCACAACTTCTGCCGACTAGGAATCTTCTCAATCAAAAAAAGATTGGATGAAGAAGCCTTCTCTCTTTATCGAATCGATTTACTTCGATGAAGCGTCGTCGGTGGAGCATGTGAACTGGAGAGAGGCTTCATACAAATTGCTTCCGAGGCCCACTAATCCCCCATTGAAGTAGTTTTTGGCACGGTCTGAGCCGCTCTCCGGAGCCGCATTTTCACTGACGATTTTGACTAAATTGCCGTCGCATTCTTCGCTTGCTTTTCGCAGGGCTCGGGATTTGGCTTCTTCGGCGCTAGATCCACTGGCCACAATCTGGTATTGGCCATTTGACATAGGGATGATGGTGGCCGTACTACATCCCGTTAGAAGCAAAAGGACCGGAAGAGCGATCGAGATTAATGAAAAAGAGTAACTAGGCATCCGAAGAGATAAGCATATCCCTAATCACTTTGAACCCCCTCATCCCATCATTGGCTCTGTTCACTCAAAATGTTCCTCGCAAGTTGTGCCACTGGGCCCTTTGGTTACGCCGTCCCAAGCACAGTGGTCACTTTCTAGAATGTTGTATTCGGCCCTTGCTGCATCAAGGGCTTCCCAAAATTCTTCTTCAGTCACGCGAGTTTCGCGGTAGTAGGAACTGTAACTTGGGAGTCCTGTCGCGAGATCAATCCCTTGTGCAGTCCGGATCCGGACGCCGTTGGGCGTGAGTGTCGTAAGCTGATTTTGCATGATCTTCCCCCCGAACATGGCTCCGAAGGGCGGCGGGTTGTTGGGTGAATAGACTACTTTGTAATGGACGGTGTCTTCGCCGATGACAGTGGTGTAGGTGTCGGTCACGCCATAGGCCGTTGGAAAAGGACCGTCGAGACTTCCCTTGCAATTTGAAGCACTCTGGTTGGCGACCCAAATGTTTTCATTTCCGTGCTCACCGCAAGTTCCACTGCCCTTTACGTCGCCTTCTTCACCTGTGCATAAAGATGGGTCTTGAGGCGGATAGGTGAAAATGTTTCGTTGGGCGAGGTTAGGTCCATCGATCTCAATTCGAATAAAGCCCTTGTAGGGATGATACTTATAGGGCCAAGAAGTGCTTTGATTGACTTCGCCATCCGCACCGAAAAAGCTGTACTCGCCGATCCAGAAGCCTTCCTCACGTCGCCACGCCTCAAAATCTAAAAGGTCAACTTGGTCGAGGTCACATTCGGTCGCGACAATCTCGGGCACACCCGTTCGGCCACTGGCTGCTTCGATGATTGAGTCGCTGAAAGTGTTCACGACATCGTCGATTTCCTCTGCCCCCAGAACTCCGTCGCATCCAAAACTTTTTTCTGCATTTTGGATATTGCGTTCAAGCCGCCAGTCACAGCGCTCCAGACGACGTTCGGTTCCTTTTCGACCTCCTCGCTGGGCCAAGGTGATGCACTTGTGGTGCTTGCCCACGGCTTGAGTTTTGAGCTCGGGACAGCTCTTTGAGGCCGCGGAGGCATTCATTGAGAGAAAAAGTGAAATCGAGAGGGAAAGTAAGAGAATACGCATGGTGATCTCCGATGAGGTAAATAGGAAACTTTCCAGTATTTATTTACCCTATCATAAATACGCGCATTCGTATTCAGCTCTTTTTGAGGGTGACCCTCTGCAGTCTTAGACCCTCAAGGTTCCCCTTTTTAGGGCTCTAGGGGAGCTCTGTTTCATCTAACGTGCAGGGTTCTGCTTATCCCTGAGCTTCTGCTTTGTTAGCGAAGGGTGCGGTCGAGGACTTCCCCGGCTTGATCTACCTCGAATTGCGCCACTCGCTGAGGTTCAATGAACGGTGAGAGGACCGGATAACGCGGAGCTTGGATGAGCGTCACGACCAGTCTTTCGCTGTTGTTTTGACCGATTAAGTCAATTCGGGCAAAGCCAAGTGCTAGGCGGCTGAACCGTACGTCTGGGTGTTCTGGAGAGGCGATGGGAGGGGCAGGTCTGGAGCCGCTCCCCGCACCGATTTGAAGTGATGGAATCGGGGAAGGAACTTCGAAAACCTGAAGGCTATGGTGGTGCCCAGCAAGAACCAACTGTACCGGGAGCCCTGAGGCTTGGATGCCGTCTCGAACAAATCCAGGAAAGCCGCCCAGTCGTTTGTGGCCATGATCATCTGTTGCAATCGGGCGATGGGTAGCCAGTATTCGCCAAGGCCCCCGAGCTTGGCGCACTGCTTTCTCGACCTCTCGAGTAATTAAAGAGCCATCATCAATGGCGACCTCCGATTCGAGAAGGATCAGGCTGATTCCATCTCCGAGTTCAAAAACTTTTGTGAGTCCTGAGCTCATTCTCCAATCGGGAACGAAATCGGGAACAGCGTTTCTTTGCAGTTCTGGACTTTCTGGAAGGATCAAATCGTGATTGCCCAGAACGGCATATACTGGCACCGGGGCTCTTTCGTTCTCTGGAACGTCGCACGCCTCGGCAACTTCCTTTGATCTGGGTCCGTCGAGTCTTAGAAAATAACAGTAAGGAGCCACTAAGTTCTCTGCCACGCGAGGCACCAGTGTCTCTTCGTCGAGCCCGTTCCAGTAGAAATTGTCTCCCAGGAAGATGAGATCATCGATGGGCTCGCGTTTGGCTTCGGCTTCCATGGCGCGAGCTACGGAGACCTGACCTTCGATGAGGCTATTGAAGATACTGGATCGACCCGTATCTCCCACCGCAATAATGGAGTGCTGGGAGCCAGCGACAGGGGTCAGGAGATGGGAACGATCAGGGCCACACCCAACGAGAAACAAGAGCGCGATTGAGAGAAGAGAGGCTCCTCCGCGAGTTAGGAGGCGATTGATCATCGTCGGCAGGGCACTTGAGGGATTATGTACATAGCTTAGAGAATAGAGGATAGATTAATGATGGGTAGGAGTTTCGGAGCCGGACTCGATTCAATGGAACCGATCGTTCAAGATGGATATTCGGTTTGGGAAGTTGTGTTGGTTTTCTCGATACCCCGGAGCACGGGAAACAGCAGTGAGGTGAGCGTTAGCGTGATCGCAACGATCGCGAACCCAATCGTTGGAAGGCCACCTCGTTCTAGGAGCCACCCTCCCAAAGTGGGACCCGTTGCGACGCCGATCATCCCCATGCCCCCCATCGCCGCAACGAGTCGGCCGGTAGGGTCCAACGTGGCCCCAGCTCCCATAAAGTAGGGCGCAGTAAAACTCCACCCGATGCTCCAAAGTAAAAGCAACGCGGTAAATTCAAGAGGACCCGTAGAGAGTGTCATTCCGAGACTAAACAGTCCGGTGAGAAGGATGGCTCCTAGGAGCGGCCGGATCCGCCCAAACCGAGTCCCCAGCCACGCGGCGAGTAAGGACCCCGTTGCACTGATGGCCGCCGAAGCCGCAATGATTCCGCCAAAAGTTTCGCGCCCCAGCCCTGTGCTGAGGCCGATTTGCTCACTAAACGCCCAGAGCCCGCCGAAGCTCATCAGCATCATGAAGTTGGTGGTCATTAGAATCAGAGAGCTGCCTCTGAGCAAGACTGGGCGCTGATTTTCTTCGCGTTCTCTGTTTCCTGCTGCCGGTTTGACCGAATTGGAGGGAATGTATTTGAGTAGATAAAGTCCCAGGAAAGCGGTTAGAGCCATGGTGCCAAAGACCCCGGCGACTCCCCAGCGAGTAATGGCAAAGGGCGCGATCACCGACATGAGGGCCGCAGGAACCATGCCTCCAATCATCATCTTGGCATAGGCCCGCTCGGGGTCTGAGACTCTCGCCAATGCAGCGCTTCCTGCGGCATACAGAATTCCCGAAGCGATTCCAGCCACTCCGCGGGCGATTAAAAGTACATTGTAGTTCTCGATGGCCATGGAACTCAGGTGAGCGGAAAGGGCGATGACTGCGGCTGACCCCGCAAGTAAGCGAAGAGAGACTCGGTGAAGAACAGGAGACACAAGCATTGCGGAGATCGCAAGGCAGCCCATATCAACCGAGCCAACAAAGCCTGCGCGGTCTGGGCTGAGGTTGAGCTGTTCAGTCAGGGCTCCAATATACATGGGCAGTAGATTGAAGGTGACCTGGGCGATGACAATCGCTGAGATGACCGCTGCGAGCAATGCTGTTTCGTTAGAGTGGCCGCGAACAGAGGAGCCGGGTGCGGCTTCAGGCGAATCCATAGGTTCTATTTCCTCGTTCAAGTTGGACCAAGATAGTGATAAAGGGAGAGCAACTCGATCTTTTTGACCGTTTTGAACAACGAAGGTTGCTCGATGAACGCTCGGAAGGTCAGTGATGCAGGTTCGAGGCGCAACTAATCCAAAGCGGGTGGCTTTTTGCAGCCGCGAGAGGAAGTTTCTCGATCTCCCTACGCGATATTGATAGGATGTCTCGCCCGATGATCCGTCTGAGTCCCGATTGGGCAAGACGGATTCCGTAAATTTTCGTTTCAGGGACTGACTGAGCCGTGCCTTAAGATCGCGTCCCTCTCTTGATAAAGCATTTGATCGTCGTCAGTTTTTTGACTTATGAGTTGTGGGCCGATCGACGAGTCATTGTTGATATTTTTAACGACCTTAGACTGAAGCGGGTCACGTAGATGATGTAGTATAAGTGAGGTCATTAAATTATCGTAAAGATTCAAGAGTCATCTTTTCTATTTAGCGATTTCGAAGAAAGTTGATAGACCGCTCTCCTAAAGAACTCTTAATATTTTGTGTGAGTTTTAAAAAAGAAAGCACTCATGATTGTTCAGGAAACGATCCCCGAATCTTTTCGATCTGAAGTTGAGGCCGCGCTTACTTGGTTTAATCAAGAGCAGGAAAAAATATTCGAAGTCACAGGGATTCTAGACCCAGAGTCGCTTGAACAGGACGCGGTTGAAAAAACGCTTAAGCTGATCCTTTGTAGCGGCGATCAATGTGAACAGCGCACTTTTAACGTGAGAAAAGAGTCTGATCGCTATACAGTTTCTCTTGTCTCGGCCGACCCCCTGGACAGATCTATGGAGAGTCCCCCCGCCATACTGGACCCGCCTCCGGGTCCACGTCGGGGTTTTCTTGATCGAGCGCTCGGTCAGCATGCTTTTGTAGTTCTTGTGTTTTACCGTGGATTTTGGTGACCTCCGTGTCGCTCCGAGTTGCGGAGCTATGTGGATGCAGGTGTCGCCGAAAAAGTTCGGGCTGCGGGTGGAGAGATTTTTGCGATTTCCAGTGAGCCTCAAGTTCTCTCGGACCGTGCGAAAGAAGAGTGGAGACTTAACTTCGAGACAGTCGGCGATCCACATCATGAAATTGCAGAGGACTGTCGTAAGCGCGGTTGGCTCGATCTTTTTGTGAATGTTCACCTTGGTTTTATCCGACAGAGCACGAAAAAGGCGAAGGGGTGGGAGCCGACTCATCCCAAAGGGTACTTTCAGCCAGGGGTGCTCGCTGTGGCAGAAAATGGTCGAGTTCTATATCGATGGGAAGGGGTACCCACCCATAACAATATAGGTGGCGCGGCAGGGCGTCCCACGGCGGATCATGTGTGGAGCCGAACCGAAGAAGCGCTCGGCGAGGGGGCGTTAAAAGTGGATGCAGAGCTTGATGCCGACCCGCCTCTCGATATGCGCGGTGTTCCATGGCCTCTTTTTGTATCTCTCCTTGTGGCTAACGGGTGGTTTCTCACTGGTCGCGGGTTTGAATCAGAGAAGCAGATTGGGGCAGCGGCTCTGAAGTTGCTTGGTTTTTTGACCTCATGGATCGTGGCCTTTTTATGGCTGCCCGTGATTCCGGTCACCTTGGCCTGTCTCGCCTGGTTGGCTTACATCATCCCGAAAGTTCGCTGGTTAGGGAAAGAATTTCAAAACGAGAAGAGCCGCTAAAGGGTCGAACTGGCTTGAGAGTTCCTAAGTCAAGCGATGGACCTCCATTTTGTAAGCTTGTGTGTGTAAGCAGGTTGGCGACGGGAGTGCTTGGCTCCATTTTTTTTGGTCTAGATTGGAACGCGCTTTATGAATCTTGACCGCCATTTGATGAAAGGCTGAGTGAATGATTGCTGCAGACGAGACTTTCCATGGGACCTGGCCTTTTAAGGCAAAGTTCAGTACCGCAGCCGGATTTCGCCAGCATTACATTGAAGAGGGGCCGAGCGATGGCCAGGTCGTGATGTGTCTGCATGGGGAGCCGACCTGGGGTTACTTGTATCGGAATTTTATTCCACCGCTTTCAGAGGATTATCGGGTCATCGTTCCGGATCACATGGGATTTGGGAAGTCCGAAACCCCTCAAGATCGCACTTACACCCTTCAAACTCATGTCGAAAACCTGGAAAGGTTGATTGATGATCTCGAGTTGACGGACATCACCTTTGTTTGTCAAGACTGGGGAGGGCCCATTACAGGCGCATATACGATTCGTCATCCGGAACGAGTGAAGCGCGTCTTCCTTATGAACACTCTTTTTGGATATGGCGGAGGGCAGTCCGGCCCTGAAAAGACACCTTGGTTTCAGTGGATCGAGAAGCATGAGGAGGCAGGGACGCTGGAAGGGATTTTGGGAGAACTGGGATCGACCGTTTTGTCGGTTATGAAGATTATTGGTTTCCAGAACTCGTCTGCAGTCGATGAAACATGGATTCGAGCCTATTCGTCGCCGTTTCCGGATAGAGCAAGTTGCATCGGTGCGATCAACTTCCCGCTCGATGTGCACTATGGACGCTTTATACCCTATGTGCTGGAGGGAACGACAACGGGGAATCTCGAGGCTGTGAAAGCAAAGCCTGCCATGCTGGCTTCTGGGGATATGGACTTTGGGATCGCGCAGGGTCATTCAATGAGCGATTTTCGCGGCCTCTTTCCGCAGGCTCCTATTGTAAAACTTCCCGGTGTGGGGCATTTCTGTCAGGAAGATGTCCCCGAGGTCCTTGTGGCATTGATTCAGCAGTTCATTCAGGACCATCCCTAGGTTTTTTTCTCGTCACCCTCATTTTTAGTCACTGTGAGTTTTAGGTGATCCGAGGGCTGAAAAAGGATGAGGTGCGGCTGCTGAAGTAGGGCATTTATCTTTTTATCGTTGAGAACCAAGATGCACGTTTTGCCTTAAAACGGACAGGCCCGGTTCATTGGTGTCTTTGGATCCGTCTGCAAATCCGCGAATCGCATCTTGAGTATGTTGCTTGGCATCGTAGAGGATGACTGAGGCGACGTCGCCCGACTTGAGGAAAGTATTTTCTCCGAAGTCTGTATAGCGAGTCGCGCCAATACTAATGAGCGCATAGTCTGGCTGACTCGCGACGTCAAGCCAATGTGCGATATGTTCAAGAGGCCCTTGATCTTGCTGGTTATTCATCTTTTCGATGAGCCAATCAACGAGGCGCGTTCCGTAGTAGCTGTATCCCGTGACGGAGCTATCTAAGCCATATTCAACAAGCACCCCATCGCGTAAAAGAAAACAGGCGACGCGGTAGTCATCGAGTATCCCTCCTTTTTCAAACCGATCGAGAGAGATCATCTGATTGGATGTTCCTTTGGTTTCAGGACCCCAGTTTTTCTTTTCGCTGATTTTGAGAGCACCGGGTCTACGAATCGAACAGTCGTTATGCGCCATGGCGTAGAGTGGGGTGAGTGAGGCGACGCGCTTCTCTGCGTACTGGATGCGGCAGAGCAGGGCGACTTCGGGCTCGATCTGATGGTTCTCCGTTTTCGAGCCAAGGGCGAGAGACGTGGCCGATACGGGCATGGTATTCAAAAAATGCTGTCCCCCTCCAGGCACATAGAAGGGGAATATTCCTTTCGGGGCTGCGGCGTGATCGGTGCTGACGTTTCGAAAGTCGCTGGCCTCTCCGGCTTGTTCGAGGTGTCCAGTGAAGTTCCCAGCGACCCCGATTCCTATGGTGGAGGGCATGTCTTTCAGACGATCCCACGCTGCATTGTTCTTCGATGCATCTCTCATGCCCGTTCTCCTTGGTCTTGGGGTAAGCGATCTTAGGATAACTTTTTTTGTGAGAGGTTGGATAGTGAACGATCTAAAAATTTAGCGTACGATCCTCAAACAAGATGAGCCATCGGAATCAGAGTTCATCACTTAAGACCCGCCAAAAATACTCTTTTGGGTTAGTCTCAGACGCACCTTTTGATGGGAAAAAAGCATTGGCCTTCTTTTAGGCTCGGGATGGCTAAATGTTCTTCATGGGTGGCGCCTGCTGACGGTTGGAATTTTGACTCTCGGGGGTGCGGCTGTAGATGGTTTGCTTGCGATCGAGATCAGTTTCGTTTGGACACTGGGGTGAGGTCCTGCGGCCTTGCTCAAAACGTAAGGAATAGACGTGGAATTTCGTCGCGGCATATTTGCGGGCATTGCCGCTTATCTGATCTGGGGTGGCAGCCCCATTTACTGGAATGCCATTAAAGAGATTCCCCCCCCTGAAGCGGTGTCATGGAGAGTGATTTGGGCCATTGTCATTCTCTTGGTTGTACTGGCTTTCAGGAGTCAGTGGAGTGTGCTCGCGCGCGTTTGGTCGAATTCACGAACGCGATTATTGTCGGTGATTTCGGGGATCCTGCTCACAATCAATTGGGGAATCTTTTTATGGGCCGTGACTTCTGGGCACATTTTGGAGGTGAGTCTTGGGTATTACATCAACCCACTCATGAGTGTGGCTCTCGGGGTAATTATTTTGCGAGAGCGGCTGAGCTTGAGCGCCCAAATTTCGGTTGGGATTGCTTCAATGGCTGTCGTCGTCATGACGGTGGCTGACCATGACTTCCCCTGGATTGCTCTCTCGCTGGCCGCGAGTTTCGCCATCTATGGATTGTTAAAGAAGCAACCGGAAGCGGCTCCGCCTTTGGAAGGGCTTTTAGTCGAAGTGTGCACGGCGGCTGTGCCGCTGAGCCTCTACTTGATTTATTTAGTCGCTTTTGGTGAGAGCATTGTGGTGACCTCTAATGAGCATTGGGCGGTGATTCCCTTAAGCGGAGTCATTACAGTCGCCCCTCTATTGCTCTTTGGGTTTGCAGCTCAGCGTCTTCCGCTCTCCACCGTTGGGATGTTGCAGTATCTCGCACCGACGATTCAGCTTGTGATCGGCGTCTATTTATTTAGTGAAGTGGCGACGACTGTGCAGATGCTTGGATTTGTCTCTGTTTGGTGTGCGCTTGGAATCTATGGCTTTGATAGCTTCAGGCGAGACCATCGCAGCTCATAGTGAAATGTGAATTTTTATAAATCAGATAGAGATCGAGAGTGGAGCATGAATCAAAAGATTGCGATCGTGGGAGCGGGGATGGCCGGCTTGATGGTGGCGCGAAACCTAACGGATTGCGGTCACTCGGTGGTGGTTTTTGAGAAAGCTCGGGGCCCGGGTGGTCGAATGTCGACCAGGAGACAAGAGGAATACGCGTTCGATCACGGAGCTCAGTATTTCACCTGCCGAGATCAAAGGTTTTCTGATCAAGTAGAGGTTTGGCGAGAAGAGGGCATTGTCGCTGAATGGGCGTCGCCCATTCAAGTCTTGCGTTCGGGCCAACTCTCAACAACCCAGGAGGAAAGAGAACGTTACGTCGGCGTGCCGCGTATGAGTTCCATCGCGCGACGTCTCTCTCAGGATCTAGAACTCGTGACCAAAACGAGAGTGGGAGAGGTGATTCGTGATGAGAAAAGAGGGATTCCTTGGGAGATTAGAAGCGAATCCGGTGATCGCTTGGGTCACTTCGACGCGGTCATTGTCGCAACGCCGGCTCCGCAGGCGGTCCCTCTGTTGGCTGCAGTGCCCGATTTTGCGCAGATTGCTTCTGGAGTGTCAATGGAACCCTGTCATGCGACAATGGTTTCATTTGACTCTGAGCTTGAAGTCGACTTCGGGGGTGCTTTCGTTCACGATTCTATCCTCGCTTGGGTCGCTCGAAACTCAACTAAGCCCAATCGCCCGGTAGCCGAGAGCTGGGTTTTACACTCACAGTCGGAATGGAGTGCAAAGCAAAGTGAAGGCAACCCTGAAAAAGTATCAGCCGAAATGTTGCAAGCGTTCTCGGAGGCTCTTGGACACCCGTTGCCTGAGGTTCTCTTCCAGTCTTCCCATCGATGGCTGCTTGCTCGGAGTGAGAAGCCTCTGGGAGAGGGTTTCCTGTGGAATTCGGCCTCGAGATTGGGCGTTTGTGGCGATTGGCTTCATGGAGACCGGGTCGAAGGGGCCTTCCTGAGCGGACTCGAGTTAACGGAGGCGATTCAACAAAGCCTCGGTTGAGCCTTCTCTGCTTTTAGGCCTTGAAGCGTTTGAAGGCTCCCTATCTCCAGGTAGGTTGATGGCAGACGAAGCAGCGACTAAGGCTCGGGGGCCCAGTTCCCATGAAAGCCGTACGGGACACGAGCTGGAAGCTGAATCGTGGCGAGTGGTTGGCCTGTAAAGTCTTGGGCATGGAGGATAACGACGTCGGCCTCATCTCGTTCTTTGTTGTGAACAAATGACATGATCCATCCGTCATCCTCATCAGCATTTTCAGAGCGTGGGATAAAGACCGGTTCCTGATAGAGATGAGCTGGGCCGTCGTCTCGATGTTCTACTGTGCCTTTTTCCAGGTCGTGTTTCAGCAATCCGCCAAAGAGTCCTTCATGATCACAGGAGCCGCAGTAGCCGTATCGATATGATTTTCCCACTCGGCGAGGGTCGTGCCTCGGGAATTCTTGGGGTCGGTCACTTAAGCACTCTTCTTTGACTCGTCCTTCGCCGGGCGTAATTGTCCACCGGAAGAGGTTCTGGGTTTGGGCGTCCACTTCCAGATGTTCTGAGCCGGAGTCGAACAGCCTCGGGTGGCGGACAACATCGAGGATTACCTTGCCCGAGGGGTCGTCATAGGCATTTACTGGGTGGAAGACGAAACAAGGGTCGACTTCGTGCCAGAGAATGTCTGCGGCTGTCCCGTCTCTAGGCAGAAGCCCAACTCGAGCTCCGTGATTGTCGTGCCAGCGATAGGGAAGGGAGTAGCCTTCCTCGATCATCTGAGGCGTGAAGAGAACTGGAAAATCGAACACGATGAAGTATCGGCTGGTAATTCCACAGTCGTGAATCATAGGTCGGCCTTCGACGGGAATGTCCACTGTTTTTCGAACTTCCCCTTCCGGATCGACCACAATATATTGCAAGCAATCCCATCCAAAGAAGTATCCAAGAACATGAAGCTCACCGGTATCGGGATCAAGCTTTGGATGTGCGCTGAAGGGGCCAGGGAGAGTGCCGTTGAAATCGGTGCGGGCCACACTTTCGAGTTCGTCCGACAGCTCGATGGGGTTTCCGCCCGCCTCGACGATGGCGTAATTTTTGCCTGCATGAGTGATAATATTCGTGTTCGCTGTGCCCGCGCCCATTTCGACGAAACGAGGTCCGGGTAAATTTTCGAGTTGACGCTTGGCGCTGACCTCATCATCGCGCACAAAACGGCTTCTGTACCATTTTGCCTCGCCGTTTTCGAGCCGTAGGCCATGGACGAATCCATTCCCGCTGAACCAATGGTGCTTGCCTTGAGGTGTTGAAATCGGATTGGGGCCAATTCGCATAAGTCGTCCCGTGAGTTCTTTTGGAATCTGCCCGCTGACCGGAAGATTAAAAGCCGTACACTCGTCGCTAACGGGAGCATAGTTATTTTGTAGAAACGGGTTACTGACTTCAGTCATAGGGGCCTCACTGAATGGATGTTTTTGGGCTCGATTATTCTTTCGCTTTAAAAAAACACGTAGATGGTTTGCGAAACACTACAGGACATTCCGTCTATCGTTTAATGAAAAATA
>NZHD01000071.1 GCA_002691205.1 Deltaproteobacteria bacterium
CCTCTTCGCTCCATTTCGTCAAGCGCGCCCGAATCAGAAAGGGCGCGAAAGGTGTCCCCATGCCCCCCGGGGCTCTCAAAGATCTGGTCCGGTTCTTCCAGGATGAGTTTTCCGTCCAACGTCCACGCCGGCACCGTGCCTTGGCTGAAGAGGATGACATTTTCAGGCGGTAAGCCGAAGTAGTTCATTTGCTCAAACAGCATTCGGGTGGGTCCATCCGTGGCTGGACTCGTCATCACAAACCAGTGGACGGGTTGATCGAGTCTTCGGCTGAGCGCATGCAGCTTCTGAGCCTGCAGGGCAAAAAGGCTTCTTTCACTTACGGGGCCAATGGGAAGCGCGCCTTTGGGCCCATTAAATCCCAGCCGAGTGCCTTGGCCTCCCGCCACAACCAGGAGGCCGACTCGGCCGGCCTGAAGGATCTCCAGTCCAACTTCGTGCGCTTGCGCGAAGGTTTTAGGGTCGCCGCCGTGCTCGGGGAGCGGGATCGCTGGGTAGGGCTGAATTTTCCCCATTTTGGGTTGTTTGAGGATCGCTCGGGCTTCTCGATATTGAGCGATTCGAGAGGGTAAGAAATCGCTCAGCTCAGTGGCTTGTCGGGCCAGCTTCTCCTGGCCGGCAGCACTTAGGGTGTCCCAAAACCGGAAGACATGATCCTGGTCATATTCCTGAAAGGTTTTGCGGAGCTCTTCGATCTTCAATGGCTTTGGACGTTCCACGAGGCCTTCATCATCTCCCTTAATGCTTTCGAAATAGCACAGCTCGGCGGACTCGTGGAGCGGGGGCGTGTCAAAAAAGGCTTTCCAGGGGATCCAGCGGGCTCCTTGAAGCGCTCTTCGTGCGATAGATCCTTAACTTGACATAATCTATCTTATCGGACGTTTAATTGATGAGAGGAAAGGCACAGGGCGCTTAGACGACCCAGGACCGCTTCCCGGTCTCAGCCGAGTGTGGCGGGTCTGGGTTCGAATTGGGCGGATTTCGTCGGGCTCATGGCGGACTTTTTGAATTAGCGGACAGGCTCAGAATTCTGCAGTCCACTGAGCTGGGACTGGACATAGGCCGGCAATTCAAGGGCCAACTCATCTTGTTGCAGTTGTTCGGCTAGGCGTTGAGCCGCGTCCGAATCTTCGGCTTCAAGATAGCTGCGTATGGCATCGGCCAGCGCAATTTGGCGCAGCGGATAGTTGTCCATGGCGCCGGCCTCCTCGTAGACGCTGGCGGCTTGAGCCCATTCCTGATTGACTTCGTACAGAGAGCCAAGTCGAACCAGGAAAAGCGCTCGGAGTGAATCCCCGGAGGGTACGTTTTCTAGACCCACTTGGAAATGTCCCTGGGCGATCTGGACGGCCCCCATGGTCTGGGCAATTTTGCCCGCCTCAAGTTGGGCCAGCGCAGCCGCAATGGTGCCTGGATGGTCGAGGGTGACTTGGTCAAAATCCACAATGGCCTGCTCTCGGATGCTTTGAGCGGCCTCGGGGTTTGCGGGTTCTGGGATTTCCACGGCCCCGGCCGGCGCACCCATGGAGGTGCGGTAACTGATCTGGGCTTCACTCAACTGGGCGGAAGCGGCCATGTCCACCTCATTGTTCTCTTGGCCCGCAAAGCCCCAGATGGCGGCGATCAGGAGAATCACCGCTCCGACGGCCAATATGGGGAGCGGGTTTTCGGCGATCCATTGCGCGAGTCGGTCGCTGCGTGACTCGATCGCGTCCAGGGTAACAGCAGCGGAATTGGGTTGTTGTTTCTTTCGAGTTCGGCGTGCCACGGGAGAGACCCTCCAGTTAAGAAGTTTTCGCGATGATCACAGTGGGCAGGCATTGCCCGAAAGTCGGACGGAAACCTAGTCGATCTGACGGCGAAGTCTATCGGAGCTTGAGCCCAGAGCGACCCTAAAAGTGCGCTTAAGCGCCCTTCTTTCGTCGGCTGCGGAGTTCCAGCCGGATCGGCGTGCCTTCGAGGTCAAAAGTCTCTCGCAGTCGGTTCTCAAGGAATCGTTCGTAGGAGGGCAAGACCGCTTCAGGCGCCGTGCAGAAAAGGACAAAAGAAGGGGGATGAGTCCCTGTTTGAGCGGCATAGAGGAATTTCAGAGGGCGCGATCGAGATCCCCGCTTCGCCATACCCGGGTCATGTCGAATCACGGTCTCTTCGAGCCAACGGTTGAGTTCAGCGGTGCCGATCTCGCGCCCGCCAGCCAAAGCGACCTGGGTGACGGCTGGCCAGAGCTTTTCGATGCCCGAGCCCGTTAAGGCCGAAATAGGAACGGACGGTGCATCGGGCATGAATCGAAGCCCATGGGCAATGGACTCCAGGGTCTCGACGCGTTTTTCACCCGGGACCTGGTCCCATTTATTGGGCACGGTCACGGTTCCGACCCCCATATCTCTCGCCAATCGACCAATGTGGGCATCCTGGTCCGTGAACCCCTCCTCGGCATCGATGAGTAGCAAGGCCACCTGAGCCCTTTGAAGAGCCCGAACCGACATCATGGCGCCCACTTGCTCCCCTGTCCCCGAGCGTCGCCCAGGGCGTCGCAGGCCCGCCGTGTCGACGAGAATATAGTTTCGTTCCCCTCGAGTGAGTCGGACGTCGATGGCGTCTCGAGTGGTGCCCGGTTCGTTGGAGACCACGACTCGCTCTTGCCCGAGGAGGCGGTTGACCAGCGAACTTTTCCCCACGTTCGGCCGACCCACCAGTGCGATCCGCGTCACCGAGGGGTCAGCGTGGGCGGAGGTGTCATCGGCGGGCAGTGAGGCAACCAACTCCTCAAGGGCATCAAACGCCCCTCCTCCATGTTCGGCGGAGACGCCTGTGATGCGCTCGAAGCCCAGTTGGTGGAACTCGAAGACGCGGTCCGAGTGCATATGCGGGATATCAATCTTGTTCACCAAAAGGCTGAGAGGTTTGTCCGTGCGCCGAAGTGTGCGCGCGATTTGCTCGTCCTCAGGGAGGATGCCGGCTTTGCCGTCCACGACGAAGAGAATCGCATCGGCTTCTTTTACGGCGGCTTCGGCCTGGGCTTGAACCGCGGCGGGGAGACCTCGGTGGGCATCCGGCTCAAGACCCGCGGTGTCGACGAGTAAAATCGGTCGGCCTTCGACTTCGATGGCCTCGACGATTCGGTCCCGCGTGAGTCCAGGCGTGTCCGCCACAAGGGCTCTCCGCTGGCCCGAATAGCGATTGAAGAGCGATGATTTGCCCACGTTAGGTCGGCCAACGATGGCGACGATGGGAATTTGAGTAGAAGGTTCCATGGTGGCCAAACCATAGCCTTCCGTGAGAGAATTAGAGACCGAGGACGCGGCTTGACAAGCCTCTATCAAGGAAACTAGGCTCGACGCTCTTCATTTAGGGGGAACATTGATGGTTTCAGCCGGCCGATCTGCAAGATATGCACCCTCTTCCCGAAAAATCGGCGGTTTGGGTCGTTGGGGATTGGGGTTCTTTTTGGTTGGGCTTTTGTTCTTTCACCCAGCGACCGCTTCGGCTTCTCCGGATACTTTGCGTCGCGCTTTTAGCAACATTCTGATGGGTCCCATGGACATGATTCTTTCGCCCATCGTCGCGGTCCAAACGGCGGCCCGCAATTTGGCCGATGTGGATGATACGCCCGCCGTTCGAGTGGTCTATGCCGTTCCCGGAGTAATTTGGTTGACGGGACTGAATTTCGGCTCGGGGGCGATTCGGATCATTACGGGTGGTCTTGAGACTGTGCCCGGTGTTCTTGTGTTCCCGTTTGAGACCGATTTGGATCCCCTGTTTGACCCGGTCGAGGATGCGCCCGCATTGATCGACTGGGAGAACCCTTTGGTCGATGTTGAGAACCCATGGGTTTATTACAACCCGCTGGTGGCCCCTTTTGCTTTTAATGTGCGTTGTGGGCTGAATTACACGGAGTCCGACTATTAAGCCGGGGGAAGTAAGCCGGGGGAAGTAAGCCGAGGGAAGTAAGCCGAGGGAGGCTTCTAAGCCGGGGGGAGGCTCCCAGTAGAGAGAAAAGAGTCGACCTGTTGGCGGATCGGGGCCTCGTCGGAGGGCGACAGCCAGACCACATCGTCGATGCCTCGAAGCCAGGTCCGTTGTCTCCGGGCGAATTTTCGAGTGTCTCTAATCATCACCTCGACGGCGCTGGCGAGTGTGTCGTGGCCATCGACGACCGGATTGATATGTCGATAGCCGATGGCTTGCATGGGGCGGAGATCGGCGCCATAGCCCTGCCCTCGAAGTTGTCGTACTTCTTGCAGAAGACCAGCCTCGATCATTTGATGACAGCGGGTTGATATCCGAGAAGTGACTTCTTCCCGTCCAGGATCGATCGCGAGATGCAGGGTGCGGAATGGGCTTTCGTTGAATCCGTGATCTCGTCGCACAGCCCAGGCCGAACGACCCGCCTGTGAGATGATCTCAAGCGCCCGGATGGTCCGTCGAATGTCGTTGGGATGAATGCGGGCCGCTGCATCGGGGTCGATTCCAGCGAGTCGCTGATGCAGTCGATGAGGAGCGCCCTCTTTCACGGATTCGGCGTGTTCGGCTTCAAGTTCGGCCCGCAGAGTGGGGTCTGCGGCGCCCGTTTGGACGAGCCCGTGGAGAAAGGCACGGATGTAAAGGCCCGTTCCTCCGGTCAAAAAGATGGCCTTCCCGCGCTGGTGAATATCTCGAGCCACCGCCCGGGCCTCTTCGGCGTACCGGCCTGCGCTGTAAGCCGTATCGGGGTCGGCCACATCAAAAAGGTGATGGGGGCAAAGGCTGCGTTCTTCAAGGCTGGGTTTGGCCGTGCCGATGTTCATGTATCGAAACACCTGCATCGAGTCCGCATTAATGATTTCTCCATTAAAACGAGTCGCCAGAGAGACAGCGAGCGCGCTTTTTCCAGAAGCCGTGGGTCCGGTGAGAATCACGACGGGAATTCGCTCGGGCGAGATCGAGCTTGAAGAAGTCATCATCGACGCCCGAATCGGCCGTCGAGTTCACGGACACCGAGCCGCGCGACGACGGGACGTCCATGCGGGCAGGTGGGGGCCCATGGGATCGTATCGAGGCCTTCAAGAATAGCTTTTTGCTCCTCTTCCGGCAGATGGTCACCAAAGCGGCGAGCGTTGTGGCAAGCCAGGGTCGCAAAAACGCGATCTACGGATTTAAGGATCCGGGTTTGCGATGGATCTTCAGCAGAGGTCTCTGACTCAGAGTCCAATTCGTCCGCCAAATCCCGGATCAAACTTTCAGGATTGTTGCCCGCTAGAATTTCGGGGATGGCCCGCACCACGATACTGCTCTCCCCAAAGGCTTCAATTTCGAAGCCCAGTCGTTTCACGGTTTGGTCTGCTGTCATGAGAGTGTTCAAGGCTTGAGGCTCGAGGTCCAAGGTGAGAGGAATGAGAAGGCCCTGCTGGCTGACACCACCGGCAAACCAACTCGCACGCAACTTTTCGTAAAGGATCCGCTCATGAGCTGCGTGCTGATCGACGAGGAGCAGGCCACCCTCTCCTTCAAGCACTAGATAGCGCGCCATCACCTGGCCGAGTAGCCTTTGATCGGCAAAGTTCAAACGAGGTGTCTCAGAGGCCTTGATCGGGCGATCTTCTTCAAGGACTTGCCCTTGCAGTGGCGCGTCGGAATCCAGTTGATGGCGATCCGCGAACAGCCAGTCTCCGTCCGAGGCCGAGCCTCGTTGCGTTTCGTTGGAATAAGACGGCTTCTGGAGGGATTGTGCGGAAAAACCTGTGGCCGGCCAGGAAGATGGTGTGGCGGCGGAGGGGAGTTCCGATGAACTCAGGTATCCGCGGCCTTCGATCCCGCTGCGCAGCGCATTTCGAATCAGTTGATGGATGGCTTGAGGTTCTCGGAATCGGACCTCCCATTTAGCGGGATGAACATTGACATCGACGCAGGTGGGATCCACGGTGAGAAAAAGAACCGCGAGAGGGAACCTTCCACGGGGAAGTAGATCTCGGTAGACATGCATAACGGCATTCCGAAGGAGTTTGTCTCGAACAGGACGCCCATTGACGTAAAGGTGAATGCCGGCCGTATTCGCGCGACTCTGTTCCGGCCCGGAGATGTAGGCCTCGATATGCCCTATTCCCTCTTCCCAGTCGACGCGAGTGAGTGAACGGCCCTGACTTTCTCCGAGGACTCGCGCGATGCGCTCCATGGGATCCGACGTGGCGGGCCAAACCATGGCCCGGCGATCATCTCGTTGGATTTCGAAATGAACGCCCGGCATGGCCATGGCGAGTCGACCAAGCCAGTCAATGGTGTGGCCCCACTCGGTGGTGGGTTGCTTGAGGAATTTGCGACGCGCTGGCACCCGAGCGAACAGTTCAGCGACTTCGATGCGCGTTCCTTCGGCGCATCCTGCTTCCCGGTCCATGGTGATCGCACTGGCGTCCATGCGGAGTTCATGTCCCGACGACGTGCCTCGCGGTCGGGTGAGTAGCCTCATTGAGGAAACAGAGCCGATGGCCGGGAGAGCCTCTCCTCTGAAGCCGTAGCTCCCGATGCTGTCCAGGTCTTCCGCCCTGTGGATCTTGCTGGTGGCGTGCCTGAGCACCGCCATTCGAAGTTGGTCTGGGGACATTCCGATGCCGTTGTCCTCAACAGCAATGAGGGCTGTGCCTCCGGCCCTGACTTCAATTCGAATTCGCTCCGCTTGAGCATCGAGTGCGTTTTCGACCAACTCCTTAACGATGGACGCCGGCCTTTCGACCACCTCCCCGGCGGCGATTTGATCCACGAGCGCGTCAGAAAGACGCTGGATTTCGGGTCTCTTGAAAGCCATTTGAGTGCTGACTCCTTCTGACAAGTTGTTCTCTTCCAAGGGACTCTCAGACCTCCTTATAAAAACTTGGCTACCTTTTTGAGCGGCAGGTGCTAGCGTAAGCCCTGTGGGGAAAATTTCGGCGTTTTTAGATTGTTCCAAACAGGGGAAATTGGACAGTATCAAGTTAGACTGTGCACTTGGGGAAAGTGTAAATGGTTGAAGAACATATCTCTAGTCAGGGCGTAGAAACAAACTCGGTATCCGAGTCATCGGAGGCTACTCGATCTTCAGGCGAGCGTGCTATGGGACGTCGTCGCGGAGACCGATTGGTGGTGGCAAGTGCGGGCTTGCAACAAGCCGTGGATCTGGCGAGTTCGCTCGCGCGTTCCACGAGCGCGGTCTTAATCGAAGGGCCAGAAGGCAGCGGTCGTTCTCATATCGCGCGCGCGATGCACGGCTGGAGCCAGTTCGCTGGGGGGCCAATGGTCCGCTTCAGTCCGAAGGGGCTCTCGGCGCTCCAACAAGGCAGTGAACTTTTTGGCAGCGCAGTGTCTGAGAAAACCAATGCTTTTTCTCAGGCCTCAGGCGGAACGCTTTTCTTGACTGAAGTCGAGGAGCTAGATCCGTCTCTGCTGGCTCGGTTGCATGAAACACTGATCGAAGATCCCGCGTCGACGAGTGGATCTACCTGCCGTTTGATTTTGAGCGGCGCGCCGGGCGCCGGCGATGCGCTGGTCAACTGGCCCCTGAGACGCGTGGCTTTGGCGGGCTTAAATGACCGGCCCGAAGATATTCTTCCCCTGGCGGCTCACTTCTTAGCCGAGTTCGCGGAAGATGAGGGATTGACCGCTGTGGGCTTTGCGCCCGATGCAAGGCGATGTTTGGTTGAAGAGACGTGGTCTGGAAATGTTCGAGAGCTACGCGAGCGTGTGAAGCAGGCGGTGCGTCTCTCTGGCAGCGGTGCGGTTTCTGCGGAGGCACTCATGCTCTCTGGCGAGGGAGAAGAGGTTCCTTCCTTCAAAGAGGCCAAACGCGCTTTTGAAACGCGCTATGTGGAGAGTCTTCTTCGTCGCTGTGCTGGGAATATTAGTCGGGCCGCTCGTCTCGCGCGTAAGGATCGAAAAGATTTTTACGACGTCATTCGTAGAACCGGAGTGGATCCCGCTCGTTTTCGCGGCTGAGCTTGGAGGCTTTTTGAGCGTCTTAAATAGGGCTCACCGACGCCTCTCGATTCGAGTCCAGTTGAGCTCCGTGCTCAAAACGATGGACTCCAGAATGAAAAAACCGACGAGTCACTCTTTTGAACGGACAGTGGCGTGAGACTTGCCCTTGTGCAGATGTGCTCCGATGATCACTTGGAGGAGAACCTGTCGCGTGCTGAGAGAGGAATTCGCGAGGCTTCTCGCCGGGGCGCTGAGTGGGTGTCTTTGCCTGAGAATTTTGCATTCATGCGAAGAGAGGGTGAGCCCTACCCCTGCGCTCAGTCACCGGGGGGCTTGATTGAGAAATGCCTTTCGGGATGGGCTTCTGAGTATGGAATCTGGCTACTCGGGGGCTCTTTCCCAGAAGCGATCGAGGGCAGCACCAAAGTCTACAATACGAGCACTTTGCTTGACCCAACTGGGCGCGAAGTCGCTCGGTACCGGAAAATTCATCTTTTTGATGTTGATCTGGGGCCGGACGGGGAAGACAAGTATCGGGAATCCGCGCGATTTTCGGCCGGGAAGGCTGTGGTGGTGGCCGAGACTTCATTCGGGAAAGTGGGTTTGTCGGTGTGTTACGACCTTCGTTTTCCTGAGTTATATCGCGAACAGGCGGCTGAAAAAGTCGGGTTTATGACGGTTCCGAGTGCCTTTATGCCAGAGACCGGCAAAGACCATTGGGAAGTGCTTCTGCGGGCTCGGGCCATTGAAAATCAGTGTTTTGTGGTGGCCCCGGCTCAGTGCGGTCAGCATTCAGAAAACCGAAAAAGTTACGGGCGCTCCATGATTATCGACCCTTGGGGTATAGTGTTGGCACAGGGCGGCGATGAGCCCTGCGTGATCGAAGCGGAGTGCGATTTGGGATCCCTTAAAAGGGTTCGACGATCGGTCCCCTCACTTTCGCATCGACGGATCGGTATTTGAACGAGAAAGACGGGTGGAAACAGCCTGACTTAAGCCGGCTGGAGATCTAACCGAGTAAAAACGATGAGACAGGCTGGACCGCCGCACTCTTTTGGTCGGGGTTCAGTGGTTCATCATGACGGGGGGCAGCAATGAGAAGAATCCAGTTTTTCGAAAAGAGTCTTGGGAGAGATCCAGGGAAGACTCTTCTTCTGCTTTGCATGGGGCTTTTGCTGCTCGTCATGAGCACAGCGTGTACGACCCAGCTGGCTCCTCCTCCTGTCAGGCCCACTGAGTCCGCTTATCTCGTGGGGCCGCCGGACCGTTTGCTGGTCACGATTCTTCCCGCTCCCGAAATCGAGCGCGAAGCGGTTGTCCGGCCGGACGGCCGGATCTCGATTGATCTCATCGGCGATGTTCAGGCCTCGGGCCGAACCGTCGAGGCGATTGGCGCGGAGATCGAAAAAAGAGTCGCTCGATATAAGCGCGATGCGCATGTCACGGTGTCTGTCGCGGCTTCCGTAAGTTTAGCGGTGACTGTTTTAGGCGAGGTGAGAGTGCCAGGGACGTTTCCTTTGACGAGTGAAACTCGAGTCTCTCAAGCCGTTGGGCTTCGCGGTGGGACCACAATGTTTGGCGCGAAAAGTAAAGTGCGTTTAATTCGGACGAATGGCGAGACGACGCAAATGTTCATCATTAATTTGTCGAAGATTGAGAACGGCGACTTGTCCAGTAATATGGTTATGAGAGGGGGCGATATGCTGATCGTTCCTCCTAATGTTCTGGCTCGTATCGGATATGCCATGCAAGTTTTACTTTTCCCGTTTCAGCCCATTCTTGGAACGGCGAGCAATATGTGGTCAGTCTCGCGAATATTTATTGAACCTGGGCGGTAGGCGAATTCCATGTACGAAGAATTTTTTGGTTTAAATGAGTCTCCTTTTTCATTGACTCCGGATCCTAGATTTTTGTGGCTCTCGGAAACGCATCAGGAAGGCCTAGCTGCACTCATTTATGGAATTACCCGTCATAAGGGTTTCTTGCTGCTCACCGGGGAGGTGGGCACAGGGAAAACCACCTTATTAAGGGCGGCCTTGTCTCAAATTCCACCAGATACGGACACGGCGCTTGTTTTGAACACGGTGGGGATTACGCCGATTGATCTTCTTAAATTGATTGCGGCCGAATTTGGACTTGAGGGCAACTTTGAGAGCACGGCAGATTATTTGATTGCGCTCAACCGGATGCTTCTGGAGCGCCTTCGAATCGGTCGGAATACAGTTTTGATTATCGATGAAGCGCAGAATTTGGACAGTGAAACTCTCGAAGAAATCCGTCTTCTGTCGAATTTGGAAACCGATACCGCGAAGTTGATGCAGATCGTCTTAACGGGTCAGCCGGAGCTTCTTAAGAAGCTTGAGGCCCCAGGACTTCGTCAGTTGCGGCAGCGTATCGCCGTGGAGCATCATATGGAAGTTCTTCAGCCTGATGAAGTGAAGCCCTACCTGTCCCACCGCTTGGGGGTGGCTGGGGGCACGTACTCCGACATTTTTGAACCCGATTGTGAACCGATCTTTTCGTGGTTTTCGGATGGGTGTCCTCGGCTGATTAGCTTGCTGGCCGATCGCGTGCTTTTGGCTGCTTTTTCCCGTGAGATTCGTCCTATTGGGCCCGACTTTGTCGAGAAGAAAGCGAAGTCCATGGGGGGCAATAAGATGTCGGGCGTTTTTGGAGAACTGAGGCGGGAGAATTAAGTGGGAGAAATCTCGGACGCTTTAAAAAAGTCCAAGGAAGAAGAGCGCACGAAGTCAAAGGCTTCGAAGGCTTCTAAGGAAAATCAGAACCCTAATCCTGGCTCGTACCATGAAGCACTAAAGAAGCACGCGGAGTCTGAATCGTTTAAGCCCGGAGGTCCGCAAGCGGAAGTTAAGTCACAGGTCGCCAATTTTCCTGAGCGTCATATTCGAGTGGAACCGCATAGACATCTGGCGATGGCGGTCCGAAGTAAGCTCGAGCGATCTTCAGCCAAGACTTTGGCTTTTGCGAGTGCACTGCGAAATGAGGGGAAGACCACCGTCACTTGCAATATGGCGGCTTCGCTCTCTTCCATGTCGAACGGCCGAGAGGTAGCGGTTGTGGATCTTGATCTGCGCAACCCATCCGTGCATCGATGGCTCGGGATCGATGTCCAAGTGGGCTTGGAGTCTTTTTTGAAGGGAGATGCTGAACTCGATGAAGTTGTTGTTCATCTGGAAGAGCCGAGTCTCGATGTGTACCCCGCTCTCTTGCCTCAGCGGAATGCCCACGAGTTGCTTGTGACTCCTTTGTTTGAGTCTATGATTCGGCACCTCGAAGCCCGCTATCGAACCATTGTTTTTGATACGCCACCCTGTTTAATTGTGCCTGATGTGGGCTTGATTATGCGGCACGTTCAGGCCTGTGCGGTTGTCGCTCGTGTGGGGCAGAGTCGTGTGCGGAGGCTGGATGACGTGTTTCGGATTCTTCCGTCGGAACGTATTCTTGGCACGATTCTGAATGGCCTAGATAACAAAAATCAGATGATGAACTATGAGTATTATGGCGCCGATGCGGATGCCCCCGGCCAGGAGGTTGAGTCTTAAGTCATGTCTGAATCCTCCGGACAAAACCTCTCTGAGGAAGTCGGCCCATCAGCTTTGATCTACAACCTGCTGGCGGTGATTCAGAATCCCTTTGGCGTGATTCGTCGCCGCTGGATTTGGATGAGCTTGGTGATTGTTTTAGGGCTTGGTGCGGCCGCTGGCCTCTATACGACGAGCAGTCCGAGTTACAGCGCGACGGCTACCGTGATGGTGTCAAGCCAGCAGATTCCAGAAGAGTTTGTACGTTCGACCGTCTCGGGCTTAGACTCTATGGCTGAAATTAACTCGCTCCTGGGTGAAGCGTTTTCTCAAAAGTTCTTGCTCAGTCTTGTTGAAGAGTATGAACTCTACCCGGATGTTTTGGCTGCAAGCGATGCGGCTTCTGTTGCAGCCCTCATGCGCAGTACCATTTCGGTGAATCCCCAAGACAACTTAGCAAGCAGTCGTCGCCAAAGAGAAGATCCGTCTGTGATTATTGCAATCGGCTACGAGACTTCAGATCCGCGGGTGGCCGCCTTTGTGACTAATGCCCTTGCAGCGAATGTGATCGATGCGAGTATCGCGCGGCGAAGTGCCCAAGCTCGAGGGACCACCTCATTTTTGCAGCGTGAATTGCGAGATGCAAAGCTTGACCTCGACAAACTTGAAGACGAAATTGGAGACTTCAGAAACTCTCACCGAGGCGAAATGCCGGCTGATCTTGAGACTCTTCTTCGCAAGCTTGAAAGGCTGGATTCACAGCGGAATAGCTTGCGAGTTCAGATTTCAGCGACTCAGGAGCAGATCACGCAAATCGAAAATGCCGAAGGCGTAGAGTCAAGTCCAGAGACCGTTCTCACTGACCTTCGAATCCAACTCGCTCAGCAACTCTCCCTTCACACGGATGCCCACCCAAACGTATTAGCGCTTCGGCGTCAGATTGAGGCCATGGAAGACGAGTTGGGAGAACTGAATCAACTTCTTCTACAAGCGGACGAAGGATCCGATTACTTAGTGGATGCTGCACGTCGAGAGCTGGCTTCGCTGCGGGGAAACCTCGAGAGTACGGGCGAGGAAATTGCCGCCCTTGAGCTTAGAGTGGCCCGAATTCCGGATATCAGCGATGAGTTGAGAAGTCTTCAAGAGCGCGCAGCTGTTTCTCGAGAGAACTACCTAGAGTTTCTCCGCAAGGTGCAAGACGCGGAGTTAGCGGAAACACTTGAGTCAGCGCAGCAGGGGCCGCGGGTTTCGGTTTTGGACCCTGCCTTCCCCCCGAGTGCCCCGAACAATCCACCCAGTCGCTATCTTTTGCTGGGCATGGTGCTCAGCTTGATGGCTGGTGCTGGAGTGGGGGTGCTGCTTGAGCTGGTGGATCCAGTGGTCCTTACCCAGGCGCAGCTAGAAGCCGTTCAGGGGCCGCCTGTCTTAGGTACGCTGGGTCGCATTAAGTGACCGCCTCCCCTCGAACCGAGTTCCACGCCCTCAGGCAGAGAGGGCTATGGCTTCTCCAGCTAGAAGCTCGAGAAATTTAGAGATTCGCTTCTCGTTCAGCTGGGATGGATAGGTGGAGCTTGAACTTAGGCGGCTCCTCGCCCGAGAAAAACGGCGGGTATCGTACGAGCGAGAATCTGCGCGTCGTTCAGCAGAGACCAGTCGTCGATGTATTCAAGATCAAGTTTCATCCAGTCCTCAAACCCCACCGCGTTTCGCCCACTGACTTGCCATAGGCAGGTGAGCCCAGGTCTCATGGAGAGACGCCTCCGTTCACTGCCTGTGTACTGGAGCACTTCATCAGGGGTTGGAGGGCGAGGGCCGACAAGGCTCATCTCGCCTCGCAGCACGTTCCAAAATTGAGGCAATTCATCGATGCTGAATTTTCGCAGTACTCGACCTACGGGTGTAATCCGAGGGTCGTTCGTGATTTTGAATACCGGCCCGTCGAGTTCATTGAGTCCCTGGAGGCCCTCCTTCAAGGATTCAGCGTCGGGGACCATGGTTCGGAGCTTGACCATCTCAAAAGCACGCCCGTTGCGTCCGGATCGTGTTTGCTTGAAAAAAATGGGCCCCCTCGATGACAGTCGAATGAAGAGCGCGGCGAGGGCCACGACAGGCAGCGCGATGGCCAGCCCGATGGACCCTCCGATTAGGTCCAAGGCTCTCTTCGCCGCGAGCTGTGTCGGGCTGTGGTGCACGGGAGCAAAGCAAAGTGTGTTGACATCGCCGAATGCCCCGGATCGAGCGGGTGGCAGTTGCTCACCAAACAAGTCCGTGAGCATTGTGACCTCTATGCCCACCGTCATGCAAACTCCAACGACGTAGTCGAGCTCGCCGATCATAGAACGCGGGCAGGCAATTAAGACCTCATCGATCACTTCCGAGCGGACAAGCTCGGGGAAATCTTCAAAATTGTAGATTCGTTCTTTTCGGATGACGGGTTGGAAGCCCGTGGACTCATCGTCGAGAAAACCCAAAACTTGGTAGCCCCACTCTGGGTGCGCACTGATGGTTTGCTCCGCCGTAAGAGCTCTCGGGCCCGAGCCTAAAATCACAATGTTTCTTGAATTCTGCCCTTTTCGTCGAATTCTATGCAACGCGGCAAAGACCAAAATATGAAGAATGGCCTGAGTGGTGAAGAGAACCGCAGCCAGAGTAATTGGGATGAGGTTGCTGATGGGGGCGCTGATCGTGAAGGCCACGGCAGAAAAAACCGCTGCGGCCAGGGAGTGGCCGGCGGCCATCCGAGTCAGTTGACTTTGGAGGGGTTCCCGTCTTTGGCTTCGGAAAACACCCGTACTGCGCAGCAGAATGGGCCAGCCGATAGATACGATCAGCGCCAAGCTAAACCTTGAAGAGATTTCCGAGGGCAGCCAGGCAGGGAGCCCTGATGCTTTAGGTGTCGGCACCGGCGAAGGTTGGAACGCTGGTTGTCCTGTGAGGAACCAGAAACACGCTCCGGCCAGGATGCCAAAGGCCGCCATCCAGCCGTACCACAACGTTGTTCTGTTCTCTCGAAGCATACTGAATCATCCCCCTACGAAAACTTGTCGCCCTCCTTCTCGAAGGAAAGCGGTTAGATTCGCAGGTGGGTGCCTAATGCCACTTATAAAGTGACCTGAAAAAATTTGAACCGACCAGAAAGCCCCCTGGGTAGCTCTAAAGCCCTGTTTCTCTTTTAGTAAACGTTCTTCCCATGCAGTATCGCCGTGAAAATCAGATCAATCAAGTGATTATGTGGGGAATATCACATTATTTTGCCACCGAGAGTGGAAACATGGAGGCCGTGGTCGTTGAATTCGGCCTTCACTCCGAAAGGGTATAGGGAATACGCCCTATATGGCAACAGGCTTTTATGGTACATATATGGACAAGGCAATTTTCCATTGATTCTTCAGCCGAAGGATTAGTTTATTGGGGGGAAGAATGCTTGTAGCAGGATTAGTCGGTTTTTTTTATTTCGCTGTGCTCGGTTGTTTATGTGCAGTGAGTGGTGCGACAAGGTCCAAGCGCGAAGGCGCGGTGCATCAGGAAACGGCTCTTTTTTAAAAAACGAGAGGTTTCTCTACGTTGCCCTGTGCTTTCGAGGGCTCATCTTAGAATAGAGTTGCTCTATTCTGCGACGTCACCTTTTCGTGCGCGGTCTGATCTGGGCCGCTTTCAATCCGCTTCTCTTCGTGGAGGCCCGATTGAAAACTCGCTGGGAACGCCCTTGCCTCTCGACCCACGCCCGCGTAGGAATCGGCCTCCTGGGGCCTCTGGACGCCGCAATCAAACGACAGTGGAATTTTGTAACAGCACACCACTTTTGGGCTGCGATGAGTTTTTAGGTCACGAACAGAGGGCTAAACAGCACTTACCTCTGCACCTTCTTGATCAGGTCTTTATCATTATGTAACTGGTTTACTTCGCCCGGGCAGTACACTCCCAGTCATTGTTCGGACGTGAGTTAGGAAATAAAAATGTCTATCGGCGTTGTGGTGATCGGAAGAAACGAGGGACAACGTCTCCGGCACTGTCTTGAGTCAGTTCAGAGGTTGGGGATCGAGGTCGTCTATGTGGACTCTGGATCTGTTGATGGAAGCTGCGAGGTGGCTGGGGACTTAGCGGTGCATGTGCTTCGCCTTGATGATCGTCTGCCTTTCTCTGCTGCGCGAGGTCGGAATGAAGGCCTCGCCTTTCTTCTCAATCATGTACCCAACCTGGAATTTGTACAATTTCTCGATGGCGATTGTGAAATTCATAGCCACTGGATCGGGCACGCCGTCCGCGCCATGGACGATCCTAAGGTCGCTGTCGTTTGCGGGCGTCGGAGAGAGAAGCATCCCGATGCCTCCATTTATAATTTACTCTGCGATATGGAGTGGGATACTCCCATCGGCGACACGATCGGCTGTGGAGGCGACTCTTTGGTTCGGGTGAAGGCCTTTTTAGAGGTGGACGGTTTTGATCCTTCTATGGTCGCGGGGGAAGAACCCGACTTGTGCGTCCGGCTCCTGCAGCAGGGTTGGAGCACTGTTCGGATCGATGCGGAAATGACTCTGCATGATGTAGACATGACATCATTTTCAGAATGGTGGAAACGGATGTCTCGAGCCGGGCATGCATACGCTGAAGGCATTAAGCGACACGGGTTGGGGAGTCGTCCCATGTACGTTCGCGCCGTAGCGAGCGCGGTTCTATGGTTTGCGATTCTTCCTGCAGTGACTTTATTTATTTTTCCGCCGACCGCGTTTACCCCTCTTCTGTTGGTTGGCTGTTGGGCGTTGGTGGCCCTGCGAGTCTACCTTTCGGGTGTAAAGTCCAATTTTCCTTTTCGAGCGAGATGGATTTATTCGGTCAGTACCGTGATCGGCAAGGTGCCTGAGTTGTTCGGCGTCTTGCGGTACGTCGGGCGGTGGTTTTTGAATCGCCCCATGGCTTTAATCGAATATAAGAGACCCCCATCAGCGTGATGATTAGTCATTTTATGCACGGAATTTCGGGATAGGGAGCCCATCGGACTCATGGTACTGCCCGTAACGACAGCGGCTCTGGTGGGGCTTCTGGTTTTTGTGTTTTTGGCGATTTCGGCCGTTTTGACCCTCAGGCCGACGGTGGCGACACTTTTTGTTGTATTTTTCAGCACCCTCTTTTTGCCCCTCGGAACCGGCTTTGACTTTCCGGGCATGCCTTCCTTGAATGGTCGGAACCTCCCCTATCTCATTCTGACTATTGGGGTCTTGGCTGTTTGGCCTCAGCGAATTCGAGGGATCGGTTTTGGGCGGTCGGCTGAGTTACTTATTGTTGTGACCTGCTTGGCTCCTTTGGTGACCGTGTATTTTAACGGGAGTCCGGTGGTTTGGGGTCCTCGCGTAAATCCAGGTTTGACGAACTGGGATGGGTTCTCATCTATTATTCGTGGTTTTATCAGCGGGGCTCTGCCCTTTCTCGTGGGTCGGTTTATTTTTCGCCGGTCGGAAGACTTGCGGCTCTTGATGCTTTGTTTTGCGGCTGCAGGGTTGATTTATTCGCTTTTTGCCTTGGTTGAACTTCGCATGAGCCCGCAGTTTCATCGATGGGTCTATGACTATCAGGCCAGCGGTAAGTTTGTGCACAAGGTTCGCTTCGGTGGGTATCGCCCGACAGTTTTTTTGTCTACGGGGCTCGCCCTCGCTCTTTTCTTCGTAAACTCAAGCCTGGCTGCTTTTGCATTGGGACGGGTTAAGATGCATGTGCTGGGTCTGCCGAGTCGGTTAGCTGCGCCCTACCTTTTGGTTGTTTTAGTCCTTTGTAAAAGTTTGGCCGCTATTCTTTACGGCGTATTGGCAGCTCCATTGGTTGCCCTGATGAGCGCGAAATGGATTCATCGAGTCGCCCTAATGATTGCATTGGTGGTTTTGATTTACCCGGTCTTGCGATCTCAGGGATTGTTTCCGGCCAATGCCGTCATCCAACTGGGTGGGCTCGTAGGCAAGGAGCTTTCTCTAACGACTCGGTTTACAAATGAGGACCGCCTCCTCGAATGGCAGCTGAATCGCTTTTTCTTTGGTTGGGGTGGCCATGCTCGAGGTCGTGTGTTCAATGATAAAGGTAAGGATATCTCAATTACCGATGGTCAATGGATTTTGCTTTTGTCCACAGGGGGATTTGTGATGTGGGCGGCTCATTTCGGTCTCTTGCTCTGGCCAGTGTTTTTAGCCATTCGTAAGCTCCCGCGTATTCGGGGGCCGGATCAAATCTTGATTTCGACCCTGTTGCTAATGATTTCAATTTTCTCTCTGGATCAATTGCCCAATGGGATGTTTTTGAACTTTTGCTTTGTGCTTTCCGGTGCTGCAGTCACGCTTTTGAAGATGCTCCCTCATGAAGCCTCCGAGGTGCAGTCGGGCCTGACCACTGCGGAGTCTCAGACCTTGGTGGCGGGGTCCGTCGATCAGGGAGGAGCCTCTCCAAGTCTGTCGGGAGGCCTTTTGCGCAAGGCTCTTCCCTAAGTGAAATAAAGAGGGCTCACGCCCAGTCGCTCACCTATTCCACTCTTATGACTCTCTTTGAGTGGAAAATGAGCGGTATGAAAAGCCTAGGCATACGAGAG
>NZHD01000072.1 GCA_002691205.1 Deltaproteobacteria bacterium
ACGATTTCAAAAAGTTTATAAGCTGGACGCGGGGCGGATTGAGAATAAAAAAGAGCCCCCAGACCGAGACCTCCTGGAATGGACTCCGAGATTAAACGAAAACGACTGAGCCCGGGTTGCTCGTCCTTCCCCCGGCCCTCTTCAGCATGCAGCCGCCCCGCCACGGTCAACGGTTTATTTTCTTGGCTCGTAATCACATACCGAGCCCGAAGAGCGGCCGCCAGAGCCAGTGCTTCGGCCTCTTCCTCTGATTCAAGAAATGCGAAAGATCGGTTCCAGTTCTCCAATCCGATGTACCACCAAAAAGGGTCTGTCGCCGTCGCCCGGCGACTGGTGTACTGAATCGCATGCCCGAGGTTTGCAGGCGAAATAACCCCGTACTCAGGACCGTGGCCGGGTTCGAGATAACCGGAAGTCTCTGGAGTCTCGACTCGAACTTGGCGAAGAAAAGTGTGCAAGGTGTGCGCCACGCTCGTCTCCACGTCGACTCGAGGCCGAGGGTCGCCCGAGAGAGCGGCCCACGATCCCAAGGTTCGCGGCCCATAAATTGTCCAAATGCTCGGCCAGAATCCGACCACGAGAAGAACTCCCGCCCCCGCACTGACCAGTGTCGTTCTCCATTTTACCACGCGCGTCAGTGAAACTAACTTCTCGACGGACGCCACCGCGGCGAATCCAAAAAGCACAGACGCCGCCGGAGAAAAGTCGTTTCCGTAGCGACGCTGACCCAATGTAAGAAAAGCAAAAAGAAGACTCCATAAAAAGAGATAGCCCGCGCCCCACCGAACCGCCGGAGAAGCGCTCTTCTGCAGAGCAGCCCAGATGGCCGCCGCAGGCGCAAAGGGAATCAAATACGCAAAAAAGCCCCAAGAAAGCCAAGCGGGTTGCAAGGCCCCTCGGCCGGACATGTTAAAAAGTGGGCTCTGCTCCGCCGTCATCTGCCCAACGCCATCGGCCATCGTCAGAAAACCAAATGCCAGGGATAAACCCTCACGCGCCTCTGGCATCATGCCCACGAAAACAATGAATACGATCCCCCCCAGCCAGGCCATTGCAAGTCGAAGCCCTGGGCCGGCTTCGGGTCTAAAAAGATCCAAGCACAATACGATCAAGGCCACCCACGCGACGGCCAATAAGGCCCACACATCCAGCCACGAAAGCGCGATGGAGGAAAAGGATCCGCCGAGAGGCTCCGGCGATAGAACCACAAGCGGCACCACGGCCATCAAGGTCGCCAGAATACTGACGCCCTGCAGAAGTAAAAGGACACGACGTCCCGAGATGACCGCAGCCAAGAGAACCAAACCATCGGCCAGCCCAATGTAAAGAAGGCTTCCATGCCACGTCAGCAAAAGAGCCGTCCGAGCGATGCAGAAAAGCACCGCAAAGCCGGTCAAGCGACGCGTGGATGCCTGGGTATCAGCCAGTCCCATCCCCGCATACAGCAACCACGCTCCGATCATCGCAACCGCGGCATGATGATCTGCATTGCCCACACGGGTATAACTGGCCGCAAGCGGCAAAAGGGCATAGAAAAAACCCGCCGCAAAACCCACATGACGTGAGCCCAAGCGCACGCCTGCCAGATAGATGGGAAGGATGGCTAAAGCGGCGCAAATCGGTGCCGAGAAAGCCGCAATCTGCTCAAAGCCCCTCACACTGGATGCAAAGACAAAAGCAACCGCCCCCACCAGAAAGTCATAGAGGGGCGGCCATGGAATGGAAGCCCCTCCTGGAAAATTAATATAAGGGTCAAACAAAAGAACCGCAGGGAAGTTTTCATAAGTGTAAAGTGCTCGACGAAGGTGGTACTGGGCGTCTGCAGGCGGGAAAACAACCTCCCCCTCCACAAAGACAAATTCAAAACCCAGCGATCGCACCATCAGAGTCAGACACATCAATGCCAACACCCCGAGAACTGCTCCTGTCCGCATTCAGCCCCCGATCGAAGCCAAGGCCTCGCCTAAAACACGGACCACTTTTTCCTGCTGGGACACTGTCATTCCGGGAAACAGCGGCAATGAAATCATCTCGTCGGAAGCGCTTTCCGTATTCGGGAAGTCTCCCCGCACATGCCCTAAATTCTCAAAAGCCGGCTGCAGATGTATGGGCCGGGGGTAATGGATCATGGCGCCAATTCCCGCCTCATTCAGATGAGCTAAAACTCGATCGCGATGCTCCACCCGGATGGCATAAATATGCCAAACCGCCTCGTTGCCTTCTAAAACCTTCGGTTTCCTCACGCCGGGCAAATCAGCCAGCCAAGTCGAATAACGAGACGCCGCCTCACGCCGAAGCTCATTCCAACCTTCGAGACGTTTCAGCTTCGCCAAAAGGACCAAAGCCTGGAGCGTATCCAGCCGGGAGTTAAACCCAACCTCGTCGTGTTGGTACTTCACCTGACTCCCGTAATTACGCAGCGACCTCAATCGATCGGCTAGCTCTTCGGAGCGGGTCGTCACCGCACCGCCATCCCCCCAAGCCCCCAAATTTTTGGCAGGATAAAAACTCGTCCCCGAGACGTCACCGAAAGAGCCGGCCCGGCGACCGTGACGAAGCGCTCCCTGAGCCTGTGCGGCGTCTTCCACAAGAGCTAGACCCGCCTCGGCCGCCAACGCCTCCAGCCTCTCGCTCTCAGGAATCTGTCCAAAAAGATCCACCGCCATGATGGCTTTGGTCCTCGAAGAAATCTTTTGAGCCACCGCCTCAGGGGCAATTAGGGGATACGCCTCGTGGGTGTCCACCAGAACCGGCCTTGCCCCTGCACGAACCACCGCCAGGGCCGAGGCGATAAACGTATTCGCCGGCAAGATCACTTCATCTCCCGGCCCCACATCTAGAGCCCTTAAGGCAAACTCTAGGGCGTCGGTCCCGTTCCCCACGCCTATGCATTGACGCACACCGCAAAAGTCCGCGTATGCCGACTCAAACTCAGAGACTGAACTTCCGAGGACAAAATCTCCACGTTCAATTAACTGATCCAGACCAAGACGTACATCTTCTGCAACTGCAAGATTCTGAAACGACAGATCCACGAAAGGGAGACTCATTGAGACCCGACCCTCACTTCTCGACCTTGAGTCGCCATGGATTTCGAGATGGCCTCGAGGACGCGCACCACGGACAAAGCTTCCATCCCTCCCGAAACCGGGATGGCATTTCCTTCAATGCAGTCTAGAAAATGTTCGCACTCATTTCGTAGGGGCTCGCCCTTCGCAATCGATGGCTCTTCCATTTTCCCTTCCTTAACACTCATTCGAAATGAAGAAAAGGAGTCGACGAATTCAGGATGAGTTTGTTCCGCTAAAACTTGCTTGTCGTAAATGCGGACGGGAGTTTCCGCCGATGTGTCATCAAAAGTCAACATTTTTTGATCTCCGACAACCGTGATCTCTCTTGCTTTTCTAGGATTAAGCCATGAGGCATGAAGGTTGACCAAGATATCACCTGGGTACCGAAGTGTTGCAAAAACAACATCGGCGATCCCGCTGTTAATAAAGCCCCCGCCTGATGCGGCCGCGCTCAGCGGACTGCTGTCCAGCCAGAAGTTAGCCAGCGAAATATCATGCGCCGCCAAATCCCAAGCCGCATCGACATCGACCCGTATGGGACCGAGATTCGTCCGAACCATCGAGAGGTAATAGATGCGACCAAGCTCGCCCTCTTCAATGGATCGCTTCACACGCTGAGCTGCGTTGTTGTAGAGGAAAACGTGGCCCACCATCAGCACTTTTCCAACCTTTTCGGCCAACTGGCAAAGCTGAAGGCTAGTCTGACTCGAGTCCGTGAGGGGCTTTTCCACGAGCACATGTTTTCCCGCCAGCAGTGCTTGATGTGCCAACTCAAAATGAGTCTGTGTGGGCGTCGCGATCACGACGGCATCGAGTTCGTCATCTTCAAGAGCAACCCCCAAATCAGATGACGTCTTGACCGAAGGGAACCTCTCCCGAACAGCCGCACAGCGATCAGCGTCTACGTCAACGACGTAGCGCACTTCACTTCGTCCACTGGTCGAAAAATTATTAATGAGGTTCGGGCCCCAATGTCCAGCCCCGATCACGGCCACTCGGATCATCGCATTCTATTTCCTCAGCCTGAGGCCCAAGTAAAAAAGAGGCTTCAACATGGACCACCACCCGGTAATCGGTTTCATCTTCGTTTGTCCCTGACTCTTGGGAGGATAGACCTTCGTGACGGGAACTTCCTCTGTCCGGTACCCGGACCGAATCGCACTGATATAGAGATAGGGCTCGAGTTCGTAGCCGTCCAACCAGCTCTGAGTCAAGCGAATACGAGGATCCTCCAGCACGGCCCGGCGCACCGCTCGAAAACCGTTGGTGGATTCGGTCACTCGCTTTCCGGAAACGACGGAAAATAGCTGAGGATGGATTCGCGTCGCGAGCTTTCGATAGAGGGGCATCGGGCCGAAGTCCGCATGGGCCTTCAAGAATCGAGACCCTTGAACAAAGTCGGCCTCTTTGTCGATGATCGGATCCAAAAGCAAAGGAATCTCTTCGGGCGAATCTTTATTATTGCCAGCGATGACCACCGCAACATCGAACCCCTCGTCCAATGCGATCTGAAAACCGGCCCGAATCGCCGCTCCCACGCCCACTACTTTCCCCATCGAGTGAACGCGCGCGCCCTCTTCTGAGGCCACTTGGGCAGAGCGGTCCGTGGAACCATCGTCCACCACGAGCACCTCATCGACCCAAGGACGCGGCATCCGCCGAACCACCTCGCGAATTTTGACCTCTTCGTCGAGCACAGGGGCAATTACAATGACGGAAAGTCCTCGGTACATGGCGTTTTTAGGCGACCTCACATGTCGGGCTCTTAAATGAGCGCAGAGCGATCCTGTTTATGGTGTGCCTTGGGCGGGCGTTTTGGAATTCGATTCGTCCGGACCAACTTCGGGGTCAAGGTATCCCAGGGCCCGAAGCTGCTCGATATGTTCTTCTGCCATCGCCCCAACCGGAACGAGCTCCACCGCGCGATCGAGATAATTCGAGATTTGCTCCACCGCCGAGGTGTCAATTTGAACAGGCCTCCATGCCCCGCTTTCCGTCTCCTCGAGGCTTTCAGATTGAATCGATCCTCCCGGCTGAACGGCACGACTTGAAAGCGCTGAGCCCAGAACCCGGGTCAATCGATTCTGCCCGTACAGACCCGACTCGCCTTCGGTATCTGAGAATACGACGCGCGAATCCAAAGTCCGGTCTGAAGTAAACGAAGACCTCAAAGAGATTCCACTCGTTTCAGGATCCACGGATAAATCAGCGAGGTCAATTAAAGTAGGCACGATATCCACATGGCTCACCAAATCAGAAGCCTTTCGGGGCGCCACCTTAGGTGCGACGACGATCAATGGAACGCGAGCCAGTTCGGGACGTACCGACTGACCGTGCTGAAAAAAATAACCCTGCTCGCCGAGACTTTCTCCGTGATCGGCCGTAAGGACAATCACGGCCTCCCGTGTCACACCCCGGCTCTCAAACGTCTTGATCACTTCTCCAAGCCAGTAATCGGCATACATAATTTCTTCCGCATAGCGGCCGGCATAGTGGGCGGGGTCCGCCACCCCGGGAAGAGCCTGATAGGCGGGAATGCCCGCTTGACCCGTGTTTCGATTCAATACAGATAAATCTGATTTCATCCGCAGGGGCACGGGGCCCACCTTGCCTTCGTAATCCGAGGGCGGCGTATAAGGCCCATGAGGGTCCTGCAGATGAAGCCACATGAAAAAGGGCTTCTCCCCTGAACGCTTGGTCAACCAATCAATCGCTCTCTTGGCCGTTTGCTCAGCAGGGCGCTCGAAATAGGCCGGACGATTCTCCTCACTCTTTCCCAACTCGTCGTCATAGACATCGAAACCACGATCCAGACCTATCCGTCGGCGCAAAACCACATTGCTCACAAATGCCCCGGTTTCGTAGCCGGCCTGACGAAAAAAGTCGGCCAAAGTCTCGACTCCCTCAAGGCGAGACTCACCGTTCAACGTGCCAATTGAGTGCTCTCGGGCATAGCGTCCCGTCATGATCGAACCGTGCGAAGGCGCCGTCAAACTAGCGGCCGCAATCGCGTTCTCAAAAAGCACTCCACGGTCAGCAAGGCCGTCGATCACGGGCGTATTCTCGCTCTGAAATCCATACGCATGAATCCAATCGGATCTCAGAGTATCCAGAGTGATCAATAGAACATTCGGAGACGCAACCGGTGGTTCCTGCGAACACGCCACGGCACCCAGAGAGAGACTCACAACGAGACCAAGTGAAAGCCAGCGGCGAAATGAATGACTCACTCCACATACCCCAATGCTTCTAATCTTTGACGCACCTCTTCATCAATCGGAGCCGCGGGCGGACCGCCGCGTGGCTGCACGGCCAACCAACGATCCAAAGTCAATTGCATTCTCGCCGCAACCTCTGGATGGCGATCAGCGAGGTTAACCGTCTCGCCCGGGTCACTCTTGAGATCGTAAAGTTCAAGAACGCCCTCGCGGATTCCCGAGATTAATTTCCAACGGCCTTCACGAAGACCCCATTGCTCGCCCGAGGCATCAAGCTCAACCGCATCGTCGCCCTCAGCATAGTGACGCCGATAGAGCCAGACCGGGCGATCCGGGTCGAGTTCGGCCTGTCCCGTTAAGACTTCCGCCAAACTCTCACCCAAAAAAGAGCTCTCCGAGGGCACGCCACTCAGAGCCAGCAAACTCGGAGCGAGATCCACAAGGGAGACTGGAGACTGAATCCGTCTACCCTGATCAATATGACCTGGCCAACGCAAAACAAGAGGAACCCTCACTCCTTCTTCATAGATATGAATCCCATGATGCCAATGCCCATGCTCCATGAGCCCCTCTCCATGATCGCCCGTAATCACGACCAGCGTATTTTCATCAAGGCCAAGAGGGCCCAAAGCGTTCAACAAACGACCCAGCTCTTGGTCCATGTAAGCCAAAGCGGCATCGTACATATAGATCACTCGATTTTTCTTAAGCGCCTCTGATGGCCCCGGTCGAAATGGAGGCACATACCCGTCGGGCAAAGTGTAGGGATCATGAGGGTCGAAATAATGAACAAATAAAAAGAAAGGATCTTCTTTTCGGGGGCGTTCTTCCAGCCAGTCAACGGCGCGACGTGTCGTATCGTCCGCTCGCCCATAGAATTTCCCGTGAACTTCTTCCCCTTCCCAAAGCGTCACTCCCACCGGAACTTCGGCTTGAGAAAAATCTTCATCGAAATGCTCGAAGCCTTGGTCATACCCAAAGCGACTCGCCAGAACATAAGAACTCACAACGGCCGCGGTCTCGTAGCCAGAGCTAGCCAAAACTTCAGCCACCGTGGTCCAACTCATTCCCAGATTTTTCCCATTTTTCGTGACGCCGTGAGAAGCCGGCGACAAAGAGGTAAATAGACTTGCGTGGCTGGGGCCCGTGGTTGCGGAGGGCGCATATGCGGTTTCAAAGAGCACCCCATCGTCCGCAAAGGCATCCAGAGCCGCTGAGGTTTCTCGCTCGTACCCATAGGCGGAAAGGTGGTCTGCTCGAGTCGTATCCAGTGAAATCAGCAGAATATTGGGTCTCGGGTCAGAAGCACGCCGTTCCGCCTCTCCTGGCCCACAGGAGCTGACTCCAAGAAAGAACGCGACTGCCCAAAGACCATAGAAGTCGACTCTTCGCCAGAAGCGGACTCTTTCCCCACCCATCGCATCGCTCCGCATCAGGTTAAGATACCCTCGCAGGCTGCGACAAGCCATGCAGGATTCGAAACAGGGGCTTCGGAGTCAAGAGCCTCGCTCAGGATTTATGGTTACGTTGATCGGATGGACTCATTTGAGTTCAACCTTCTTGCGCTCATAAATCGCTAACGGGGGACCTGAGGCCTCCTCCGGACGCTGAGTTTTAAAGCTATGTACGCTGGGAAGAACGCGTCCGGCATAAAGCTCAGGGATATGATTGTAGGGGGCGTCCACCACCGGCAATCCGTATCTCTCGAATGGAGCCTGAAACAAATACTGACGCACCTCCTGCAAACGGCGAGGTTGAGAGGCTCTAGGAATCACAAGGTCGGGCTGAATCTCAGCTTCCGCACCCTGGGGTTCGGTCGCCTCTCCGTCAAACCGCCCCACCACCCGACTGCCCAAATAGAACATCAAAGGCTCAGCCTCATAATTCGTGGCGATTGTCAGCGCTGAAGTGTCAGGATACCGAGACTGGATATGCGCCACTGCAAAGTCGATGGGCCCTCGGACGGGATCCCTCATTTCAAAGACACGTCCTGTGAGTTCAGGCGAGCGAACCCAAATCAAACCCACAAAGGTGAGCCCCGCAATCACCCAAGCCCACCCTCTCATAGAAGCTCTCTTTCTCTCCGACTCCACCGCAACGAGCCCACGCCGAAAAGCCTCGAAATCTAAAAGCAACACGAGACCGAGCAAGGGCCCAAGCGGTGTGAAATAACGCTCAAAGAAAATCGGATTGACAGCCCCCACGAAGATATAAATCACACAAAGGCGATACAGCGCGGCACGCGTATCCAGAGGACGCTGAAACTCGGCGCCCATCCTCACTGGACCGCTTCTCTTCAGCCAAACCAAGCCCCCCTCGATCAAAAGACAGGGCACCAACCACTCATATCGAATCAAAAAATAAAATAGATGACCTAGGTTCCCCAGATACCCCGCAATGCCGAACCCCCAGCGCGTCGATAGAGTTTCCGAAGTCTTATCCATTCCAAAAGCCTGAATCAGCCCGAAAGCGATCCCTAGAAAAAAGACCAGGACGCACGCCAGAGGCCAGAGACTTTGAAGCCGGCTGCGAATCGAACTTGAGTTCTTCGTGGTCAACAGGATTGACTCAAGGGCCCACCACGCCGCGAGGGCCAGCGCGGCCGGAAAAAAGAAATTGAACAAAACCAAGAGCAAGACCAAGGCGCAGGCTAGGCGAATTGGCATGATTCGGTTTCCCACAAGCCCATTCCGCAAGTGCAACGCCACCCCACCCGCCAGCAGAGCGAGGGCGGGGCCGTAATACCGCACTTCCCGAATATGCAGCATCAATGAAATGGAAAGGCAAAGAAGAATCCCAAAGCCAATGGCGGACTCGAGACCCGCTCCTTTGCGTCCCGCAAAACCCGGCTGAACCGACCACCAAAGCAGGAAAAGACCCAGGAGACCTGAAAATACAAAAGGCAATCTCACCCAAGCGGTTCGGGTATAGGGGTCGACTGCGCCCTCCCCCATCGAGACGCCCAGGGCCGCGAAGTAATATTGCCCCCAAAAACTCCCGAGATAGGCATCCCGGTCCGCATCCACCCCCTCTGCGAGGGGCACTCCGATGCCGTACACCACGTTGCCTTCCGAATGAACCTTGGGATAACCGAACTCCAGGACGCGTTGGCCAAACATGGCCGTCTCGCCCTCATCTTGCCAAAAAAGAGGAGAGCCGAGCCCAGACAGCTGAAGACACCCATAAGCAGCCAGTACGGCCACTAGGACCGCCCATCGCAAACCTCTGCCCTTCTCTAAAGGTTCGGTCTCAAGTGCCGCAGGGCTCTGAGTCAAATGACCTCCTCAGCTCGATTCTAAAAGAACAGTACGGAGCGACAAGCAGACTTCCAGCCCCAACGTTACCCTTTCATCTTCATGTCGGAGACTACCATTGTCATTCCGTGCTACGAAGAAGCCCGTCGACTTCCCGTTGACGCCTTCTCGGAGCAGCTCGAGCAAGACCGTAAAACTGATTTCCTCTTCGTAGATGATGGAAGTCGGGACGGTACTCTCGCCCTCCTGCGAAAGCTCGCCGAGCGCCACCCAGGTCGAGTAGAGGTTCTCGCACTCTCCGAAAACCAAGGCAAAGCTGAAGCGATCCGATTAGGCGTCCTTTCAGCGCTGGAGAAAGAACCCCGGTTCGTGGGTTACCTCGATGCGGATCTTGCGACCCCGCTCAATGAAATACCCAGGCTCAGGGCGGTTCTCGAGGCAAAGCCGGAGGTCGAAATCGTCCTCGGCTCACGGGTCCAACTTCTCGGTCGAAGCATCTCGCGAAGCGCCCCTCGGCACTATATCGGCCGAGTTTTCGCGACCGTCGCATCCTGGACACTTAATCTCGCCGTCTATGACACCCAATGCGGTGCAAAAATTTTTCGAACCTCGAAAACGATGAAAGCTCTTTTCGCCGAGCCTTTCATCACAAACTGGACCTTCGACGTCGAGTTAATCGCGCGACGAACTTCTGCAGGCCATCTGACAAAATTGCAGCCGATTGAATCTGCTCTTTATGAACTCCCCCTCAACCAGTGGACGGGAGTGGCTGGATCCAAGGTCCGCCTTCTCGATTTTCCCATTGCACTCATTGGGCTTTGGCGAATTCGAAACCGCTACTTACGCTCCATGGCCCGCCAATGAAACCCGAACCGCGCATCATGGCGCGATGGCAATTCGCTGCGTGGGTCGGACTCATCGGAACCTGTGGTGTTCTTTTGTTCCACGTCATTCACCTCGATGACAAAGTCGCCTTCCTCTTCAGCCAAGAAGGCCCCCCTTGGATCGCGGCTCCACTTCCGAACACCGCTCGCCTGATTGCTCAGGATCGAGATGCGCCTCCGGTCCACGTTTTTGTGCGACATTTTGATTGGCCAGAAGGTGAAACCACAGCGTGGCTCGAAGGTCGAGCGCTTCGCTCAGCCCAAGCTGAGCTCAATGGATCCCCGCTCTCGCTCTCATCACTCGGAGAAGGATGGCGCTCGGGCTTCAAGGCCCAACTCAACCCTTCCCTGAAGCCGGGTCGCAACACGCTTCGACTCTCTGTGAGCCGAGCCGAAGGTCCTGCTCTTCTTCAAGCGAAACTAAAAATCGGAGACCAAGTCATCGAGACCGATTCTGCGTGGGAGGTCACAACTCCGAATGGGACCTCCTCTCCCGCTTGGCGGGCCCATGACCAGAGTCTTCACCCCGAAGCGCGACTTATGCCCACGCCCTTCGAAATTGCAGGCCAGCGCGCACCTTGGCTCGTTGGACTCTTTTTTATCTCCGCGGCAGTGGGCTTCCTCGCCCACCAGGGCAAGAATCCCAAGAAGTGGCGAATGAACGCACCTCGGAGCACTCTGGTCATTGTTGTCCTTTTGTGGTTGTGGGTCTTTTTATTTAAAATTTTGGCCATCCCCCCGGCAGTGGGCTTCGATGCAACTGCGCATCTGGCCTACCTCGACTACTTACGCACCCACTTGAGCCTCCCCGCCGCCGACTACGGTTTCGCGACCTATCACCCGCCGATCTTTTATCTGCTCACCGCGAGCGTGGCCAGCACGTCAGAGTGGATCAGTGAATCCTCCCAGGGAGGGTTCGCACTTCACCTTATTCCCTTCCTCTCAGGGCTCGCCACCGTCGGCTTTACCGCGCGAGTCGCTCTCAAACTTTGGCCCGAAGAGGCTCTTCGACCGTGTCTGGCCATCGCAGCGGCCGGCCTCATCCCGATGAATCTCTACATGTCCGCCTACGTGTCCAACGAGCCCTTTCAAACAGCCGTCATCAGTGGCTGTCTCGCACTGGCTGCCCTGATGCTGTTTTCGGAAAGGGTTGGGCTCCGGTCATGGATCCTTCTCTCGATTGGGCTCGGACTGGCGATCCTCACCAAGTTCACGAGCCTTTTAATCGCGCCGATTATTGCCTTCTTTGTGGCCCTTCGTCTTTGGTGGGTCGATGGCAGAAGCCCCGGTCACAGTGCACTCGGACTCCTTGGACTCCTCCTTGGATGTATCACGCTGGGCGGTTGGTTCTACCTTCGGAATTTCATGCTCTTTGGAGACCCTTTCATATGGAATCTCGATGTTCCGAATGCGCCCACATGGTGGCTACGACCAGGCTTCCATACAGAAGCTTGGTACCTAAGCTTCGGAGAAGCCCTCACATATCCGTACTTCTCAGGTTACGCCTCGTTCTGGGATGGAATCTACTCGACCTTTTGGGGAGACGGCCTAGTTGGCGGGATGGCCCGTCTTGAAACAAGGCATGGTTTATGGAATGACGACTTTCAAACGCTCGTCTATCCACTGGCCCTTCCTGCAAGCGCGCTCATGGGGTTCGGCTACGTACGCCTCGCGGGATTCTCTTTTACCGAGAAAGAACCCGGTCGAAAAATTTTCTTGTCTCTCGTCACAAGCCTTCTCGCCGTGCTGGCCTTTTCGTTGCTCTACATCAGCTTCCAATTGCCTTTTTACGCGCAGGCCAAAGCTTTTTACATCCTTCCAGGGCTTCTGCCATTAAGCCTCTGTCTGGCCGAGGGACTGGCCACCGCCCTCGATTGGTGTCGTGATCAAAGAAGAGCGTGGCCTTCGGCCCTCTTCTGCGGTTGGCTGGGTACCTTCACGGGTGTCATCGCTCTCGCGTACGCTTTATAAGGCGTGGAGCCTATGGAACGGAGCGCATCCTCGAGAGAAGGCTCCCATGAAAAGAGCCCAAAAAAAGGCGGGAGGGTACGGCACCTTCCCCTCCCGCCGAATGCTCTACGAACCTTTTAGATGGTGCCACGGACACTTCCGGATCTTAGAGAGCGCTGGATGTGGACGCTGATCTGTTCTCCCCCCCCTTGGAACATGTGTCTCGTATCATGGATGGAGCTTCGATCCGACCCGGCGTAGAGACGCCAAAAGACTAGCTTAATTCCGCAGAACTAACACTTCGAAGCATTTAAAATCAATGGTTTAGCAGTCTAAATTGCTAGTTCGGAAAATTGGGTCGAGCGCGGCTTCTGTTTCATATGGGACAAAATGGCCCTCTTGCTGGCCTGAGACAGTCAAGCCCACTCACGGCCTGTTCACGGAAACGATCCGTGCGGTGAGATCGCTCCAAATGGAGGAGACCGAGCATCGAAGAGGCCTCTCCCTGAACCCTTAAATTAAGCCGGCGAGAGGAAAAGAAACAGCGTTCTGCTCAGGACCGGTCAGGCTAGGCCATCTCGAGTTGCGCGAAACGGACCATGATCGTCTTCATCCCCACTCGATCGAAGCGAATCTTCAACTTCTGATTCGCCCCTTCCCCCAAGACGGCTGTGATTTCGCCCACACCGAATACGGTGTGACGGACCCGCATTCCTTGTCTCGGCTGCCCCTCTTCTCCATCCTGCTCTTGGCTGTATGAATAATCGAAGGAACTTTCCGAGCCTTGGCGGCTTGAGCTTGAAGAGCGCGAACGCGAGCGGCGATGGCTCAAAACCTCGACCACCTCAGATGGAATTTCATCCAAAAAGCGACTCGGCGTCTGATACGAGAGTTCCCCATAGCGCCTTCGCTCCGAGGCATGGCTGATGTGCAGGCTATCCATGGCACGCGTCATGGCCACGTAACACAAGCGCCTCTCCTCTTCGAGTCCGAACTCATCCCCCATGGAGCCAGCATGAGGAAAGATCCTCTCTTCCATTCCGACGAGAAAAACGACCGGAAATTCAAGCCCCTTTGAGGAGTGAACCGTCATCAAAGAAACGCGCTCTTCACGATCCGCCCAACTGTCAAGGTCAGAAATCAACGCCACTTGATCGAGGAAGAGTTCCAACTCACTTCGACCATCATCTTCAAGTTCTTCGTTGGCGGAAACGAAATCGCGAGCGCTCGTCATAAGTTCGAGCAAGTTATCACGACGAGACTCAGACTCTGGCGTCTCTTCACGTTCAAGCGAGCTCAGGTAACCCGATCGATCTAAGGCCAAGCCGATGATCTGATCTAAAGGGCGCGACTTGGCCTCTTCCTGCAAAGTCGCCATCAACGAGAGAAAAGTGCCTATCTTTCCAGCCGCCCGACCGCCTGCATTCTCGGCGAAGTGACGCAGGGCTTCAAATAGGGGAATTTGGTTCTCCGCAGCTAAGACTCCCACGCGATCAATCGTGGTCTTCCCAATCCCTCGAGTCGGTTTATTAACAATTCGCAAAAGAGCCTGATCGTCTGCGGGGTTCACAAGGAGCCGGAGATAGGCCATGGCGTCCTTGATCTCTGCTCGATCATAGAATCGTACGCCTCCCACTACCGTGTAGGCGATATCGTATTTAAGCAGTTCTTCTTCGAATGCTCTCGATTGTGCATTTGTTCGGTAGAGAATCGCAAATTGCCCATGTGGACGATCTTCAGTCCTATGCGCAGAGAGAATTTGACGAATCACGTGCGAAGCCTCTTCTCGATCATCCTGGGCTTCGAAAAAGCGGAGCAAGTCGCCGCCCTCACGCTCGGTAAAAAGTCTTTTCTCTTTGCGCTCGATATTATTGGACACCACCGCAGCCGCAGCAGACAGAATGGGCTGCGTTGAACGATAGTTACGCTCGAGCCTCACGACTTCTGTCTCGGGGTAATCCTTCTCAAAATCTAAAATATTGCGAACATCGGCTCCGCGCCAAGCATAAATTGACTGATCGGGGTCACCGACAACACAGATATTTCTATGCTGGCTCGCTAAGAGGTTTACAAGGTCATACTGCACTCGGTTTGTGTCTTGATACTCATCGACGAGAACGTATTGCCAACGCCTCTGATAGAATTCCAGCACACGTGGGAAGCGCTTCATCAGTTGGAGGGTCATGAGGAGGATGTCACCAAAATCCAGTGCGTTGGAATCAAGCAACATCCGTTGATAAATCCCATAAAAACGCGCGCAGAACTCCTCGTCGAGATCCCCAGCGCTAGCTTTCGCCTCGGCGGGCAGAATTCCATCGTTCTTCCACTGATCGATTCGCCAACGAACATGCTTTGCATCGTGAGCCTTTGGATCAATATCTTCACGCTTAAAAGCCTGTTTGATCACGCCCACGCTATCCGAGTCGTCGTAGATAACGAAACCCCGACTCCGCTCGAGGTGCCCGATCTCTCGGCGTAAGATTCTGACGCAGATGGAGTGAAACGTTCCGATGGCCAAGGCATTTCCTGAGGGCCCCAAGAGCTTTTCGACACGCTCTTTCATTTCTCCGGCTGCTTTGTTGGTGAAAGTCACAGCGAGCATGGCCTCGGCTGGGATCCCGCACACGCCCACCAAGTAAGCGATTCTGTGAGTCAGGGCGCGGGTTTTCCCACTGCCTGCACCGGCCAGTACAAGGCAAGGGCCCTCTGTACACTCAACCGCTCTTTTTTGCTCCGGGTTCAAACCTTCAAGAATTGTTTCAGCGAGCAAGACTGGCCTCAGCACCGTCCAGGAAAAACCAGGCGGGCCATTGAAATTAACGGGGGGACCTTCAGGATATCGGAGGGTCGCATCAAGCTCAATCCGCCCAGAGGCATGAAAATGCTTTTCCTTCAATCAAACGCCAGACGGCTCTCGTGCTCCAGCCCAAGCGGGCCTTTGCCCAAAGCGACCGGTTTCGGTGGCCCCGGAACCTGAGCAGGCGGGTTCGTTTCGCGGGCTCTCTCATGCCGACTCTCTAGGATCATCGAGACTTCTGGGGTCCCAAGCGCCTCATGGACTCTCACATTCAGACGAAGGCCATCCGACCACCCTCACGGGATCCCATGGAGCCTTTACTCCACCGTCACGCTTTTTGCGAGGTTTCTCGGCTGGTCTACATCTGTGCCTCGCAAAGTCGCGATGTGATAGGCCAGCAACTGCAAAGGAACCACAGCCAAGATGGGCGTGAGGAAATCGCCCAAGTCAGGAATATAGATCACTTCATTGGCTTTCTCGGCGATGTGCTCGTCGCCCTCTGTGGCCACCACGATCACCCGACCGTCGCGTGCACGAACCTGCTCCAAATTTGAGACCAGCTTCTCCAGCAAGGGGCTGCGATTCGCGATCACCACAACGGGCATATTCTCATCGATCAGAGCAATGGGACCATGCTTCATCTCACCCGCCGCGTATCCCTCGGCATGGATATATGAAATTTCTTTCAGTTTAAGCGCACCCTCAAGCGCGATTGGAAACATGATTCCGCGGCCCAGGTAAAGAAAGTCTTCGGCCTTGAAGTAAGTCCGAGCAATCCGACTGATCTTTTCATCAAGCAGCAATACCTGTTCAACAAGGCGAGGAAGGCGCATCAGATCTGCGAGTCGCTCCTCCAGGACAGCTGATTCGATTCGACCGCTGGCAACACCAAGCTTCAAGGCAATTAAATAGAAGGCAACCACCTGAGTTACAAAAGCCTTTGTGGATGCCACGCCGATTTCAGGCCCCGCGTGTGTATAGAGCACATCGTGACTCTCGCGGGAAATTGTCGATTCGCGCACGTTACAAATACTGAGGATACGAGCCCCCTGTCCCCTTGCCTGCCGCAAGGCGGCCAAGGTGTCCGCCGTTTCACCCGACTGGGACACAGGCACGACTAAGCAGTCCGACCCTATAATCGGGCCGCGGTAACGGAACTCGCTGGCCAAATCAACATCGCAAGGCAGGCCGGCCAACTGCTCGACCATATACTTCCCAACCATGCAAGCGTAGTAGGAAGTGCCGCATGCAATCAGGGTCACGGAACGAAGTTGCTTGACCTCTTCTGGAGTAAATTCGATTCCATCGAGCTCAAGTGTGGATAGCGCTTCGTTGACCCGAGTGCCGATCGTGTCCGTAATGGCACGCGGCTGCTCAAAAATCTCTTTTTGCATAAAGTGGTCATAGCCACCCCGCTCCGCCGACACGGGATCCCATTGGATCGCCAACGGCTCTCGATCCAGAGGGCGTCCCTCCGAATCAACCACTTGGATCCCTTCTTCGGACAAAAGAGCGAAGTCACCGTCCCAAAGAGAGACCATGCTGCGCGTGTAAGGCAAAATGGCCGGAATATCACTTCCCAAAAAAGCCTGCTTGTCACCTTCTCCGATAATGATGGGGCTTCCGCCGTTCTTGGCCGCCACGAGACAGTCCGGCGCGGTGTCGGACATGGCCCCAAAAGCATAGGAGCCCACCAAGCGCCCACACGCCCGTCGAACCGATGTCAACAAATCCGAGCCGCTGGAGATCTCACGATCGATCAAATGCGCAATAAGCTCCGTATCTGTATCTGAAGCGATCTCAGCCCCGGAAGCCTCAAGCTCCTCTCGCAAGACTCGGTAGTTTTCGATAATTCCGTTGTGAACAATCACAACAGACCCCGCCCGATGAGGATGAGCATTGCGTTCAGAGGGTTTTCCGTGGGTCGCCCATCGTGTGTGACCGAGGCCCACTCGACCCTCAAGGGGCCGATCGCGGAGAACCTCTTCTAAGTTAATGAGCTTGCCCTTAGCCCGACGCACCTGAATCTCGCCTCGCTCGAGCGTGGCGATGCCCGCCGAGTCGTAGCCTCGATATTCAAGCCGACGTAAGCCATCCACCAAGACGTCCACGGCATGATGCTCAGATCCGACATACCCGACGATTCCGCACATCTCTTTGACTCCTTCTCTTGACTTTACTTGGGATCCTTGGGAGCGAAACGGCCTTCCTTCTTCGACACCCAGCCTTCAATATTTCGTTGACGACTTCGACTCACCGCCAAAGCATCTTCTGGCACAGACTTTGTAATCGTAGAACCCGCTGCAAGAAAAGCATGAGGCTCAACCACTACCGGCGACACAAGGTTGACATTGCATCCAACAAAAACCTCATCCCCGACAACGCTTCGATGTTTTTCATAGCCATCGTAGTTCACGACGACTGATCCACATCCAAAATTGACCCCCGCGCCTACGTCGGCATCGCCGATGTAGGTGAGATGAGCGGACTTGCTGCCCGGGCCTAAAACCGAGTTTTTAATCTCGACGAAATTTCCGATCTTCACACCGGCCTTGAGGTGGGAACCAGGACGAAGATGGGAATAGGGTCCGAAAACAACCCCCTCATCCAAACAACTGTCTTCAATGTAGCTTCCGGCCTTGATGTGGACGCTGCGCCCGATGCGTGTATCGCCCAGAATCGAACACCCGGGCTCGATGATTGTATCCGGTCCCACTTCAACTGTTCCGTCAACGTAGGTGGTCTCAGGATCAATGAGCGTAACGCCCTCCTCCATGAGCCTTTGATTAATACGTCCACGCATAATTCGGTTGGCGGAAGCCAATTCTACCCGCGTATTAATCCCAAGCCCCTCCTCAGGATCTTTTACCATCACACCCTCAACACGAAGGCCATTGTTCACCGCATATCCAACGACATCGGTGAGATAAAGCTCACCTTGGTTGTTGTCATCCTTGAGACTGGCCAACGCAGGCCACAACAACTCAGAATCAATTAAATAGACACCCGTGTTTCGCTCAGTAATCGCAAGCTCTTCTGGGTTGGCATCCTGGGCTTCCACGATTCGAACAATTCGACCGTCCTGATCTCGAACGATTCGGCCCGGGGTATCGCCTGTCGTGGTCAAAACTACAAGATCAGCTTCACTGGTCTGCTTATGGGCCTGCATGGAAAGGAGCGTCGAGGCACGAAGAAGAGGAGTGTCTCCATACAGAACAAGAACATCGCCCTCAAAACCCGAAAGCGCCCCCTCCGCCATCTTGACGGCGTGGCCGGTTCCTCTCTGTTCGGCTTGAATCACATACTCGACGCCCTCTTCACCACAGGCTTTCCGAACCGAGTCCGCTTCAGCTCCAACAACGATCACCGGCCGATCACAATCCAATTCAGCAGCCAGACGTCGGGAGTACTCCAACATGGAAACGCCGCATACCTCGTGCAAAACTTTGGCGCGTTCCGATCGCATCCGCGTTCCTCGCCCCGCAGCCAAAACGACCACTCGCGTCTCTCGCTGATCCCTCTTTCGCGCCATGCTGAAATCCTTCTCCAATTGTTAAATCCCATCGTCCATGGGATGTACGTCTCTCATCGGTCGAGAGTCGACGACGCCCGAGGAAAGAGTATCCCCCAAACAGGTAAAAGTTCGGTTCTCGACCGTGAAAGCAATGTAACTTAGCATGCCCAATTTCCCAGGGGGGCAAACTGGAGCCGGCTCCGCCTTGCTTACACCCAAGGCGACTTCTAATCTGACGGATCTCGTTCAACCCAAACTTAAACGATCCCGGGAGCCTCCCATACAGGTCTTTGGAAACACGCGCGGTCTCAAGGCCAGGCAAGCCCGAAATCTTGAGCGACTCTTTGGTCGGCGACTGCCTACAGACCGGTTGGTCAGTCTGGAATTCGCCCGTGAGATGACGGAGCTCAGTGGTGAGATCCGCCGTCAGGTGGGAGTCTTGGTGGGACGCCGCGGGGATGTTCAACATGTCATGGTGGGCGATGCCCGAGGCATTGAACTCCCTGACTGGGGACGACTCCGCGCCGGCCGGGGACGACTGCGAGGACTGCGGTGCGTCCATACGCATTTGGCCGACGAAGGACTCAGCCAAGACGATCTGACTGACCTTGCCCTCCTTCGCTTGGACGCCATGCTGAGCATCGCTGTGCTGGAAGATGGCCTTCCTGGGCTTGCACACGCTGCTTTTCTCGCTCCCGCCAATTCGGAAGGCCGGTCCACCGAACGGCTTACTCCCTGTAGGACAGCGGATCTGGATCTTGATTTCGATATCCACATCCGGGAGCTTGAAAACGAACTCGCACGGACCACAGGGGCCCATGAAGTCGATCAAGGCGAGCGAGCTCTGCTGGTCTCCGTGACAGCGGGACGCGATCGAGACACCTTGGCGATTCACGTCGATGAACTTAAAGAGCTCGCCCGATCCGCCGGAGTCGAGGTCGTCTCGGTGGTTCAACAGACCCGAAGCCGCGTGGACCCCAAAACGGTCATTGGATCGGGAAAGCTCTCTGACCTCGTGATTCGATGCTTCCAAGAAGACATTGACCTCGTGGTCTTTGACCAAGACCTCAACCCCACTCAGGCTCGAAATCTCGCAGACCGTATGGAGTTGCGAGTGATCGACCGAACCCAGCTCATCCTCGATATTTTCGCCCAGCGAGCCGCGACGGGGGACGGAAAACTCCAAGTCGAACTAGCCCAGCTCAGGTACCGTATGCCGAGACTGGCTCAAAGGGCTGATCTTTCCCTGTCCAGGCTGGCCGGAGGCATCGGAGGCCGAGGTCCGGGAGAGACCAAACTCGAGAGCGACAGGCGACGCGTGCGCGAACGAATTACCCGGCTGGAGCGGGATCTCCACCGTCTCGCCCACCAACGCGCGGGAAGACGCCGAAAACGAGAGCGCCGAGGGGTGCCTGTCCTCTCCATCGTTGGCTACACAAATGCTGGTAAAAGCACGCTACTCCGAGCACTTACGCAGTCCGAGGTCTTTGTCGAAGACAAAATGTTCGCCACCCTCGACCCCGTCTCGCGGCGGCTCCGTTTCCCGCGGGAGCGAGAAGTCATTATCACCGATACGGTGGGATTCATTCGAGATTTACCGGCCGATCTCGTCGCCGCATTTCACGCCACTCTCGAGGAGCTCCGCGACGCTAGCCTCCTCATTCACGTCGTTGACGCGAGCACAACCGATCTCGACCGAAAGATTTCAACCGTCAGAAGTGTCTTAGACGATCTCAACCTTGGCGGGAAGAAGGAACTGCTAGTGTTCAACCAGATTGACCGTCTGCCTCAATCCACTCATAAAGACTTGGAGCAGCGGTATGGATGCGTGGCCGTCTCGGCACTTCAGGGTGACGGACTCGTAAAACTACTGCAAAGAGCTGAAAATATGCTCTGGGACGATGAGCACCCAGGGTCTGCGTCGAAATGGAACTTGACCGACGAGAATGTCTCGGACCGAGGCACATCATAGAGGTAAAGCGATCAGTGAGAGCGAAACTTACCGGAACAGGGATGTATGTCCCCGAGCGAGTGGTGACCAACCACGACTTGGCGGCCTTGATGGAGACCACGGACGAATGGATCCAGCAGCGCACCGGAATCAAGGAGCGTCGCTATGTCACGCCAGGTCAGACACCTGTGGATTTGGCCGCCGCGGCCTGTGAACAGGCTCTCGAGAAAGCCAACCTCAAAGCCACCGATCTCGATTTTATCCTCCTCGCCACACTGTCCTCAGAACACGAATTTCCCGGTACCTCTTTTTTCCTTCAAGACCGCCTAGGAGCCGGATCCGTGCCCTGTATCGACCTAAGAGCCCAATGCAGTGGTTTCCTTTATGCGTTGAATTTTGCCGACGGTCTCATTCAATCCCAGAAATGCAAACGCATTCTCGTAGTTGGATGCGAGCTCCATTCCACAGGAATTGATTTAACGACTCGGGGGCGTGATGTCGCCGTGATCTTCGGCGACGGAGCCGGGGCGGTCATACTCGAGGCCAATTCAGAAGAGGATGACCCCAGCGGCCTGCTTGGTATAGAGCTTCACGCCGAAGGCGAGAATGCCCGACGGTTATGGATTGAAGCGCCTGCATCTGGTCATCAACCTGTTCGAATCGATCAAAAGATGATTGAAGAGGGGCGGCACTTTCCTCAAATGGATGGACGCTACGTTTTTAAAAACGCGGTAAAGCGAATGCCAGAAGTGATGCTATCCACCCTTGAGCAAGCCGGAATCAAGCTGGAGGACGTTGGCCTCTTCCTCTTTCATCAAGCCAACCTCCGGATTAACGAGTTCGTCGCACAAAAGATGGAAATTCCCGACGATCGAGTTTTGAACAATATCCAGCGTTATGGCAATTGCTCGGCGGCCTCGATTCCCATGCTTTTGGCGGAAGCTGACGAAGCCGGTCGTCTCCAAACCGGCCAGCTTGTCTCCATGACGGCTTTCGGGTCTGGTTTTACCTGGGGAAGCGCCCTCATCCGCTGCTAGCTGCGCGCCGCACTGCGTCTACAAATACGATTTCGATCGCGCTTCCGGAAGAGTTCAGAGCCCCTAGAAGCGAGAGGTTGGCCATTGACGCAATGACGCATCGCGTCTATAATGCATTGCGTCGTAAGGGCCCCGTGGGACCGGCACGAATGTCCGGAAACACACTCAGAGACAAGGAAGGGCCCCCGAAAGGCAAACCAGCCAAAACGAACCCCTTGAATGAGCCCATCGAGAGAGGAAAAACCCATGACCGCCGCTTCCCAGTTTCTTGACCAGAGCATGGACAAAATGCAATCCGCTTGGAAATCCGTTGAGGAAGAAGTCCAAAAAGTACAAAAACAGATTGAAGTCACAGGAACAAGCCTCAATCAGCGAGCTGAAAAGCAGATCAAGCAGTTTCAAAAGGATTTCAGAACTTACCCCGGAGTGCAACGCGCTGAGTCCCTTGGCGAAGATCTCAAAAAAGAAGTCGAAACTCGCCTCACGTGGGTCAGTGAACAGATGGATTCCAGCCTAGTAAGCGTCCTCGGAGGCCTTCAGATTGCTTCCCGAACCGAGATCGACAAGCTCGACCGGAAGCTCAACCGAATCAATCGACGCCTGAAAGCTCTCGACAAAGCCATCAGTGAGAAGGCTCAGACCGAAAAGAGTTAGGCGCTCGTTTTCCCATCTTCTCGGAACTCGCTTCTGGTCGAGTTCCAATCCATCCCACCGCAAGATCAAGGACCCGTGACTTCGTCACCGGGTCCTTCTTGCGTTTTGTGACCAAGAGCTGTTCGCTAGTCTCTTCGATGAGCGTCAGTTCCGCTGAGGGTTCGAGCGAGTCGCCCCCTCAGCGAGCCCGCACCGTAGAAAGCAGGCAACAAAGAGGGGCCTCAAATGACAGCGATAAGCCTCAAAGAAAGCTTGTTCCTTCTAACCATTCTCCTAGGCGACCTAGGCACACCTTCCCACGACTGGAATAGCTAGGCGGTCCAGTTTGATAAAAAATGAAAGTTCTCCCGCTGAGAGTGAACCCGTTCATAAAAGCTACAGCGAATTTGCTCGACTCGGACGAGGGGGACGCTCCGATTCTCTCTCACCGAAACTCATTTTCAGGCTACTCACTCGATGCCTTCCCCTCATCAGGCCGGTCCGACGCTCTCTCATCGGTCTTATTATCTGCAGCACCCTTGCCTTAGGCAGCCTCGCCCTGCCGGCGATTATTGCTGTCAATGTCTTCTGGAACGGTGCCCTTGCGGGCGAACCTCTCTCGGAACTCCAATCGAGGCTTATCGGACTCCCGATCAGCGAGTATGTCCAGGTCAAGAACCTCTCCGACGAAGCTCGGCGAACAGTGCTTCGACACCTTGTCGTCAGCGTCACTCTCTTTTCCTTGCTTCTCACTCCCATTGGTGTTGGGCTCGCCTACTGGAGAGTATGGATTTTGCAACGCATCAATCACCTGATGCGACTTGAGATTGTTGATCGGCTTCAAACCCTTTCACTCCGCTTCCATTCAGACCAACGAGTGGGGGATTCGATCTATCGAATGTTTCAGGACAGCTCGATGGTGACGCAGCTCATTCAAGTCCTCTTCATACAACCCATTCAGTATTTCTTTCGTTTCGTTTTCTCTCTTGGGATCATCGTCCTCTGGGACCCTCGACTAGCTCTCCTACTGCTCCTCGTATGGCCTCCCCTTTTGTTCATCGGCCACCTCAACTCACGGAAATTGCGAGTGGCTTTTCGGCGTGCACGTGAAGCGAACAGTGCTCTGACGTCACATATTCAAGAGACACTTGAGGGACTGAAAGTCATCAAAGCCTATGGAGCAGAGGCTCGGGAAGCGAAAAAATTTCAAAACGCATCAAAAGGTGCCTTCGCGGAAGCCTACACCGCTCGCAATCGTTTCGTCGGTTACAAAGTTCTCGTTTTTTGGTGTCTCGGACTCTGCCTCTTAGTCAGCGTCGCATGGTCAACATATCTTACGGCCGAAGGGGCTTCTCTGTACGGACAGCGATTCTTTGTAGCCATGGGCTTCGCAAGTATCAATTCAGGGATCTGGGACCTCGGATTCTATAACAACTTCAAAGATCGCTTCGGCAATGGGTCCAGCACTGCGCGCTCAGCCATGGGCCTCTGGGCCGTCGTCCAAGACGTGGCCACTGGACTAGACCGCACGTTTGAATTACTCGACCTTGAACCTGAGGTTAAAGAAGTCAGTCATGCACTCCCGCTCAAAGAAGTGCGATCTTCGATTCGGTATAAAAACGTTGCATTTGGGTACACGTCCGATCGCCCGATCTTCAGTGACGTCAACCTAAGTATAGAAGCAGGTCAGATCGTGGCCATTGTGGGCCCCACAGGCTCGGGCAAAACGACACTTACGAACCTTCTATTAAGACTCTATGAACCCGATCACGGATCCATTGAAATCGACGATAATGACATCCGCAATTTTACTGTCGCAAGCCTGCGCGAAAATGTTTCCGTGTCTCTTCAGGAAAACATCCTTTTCAGCGGCAGTGCCGAAGATAACATCCGCTATGCGGTACCAAATGCCAATCGGGAAACCGTTCGCCAGGCAGCACGTATCGCTTGTGCAGACGAATTTATTTCGAAACTGCCCGATGGCTACAGCACCTTACTCGGCGAACGCGGAACTCGCCTCTCCACCGGACAACGGCAACGAATTTCCATTGCGCGTGCAGTGATCAAGGATGCCCCAATCCTTATCCTCGATGAACCCACTGCAAGCCTTGATGCTCAGACCGAACACGCCGTCCTCGAAAATTTGGCTGAGTGGGGTCGAAGTCGATTTATTTTTCTCGTCACGCATCGGCTTTCCACCATTCGAAAAGCGGATTCCATTGCAGTCATCTCGCAGAATCGTCTTCGTGAATTTGGATCTCACGAAGACTTAATGAAGCAGACAGGAGGAGAATACCGACGCCTGGTCGAGGCCGAAGAGTTTGCTCTCGACGAGGAGTTGCTCTCGAAATGAGAAAAGATGAAGACCTCAGCGATCAAATTACGGCTCGTGGTGCAATCCGCTTAATCCGAAGGGCGCTCCTATATGTTCGACCGTTCAAATTTGACTTTGGCGTAAAGTGGACTCTGGTCTTAATCAGCTTTCTCCCGATGCTTATCCTCCCCTGGCCCGGGCGAATCCTCGTCGACCATGTCATTCAAGGAATTCCTTTCGGTGAACAGCCCAAGCCGTTTCCTTTCTTCGTTCAGCCCTTTGTCGACCTCGTTTCAAGCCTGCCCATGGAATCCGTCCTGTTGCTCACCATCGCCGTACAATTCGCGCTCCTCGTTCTGACTGGTTCATTCGGAATCGATTCTGGAGAGAGCGACAGCGCCAATGATTTCGGCGTCCCTGAAGGTTGGGACACTGCAACTCGAACTGAAAACGAAGCCAATTCTGGTTTCAGTCTCGTCAGTGGACTCTTCGGTCTAGTCGATTTTCGCTGGACAATCCGACTCTCTCAAAAACTCAACCACCACTACCGAAGCCGACTCTTTGAGCGTGTTCAGGCATTGCCCATGAGCGAACTCAACGATCAAAGAATTGGGGACTCGATCTACCGAGTCATGTACGACACCACCGTCATCAGTAACACGGCCTATCAACTTATCCTGACCCCCGTTCTCACACCCATCTTCATCGCCCTACAAAGCTGGGTCATGGCCAGCGTCTACGGATGGGATTCTCCGATCTTTTTTTCCGGAATCCTTTTTATTCTCGTAGCCTTCCTACCCACTCTGCCCTTTGCCGGGATGCAGAGACGCTTTAGCGGCCGTAGTCGAAAAACAGGTGCAACCACCACATCCAGTCTCGAAGAATCCATGTCCAACATCGTGGCCGTACAAAGCCTGGGCGGAGAGAATCGCCAACGCGAGCGCTTTGATGCGGACAGCTCCGACTCCTTCAGGCAGTATCGACTTCGAGTCCTTGTTGATTTCGTCACCCTTGCAGCTGTCGGTCTTTCAGGGGCTGCTCTCGTGGCCTACATTTTTATCTACGTCGGAGATGGGATCATTGCCGGCGAACTGAGCGCCGGAGATTTCCTCGTACTCCTCAGCTTTTTTGTATCCATCGCAACAGCGAGTGGCAACCTAGGCGGCCTCTGGTTCCGCCTGCAAAACGACGCGCCTGGTTTTAGTCGCGTTTTCGACTTGATGGATTCTCAGCCTGAAGAAAGCCAACCTGATCTACCCTCACTCCCGATACTCAAGCAATCTATTGAATATAAGAATGTTCATTTTAGCTACCCCAATGCATCCCCAACTCTCGTAAACATCAATCTTCAATTGCGTCTGGGGCAAGTCACGGCGATCGTTGGTCCTGCCGGTACGGGCAAAACGACCTTGGCTTATCTTATTCCGAAGTTCATAGAGCCCGATTCCGGGAAAATTCTTTTTGACGATCGAGATATCGCGGAACACAATTTGGCTTCTCTTCGTGATCAAGTCGCTTTTGTCTTTCAAGAAACCATGCTTTTTGATTCTACGATTTCAGAAAACATGAAACTCGGACGCCCAGAAGCCACTGCGGACGAAATAGAGGAAGCCGCCCGAATCGCGGGCGCCCTCGAGTTCATTCAAGATCTCCCACTGGGATTTGACACGCCCCTCGGAAGAGGGGGCGGAAAACTTTCGGTGGGCCAAAAGCAGCGGATCTCAATTGCTCGAGCGTTGGTCCGCAAGTCTCCTGTCCTGATTCTGGATGAGCCGACCTCGGCCCTCGATCCCGACACCGAAAAAACACTCGTCGCGTCGCTCCGAGAAGCCAGTCGCGATCGGTTGGTGCTCGTCATTGCACATCGACTGTCGACAATCCGGCAAGCTGACCAAATCCTATTTCTGGAAAACCAGTTCATCCAGGAGCAAGGGAGTCACAGTGAATTAATGCGTCTCGAAAATGGCCGCTATCGGAATTACTTTGAAATGCAAACGCGCGGCATCGACTAAGGAGATCATATACGGGCTCTGACTCAGAGCCTTCAACTCTAAGACCAAATCGATCAACGTAAGACGAAAGCTTCCACCAACGCTTTTCGATACTCATTCCAAAATCAGCAAGACCGGTCCCACCTGCAGCCTGCTCAAGTGCGGCCTCTAGAGTCCAGGCAGCCCCCACCGCGAGGGGCTCCACACCCTTCATCATCTCACGCACCTCAGGAGAAGACTCGGGAGCATCAAAATCTCCCAGTCGGATATCTGACGGCCTTTGGGGCCATCCCTCAAATTCTCTTTAACTGAAAAGCACTCAGGGGCTCAATTTATTCAGTCGGCGGTCTCTGAGTACCCCAGATGACGAAGTTCGTTCTTTAGCTTTTCGGCTTCGCGCGCTAGATCTTCAGAGGAAACGTCGGTCGCGGCATTCTTAAAATCCACATCGGCCAGTTCCCAGATAGGGAAAACATGGACGTGGACATGAGGCACCTCTAGCCCGGCGATCAGAGTGGCGACCTTCAGCGGCTCATGAACACGAAAAAGAGCTCGTCCAATACTCTGTGAAACTTTTGAAAGGTGTGCCACGACTTCCGGCTCTAAATCAAGCCAATGGTCTACCTCAGCTCTGGGAACGACCAGGGTATGACCAGGCTTAATCGGCCCAATCGAAAGAAAGGCCACACAGACATCGTCTTTCCAAACAAAATGCCCAGGCAGCTCTCCATCGATAATTTTCGAAAACAAACTAGACAAACTCGACTCCCCTCTGAAAGAATTCAGACCCCAATCCCTCTCAAGAGGAAAAGTAGCCGTTCACTCGCCCTGAGCCCAATTTGAAATGCAAGACACATCCCTGTAAATCCTAAATCGACTTAACCTCGGACTCGGTGTGCTAATTTTCTGACGCAGCATGCGCTTTGAAGACATCACAGATTCTGAAAAATATTTGTCAAATCCGATGGGATCGAGCGAAACCATCTTTAATCCAGCCTATGTGGCCTCAAATCCAAAGAAAGAAACTCCGAAAATGAGTAAAAAAGTCTATGTCGTGGGTGTAGGAATGACCAAGTTCGAAAAACCCGGTGGGCGAGAGTGGGATTACCCCGATATGGCGAGAGAGGCTGGAACAAAAGCGATCGAAGACGCAGGAATTCGCTTCGATGAAATTGAGCAAGCCGCCGTTGGCTACTGCTACGGTGACTCCACCGCCGGAGAGCGAGCTTTCTATGAACTCGGGCACTCTGGAATCCCGATTTACAATGTAAACAACAACTGCTCCACAGGATCAACCGCCCTATATATGGCCAAGCAATTTGTTGAAGGCGGACTGGCCGATTGCGTTATGGCTCTCGGTTTCGAAAAAATGGAGAAAGGCTCCCTAGGCATTAAGTATACGGACCGCACCATGGCTCTCGACAAACACCTTCAAGTCATGGTCGATCAAAAGGGTGTCGCTCAGGCGCCGGTGGCCCCTCAAATGTTTGGAAACGCCGGTCTCGAGCACAATCAGAAATACGGCACAACGCCCGAACACTTTGCCAAAATCGGCTACAAGAACCACAAGCATTCGGTGAATAATCCATATTC